>CAZEGN010000007.1:0-4079 GCA_964512325.1 uncultured Candidatus Peribacteria bacterium
TCTTCAAATTAACTCTCTCAAAATTATTTTCCCCAACCTATTGTTTAATTTAACCGTCATTGGTAGCATCAATAGACAGTTGATGCTGACTTGTAGTAAAATTAAGAGAAACTAATACAAAAGTATGGTAATGCATGATGGTCTGTCTACAGGCCTTGCTGGTGGTCGAGATAGAGAACCTGCAATTGCGCCAGTTGCTGTAGATCAAAGACGGGCAGCGCGTAGTAAAATGGCAGAGATTTATGCGGAAAGCCCCTCGCTTGCAGCGTGTAATCAGAAGTTGGCTGTGATTGATAAGCAAATTGCTGATTTGGGACAAAGAAGCGGTGCTAACGCGGCACGTTTCGATCAACTGACAGCGCTCAAAGCAGCAGTCTTAGAGCTCATTGCTTTGTTTGAAACCAAACGGAGACAATGGACACGCTATGAAGCTCTTCATCAGTCAATTAGCGCAGAGCTTCGCACGCTCTTGGCTGAGCAGCCAGAGTCACTCTCGCAATACCCTGCTTATTTGAGCAAGATTAAAGCACTTTCTGACCGTCTCGCCCATATTGCGCAGAGGCAAAAGCTTTTTGTTGGTGATGAATCAATCAAGAGCCACGGTGTAATGGCTGAAGTTGCTCCTGGCATTGCGGTAGTCGCTGCCACAAAAGAGTTTTTAGGCAAACCGATAACAGCTTTAGATGTAACCAGCGATGACTTGGACCTAACTCCCAGTGCAGAGGAAAAACGTTTGGCGGAATACTTTGCTAAGCTTCACAATCGTAGCGCTGCTGCGGTGAGGGATTTTTTTGACTCAACTGAGTACCGAGATTTGCGTTTGGCCTTTAAAAAAGATTTGGAAGAAAAGATAACCATGTATCGTCGTGAACTAACCAATAACAACACACCACAAAAAAGTAATGATGCCGATGAGGTAGAAGAGTTCTTAAATTTGCAATTTGCCAAAATGGCGCAATTTCGCACTAGCGCTGAAAGACAGGGATTTTTAAATGACCTAAAAATAGCCGCGGGGCTTCTTTGTCACGTAAAAAAAGACAAACTCACGATCAGAAACTTCTTTAATCATCCTTCCCAGCAAAAAGGTATCATTATCAAACTCACATTTGAGCTCAGTAAACACTTGCTAGATGTGAATCAAGATTCCAATGCTGAACAACTTGCAAGATTAAAAATAGGAACAGAAGAAGGCCATCTACGTTTTGATAGCGATCGGGAAAATGATGAACTAAATCCATTCACGTTGCACTTTATAAATGTTACTTCTGGCTCTAGCTACTCGAGAATTACAGAATCTCGTTATACTGGCTCAGGCATCGCAATGTATGCTGGTGAACTACTAGCTGAGATACTGCCTCTTTTAAATCGTCGCCAGGCAAAATTGAGCACCACACCAAGGGCGTCTGTTTTGGAACAACCAGGAAAGATGCCCAATTTACGAGTAGATACCGTAAACGGTAACGTAGAGTTGGTAAATCCTCCGCTGCCTGAAATTAACACTATTGGAGCACTAGCATATCAAAAGGAACAAGCGGAAATGGCGATCAAGGCAAAAGTAGCAACCAAGGCTTTAGCTGAGAAACAAGCATTGTATGATCAAGAAGATGCGCATATAAGAGCACTAGTAGCGCAATTTGAAGCGGCTTGCAAGTTGGGCAGTGAAATCGAGTTTGCTTATAGAAAAGCGCACAGACTAGCCGAGGAAGTCGCACAGGCTGTTGCAATGAGCCAATTTGCACAAGCTGAACACGACAAGCTTCGCAGTGAATATGACAAGCTCAGGGGAGAACTCAAAGGCATCGTAGTTCTCAAAAGAAAAGAAAAACAGGCCACAGCAGACGCTTTAGTCGAAAAGCTCACAAAGTTGACTGAAACCACCGCTCATGATCCAGATACAACCGATCCCTATCAAAAGTATGCCCTTCAAGCAAACCTTGATCGCAAAACGAGCAAAGAACTGGAGCTGGTGACATTATTAGCTACGATTAACACTACAATAGAAGCTTATCAAGCGTTACATAAGCGCATACGTGAGATGACGACTGCGGTAACTTTTACAGATCCGGTGAAGATCATAGCAGATGCTAATTATCAACATGGAGATACTTTTCATGTAGCAATAGAACGTCAAAAACCAGGTGACCTGAATACTTTTTTCGATAGTAGCAAGAAGCACTTTGCAGCGATGATGAATCGACTTGGTCAGTATGAACAATACTTTACACTCATAGCACAAGGAAAAGGGAAGATTATAGAAGCAGCAAAAGAAAGCACAAAAGTAAGTAACCCTTTTGAATCCAAATAGGCTCTTCTATTGACCCAACAAATGGGCTATCTCAAAACGCGTCGCTGCTCCGGAATCGAGCTCCGGTAGATGTTTTGTGCCTATTGTAAGGTTACATCCCAATGCCTGGGCAGTGAAATGACCATAATCGATCGACTTTACTTCCACCATCAAATCTTTTCGAGCTCTGATACATACTCTACGGTTTTGATCGTATACAATGGCTCCTGCTTTTATGAGTAGCCTTTGAGGGTCACCAGTAAGAATAGCATCCTGCAATTCTTTATAGACCATCCCTTTAGCACTGTCCCCGTCTCGATCAAATAGCGTTTGCCACGCGGCAGCACTTTCTCCAGGTAGCTCAAAATACCTATCAAAATCACTAGTCGGACCAGGTTCTATATTATTCATACTAGAGCTTAAGTTTAATAAGTGTGAACTATATAGCATGCATTTACAGTCTGGAACAAGCTGACTATCCCGTGTTAATTCTAAGCACAGCATTCTCTTCCTCCCCACAAAATGGTATACTGGAGAGAAACGTATATATGAGCAAGGGCAAGACATTTGAATCCACACTGCACAAAGTATGGCGTGCCAAAGATGCTCATGAGCGAGCTGGAATACAGCAACAGTATCGAAAGCTCATGGCGGAAGCATTGACTGTTGCTCGTATGTACCGCGGTGATGAAGAAACTGCTAACAAGCTTCTCGCTTTGCTTGAGCCGTTAGAAACCATGCTCCGTACGAACTTCCGCTCGGTATTACAAGATATCTTTACTGACAGCACCGAAAAGACTCTCGTAACTCTGGTACAAGGGAAAGGTGCTCACACGATTAATGAAGTCTTAGATATTGCGGTGCAAAGTTTTCAGCAAGATATTGACCAGGTCCTCAAAAAGAATGCATTGCAAGTAGAGCTGCCTGGCGTTATCCTCCCTCCAGGGAATGGTCGTATTGAAACACACGGGAATCAAGTTGGTATAGAAAAACGAGCAGAGCAAAAACGCCTGCATGAGCTTATTTTCTTTCTCAATCAGCATCAGATCTACATTGATGATTTGGTCATCTGTACAGGGCAAGTGCATCCCAGCATGATGCGCAAGCATAGTTATATATTGGTAGAAATACCGCGTCTGAATCGATCTATACTTGTTTGTGATGAAGTGGGAGAGGCAACGTTTGTATTACTTGGTATCTTTGGTCGAGAGCGATTACTAAGCCTAAGCAAAGAGGAACTGGCAGAGAGTTACCCTGATCAAATGGTCAGAATAATTTACCATAATAGTGGTAAATGGCAGGCAGATATAGAAAAAGCATTATTTGCTGAACACGAACAAAAAGAGAGCAGAAGCAAGATTAATGTCAAAGAGCGTGAAGCATTACAAGCAGAAGTAAAAAAACGCTTCCCTACTGGGAAAGAATGGTTAACACTATTTACAAAAAGTGGTGAGATAATTCCTGGATTTACTCTAAAGAAACTGGGGAACGCTTTGGGAATAACTAGCAATGTAAAATACATCAAAAAAGACTTTATTGCATTGGGTGTGGCGATTTATGGTCAAGATGAGCCTGATTTCCAAGTGGAATTAGAACGAATCAAATTTATGGATAGACTTACTTCAGAGAAACCAGAAGAGGTGGAAGGCGCACGAAAAGAACTGCAAACACAAATAAAAAGACAATATCCTACCGGTAAAAACTGGATAGCACTATTTAATAAGCGTGGTGAGATAGTCTCCGGTTTTGGTATCACCAAAATTGGTAATATGTTTGGTGTTAGGGGTAATGTCAT
>CAZEGN010000007.1:4179-48263 GCA_964512325.1 uncultured Candidatus Peribacteria bacterium
ACTCCACCCTGATGGCAAAGCATGGTTAAGATTATTTACAAAAGCTGGTGATATTATTCCTGATTTCGGTATAATACGACTAGGTGCTGCTTTTGGGATGAGTGGTAATTTACACAGCCTTAAGAAGAGCTTCATTGCTCTAGGTATGGCAATTTATGGCGATGATGATCCTGATTTGCGATCAGAACTAGAACAGATCACGTTTATGGAGACTCTCGCCTCAGGAAAGCCTGATGATGTCGAAGAAGCTCGTCACAAATTAAGGACAGCCTTGCAGACACAATATCCTACCGGTAAAAACTGGATAGCACTATTTAAAAAGCGTGGTGAGATAATCCCCGGTTTTGGTATCACCAAAATTGGTAATATGTTTGGTGTTAGGGGTAATGTCATTGGAATAAAGAGGGATTTCGTCGAATTAGGCATAGCAGTGTATGGTGAGCATGATCCTGACCTACAAGCAGAAAGAACACGTTTAGCATTTAACGAAAAACTCACTTCAGAGAAACCTGAAGAAGTAGAAGCTGCACGGACAGAGCTAAGAACACACATAAAAAGACTCCACCCTGATGGCAAAGCATGGTTAAGATTATTTACAAAAGCTGGTGATATTGTTCCTGATTTCGGTATAGTGAAATTAGCTAATATCTTCGGCATAGATGGTAAAGTCCGCCACAATAGAAGAGACTTTATTGCTTTAGGCATAGCGATCTATGGTGAAGCAGAGTTTGAAGGAACTCCCTAATAGAGAGATCCCTTTTCCGCAAGTAACTACACGCAGTTCAAAATAGTACAGCTATCACTTCTTTCTTTCAGTTAGTAGTTTCACTTGCTCTAAAGCTTTAGGGTAATTTAGCTTAAAGTATTCTTCTAGTTCTAATGGTACATCAAATACAACTTTTAAAGTGGTGCTAACACCTTTTTCAGACAGTGCGTAAGTTTCTTTGCCACCAGTCCACTGCTTTTCACGTTCACGTGTACCTGTCTCTTGTGTATCGGCACTATGTCTAAGCAGCAAAAACTCTCCAACAATCAACTCTTCAACTAGACAGGTTACACCATAGCCATTTTCAGCTAAAACAAATTGCACTTCATTCCCTAGTTTTAGTCCACCGATCATATAAGTACCTGGATCAATGATGCCAGCCCACTGGCGAAATGTCTTATCCTGCCATAATGTCTCCCACACTTTTTCTTTCGGAGCCTGTATAGCAATTGAAAGTTGTAGTTCTTCATGACTTCATTTTAGCAGCAAAGCTACAGTAGCATCATCCACCAACAATCTCACTAAAATAATACAACTGCATTCATAACATGGACTAGATCCAGAGCATCATAAAACAACAGGTTCTTTCTCTACTTTAGCTCACTTCAAGCAAAAAGATGCTCGCTATTGCATAACGCCTGTCTCAAGCAGATAATGCTGATAGCGAGATTGAAAATGATATGGATAGATATGATCCTCCAGATACAGACAGCATAGAGCCGCCGGTCAATGAATCACCATCAGTTCGTGCGCGTGCCTACACTATCCTCCCACCACGACCTGACACAGCAAGTAGCAGTTTGGGTGTCTACCGAAAACTCCTTGCTGCCCAAATGCACCCAGCCCCACCCCTGCAGCGAACACCGATCGCTACCACTGTACAGGCATGGTGCAAGCCAGCTAAAGCTAGACCACAAACACGAAAGTTATCAGCGAATACTGAAAAGTTACGTACAAGCCTTAGTAATAAATACCAAGCGCTTGCCGAAAAGCTACGGGTAGCCATGGCTAATGAGTTACACTGGCCTCAATGGGCTGAGATTGAAGCTGTTTTAACAGATGAGACACTGGATCTAGTGCTTGAGCATTTTAAAAATCCACTTATTATCCCTATTCCTCCCGTTTCTGCACCGAACCTGGCCACCATTATTAATCGAAACGCAGAGCACTATAACAATGCCGTGCTAGAGCGTGTTTATTTTAAGGCTGAAAGAATTGCCAATCAGAAGCTTTACCAAGACCTTACCGATCACGAACATGTCGCATGTTGGCATGTTCTCATTGTGGAAGACCCAGGATCTGACAATGCTGATATAGCTGAGGCCAGTGGCACAGTTCATGAATGCATCGCTGCTTTAGTAAGTAAATACCACGAACAGCAACTTAGTGTTCTCAGTGGAGCCAAACAATACTTGATGCTTTCTTTGACACGATTGCTTATGTATGAGCGTTTAATCAATGACGATGATAAGGACTCTTGGACAGTACTCAATCCCTATATATCAGCAGTGGACAGTAAAGAACCGGTTGGTCTTGGACAGGTACGAGACCACGAAATCGTTTTCAGCTATGCCAACCCAGCTGTCACCCACCAGGCCTTGCAAGTTCACCCAGCACTGTACCTGCCACTTCAGCCCTGAATACTTTTGAACTGGTATGTCTATTATTGACAAACATTAAGACCATGCTAGATTATCGCCTATTTTATTAATCGCATGCGAAACAGAACAGACGATGTGGACCATAGTGCTGAACTTATGTGTGCCAATGGACCAAGAACAATTATTGTCTATGCTAGCAGAGCTGATTTAGCAGCAGCATTCGGTTTGGGTGCATCATTCAAAACACAGAAAGTAGATGTGCTTGCCACTAGAGTTAATGAAAAAACGCTGCGCTGGATTGATGGCGGCTTAATTGGGGAAGTGAACCCATTTTGGGGAGTCTGGAGCGCGAGCTTTTTGCATAGTTCAGATGTGATTTTAGCGGGAGCGCCAATCATTGCTGAAGTTTTAGATCAAGGTGATGTAATTGCGCGGATTGAGGATATGAGATTTTTGCAACCAATGATCAATCAGCAGAGATGGTTTGTACGAGAGCTGCAGGGCAAAGATGATTCCTGGCTCACTAGCTTTGATAAAACCACAGCCTGTTTTACTGCAATACTCAAAAGTTCTCGTGGGAAACGTATTGGTATCGCTGCCTGTGAGACAGATTCGCCGGTTTGCGGCAGTCGAAAATGGTGCAATTTTATGTTTGAAAGTATTCAACCAATAAGAGCGCTTACAAAGACACCTGATAGTTCTATTGATTCCCCAAAGTACTCCGCTCCACTTTCACCAAGCGCATTCACTCCTAAGAACGATATCGGAGGGATAGTCATCTTAGCAACTGTCATGGATATTGTAATGATGGCTGGCCATGCCTTGTTTGACCAGCACAGAGACCAAATTGCTTCCCAATCTAATCTGAGACTGGCAGCAAGCTTTCGTGATTTTGATATTCCCTCTTTAGAATCACTCATTCAAGGAGTATCACTTGAAGTGGGAATTGACTTCTCTCAAAAGAAACACACCAGAAAAGCTGTATTGCTACCATTGCAAGCCACATTTTTTGACACAGAAGAAAAGCGAGTGGGAGGTGGAACATTTATTGCTGGTGTGTAAGCGGTATTAGCAGAATTGCTGCAGTGCACAAAAATAAAGCCTCTCATGTTGCTAAGCACTTTGCGCTATAATTGCTGTAGAGAATTAAAGTAGGTCATGGCTGAGAACAAAACGAAACCCACAAAAGTTAGGGTTTCATCATTTTTAGCAACTGTAAGTGTGCAACGTCAAAACGAGGCGTATACATTGATTGAGCTCATGAAATCTATTACGGGCGAGCCGCCTGTA
Source organism: uncultured Candidatus Peribacteria bacterium (assembly GCA_964512325.1). Lineage (GTDB taxonomy): Bacteria > Patescibacteriota > Gracilibacteria > RBG-16-42-10 > RBG-16-42-10 > JACQZO01. The sequence goes on from CAZEGN010000007.1 coordinate 7,837, forward strand.
CTATGGGGACCGAGCATTATTGGTTTCGGCACACAGCGTTATCGACACCATACTGGTCGCGAGGGCGATATGCCTCGGCTCGCCTTTAGTCCACGCAAAGCGGCTATTACCATTTACTTTGAGGGATTCGAAAATTACCGTGAGCAACTTACAAGGCTTGGGAAACACAAAACAACCGTAGCTTGTCTCTATCTCAACAAGCTGACTGATGTGGATGTACAAGTTTTGCGCGAAATGTTAGCGCTGTCATATCAACGAAGTTTAACGACAGACCAATCAGCACGTTGCTAAACCTATTGTTTAGTAGTAGGCCTCTAGTTTATTAAAACATTCTGCTCATAACAAGCGTGACAATAGACCTGTGCGGCGTCTCTAGCGGTATAATGCGTCACTATTTCTTGCGCACAACTGCTACAATTTCTTGAGTACTTACGAAAGTTGGGTCTGCGTTTCAGCCGTGCTTGATGGCGACAGCGAAAACACATATGTGGCAGTGGGAATTGAATAGTTCGATAAAGTTCCAACTCCTGCTCGGTAATGCGATAACGCTTATTACAGTGCTCACAAGTTAGCGGCGTCTGACAGATACTGGCATCGACTTCATTTATATTGTCCTTAACCACCATAGCAGCATGGGAGCTAAGCACATCCTTATTTTCTTCAAAATGGTAATTCAGCCCCACACTGCTTTGCGGAAGCAGTGGAAATAAGTCATTCGCAACAGTTTCGGTATAGCTAAAAGGTGAAAGAGCTGGAGGCAAAAATTGACCAAATGAGCCATCAGACTTTAGCTCGGCTGTGATTCTTTGCACGATTTGATCATAGTCCTCCTTGGCGTATTGTTGGTTTAAAATGCAATACTCTTCACTTTGGAGTCCAATACAGGCAAATATATTTGTGCAATTGCGGCAATAGAGCGAATAAAAGTTATTGATCGCGTTCTCACAAAAAGCACTACCAAAACAGGCATAGCCCCGTTCTATCTGCAAGCACTCATCTAAAAGCCCAGAAAAGCTTATATGCATGCTATTTGTACAATTCTTATTAGTGGTCGCATGCATAATATTAGTACAGTCTTCACACTGATGGATAAAAAAACCTGAACTGTTCTTGCAGCAAAGAATATCGTTGCCTATACAATTTTCATTTTTACGGTTTGTAGACTCTTTTCTGACTACGGTTTGTAGCCAAACAAGATACTTTGCCACAAGCAATTGCAAGCTACTATAACTGCTTGTTAGTAAGTTTTCTTGTACATACTTCTCATATTCTTCCTTGCTGTATTGCCGGTTGAAAATGTAATACTCTTTATTTCTCAACCCAGATGAAAACAGACAATGATTGCAATTGCTCAAGTCATAGCAAAAATAGCAATCGGTCGCCAAACGACTGTCAATGAGATACGCGCTATGGTAACAGCCATGACAATTAATCAGCTCATAACAGAGTTCAGCATCTAAGCAGTAACTGCAATCGGCGGCATTCTTTGACTCTCCTAAACCGTAGCTATAGTAGCAATCTTGATTTTGTCTGCCGTCGAAAACAAAATAGCAGTTTTTGCTTGAGCTGAGATTATTAGTGTAGGCGCAATTAAGACTGAGTGTATTATTATCATTCAATAAGGCTGGTAGGGGTTGTTGCTTGAGCAAGCCTTCAAATTGCTCCCAGAAAGGTTTATCTGCAATATACCCAGGTCTTACTATGTTGCGATTTGACCAGCAATCGGCACAGTAAACTTGGTAATCACGGCCAGACTTGTACATGCCAATTGTATCCATCCCACATTGATCACAGGCACGGCTATAAAGACAATACTGATTGAGCCAGCTGCAACGACGTTGATTGCTGCACTCATCACAGTAAGCTGCTCCATCAAAGTCTACCGGCAAACCCGCCACTCTTGGAATAGTAGTCGGCTGAAATATTTTTTGGCATTGTCTACAACTAGAGTCCATAGGATCAAGAATCACATTGCAACTATAGCAGAGCTGTTCTTATCAGAAAAAGCTTTTTCTCTGACTTGGAAATTCGACTCGGCTAGTTTAAGCTAGTGGGTGGGCAAGCTAAACAGCAATTTATGAAACGTGTACCAGCAACTTTTCTGCAAGCAGTGACTGTGCTTATGGGCCTCAGTGTTTTTGTGTTTTTACTGTGGGAACCTCATCTTGAAGGGAGAAATGTCAATGCCACTCTTTTTGAAATGTACTTTACCGACCCTTTTCTGGCCTATGTATATATTGCTACCATCCCCTTTTTCATAGCGCTTTATCAGGTATTGAAAGTGTTAAGCTATGCCTCAAATCAACAAGCATTTTCACCATCGACTATCAAGGCAGTACAAACGATCAAACACTGCGCACTTATCATTGTTGGCTTTGTGCTAGGCGCACAACTTTGGATTGTGCTCACTCCTAGTGATGATCGGGCCGGAGGCATTGCACTTAGTACGTTCGTCGCTTTTGCTTCAATTGTTATTGCGGCCGGCGCCGCAGTATTCGAACAGATTTTGCAAGGCACAGAAGCGATGAAAACGGATAACAAATAAAAACAGGCAGAATTGCTTCTCCATAAAAGTGCCCAAAGGCAGCTGGAGACAACCATTTACAAATATAAACACCATGCTATAGTAGCAATAACTTCTGTGCGATTAATACAGAAATTTTATGAGTTTAGGAACTCAACTACTACATTTTTACGAGCTCTTCGCTCTCAAAGTAGCATTTATCTATCGGACAAATTTTCGTCCAGCTTTGATAACTGTGTAGTTAGCTTTAGGTAAATTTCGCATACAAGCAATACAGATCGAAAGCCTAGCTGCCTACAGCAGTTAACTTCTTTTAGATATTTATTGCTTTTTTATGCTTAGTTTACAAAATGTATCGTTATATAGTGGCAGCACCTTATTACTTGAGGGCTGCACCATGAATCTTGATGGCCGCTCAGGCAAAAAGATTGCCATCATTGGCAAAAATGGCTGCGGGAAAAGTACCTTCCTCAAAGTGCTTTTAGGAGAGGTCGCACCTGACCGGGGCCAGGTTATTGCTGTCAATGAAACTATCGGCTATTTGCCACAAGAAATAGCTTTTCCTCCAGAATTCACATTGGTGGGAGAATATTTGGAAAGCCAGCTGGCAGAAGCTTGGGAACAATACAAAATTGATATTGCCCTACAGCAATTGCAAATCGCACCAGAGTTTATGATCAAAGAACTGCAGCATCTGAGTGGTGGTGAAAGAGTGAAGGTGAGACTAGTAGACTTGCTGCTGCAAGAGCCAACCATGCTGCTTTTCGATGAGCCGACTAATAATCTGGATAGTGAAACCGTGCTGTGGCTCCAAAAGTTTATGCAAGAGTTTATGGGCACAATTGTTTTTGTTTCACATGACCGCGCCTTCATTAATGCAGTTAGTAGCACAATTTGGGAATTTGATCATGAAACACATAGCATTCGTGCCTATGGGGGCGACTTTGACTTTTTTTGGACAGAGAGACAGCGGCGCATCGAACAACAACGGCAACAGCATGAGGCTCAATTCAAGGAAATTGTGGCCTTAGAGAAATGGCTGACTGCGAACGAATTTCATCCCAAGTATCGCTTTAGTGATCGTGTACTTTCTAAAAAGCAGGCCTTGGAAAATCTGCAGAAAAATCTTGTACCAAAACCTCAAGCTGAACCAAAGATTAGGCTCATTTCACCCGCAAGCGCGGTTGAAGGCCTACTAATGAAAGTTTCCATTAGTAGAAAGCCGCTACCAGAAAAAGATATTCTGAGAAATGTGCAGCTGAGCATTCATAACGATGATAGAATACTGATTACTGGTGCTAACGGGGTGGGCAAGACCACTCTGCTTAATATTCTAGCGGGCGAAGAGCGTGACTTTGAAGGCATGTTGGAATCGAAGCCCAATCTGCGCTTAGGCTATCTTAAACAGTTCAGCCACTATGCCAAAGAGGTCACAGTCTTAGAAACCTTTTTGCGTGAAACCTATACAACTGAAACTGAAGCGCGCAGTGTTTTAGCCAATTACTTGTTTACTACTGAATTTATGAGCAGCAAGCTCCAAAGCTTAAGTCAGGGCGAACTGAGACGGCTGCACTTGGCGATTATTCTCACTAATCAGCCGGATATACTCTTTCTTGATGAGCCAACAAATCACTTGGACATATTCAGTAAGGCAACCCTTGAACATTTTATTGCACAACTACAAATCCCGTTAGTCATTGTCTCTCATGACCGCTATTTCATTGAAAAGATTGCCATGACCAATGAGTATCACATTTCCTAACTTTATAAGACATAGCATGTAAGGACTACATGCTATGTCTTATTTCTTATGTCTAGCCAACCAAGTGCTATGATATAGTGGCAGCACTGAAGTATATCTATTATGGCAAAAATCCATCACTATCTAAGCGCGGTGGTTTTAACTTTGTTATTTGGTATAACACCATGGTTATTCAACCCCTATGGAAATTGGATTTTTGAATTACCAAAAGCGAGAGCCATTTATATAGGCATTATTGCACTCATATTACTGAGCACTTGGACATTGCAAACAATCAAGCTCAGTCAATTGTTAGTTATCGTCGGTATATATTTGACCGTAATGCTCATCACAGGAGTAGCAATGAGCACCACTCCGCAGGTCGCATTTTGGGGAACATATACCCGACAGTTAGGATTTCTTGGCTACTTGCATCTCTTTCTATTCCCCTTTTTCTTAGCTGAGATCATAGCCAGCGTAGGCACGAGATTTATCTATAAAGTGATCGCCTTAGGCAGTTTAGGTACGAGCTTGCTAGCGCTTTCTCAATATACCCCCATTTCCCCCTTTGCAGCAGTAGAATCTTTTGGCTTTCGCTTATATGGAAGTTTCGGCGAGCCGAACCTGTTGGGTTATTACTTGGTGCTTACCCTATTTCCAATTTGGCAAATTATTAAAGAGACTTCACAAAAAGCAATTGCTAGATACTTTTATTTAGCAATTTTGCTGCTTGCATGCTGGACCATTATCGATTCTGGTAGTCGCGGCGCTATGCTTGCGTTATTAGCGAGCGTAATTATGATTTGCCTTCAACACAGCAAGCTACTGCTACATAAATATAGACTTCATACTGCTATCAGCGGTGTTATCGTGATCATTTTTCTAGGTGGTGTTTTCATGCAGCAAATTCAGGATAGGCACTCCTTTTTAAATTTAAGAGTTATGAACAATGTCACTATTGCCATTCGGGCACAAATTTGGAAACAAACACTGAGCGCTGCAAATCAAAAGTGGTTGACTGGATACGGTTTTGAGAATTTACCTGTCGCTTTTACGCCCAAGCCACAAGCACTGACCAAGCTGCTTTATAATCCAGATGAAGTAATTGATCGCGCCCATAATGATGCACTTGATCATTATTATAGTGGAGGTATATGGGGCCTAATCAGCTATTTATTGCTTATGGGTAGCGCCTTGTTTTATGCATTTCGTTTATGGCAAAAACAAAATATCATCATACCTTTGGGTATTATTATTCAATTTCTGATCATCAGTAGCTTAGGACCAGTCAGCAGCTCACATCTTCTTTTCTTCAGCCTTGCACTCACCTTGCTTCATCTCGCAAATACCACGTCACCACTGCGTCTCAGTTTTACAGCGAAGCTTCTTATTACTCTGGGCGATCTTTTTTTTCTCATCTCTCATAGTGCCACTATCTTGCAAGATTTTCGCTAGCTTAACCTTGTCACTTACTATTCCAGTACTACAAGATAGTTGTGACTGTCCACTGAATTGGATATAAAGACTATACGCTAATAAATAAAAGCATGAATGCATCACACATCTCTGGAGGAGTTGTGCATAGTCTACCTGCAGATCTCAGCCAAGCACTGCTAGCTGACCCAGCAGCGCTAGCGAAATGGGAAGTTTTAACTCCACTGGCCCGCAATGAATGGATTTGTTGGGTTACTTTTCCCCAAAAAGAAGAAACCAGAAAGGAGCATATTCAACGCATAGTAATTGAGCTCAAGGAAGGGAAAAGACGGCCCTGCTGCTGGATAGGCTGTATTCACCGTACTGATAAGGCGATCAGTCCTTCGGTGCAAGGGATACTGAGTCGAAGAAAAAGCAAGTAAACAGCTATGAAAAAAGCGCAGCTCTATCTTGTCCTATTGCGAGGCATTAATGTAGGTGGCAAAAACAAAGTAACGATGTCTGATCTTAAGCACTGCTTAGAGGATTTAGGATATAGAGATGTCCGTACTTACATTGCCAGTGGCAATGTGCTGCTCAGATCTGATCAAGATCAGCAGACTGTTGCCACAATCATTGAAAAAGCTTTATCCGCATCCTTTAAACTGGATAGCAAACTCATTAAGGTCTTAGTCCTCACACATCAAGAGCTAGAGACTGTCGTCAATAAAAAGCCACCACATTTTGGCGATACACCACAACAATATCACAGTGATGTTATCTTTCTGCTGGGAATAGAGCCAAAAGAAGCACTATCAATTTTTCATCCCCACCCCGAGGTAGATAGAATCTGGCCAGGAGATAATGTGATTTATTCACAACGCTTAAGTGCAAAGCGTACCAAAAGTCGCTTAAGCAAAATCGTCAGCTCACCACTGTACCAATGCATGACCATACGCAATTGGAATACAGTCACCAAACTGCTCACGCTACTCAAGAGTAAAAAATCCCTTGATAATTAGTTTCAATTTCTCCCACTGCTTCATCAACAATTTTTTGCAACTGATTGGGTAAAGAATCATATTGCAGCATGTCTAATACCCAAACCTTCCAGGTTGCAAAGTCCAGTTTTCTCTGCTGACAAGGCGCATCACACGCTTATTTTAGTGCTCACGTTTTTGTATTATTGATACTAGATCTTTATAATTGCTTTGTCTAAAAATAAAACAGCTCATTTTCAGATGGAAAAACATCGCATCTATACCACCAGCTTTGCAAGCGTTTACCCAATGTACATCGCCAAGGCTGAGAAAAAGGGCAGAACTAAGGCAGAAGTAGACAGTATTATTTGCTGGCTCACAGGATATAGCCCAAAAGAGATGCAGAAGCAAATTGCTCAGCAGACAGATTTTGAAACCTTTTTTGCACATGCGCCGCAGTTGAATCCCTTGCGCGTATTGGTTAAAGGCGTGGTGTGCGGTGTACGAGTGGAAGATATTAAAGAGCCAACCATGCGTGAAATTCGTTATCTCGACAAGCTGATTGACGAGTTGGCAAAAGGCAAAGCGTTAGAGAAAATCTTACGCAAAGATGTCGGCATATAAGAGCCCTACTATGTTATTAGCCCTACGCAACCGTGTTATTGGTTTTGTTTATAAAAACGCCCTAAAGCCTTTATTTTTTCGCGTAAATCCAGAAACCATCCATGATCATATGGTAAGAGTCGGAAAATTGCTGGGACGGTATGGGATTAGCAGATATTTTACTAAAGCTCTTTTTTCCTATCAGCACCCAAGTTTAGAACAAACACTACTCGGTATCCATTTCAAAAATCCGATTGGTTTGGCGGCCGGTTTTGATAAAAATGCAGAGTTAACCGATATCATGCCGGCAGTAGGATTTGGCTTTCAGGAAGTAGGATCAATCACGGGAGAGGCATGCATTGGCAATCAAAAGCCGCGCCTCTGGAGATTAAAAAGCTCACAGGCACTGGTGGTAAACTATGGCCTCAAAAATGATGGCTGCGAAGCTATTGCTAGACGTTTACGGCCAAAACACTTTGCACTGCCAATTGGTACAAATATCGCCAAAACTAATTGTGCTCAAACCTGTGAGCTTGATGAAGGAATAGCAGATTATGTGAAAGCTTTTTCACAGTTCACCGCTATCGGCGCCTATTTTACGATTAACATTAGCTGCCCAAATGCTTTTGGTGGACAGCCATTTACTGAGCCAGCACGGTTGGATGCATTGCTCACACAGCTTGACGAAATAGTCACTCCAAAGCCAATTTTTCTGAAGCTTTCTCCTGATATTAGTGAAGAAAACTTAGAGCACATACTAGACGTGGCCATGCGGCATCGAATTCATGGTTTTATTTGTAGCAACCTCACTAAAAATAGAGATACTCCACTGATAAAAGAGCACCCCCTCCCGGAGCAGGGAGGTATAAGTGGAAAAGTGGTAGAGCCGCTGGCAAACAAGCTAATTGCCGATGTTTATCGCCATACAAAAGGCAAATACATCATTATTGGCTGCGGTGGAGTATTTTCAGCAGATGATGCTTATCGAAAAATCAAACTGGGCGCCTCTCTTGTGCAATTGATTACCGGCATGATTTTTGAAGGCCCACAACTCATCAGCAGCATAAATCAAGGCCTCGTCGCTTTGCTTAAGCGTGATGGCTTCTCTACAATTGCCGAAGCAGTTGGCAAAGATCACTCGCACATATAAGGTGCCATTTCGAAAGTACGCACTTTCTGCTAGACTCACGCACGCAAAAACGCTTTATGAAAAAACCTGAAATCATGGCACCGGCGGGATCATTTGAAGCATTACAAGCTGCAATCAATGCCGGTTGCGATAGTGTCTACTTCGGTGTGCAACATTTGAACATGCGTGCGCGAGCCGCAAACAACTTCAGTCTTGCGGAGTTACCAGAAGTGGCCCAACGCTGTCAGGAGGCAAATGTGAAAAGCTATATCACACTGAACACTCTTCTCTATCAGCATGACCTCAGTTTAATGCGGAGCATTATTGATGCTGCCAAAGCAGCAGGCATATCAGCTGTGATCATTCAAGATATTGCCGCCATGCTCTATGCTCGTGAAATTGGGATGACGGTTCAGGCTTCGACTCAGCTCTCCATTTCCAACTACGAGACTGTGAAATTTTATAGTCAATATGCCAGTACGGTGGTATTAGCACGAGAGCTAGACCTTACTATGATTCAAACTATTTGTAACCGTATTCAAGAAGAACAGTTGAAAGGCCCTGACGGGCAACTGCTAAAAGTGGAGGTATTTGTTCATGGCGCCCTTTGTATTGCCCAAAGTGGGCGTTGCCAAATGAGTCTGATCTCCAATAACACTTCAGCACAACGTGGTGCCTGCTTACAGGAATGTCGCAAACAGTACAAAATTATCGATGAAGAAAATGGCAATGAGCTACAGATTCGAGACGGATATGTACTCAGTCCCAGAGACTTGTGCACTTTGCCCTTTTTAGAGCAATTGGTGGCCGCCGGTATCGATGTATTTAAGATAGAAGGCCGAGGCCGAGCACCAGAATATGTTGATGTTGTAGTAAGAGCCTATGTCGAAGCAGTACAAGCTATTATGGCCGGCACCTTTTCTCCAGAAAAGAAGGATGAACTGATGAAGCGACTGAAAACTGTATATAATAGAGATTTTTCTGATGGCTATTATTTAGGGAAAAAACTGCCTGATTGGACAAAAAGCTCAGGCAGCCAAGCTACTGAAGAAAAAGAATTCCTCGGCACGATCACACATTATTTTAATAAGGCCCAAGTAGCAGAATTGGCCTTGCAGGCTGGTGATCTGAAACAACATGACCAAATCCTCATCATTGGTGGCAGAACTGGTGTTGTACGAACAAACATAGACAGCTTGCGGGTAGATGATCAAACGGTTAGTCAGGGCAATAAAGGCAATACAGCAACTATTTCCTTAGCCAATCTCGTTCGCGCTGGTGATAAAGTCTATAAAGTACATGCAAAAGCTGGTATATGAGTTTTATTAAAATCCAACACTATCGGCAGAACTGCATTGGCTGCAATGCTTGTGTGCAAATTGCTCCCCAAACCTGGGAAATGTCGGCGAAGGATGGCAAAGCAAAGTTAAAGCAGGGCCAAGCAAAGGGAGAAGTATATACAGGGGAAATAGCAGCTGATGAGCTGGAAGTACATCAGCAAGCAGCAGACTATTGTCCCACGAAGATTATCAAAATCTTAAACGCCAAGCGCTAGCATCTATTCATAGCTAGTTTCACGCTGATTTTTGATGCTTTAGCAAAATTTGAGTGATAGTGATAATTTATCACTATCACTAATAACACTCTATGAAACTACAAAAAAGCGAGTTTGTGATTACGCTTCTCACGATTGGAAGTTTTTTTGTGGGTGCCTATGTATATCCCAAACTCCCCGCTCAGGTTGCAGCCCACTGGGATATGTATGGACAAGTGAATGGCTATCTCAGTCAGTTTTGGGGAGCATTCCTGCTACCGCTGATTCTTGTTGCCATGTTACTGTTTTTTCTGCTCATTCCACGACTTGATCCTAAGCGCCAGAATATTGATAAGTTTAGAGAACACTTTAACGTTTTCAGCATCATCGTTTTCTTATTTCTTGTCTATATTTATGCTTTAACAATTATCTGGAATCTAGGCTACATTTTTGATTTCAATACACTCCTAGTACCTGCATTCGCTATACTGTTTTATTGTCTGGGCATTCTGGTCTCAAAAGCAGAGCCCAACTGGAGCATTGGCATTCGCACCCCATGGACCCTAGCAAGCACTGAAGTATGGCGGAAAACACATGCCTTAGGCAGTATGCTGTTTAAACTAAGCTCTATACTAAGCTTGATTGGTCTACTTTTCCCCGTTTGGGCATTTTGGTTCACGATCATCCCCATCATTAGCACCACCATCATTGTAGTCCTGTACTCTTTTTTTGTTTACCACCGACTTAAAAGTTAAGAGCCAATTACTCCTCTGCTAGCACAGATAGTTCTGCCATTTTCGTATCTTCCCGTCCACCCTATAGAATTCATAGCCTTTCCAAGCTTTCATAAACTCATAATCGTCAAGTAATGCTAACACCTTGGGATACTGATAAAGGTCAGCCAAGGACAGAGTAGGTTGAAATAGAGCTTCTTGTGTCTGCAGATGCTGTACTAAAAAATGCCAACGTTTGTGACAAATATCATCAACCGGGGCACAATGTTGCTCAAGGTCGGCAAGGTTATGTAAAGCCTTGTTTGTGTTCTGGTAAGCGGTGTGTTTATACATCAGCCAGATAATGTGATTAGCAAAGGTCATTTCAGCACCTACTTGAGCACGGTCAATGAGCAAAAGCTCTTTTTCTTTTTGATCCTTGCTCACAGCAATCAAATCGGTAAGAAGTTGATATTCTTCGTATTGTAGCAATAATCTTCGTACTGCTAATGAGCTTTGTTTTAGAATTTCTTGCATAAGACAATAACAGAGTTAATAAGGTCATCTTTAGGATGAATGACATTTTCAATGTGCCAGTAGGTCAACCTGTGAATCTCAATACCCGGATAAAGCAACTCCCTTAGACCGTGACTACTGCGCACAATGACTTTAGTTCCGGGCTGTATTTGTGTATGAAGATGTTCCAATATTCTTTCTTTTTCTTGACTATCTGTCCCTACTAAAGCACCAAGAATAATAGTTTGATAAGATGCTAGATCAAGGTAGTGTTCAATGGCGGTATTGATAAAATACACCTGGTTAATGCCTAGTACATTTGCTAGTGTAGCACCACAAGTTGTGGCTTCATTGCTTTTATCTAAGCAGTCCACTTGCATGCCATACTTTTCAGCTAAGACAAAGGCACTCAGCGGTAATGGTCCTGAACCAATAAACAATACTTTCTTTTTGGTAGCAGTCAGGTTGCTGCTCTTGACCTCTAAGCGTACTAGCTTTTCATAGTTGGCCAGATAAGGAAATTGCTGCAAAACACTTCTAGGCTCCCACGCTTCTCTTATCTTTCTGGCCCAGTAAAGCTCTAGAGCATATTCTCCTAGCCCACACAGGTATTGACTATCTGCCACCAAGCAGGCGAGATTAAATTGAGCAAGCGCATTTTCATAGCGCACAGCATCGTGAGTTTGAACTAATCCCACCAGTGCTGAAAACAACGCATTGATTTGCTCATCAGGATAAAGACTATCAGCCTGCTTGAGTCGCTTTATGATCAGAAAAATGTCATTGATTGCTTGCGGCGTCATATTCTCTAGATTTAAAAGTTTTTCCATTTGCCTAAAGCTGAACGCTCATAAGCGAGCCACTCAACTGCAATTAGCGCAGCAAACCGTTGAAAAGTTTGATCCGCGACCATGGTTCGTACATCAGTGTTAGGAGGGAAATATTGATCCAATTCAGTTTCAACCCCAAGTAAAGAGGCATGCTTACGCCAAGTCCTGCGAAGGAAATTTAGCCGGTTGGTACAGATATACCCTTTGGGACTGGCATGAGCGAGCAACTCAGCCCAGCTACGTATGGGCGCTGGTCGATAAGGCATTTGCTCCTTACCATAAGCTAAAACCTTATAACTTAGCCATATAATTGCACTATCAAAGAACATTTTCTCCCCTAGCTCATCCATTTCTGCTTCAAGTTCTTCAACCACAAATGTCTCACCGGCAAGCTCTTTTTGCGCTTTGTTTGCAGCCAAACCAAAATAGCGATCAGCTTGTGCTAGTACTTGCTGCGTACCAGTATTATTAAAAACCTGGAAACTGGCAGGGAGCTCCTCTCCTGCACGTGCCGCCGCCACAGTTCCTGCTAGCTCGGAACATCGTTCAGTTTGAGCAGTGGTAGTGTTTTGCAGTTCTTTCTCTAGAGTCTGAGCAATACTCTGATGCTTCCTAGGCACGGCAATAATGGTAACGGCTGAAGCTGATTGCTGCACCTCTTCATGTAGACGCAATGTGCCATAAGCATAATCAAAACTACGCTGACTGGTACTACCATCAGGAGCGATAATTGTAGTCACTCCTTTTGCCCGTTCACAATTACCCTTTAAAAGCATATATAGATCATCGGCCAGTAAAGGTGATAAATTGTACCCTTTCCCAATTAGCTGCTCTGTTGGTGCGGCCTGTGCACCGATTCTCCATTGTTTATTTGTTTTGTTTCTTGCCAGTACCGTTTCTATAAATATTTGCCAGCTTTGGTCTGGAGAGGAAACTAACATACCAGGCTCAGTTTTCTTATAAGGATCAGGCAGGAAACAGACAGAAGCGGCACTGATTGCTGCAATGCGTTCCCGAATCGCTCGCTGCTGATGTGACAGCGCTCTAGTTACAGCGATCACATCAGCACAGTGCAGCGCGGCTATTTTTCCGTCGCTAGACGCAGCCGAAAAGTCGGCAGCACTCATCACCCCTACCACATATGTATCTGCCTCTCTCGGCAATGTTGCTAAAATATTATTAGCTTGAGCTGCACCTGAAGGTTCGACGATTATATGCTCGAACTCTGCAGTGTCATGCAGAGCACCTGCAAACTGTTCACGACCATCACAGCAAGCGCAGTCTTTTTCAATATGACGAATATGTACTTTTCTATGCCAGCGCTGTAGACGTTCGTTATCTACGCCCTTCCCCAAATCATTAGTGATTACTAGATATTTTGATAAATCCACTCTTGTCTCGGCGCTAGCCGCATTTTCTATCTTGAGCAGATGAACTAATAGATTATCCACCACAGTTGTTTTACCAGCACCCAATGGACCAACAACTAATGTGATAGGACGTACTTTTAGCCCTGCCTGCTGAGGCAAATTATTTCTTCCATCTGTGCGTATAAGTAAGTTTTTTTTCATGCTGACAACTTTTGCAACCAAGTTGCATTATTACCACAAACTCACAACTTTGCAACCCAGTTGCAAGTAATGCTATTATAAATACAAACCTTGTACATTTATGCACCTCACTCTCACCCCCTTACGAAGAAAAGTACTGCAACTCATAGAGAAAGCTAATAAATTGGTTACGGCAAAAGAGCTAATCGCTTTAGACCGCACACTTGATAAGGTCAGTGTTTATAGAACTTTAGAGACCTTTCTTAAAGCGGGATTAGTGCGCGAATTTCATATTGCTAGTGGTGAAAAAGCCTATGAGCTCGGGGAAAGCTACCATCATCACCACCACTTTCAGTGCAATCGTTGCTTAGAGATTTATCATTTACCATGCGAGTTCGATCATGCCATGGAAAAATTTGAGAAAAGCACCGGGTTCAAGTTTGAAAACTTTGACTTTAGAGGAGTTTGCAAAAAGTGTCTGACCACTAAGTAGACAAATGTTACATGTCTGACTATCCAACGCATACGCGATTTACCAGCTTACATTACCGACACACAACTTTTCCCCTTGCATACTGGCATAGTGAAAGGTTGCCTGTCTAGAGCCAGTAAACAATGTGGCACGATCAATACAACTGACAATATATTCTGCTATGGGATAAGCAAATACAAATGCCTTTTGCTTCGACGCCATACTCACGTTTATGATTACTAGTAAGTAATTACTCTTCTTGCTGCATTAAAAGCCGAAACACTTTCTCTTTTTGTTCATTCCAGTAATTCATATCAAAATCAATAAACTGCAGACGTCTTTTTTTCGTGTCAAACATAATATTAGGCGAATCAAATGCTTTCAATTTTGACAAATCTATTTCATCAAGAGAAGTCTCACTGGATAAGTTACCAATATCCAGTTTCACATCCAGTGTATCTTCCGGGAGGTTTAACTGAATACAAGCAGCTCTCACACGCTTTTTCAAGGCAATATACTGAGCATGCGCAGCGAACAATTGCGACACCACCATTTCATCTTCTTTTTCGGCAGCAGTCATCTCCTGAAAATTACGACCATGAACTTTCCTTTGAATTGTGATCACAACCGCTCGAATCTTGCGTGATCTCTTGCCAGGTTCATCAATAGCTGTGCCATATTTATCATCTCTCTCGCCCAGTACGAAGTATGATTTCGGTATCCAGTTGTGCATATACTTTTGCAAAATCAAGTATTTCTTTTGCAAATATTCCACAGCTTCAGGTGTTGCCGCAAACTTCGGCACTGAATACTTATACACTAAGCCGCTTTTAGGTGATGAGGTAAACACTAAATTATCCTTACCACTACCAGCACCGTGCTCGGTTTTAGAATCAGTCAACACGCTTTTCATTTTTGTTCTGTGCTCAGCCACTAATTCAAGAAATCGATCACGTAAAACACCAAGCTCCTGTTTTTCTGCTCGAGTAAGGCCCTCCCTATTTTCTTTTTGAGCAAGGGAGCTAATTGCAGCTTTTACTTGGTACTCTTCAGCACTTATATAGCGCTCTCTGAAGACGTATTTACCAATATTGTTATGACCAGAGGATATTCGCTCACGATGCTTAACCATATATCTTAAAATTGCATTCTTATCATTATATCTTTTTAGGATGAAAATTAACAGTCACTTTATACAGATTTTGTCTGTATATGCAAAAACACAGGGAAATCCAGCAGATTTTCTACTGACATGCTCAAACCTTAACTTTAACGCAGATCTAGGAGCCCGTACTCTATATTCCCAGTCAAAAGCACAGTATCAATAAAGTTCTTAAGGCATTCCGGCACAAGATTTATTGTCCCCAAAAGAGTCCGATCCACGAGTTGAGGCTGATAGACATTTGCAGCGCTGCTTCTTTTTGCTTCTTCCCCAAATATTTCGCCACTAAACGCTGTCGCCAAATATGCTAGAAAGTAGTAGTCATGATGCTCAATGCCATTCCTGTTCTCTTGTATCTCCAGGACAAGCCTACTATCTCTCACACTGATATTCAGCTCTTCATTTGCCTCTCTCTCAAATGCATCCTGTGGAGTCTCGCTACTATGTATTTCACCGCCAGGTGTCACCCAATATTCTGCACCATTTTTATTACGCTTAATCAGAATAACTTTATTATCAGCAAGTATAATCCCTCGTGCAGTTGATATAATTGGTGACATATATAACTATTATCATTGTTAACAAACACATCGTGGCACACGCCATCATATTGTAGAGCAAGACACCTATGCCTACCTTAACCAAATCATATGTTTACATCAATCAGTGCAAAACAATTACACACTCTAAGCAATAATCAAACATTCTCAAACGACAGTATTGTGCTCAATGTTTGTACTCCTGCCGAGTACGAAGAAGAACGCATTGCTGACAGCATCAATATTCCGCTCGACCAACTCGCTACAAGACTTCATGAATTACAGCAATATAAACACATTTACGTACATTGTCGTTCAGGAAAACGTTCGCTAGAAGCCAGCAAAATCCTTGCTCACAGCCTTAAATCTGACATTTACAATATTACAGGCGGCCTGGTTAGTTGGAAAGAATCTGGTTTTGCAACTCAAAAAAACTCCAGACGTTTACCAATTATACGCCAAGTATTTATCGCCGCATCGCTTTTGCTTTGGGCAGGACTGGTAGGATATTATTTTATTGGTGAATTATCATTATTACTCATTGCGGTGGTAGCAACAGGCCTCTTGGTATCAGGTATGACAGGTTGGTGTGGAATGGCGTTCTTACTTGCTAAGATGCCATGGAATAGAAGCTAAAAACACATTGGCACACATTTCTACCACAGCCCCCTGTATTGACAGATTCTGACGGCAATTTCAGCATTACTTTTTTACTAAAGTTCAACCACTTTATGATTCTGTGGTTAGACAACATTACCAACCAAAACCAGTCCCAAGTAGGAAACAAAGCATTTAACTTGGCAATCCTCAAACAAGCAGGCTTTGCCGTGCCCAATGGGTTTGTGCTTGCCAAAGAAGCTTTTGAACAATGGCATGAGACTGCAATACCAACTCATATTCAACAAGAGATACTAGCCGCTTTTGACAAATTAGATGTGGACACGGTTGCTGTGCGCTCTAGTGCAAGCAATGAAGATAGTGCCACTGCTTCCTGGGCAGGACAATTTGAAAGTGTATTGCAGGTCACAAGGGACAATCTCATAAGTGCGATACTCACCTGCTGGCACTCAGCTTTATCTGAAAGAAGCAAAACCTATGGCCAAACAAAAAGCTGCCCCACGACGAAACCGTCTATGGCGGTGCTTATTCAAGCGATGGTGCCTAGCGAAACTGCTGGGGTAGCGTTCTCAATGCATCCTATTCACGGCACATCTAATATCGTCATCGAGGCCGTATCAGGTCTGGGAGAAAAGTTAGTATCAGGCCAGGTTACGCCGGAGCAATTTATAGTCGACAAGAAAAACACCCATTGCCTACAATCACCAAGCTTCCCCCTCACCTTGGCGCCTCATGAAGTAGAAGAATTAACAGCCATCATTACTCAAGTCGAACAGCTTTTCGGTTACCCGGTTGATGTGGAATGGGCAAAAGCAGACACAACATTTTGGCTTGTCCAAAGTCGACCAATTACCACTGAGCAAACAAATATAGCTGACCGCACGCTGCGACCAACGGTCAAGCGCGACTTGTCTCTTTTCTCTGTGCAGGCCTGGCAAAAAGGCTATGGTCCCTATTTTGAATCGGCCTATCAGCATTCACATCGCGCTTTATTCTATTACGATGGCAAGAAAGTCAACTTTTATCCCATTCTTAGTGATTTTACTCATTTTAAAAAAGTAATTATTCCCAGAGTAATCACTGACAGAAAACTCTTCGACAGACTCAATCGCAATTTCAAGGAACAAATACTCAGTTTAAAAGCAGTGCGGGAAATTAGCCAAGAAAACATTGCCATCATTTTTGAGACCATCGCTCAAGCAATGAGCTTCTACATGATTGTAGTAGGTGATGCCTTTGTTGAAGCAGTGCCCGAGGCTTGGGAATCGCGTCATCTATCAGAAGGAATTTTATATGAGCTCGATGAAAAAGTGGAGCATTTTTTAGTCATAAAACTCAGACAGTCAGGAATTAACCCTCAATTAGCGCATGTACTCAGCTTCACAGAAGCAAACTTGCTGCTTAATAACCAAAGTCTCGACACAGAAACTATTTCTTCTCGACTCACTGGCTACATTTTAGAAAATGACACATTACATAATCAAGCGAACTTCGCTGCATTTTGTGGACACAGAAACTTTATCAATCCCGAGCAAACAGATGTGCAGTCAGCATTTGAACTAAGCGGGCAGGTTGCTTATCCTGGTATAGTAACTGGCAAGGCAAAACTGGTGCTGAGCCGTAATGATATTTCAGCGGTCCAGGAAGGAGATATCATTGTGTGCACAATGACCAATGTAAATTATTATCCAGCCATGGTGAAAGCAGCAGGTGTCATCACTGATGAAGGCGGCATTACCTGCCACGCCGCTATTGCAGTAAGAGAGCTACAGAAACCCTGTATAGTGGGTACAAAAGTAGCATTACAGGTTATCACAGATGGTGAGCAGATTACGCTAGACGCAATCCAAGGCAAGGTATTTAAGTCAGTGCGCTCCTAAGATCTACACATTTTACATATGCATCATCGCTCTTGCCTGCCGTAGCTTGAGGTACTCGAAAACCACGTATTCTAGCCCTCTTCTGTCTCTAAAATATGTATTCCGATCAAACTGCTCTGAAGTGGCATTTACTTTCTGCACGCTTTGGGCAGGCTCTGGAGCATCACGCCAATAATTCAGAAAGGTATAAGTTGCTCGACGCAAATACCAAGGCAAATTTACTAGAATAAAACGCGTTGGAAAAGGTTTAAGCGGAGCGAGAATTGATAAAGCATTTTGCACATTTAGGGGCGTATTAAATGATTTGCTTTCAATGAGAATTGCTTCCGGAGGCACACCATGAGCAATGGCAATTTTTTGATCTCGTATAGACTCACTTTCATGCGGTGTATCCACCAGTGCGCGTTGCGTATCACCAGTAAAAACAATTCTTGATGCTAGACCTTGATGGTATAGCTCAGCTGCCTTACGCGCTTTGGTCTCCTCTGGTCCACCGAACACAAAAATCATGTCTGCAGGCTTCAGTTCATCACTGTCGGCAGCAGCCAAATAATCCCAAAGATCTTGCAATGCTCCTATCTGCACCGGTGTCAGATTACCATATATTATTGCCTTATAAAGCTTATCCACAACACCTTTTACTAAATCATTATCAAATCCATCTACCCGTACATATTGATATAGATCAGGTTGTTCAAACAACATCAAGACAGAGCTTAACTTAGCAAAGTCAATTTCCTGGATAAGTGCTTCTTTCGGACTATCCTGTCCAATACCCCTTAAATACGCTGCATTCTCAGGCAAATCAGCGAAATGGTTCTGCATAATTCTCATCAGTAATAAACTACCGACGCAACTTTACTCACAACTGCTACTTATTGCTAGGCAGTTTATGCAGCACAATCCCCGCTCTGCCTGCAGAACGATAGGTTACTAGCTGATAGTTGCCTGTTCTAACCAAGCTTTGCACACTTTGGATAAATGCCTGTCTGCGAGCATTGACGGCAGCATCATTGCTGTCCGATTTTACTTCAGTCGGCCAAATACGAGCATTGCCGCCAGGCGCTAAGAGCGCATCAATGTTAGCAAACATCGCCATGATTTCTTCTGGTGTTTGCAGATAGGCAGGGACTGAGTACTCTGCCCAAACTTCATCTACTGCACCAATATTCCTCTGCTTCATCGCTTCTACCAGACTGCGGTCACCGGCACTGACGCCTACAACCGGATCAAGCCCTGATTGCGTCGTATCTACAAAAGGATCGACATTTACAATATCCTTTAGTGAGACATTTTGCTTTTTTAGTTCTTCGCCCAGACGAGCATTACCTCCGCCTAGGAGTACCACATTTTTGTGGTCGAGCATGTTTCGTGCCAATGCAGGTGCCATACTGCTATTAAAAGGGAAAAACAGAGTATTCCAATAGGTCTCTCGTTTAGCCACCTTACCTCCTCTTGTGCTTGCAAAAAATCCCCGGTTCCGTTCGGTTTGATCAAAGGTAGCAATATCAAAAGTATCACCGACCCTTGGCCTATGCGTAGCAATCCCTGCCACGAAAGTCGCGAATGCTTTTTCATTATCCGCCTGAAAGTCAGGCTGCCTAGTAACATCGTGCATATCCTGCAAAATTGCTGCTTGTATATATTGATCCACAATTGCTAATGTTTCGGCATCACTGAGACGATTGGGGTCAAATAGTGGGCCCAGCTTTGCTTGCAGCTTGCTTGTGAGAGCTTCCGCGAGACGCCATAAATATTTGCTACTCGATTCACCGGGTAACTTTTTTATCTCAAGGTTCACTTGCTCATGCGCAAGTGTTAACTTTGCTAACACTCCCCTAATTGCATCAACATGCACAGCTGTCGATCCCCCCAGTTCTGGTGGTTTTTCGCCTGTATGCACTGACCTGTCACTATTTTCCCTGGAGGCATGATAGATATCTTTGTTTTCAGTCATTACTAAAAATGCTCATAATCTATTTCTTACTATTTTAGCATTATATGCACATGAATTATAGGGCTTCGTTTAGCCTAACGGAGACTTCCTGCTCGAATCCTGCTACATTTGTTTAGACTACATATCATTTTTCCTATGCGTAAAATTATTGTTCTCTCTTTTATTAGTTTAGATGGGGTCATGCAGGCGCCTGGTGGACCAGAAGAAGATATGCGCGGTGGATTTAGCTATGGCGGTTGGACAGTACCTTACTTTGATGATGTATTGGGACAAACCATGGCAAAACAAATGAGCAAGCCTTTCGATCTGCTATTGGGCCGGAGGACTTTTGAAATTTTCGCCGGCTATTGGCCACAACATCCTGAAGACGGAGCTGAAATTAATCAGGCTACAAAGTATGTAGTATCTACTACCATCACCTCTCATCAATGGCAAAGGTCAGTGTTTATTAATGATGATGTGGTAGCGCAAATTCGCAAGCTCAAATCCGAAGATGGTCCTGATTTGCAAGTGCATGGCAGTGGCAATTTGATTCAGACTTTGCTCAAAAATGATTTGGTTGATGAATTATGGCTCAAAATATTCCCCATCACTTTAGGCCAAGGGTTCCGCTTATTTGCTGAAGGAACTATTCCAGCCACATTCACTCTCATCGAAACAACTACCACGCCTAGTGGCGTAATTATCGCCTCTTTCAAGCGCGCAGGCAAAGTCGAGACAGGCTCTTTTTAGTGAGTGTATGCAACGCACTGAAATTGAAGTAAAAATCTTGGAAATAAATGTAGCAGATATTACTAACAAACTTATCAGCATTGGTGCTAGAGAACTATTTCGTGGACTTATTGTCTCGCACTTTTTCAGAAATAATGTTGGCCAGAAAATTCGCTTACGATTGAAAGATGGGAAACACACACTAACGTATAAGATCCAACATCCGCATGAACATTTTCTTCAGGCAGACGAACTTGAACTAGAGATCAGCAACTATGAGACCATGGCTACTCTACTTAAACACATAGGCTTTACCCACTATGGACAATCAGAAAAGTATCGAATTAGTTATGACTATAAAGGTATTCAATTTGATATTGACCAGATATCTGAGATTCCTCCTTTTCTAGAAATTGAAGCCCATACCCAAGCTGAAGTAAAAACAGGTGTCGAGCTCCTTGGTTATACCATGGCCGACACCTGCACTTTGACTGAAAGACTACTCAAAGAGCATTACAATAAGTAGTGCTCCTAACCAATTTATCTCTGTTGACTAGCTAAGTAAGCATCAATTTCACCTAGACGCATTTTGATTGCACTCACTTGTTCTGCAGTCATCTGTCCAGCACGCACATAAAACGCAAGCATACGATCAAGGGTAAAGGCTGCATGGAGTTCTAATCCGATTTTAGCTAGATTCTCTTTAGCCCCTTGCTCACGATCCACCAATACAAATACATCACGAATTTGTGCGCGCACTGCTCGTAAAGTTTCAGCAGCTTCTCGAATAGATGAACCGGTGGTAGCGACATCTTCAATTAAGGCAACACTTCTTTCTTCCTCGCCATCTACATCTTGCCAGCCGTCCACTGTTGCACCGCTGCCATACGCTTTTTTATCGGCTCTTGGCGTTACCAGCCCTACTTCAAAGTTATCTGCAACAGTTGAAGCTATAGGTGTAGCAGCCGTAGGAACACCTGCCAGCAAATCAAAATCATGCTGAACAAGCATATCTTCATATACCCTGGCTGCTAATTGCTTTGCTCCAGGAAAGCGTATCAACTCACGCAAATTAAAGTACACAGGAGATAGTGGACAGTCGGGGTGCTGTTTGTGCACCTTTAGTTTAAAGTCGCCAAACTTCACCGCTCCAATCCGCATCATTTCAGTGAGCAGACTTTCTTGGGCTGGGGTAAATCCTTCTGGATGTTTTTCTCGATCAATTTCATGGGCACTTAAACGTGGCAACTGCAGGGCACTACCAATTTCAGCTCGATACTGGCTCGCTCTTCTTCGTACCGCATCAAAGAATGATTCAGCCATTAACTGCTTCACCTCAGAAAGAGCAGATCCCACATTCAGCGTAAAACCTTTGCCTCTGCTATCTTTTGCTGCGCGAACTGTACGCTCCAGATCGCCCCCCTGCGTACCAATTCCTGGCGCCACAACCGGCATATCGCCAACAATTGCACGGATCGCAGCCATGTCCTCAGGGTAAGTAGCGCCAACTACTAATCCAATCGTACCGCATGTATTCCATTCCTTTGCCGCTAAGCGTGCTACTCGATATGCGAGATTGCGATCTCTTCCTCGTAATGGAACAGACTGAATTTCTTCTGCTCCAGGGTTGGAAGTTCGTGCTAGAATAATATGTCCTTTATCAGTTCTCTTTAAAAATGGCTCTAATGACTTGCCGCCGAAATAACTTTGTAATGTTACCGCGTCGGTGGGTAGGCTGTCTAAATCATGAATAGCATAGCGATCATTGGTCGCCCCAATATCCCCTCGCTTAGAATCAAGAATAATTACTATCTGTGGATAAGTCGCTGCGATGTATTCAATTAAGCGACGCAAAGCACGCCGACCTTCTTCATCATATTGCTCATAAAATGCTAAGTTCGGCTTAAAAGCGCAAGCAATATCATGAGTGGCATCGACCATTGTTTTTGTAAAGCGAAACAAGGTTTCTTCAGTTGATAAGCTATCGCCATCAGTGCCTTTTTTAAATTCTGCTGGAATCTTCTCCAATACCGGATCAAGTCCTACGCACAAAAACTTGCCAGCATTCCATTGCGCTTCTAATTTACGCAAAAACTTTGATGGCGGAATTTGATCGAACAGCTTCCCCTGTACAGGCTTCTGATAAAGCCCTTCACCGTTTTCAACTGCCATAGGAAAATAATTAAGGGAGAAACGCTACGAACCATTATCAATCAGGCAATCAAGAAAAATGTTTTTTTCATGCAATTGAGCCAAGATGAGAAAATGCGAAGAAATATTTTTAATGTTTGTGTTGATCGGGGTTTGATCAAGCCAAGAGGCTCGGTGATTCAGTGGAATTCTCCCTTTGCTCGATTTATTACGCAATGTGTTGCAGAAGAAAGGAGATAACTCCAAACAAAAAATGCTAAACATTTTGTTTACCAACAAAGATATTGATCTTGTTAAAATACGAAGCTTAACATAAATTACGATTCATCAATTTTTACCTCTTATGCGTCAGCTTGAGTCAGTTCCAGACCTTGTCGCCTTACCAAACATCATCGATGCCATTTTAGACAGAGTCGATGCAGTGGAACGTAATATTATTGGCTGGCCCTGCCTGCAGCGCTATATTTTATTACAACGACGCCCCAATGGCATTGCCCAGTTAGTTCTAAGTAGTGCACCCGAAGTGCCAGAACCACGCAATTTGACTGAAGCTCATTTGTGGCTTGATGAATTAAAGACAGTGGCAATTAGTGACCTCGGTATTCCTTATTCCAAGTATGACATCATTGATAGCAATGATGGACGCAAAAACTATTTTCATGCGACTATTGCGATTGATGGCTCAATCATTACAAGTACTGCTGCTGATCGAGAAATAGCAATTGTTTCTGTGTATCAAAGCCTGGCAGCATTAACTACTACCTCAGAGCAATTATGCCTACCATTACGACAGGCAATTGGATCTGTTTTACAGCTTCAGCAGCACCGTGGTCGACAAACAAAAGTTGCTAGAGCAGCCCGTATTTCTCCAAGCAAGCGCAATGCCTTGCTAAAGACTATTGAAGGTTATCGCGCAGCTCTCGCCTGTAAGATACCAGTGCTAACGAAAAAAGCAGTTTTTCATTAAAGATTATTTTTAACGCACAACGCAATCTGCTGTATACTGAAGTTGCTATAAATACCATATATGCCATTTCAAAGCCTGGTGGAGTTCATTCAGCGAGAAAGCAAACTTGCCCCCCTCTGGTTCATTATTCGGCTCTATCTAGGTTGGCAATGGCTGGCAGCAGGCTTTAGCAAGGTTACCAGTTCAGCCTGGATTGGCAGTGATGCTGGTACTGCACTGACTGGTTTTCTTAACACAGCATTAACCAAAACATCAGGTGCGCACCCTGATGTATCTGGCTGGTATGCTTGGCTGATTGGTAATATTGGTTTGCCCCTTGCTACACCAATATCCTACCTGGTAGTTATCGCTGAAGTTCTCGTTGGTATTGCTCTTGTTCTGGGTGCTTTTACCGTAATTGCCAGTTTCTTTGGTGCATTCATGAACTTTAACTATTTGCTGGCAGGCACTGTCAGCATTAATCCGCAAATGTTTTTTCTACAAATCCTCCTGCTTTTTACTTGGCGCTATGCAGGCAAGATAGGCTTGGATCACTGGCTGAATCCTTATCCGCCCAAAAGCCCTGAATCTGCCATACCACTCTCAGCCGAAAACATGCACAGGTGCAGGGCATAGTTCCTTCCCACCTAGCACTTCACATTTTAAACTTTTAACTCCATCTCTATGTCTCATCAATACGAAGAAGAATTCAAAGTAACTGGTGAAGAGCTGCTAAAAAAAGCAAAAGAGCTTATTCAAGCAGGCAATGTACGCCGACTGATTATCCGCAATGAAAAAGGATCAACGCTCATTGAAGTACCACTTACCGTAGGCGCAATCGGTGCTGTATTGTTACCACCATTAGCCGCCATTGGCGCAATCGCAGCGCTAGTGACTAAATGTAGTATCGTCGTTGTAAAAGATACAACCCAGGATACATCTGATACTGGTGCGTAAACGCCTCAACACACCTAACTCTCTGCCCTAGCTCGTGGCATAGTAATCAGACAAGATACGGTAATATTTTGAACGATAGCAAATAAAGGTTGTCATTAAGCCAATTAAACCTGCCACCACAAATACCAGTGCAATCCCTCGTGCTGGACCAGTACCAAACCAAGATCCAATTAGCCTTGCACCAGCACCGTCAGTCATAAAAGGAATGAAGAGATATTGGGTAATTGGACCAATAATTAAAGCCATTAGGGGGGATGCTGCCTGCTCTACACTTTGTGAAAAACCAAAAACCCTTCCTTGTCGATCATGGGGCACAACTTTTTGCACAATAGTTTGCTCAGACGCCTCAATGTAAGGCACTACGCAAAGGTAAATAAATGTACCCACGGCCAGCAATAAAATTGATGGTTGAATGGTGATAATGCAGCACAAAAACCAAATAAGCATATTAGCTCGAAACATAGCTCGCAGTGGGCTTTTGCCCAAACCCCACTTGGCAATAATAAGGCCACCGACAATAAAACCCAAACTCAAAATGCCCCAAAGCACACCCCAAGCCTCTACGGAAATTAGAGAAAGACCATAGGCATCCATTAGTGACATGAAAATGCCACCAAGGAAATTATTAAACATGGTAAAGAAAATCAGCGCCAATAATCCCGGAACTTTATTAATAACAGTCAAAGTTCCTTTCAGATCAACCTTTCTGGGCTGGTGTTGAAGGTGCACAATGTGTGGTTCAGCAATATTGAAGCAAGCTAAATGCAGTAAAGTGACCAAACTAAGCCCAATTCCCATAATGCCGATATAATATAATCCACCCCACCCAACCAAAAAGCCACTAATCATTGAGACAATCAGAAATGATACGCCATTTACCGTTCCAACTAATCCATTCGCCTTATCTCGATTTTCAGCGGGTACTAGCAGTGTGACTAGTGTAGGCAATGCTATATTGCGCAAATTCCCTGCCAATACACCGAACAGATTCAGCAAAATTAGCGCCCAGAGATAGAAACTACTAATAGTAGTAAATGCATTTTGTGGTGCTACTATGTACAGCACAAATGCGAACAAATAAGCGGTTAAAGAAATCGCACTAGAAACAAGCATTATTCTCTGTTTGCGATAATGATCGACGAAGCTGCCTAACCAAAAGCCAGAAAAAGCAACAACCGTTAAATAAATCGCAGACATAATTGACATTACTACCACTGACCTCGTCTGCAAATAGACAAAGAAAACCAGACCGAACCAAACAGTAAAATTGGTAATAGTAGCGACAACATTATTGATCAAAATTTGATAAAAGGTTTTCAACATGTAGGGAATATGATAAGGAGTGCCGATCTAAGGTATATGATAAGATAGTAGCTCACAAGATATCCATCACAAATCAAGCAAGTATGCGATTTGACACCATATTATGAGGGCGTAATATAAAAGATACTTAACTTTTATGCTATGGCTGTAGTCCACCATGTTTCCGACAATTCGTCTGCGGGAAATCTCCTCCTGGGTTTGGTCATGCTGCTCATTGTAGCACTGATTATTATTGGCGGAGTATATGCATTCCGCGCTTTGCCTTGGGGCGGTAGCGGTAATAGCGGCGAACCAAACGCAGGCATCAATATTTCAGCCGAAGGAAATATCCCTAATCCACTGGCCACACCCGCAAGCGGAGGCGGCCAATAAATAAACAGTTAGCAAAAGGTCTTCTCTTCTATATGCTTACTTAATAAAAGAGAGGCTTTTTGACTTCTTCTTTTCTTCCCTTTT
The DNA here is from genome assembly GCA_964512325.1 of uncultured Candidatus Peribacteria bacterium. GTDB lineage: Bacteria > Patescibacteriota > Gracilibacteria > RBG-16-42-10 > RBG-16-42-10 > JACQZO01. The sequence goes on from CAZEGN010000007.1 coordinate 34,542, forward strand.
TGTCCACATCATCTATCCTCCTTTCTTTTCCTTCTTTTTTCATCCTGACTTCCGTGGAGGGATCCTGCCGGGGTAAGCTGTGTGCAAAGATAGAGGTTCATGGAGCGTTCAACTGCATCCGGCAAGATTTCTCGGCGTCGCTCCGCTCTGCTCGAAATGACACTGAGAGAAGGAGATGAACACCTGTTCCTTTGAATCCAGCCCCTCTTCTCCTCCTTGTAGTTTCTCCTGTTTCATTCCGAGTCCTGTGGTGAGCTTGTCGAATCCATGCGAATTGCGAATTACTAATTGTAAACTGTGAGTTATTATCCTCTCTTTTCTTTAATCACGCTACTCAAAAGCTCTGAGCCTGCTATGATCACTATATTCATGTGCTATGATGAGGTTAGGTCAACTTCCACCCCGTTTGATCAGTTAGGAAATGAACCTTTATCCTTAACTGCATTCATATGACTTACTTCAAAAGCATAGGTGACAGTGTCAAGGCAAAGCGTTTGATTCATCCTGAACATCACGAGAGCAAAGAGATCATTCGGCATGCACAAAATGGGGGCATCACTGCTGGTACGATTGCAATTGCAGCAGTTCTGGGAGTTTTTGTATTTATGCACTTTACGGGCACAGACCAATTGTTGCCATTAAACACATACGTCCTTTGGGCAATAGCGAGCATGACGCTGGTCTTTGCCGCTTCAATTATCGGCATGCTCATTGGCATTATGGCTAGTGAAATCATGGCCAAATTTCATCAATGGCAGTATCAAAATCTGGCAATGGATGATGCCATAATTGAATTGAGCATTCGAAAAGCAATTCGTAAAGTGATTTCTCCTTACAAGCGCGTCTCATAGCTTGTCAAATGAAAATTTGCAGGTATAGTGGGGGAGCTTTTGTTAAAGTATGTCTTTAGCACGCTCCCCTTTTGTTGGTTTTCACTTGAGAAGATTTGTATTTGTTTTTGGACTTACTTTTGTTTTTGCCTTGGGCTCGGCTGCTCTAGGAAGATACCTGGATATGACTTTACAAACAGCACCCCTCTTTTTGATTAGCTGTTTAGTTTTGGCATTTTTACTTCTGCAACTTGTGCTTTTAAAGAGCATGAAGAAAATGACCCAGGAGTATAACGATAAGCACTTCAAACGATAACTATGGACTTGGAAATTGTACCTCATATCATCACCCAAATCGGCCCCTTTGCGATCACCAGTGCACACTTGATGGCCTTTCTTACGACCATCATCGTTCTCCTGCTTGCTCTGCTGGGTACACGCAAATTGAGCCTTGTCCCCTCGCGTGGTCAAGTCGCTTTCGAATTTATTACTGTTTGGTTCTGGGAACAAGTATCTATGGTCTGTGCACCCAAATATCGCAAGTATGTGCTTTCCGTAGTACTGACGTTATTTTTGTTTGTTCTCGTTTCAAACTACTTCTCATTTTATCCTTTGCTTTCCAGTCTTGTTTTTGAAGGCAAGCCACTACTTACCACTCCGACTGCGCATTTGAGCTTAACCTTAGCCTTAGGACTTTTTGTAGTCTTATCAGGCCATATCATTGTATTTGTGCATCATCCATTTAAACATATTGGCAATTACATCCGTATCGCCCCTCTTTTTAAGGTACGCTCATTTGGCGACTTTACCAATGCGCTAATCAGTCTTTTTCTTGGTTTCATGGATATCGTAGGTGAAATCGCAAAAATCATTTCTATTTCTTGCCGTCTTTTCGGCAACTTACTTTCCGGCGACTTAATGTCAGCAGTAATTATCAATCTTGCTTTCTTTACCCAGTTCTTTGTTCCTATTCCTTTTTATATTCTTGGTCTTTTTTCAGCCTTAGTACAGGCCACTGTTTTTTCATTGCTCTCTGTACAATTTTTAAGTGGTGTGCTTTCCTCTATTCCGGAAAATTCTCCTGAGCAAATTCCAGCTCATTCTTAATTTATTCATTAATTTTATTCAATTTTATGGATCCAATTGCAGCAAAATATTTAGCAGCCGGCATTTGTATGGCTATCGGTTCAATCGCTCCAGCGATGGCAGAAGGTTGGGTAGCATCAAATGCAGTTCAAGGTATGGCTAGAAACCCAGAGGTCGCTGATAAGTTGTTCACCAACTCAGTTGTATTTATGGCGATTTGTGAGTCTACCGGTATTTACTGTTTGGTTATCTCTTTGATTATTCTTTTTGCTTAATCGAAAAGAGCTTTAGGCTTGTAATTACTAAACTCTTTATATGGAGGGCTTTTCTAAAATTGGTGTCGACTGGTGGGGTGTCTTGCTCTACCTAATAAATTATGGCGTTTTGTTGGCCGTGCTAGCAAAGCTTGTGTACCCTCGATTGATCAACGTAATCGACGAGCGCCGTTCTCTTATTGCTAGCAATTTGAGTGATGCTGACAAGTTACGCAATGAACTGATGGCACAAACTGCTTTAGCTGAAAAAGAACGTAAAGAGCTGCTTAATCGCTTGGAGCAAGAAAGCATCATTGCAAAAAAAGAGCTTCAAGAAAAACGTAAAGAGCTGATGGAAGAAATGAATGGAGAGCGAGAAAAGATGCTAGCTGATGCTCGTGCACTCATTCAAGAAGAAAAAGAAAAGTTAATCGCTGACGTTGAACAAAAACTCATGCAGGTCGTGCAGGCAGCTGTGCTTCATATTGCAATGACAAAGGTATCAGATGAAGAAGTAAAGGCCAGTATCGAACACACTTGGCATGAAGTTGAAAAAGTTTAATCTATGACTCTGTCCCCCTTAGCCCAACAATTGATCGCAAGTCCACTTAGTGCTTTGCTGAGCATGCTGCAAGAGAATGTCTCTTTCTTTGCTTTGAGCAGAAGTGATAGGGCTAGCTATACAGATAGTTTGTCCCAGGCACTCCGCGACTATTTGCTGAGCGGTAGTGAAGAAGACTTTATGATGGATATGCAGAGTTTGTTTAGCACTAAAGGTAGCGACAATGCCCTTAGCTCTGCCCTGATGACTGACTTAAGCACTGACCTATTAGCTCTTTATGATACATTTCCTGAGGATTTCGGACTATGGGCTAGCGCCAAAAAAGAAAAACATTTGGCTACAATGGCAGCTAACAACTATCACTCCGTCATACTCCATTATTCTCAACAAGAAGTGGAACAAGCCGTAGCAGCCGTGCTTCAACAATTTGCGCCAGCAATTGACATTATTGTGGTAGAAGCGCCTCGTAGTGTTAGCGCAGAGCTAAAACAACAGATCCGATCGCATTATCAACCAAATCTAGTATTCTTCCATGCCAATCAAAACTTATTGGGGGGAATGCGTGTGCTCCAAAATGGCAAACTACTTGACTATTCCTGGAGTGGTAAAGTTCAACAATGGGCCCTTCTTCTTAATTAATTTCTATGTCCGCGAAATTGCAGCATTTTCTTGATTCTGTACAAGATGCTTTACAAAAAATAGATACGACTTCCGTCTCCAGCAAAGATGCTGGGATCGTGCAGTCTTATAAAGATGGTGTGATCGCCGTGCGTGGCTTAAAAGATGTACCAATGGGTGCAATCTTGGGTGTTGAAGGCAGCACTAGCAGAGCGCTAGTAATGAATCTTGAAAAAGACCTCGTTTATGCCGTTGTGCTTATTGCTGATGAGCATTTAAAAGAAGGTCTAGTAGCGCAAGTAGTCAGCAATCAGCTTCAGATGGAAGCAGCTGATGAGCTATTGGGTCGAGTAGTAGACTCTTTGGGCAATCCGATTGATGGGGGCAAAAAGATTAAAGCTGCAAAGCATTACCCTCATGAAAAAGTTGCACCAGGTGTAATGACTCGCCAATCAGTCACCGTGCCATTGCAAACTGGTATTCTCGCTATTGATGCTTTGGTACCAATTGGACGAGGTCAACGTGAGCTGATTATTGGTGATCGCCAAACTGGCAAAACGGCAATTGCACTCGATGCCATAATCAATCAAAAGGGCCAGGATGTGATATGTATTTATGTGGGCGTAGGACAACGTGAAGCTAAGATGGCTCGTGTATGTGAAGTGTTAAGGGAGCATGGTGCAATGGATTACACTGTGATCGTTTCAGCATCTGCTTCAAACTCAGCGGCATTACAATTTTTAGCACCATATGCTGGTGTCGCTATTGCTGAGTACTTTATGGACCAAGGAAAAGATGTGCTCATCGTGTATGATGATCTCTCTAAGCATGCAGTTGCTTATCGTGAAATGTCACTTTTGCTCCGTCGTCCACCAGGACGTGAGGCCTATCCTGGCGATGTCTTTTATCTTCATTCACGTTTATTGGAGCGAGCTTGTCGTCTCAATGCGGGTAATGGTGGCGGCAGTATTACCGCTTTGCCAATTATTGAAACACTAGCTGGTGATGTCTCGGCTTATATTCCGACGAATGTCATTTCAATTACTGACGGACAAATTTTCTTGGACAACACACTCTTTTATAAAGGTATTCGTCCTGCGATTAATGTGGGTATCTCTGTGTCTCGTGTTGGCGGTGCCGCACAGACAAAGATCATGAAAAAGATTGCAGGTAAAATTAAGCTTGAATTAGCTCAGTATTACGAATTAGAAGCGTTTTCGCAATTTGCTAGTGACCTTGAAGAATCGTCTAAGAAGCAGCTGATTCGTGGCCGTCGTATTATTGAGGTATTAAAGCAACGCAATTTGAGTCCTTATGCCCTATGGCAACAAGTGATTTTGATTTATGCCGTTGTCAATGGTTACTTTGATCGGATTGAGCCAGAGCAAATTACCATCATGACCCAAAAACTTTTAGCCACAGCTGAACTTAGCCACAAGGCAATGATAAAGGCAATTATGGACAAGAAAGAGTTGACTCCTGAGGTAGAAGAACTCATCAAAGCTGCTTTGCAGGACTTACTTTAATCTAGCTCATTATGTCTGGTATTTTACTGGAAACGAAGAAGAAAATTCGGAGCTTCAAAGGAACGCGAAAAATGACAAAAGCGATGGAACTTGTTGCTGCTAGCAAAATGCGCTCATTTCAAAAACGCGCAATCTCTACCCGTGCTTTTGCCTGGGATTTAGTGCATTTGCTAAGATCAAACTTCACTCGTCTTAACCGCCACACTTTGATGGAACAAAGAGATGAGGGGCCAAGTCTTTTCATCATTTACACATCGGATAAAGGTCTCTGTGGTGGTCTTAATAGCGATCTCGCAAAAGCATTATTCCAGTCACCTGAATGGCTCAACTGTTCAGCTGAAGAGCGTTTGCTGATCACGTTTGGCAAAAAAAGCTACACCTATACGCAGTACAATAATATTCCTGTCACTCATCACTTTGAAAATGTCTCCGAGCAAATGACACCTGTTGAAGCCTTAGGCTATGTTCACACCATTTTGGATACCTGGGAAAGCAAGCACTGCAAAAAAGTTTATATGGTGACTCCTTTCTACAAAAACCCCTTTGTCTATTATCCACAAGTACAACATCTGCTTCCACTTACACTAAACTCACTTAATACGCTTCTCGGGCCGGAGCAAAAAGCAAATTCAATTTTCAGTTTACGAACTGATTATATGATGTATGAGCCTTCTGCCGATGAAGTTACTGAAACATTAATTGATCAACTAGTATTTAGCATGTTCTTTAGCGCCTTTTTGGAGCTCAAAGCGACTGAATATTCTAGCCGCATGGTCGCCATGAAAAATGCTACCGACGCTACTGACCGCATCCTTGATAATTTAACTCTTACTCTTAACAAAGCTCGCCAACAAAGCATTACTGCAGAGCTCGCTGATCTAGTAAATAGCAGTGAAGCGGTATCGCAATCTTAAACTTTTCTTATGTCAAAAACAGCTCAACATATAGGCCGCATTAGCCGTATTATCGGCGTCGTCGTTGACGTCTATTTCGCCGACCATATTCCTGAAATTTATTCCGCCTTGGTTACGAAAAACAGTGCCGGCGAAAAAGTCACTTTGGAGGTACAAAGTCACCTTGGTGCGGGTATTGTACGCACCGTAGCTATGGTAAGTACTGATGGCTTGCAATGTGATCAAGAAGTAACTGATACTGGTGCACCGATTAGCACTCCAGTAGGAAAAGATGTGTTGGGTCGTGTCTTCAATGTGACTGGTGACCCAATTGATGACGGTGATGCATTACCCAAAGACGTAGAACGTCGATCAATCCATGCTTTGCCCCCGACTTTTACTGAGCAAAGTTCAAAAGTTGAGGTATTAGAAACAGGAATTAAGGTGATCGACTTGCTCTGTCCCTTCACTAAGGGTGGAAAAGTAGCCATGTTCGGTGGTGCTGGTGTAGGCAAGACCGTCGTAATGCAGGAACTTATTCACAATGTCGCCATGGCTCATGGTGGCTATTCAGTATTTGCTGGAGTTGGAGAGCGCTCACGTGAAGGTAATGATCTGATTCATGAAATGAAAGATAGTGGGGTTATTGATAAGTTGGCGATGGTGTTTGGTCAAATGAATGAACCACCTGGAGCTCGTATGCGTGTCGCTTTTACTGGCCTTACTATCGCTGAAAAGTTTCGTGATGAAGGCAAAGATATTTTGATGTTTATTGATAATATTTTCCGCTTCACTCAAGCAGGCGCTGAAGTTTCAGCTTTGCTTGGCCGTATGCCTAGTGCAGTGGGTTATCAACCTACCTTGGCGACTGACATGGCGGTCCTACAAGAGCGTATTACGACCACCAAAACAGGCTCTATTACTTCTGTGCAAGCGGTATATGTACCAGCTGATGACTTAACAGATCCTGCTCCTGCTACCACTTTTGCTCACTTGGACGCGACTATTGTCTTGTCTCGTAACCTTGCCTCAATTGGTATTTACCCAGCAGTAGACCCTTTAGATTCCACTTCGCTAGCAGTAGAGCCCAGCATTGTTGGTGATGAGCATTATGAAGTAGCGCAAGAAGTGCGCCGTATTTTGCAGCGCTATAAAGAGCTACAAGATGTAATTGCTATTCTCGGCATGGAAGAATTGTCAGAAGAAGATCGTCGTTTGGTACAAAGAGCACGTAAAGTACAAAAGTTCCTCTCCCAAAGCTTCTTTGTCGCTGAGCAATTTACTGGAGCTCCCGGCAAATATGTAAGCAAGGCAGATACTGTGCGCAGCTTTAAAGAAATCCTTTCTGGTGCCTGCGATCACATTGAAGAACAGCATTTCTATATGGCTGGCAATATTGAGGAGGTAAAAGAGCGAGCGCAAAAGCAAAGCTAGTCATTAATGCTCCCTTCCATGAATCTTATTCAGACAGTTATCATTCGCAATCCTGATCAAAATTATACTTTTGAACAAGTAGAATCAGTAAGTGTTGTTACGGATAAAGGCCCCATGATTATTTATGGCAAACATGCCTCTTTGACCGGCAAAATTGCTTTTAGCGTTTTGAAGATCAAGCATGGCAATATGCTTGAGAGCTTCATGGTGAGAAATGGTTTGCTCTTCATTAACAATGACGAGAACGCGGTTGTTATTCTAGCTTCAACTATTGAGCAAATAGCCGAAGTATCAATCGAAACAATTGAATCTTATTTAGCAAAAGTAAGGGATCAACTTGAAAATGATCAAACTCTTTTACCCATCCAGTTTCGCTACCTAGAAAACGAAAAGTTGACCTTGATGGAGCAATTATCGGTACTCAAGAAAAAATAGTTAGAAAAAGCAGCAAAAAACAGGTATAATAGAGAGATAGTTTTATTTGACTATCTCTTTTTGAATCGATAATATCCAGCCTCATAAAACATAATGTATGTCAGCCGCATCTATCAAGCATCATATCCCAAAACATCCTGAAAGAGAGACCGATGAAACATTGACTATGACTCGTCGTGGATTTTTGCGTGTATTTGGAGCAGCTGCTGTAGCAGCTACTGCTTATGGCATGCTGCCGAGTACACCGGAAACTCATGAAACTGAGCAGCGAGCTGAAAATGCAGTTCGTCATCTGCAAGAACATGCACCAGAAATCGCCGGCTTAAGTGTGATCGATGTGTTGGGAGCCGGGCTCTTCGTGCACGGTGTGCATACCCTTACCAAAGAGCAACCAATCAATAAGGGCCACTATGCTGCTTTAGGTGCTCTACTGGCTGCTAAATACCGCTATGCAACACCAGAACAGCAACATCATTTGACTGGTGAAATCCAGAGCAACTTTAAAGCTTTAGGTGTAATCATCGGTACCATTACTATTGGTGATGGACTTAAAATGGACTTGAGCAAAACTTGTGAAAAGCTGCTAAAAGGGGCTGCTACACCTGCAGACAAAGTTGCCCTGCTGAATATGTTTGCCAGTGCGGTAGCACCGGTAACTACAACCGTAGGAGCGGCTGCTATTATTTCTGATACGGCTCGCGAGCTCGCTCAAGGCGACAAAGATTTTATGGCAGTAAGTATTGGTCATGGTAGCGGTAGGGCCGGCTATTTGCTCTTTGGGGATCCTCCATTTTTGGCAATGATTGCAAAGTATGGCTTCCGTGAAGCTGTAACTTGGCAAAGCACACGCATGTTAGCACCAGCACTTTATTCGCTGGCGTCTAGCACATACAAAATGAATCTCATTCTAGCAAAAAGAGCAGGGCTGCAAGGAGAAGCTGCATGGAAAAAAGCAGCAAATGATACTTTCACCGGACTTACTAATAATATTCCCCATCTTGCTGAAATAATCTGGAAGTCACTCAAAAATGTAGGCAGCTACTTTGGCATGCGCAAATTGAGTACAGCAGAGGAAACAGGCATTCAGGTAGAACTTGGCTCTTATATAAAAACGCGTCTGGAAAATTTAGCCAGATTGCCTTGGGATGAAAAATTTAATGAGGGCAGTAGCGAAGACTTTGCCGGTATGGTGACTGATATAGATGACACAGCTTGGGAAGAGAGCGTGAAAACATTTGTAGCTGGCATGAGCAGTGAAGCAGATCATGCTGAAGAGCAAAATCCAATTAAAGTTATTAGTGATAGTTTAGTGGATTGCTTCTTAGCAAGAGACTTTGCCAAAGCTAAAGAACTTCTGATCAAAAATGGGGGCCATACTGAAGCTGAGGCTGATAATATTATTAGCAATATTAAGCTGAATTTGCCTGCTATTTATCAAGAAAAGCAAGATAAACCATCCCAGAAAGGCCTACGTCAACGAATCAGTGAATGGCTTGCTCCAGTTAGAAATACTACAGACCCGCACCGTTTGGGTGTAGCTTTTGGGCATAATACAAAAGACGTGTTAAATGTGTTTCCGTTTCAAGCGAACTGTGTTCCCTTTTTGCTGCCATTATTGCAATCCTTCATCGCTAAACTGGAACATGCCGGCTTAAGTGAAACGCAAAGAGAGTTAACTATCTTCGCTATTATCATGGTATTTAGCATGTTTGCTGATAACTATGTTGCCGTAAAAATGGGCCTAGATTTGCTGCCACACAAACCGCAAATTCCTTTAATTGCCGGCATTGAAGGCGGAGAATTGACTTCAATTGGCAATATGGCAAATATGACACAATTTTCTAGCAATGAATATAGTTTAGCCGACTCACTGAAACGCTGGAAATGGGCAATAGACAATGTGGCTTTTGGTGTGCTCTATTCTCAGTGGCTAGGAGAAGCTTCAATTAGACCTACTGATGAGGATGTGCAAACTGCTCGTCGACACGCCCATGCTTTCTTCACCACTACTATCGGCAACAAGCATGTGCAAGAAGCGGTAGCGATGCTACAAGCTGCCTAAGTAAACAATACAAAAAAGCAGACCGAGCAAAATTCTCAGTCTGCTTTTTTTATGATGACTAATATTAGCGAATCATGTAACCAAAGTAGGCAAATACCAAACCTAAAACTAAGATCACAGCTCCAGCTGCAGTTGCCAAAGCAGGAACTGACTTGTAGCTTTTAGCAATGCTGGTTGATAATTGTGGGAAGAGAATTATCAACGCACCTTTAAGGAAGGTAAGCCAACAAATGATCGTTACCAGTACTGTCCAATCACCACGCCAGAAATTATGCGACATCACCATCAGCCAACCAAGTACCAAGGTAAAAAAGCCCGTGACGAAAAGCAGCAATGAATTTTGACCGTTACTCGCTTCCGCCATCATCGCAAGATACAAGCGACGATTGAGCAACACTCCTAATCCTACAATTACCAAAATGACGGCAAGCGCCCGAGCGAACATTACTGATTGCATCATCATAATGGTATTCCCCATTCCCCCAGAACCCATCATTGCTGCATTCAAGGCACTCATTGCGTCTACCATAGAAATATATTAAAGACACTGTGATTCTATAATACTTGCTGTCATTGAAAAGCGATTACTAAGGACAGAGTAGTACTTTCATTTTCAAACAGTACTTGTCCCATCGCCTGCCAAAGTGCCATTTGCCTCAATCAACTTCTTGCTGCAAGTAATTGCTCGACCAATTCACAAAAACCCAGCACACCTGGTTGGATAGTCACAAATTGAGGTAATATCGCCATATGAGGGACATGCCGGGCAATATTCGCAACACCAACTGAATAAGGAAACAATTGATGATCAAACATTTCCTGATCATTACGACTATCGCCAACAGTGATCACTTGTTCTACAGTCGCTTTTAATTCAGGTACCAGCCTAATTGTTTTCAGAATACCAGAAGCTTTGTGTTGATCAGGATGCTTGATATGACCGTGAATGCTGCTGTAAGTAAATCCATAGCCTGCACTGCTACATATTGTTTCAATATCCGCCAAATCAGTGTGCGATAAGTTTCCTAACGGAAAGGTGAAATCAGTAAGTCTCGTCACGCAATCACCCGTTGGAACCAGCTGTGGATACTTCTCTTTTAATCGTTCAAACACCTTCAGTCGACCTAATCTGCCAGCTTCAATTGCAGCCAAAGAGACAGGTGGCATAGTTGCTTCATCAACCATTAACAAACGCATGTCAGCCTCTTTCTGCTTAGGGCAATAAATTCCGCCATTTTCACCAATACCTCCTACCACCGGCAAGTATTCTACCATGCCCTGCACCCAAGAAGCAGGTCTTCCAGTGACCAATAAAACCCGAATACTCGCCCGTAAACATACTTCAAAAGCTCTGATGAGTTCTGCTGAAAAATGGCCATCCTCATTGGTCAAAGTACCATCAATATCAGTAGCGATAGTGGTTATGTCCTTTAACCAATCTGACTTGTGAGCATGAGCGAGCGGCTGCATAGAAGATGTCGATCAATTTTAGACAAGGTAGCATAAAACCGACCAGGCGCAACGCCCTAGAAAGAGAAACCGAGAGTTGTCATAACTTGCCTACGAAAAGAGTGCATGCTTTGTGGCTTGTCATTTTTTTGCCACTGGAGCAGATATTGATCATAGCCATTTTGTGTTTCAGTGCGATAATTGTATTGCAGAAAGCTCTCATCGAAACAAGGATTCTTTCCCGCACACACCAAATCTACACTCTCTAATATGTTTGGCCAAAATTTAGTCATTAACTCAAATTCTTTTTCATTAAACAATGTACAGAGTACTTTCGTACCAACGGCCGCATTTTGTAATGCCAGCGCAATCATATAAAGCCACGGCTCTACCTGTTGCGGCCCGTCCTGCATGGGATTTCCCACAAATACTTCGGGATGACGAAGCAAAATGAGATCTGTATCGGCAGGGTAGAGAGCCACCACATCAGCTTGTGCTGCATTCGCACAATAAAACTGTGTATGCCCATCTGCATATTTTTTCTTTGCCCACTCAATTGCATCCCAGTCGACATCTACACCTAGCTGTTTACAAATCAGCCCCTGCTTTTGACAGGCAGTACGAATAACACCCGTATCACTGCCAGCACGACAGCCAATATTCAACACAGTATATATGCTTCCTCTTGGCTTCGCCGTTTGCCTAATAATATTGCTGAGCAATGCCTCAAAAACTTTAGCCTTCTGAATTTCGATCTCCTCCCTTTTACTTAGGTCCAAACTTGCCATAAATGGCTATTATTAGATCATATTAGGCTAACATTTAGCTATTCTCACAGTCAAGCCAGCTATAGCATTCACAACAGCACAAAAAGATTGTATAATTACAGAAGAAACAAAAACATATGAATACACCAATTGATCTTAAAGAAGGGCAGGAAGCACCAATATCCGCCATCATGAAGCAATTTAATGATCTTGCTTTTCATGTGCAGGCTCATTTAGAAGCAAAAAGAGAGCAGATTACTAAAGGCAAGCTCGCTGCCACATTAGCAGTACTAGATGGCGATCAAGCCCGGTTACAGCGTCTCGATAAGACCGGGGCAGGTGATATTAGTGCAGAGTTAGTATCGATTCAGCTGGAGCTAGACCGAATTTCAGCATTACGTAATAGTGACGATACAGCACGCAAAGCCTGGATAGATGAATATATAACAAAAGCAGTTGCCCAACTTGCCAAAGATATCAAAGCAGGCAAAACAGTATCACCAAGAGACAAGCTACCTTATACCGCAGCCGCCTTTGTGCAAGGAAACTATTTGCCTGAAGGTGAGCTCAGTGCACCTTTAGCCCGTATTGGTCAAAGCATCGAGGCCGCTGGACAACTTGAGCTTGCGATTCAACAGGCTCAAAAGCTAGGACTTATTCCCGCCACAATGTCCCTAGATAGGGCAAAAGCTGAGTTTATGGACAGTTATAGCTCAGCAGCAGCAATCCATTTGGATATCTAAACACTTGGTGCCGTTAGTAAATATTGGCATTATAGTGAGTAATTAGTATAGTGAGGCAAATTGCCATAATGCCATGATGCAGACATGCTTGCAGTGTGCACAAGAGTTCGAGATCAGCGCTCGCGACCTCAGCTTTTATGAGAAAGTCTCACCAGTATTTGGCGGCAAAAAGTATCTCATTCCTCCCCCCCTGCTTTGTTACGCTTGTGCTCTTAAGCGCAGGCTTTCTTGGCGTAATGATAGACACTTTTACAGTCGCACCTGCAATAAAAGCGGCGTCGAGCTTATTTCGATGTTTGCGCCTGATGCACCCGTTAATGTCATTAATAAAGATCTGTGGTGGCAAGATGACTGGGATGCAAAAGACTATGCCCAGGAGTATGACTTTAACAAACCCTTTTTTGTTCAGTTTCAAGAGCTCATCCAAAAGGTACCACATTCCCACATTATTACTTTTGATAGTATTAACTCTCTCTACACCAATTACAATGGCTTTAACAAAAACTGCTATCTCTGCGCTGCCGGGAATTACTTAGAAGACAGCTACTACTGTTATAATGCCCAAAATTCCAAAAATTGCTGTGATTGTCTTTTTGTCTATAACTGTGAGCTTTGTTATCAATGTGTGCATTGTGAACATTGCTACAATACTGATTTCGCACTTAATAGTCAGAACTGTGTAGATTCGGCTTTTTTAGAGGACTGTACGGACTGCAAAAATTGTTTGCTCTGCTTTAACCTCAAGCATAAGCAATATTGCATTCTCAATCAGCAGTATACAAAAGAGGAATATGAAAAGCTTTTGGCAACTTATCATCTTCACACCAAAGAGGGTCAAGAAAGAGCTTTGCAACTCTGGCGCTCTGAGTCACTCAAACATCCTAAAAAAGCTACCCACAACAAACAAGCTGAAGACTGCAGTGGTGATTACATTTTGCAATCCCATGACTGCCAGCAATGTTTTATTATGGCTCAAGGCTGTGAGAATTGCACCAATATTTTTAATGGCGGAGAATTCAAGGATTAAACGCGCCACCCAGTAAAACTTGGTGAGGAGTGAGGT
>CAZEGN010000008.1:0-17536 GCA_964512325.1 uncultured Candidatus Peribacteria bacterium
CCTCACTCCTCACCAAGTTTTACTGGGTGGCGCGTTTAATCCTTGAATTCTCCCTTGCTTGTAAAAATTGGTGATCGGATTATAGTAAAGATTGACCCTTCGAAAGGTTTCAAAAAATGCGTTCTAGACGCATTAAGTTAATCTTAACCTTTTAGCTATGAATACTCAAAACTCTTCTCGCAACGATTCCAAATTCAGTAATGGTCAGGGTAGTCAAGGCAATCAAGGATATAGCAATACTTCTTCTAACAATAACAATTCCAGCTCCCAGCGTGGGTTTGGTGGCATGAGTGAAGACAAGCGTCGTGAAGCTGCCAGTCGTGGTGGCCAAACTACAGCCAATAACTATGATATGGCCGAACGAGGACGCAAAGGGGGAGAAAACTCTCGTGGTCGCAGAGACCGTGATCAATCAATAGAGTCGGATCGGAATTTAAACGATAACAATAATCAATAACAGCTGGTTGCTTTAATCAGCAACCACACCCCTTTAAAAAGGGCAGGGATCAGCACTTTGTCCCTGTCCTTTTTAAATTTATTCGAGACTTCTCTAAAAAAGTGTTACGCTGTCAATCCACTGTCACTGTATTATTATGAATCAACCAGAAACTTCAGCTTTTTCAGAATCAATTTTGATCAAGCATCCGGAACGAGTTCAAGAAGCAAAAACTAATATACGTAAAAAGGGCATAGAGAGATTTTTAGTTATTAGTGACTTCGCTAAAACTCTAACCAAAGAATATGTCAATGGAATCAAGGCTCAACCAATAGTTGCGCAATTACGCACTGGGAACTTTTTAGCAACAGAGTATGCGGAAAAGGCGCACGCTTTATATGACCAGTTTGCACCAAAAGAAAATGACTTGTCGGCAGGGGTGGAAGCACGCAATACACACATGCTTACCTGGTGGCGTGCTCATTTTGACCTTTTGATCAAATATCGTTTTAGTAGAGGAGTCGCCTCAGCAGTTGCGGCAGAGAGACAAATTATTCTTCGTGAACGGATAAAAGAGTTTGTCCATTTTTTAGCAACACATGATATTCCATTGATCATTTTTACAGCTACGCCTGGTGATCTAGTGTTGGCATACCTTGAACAAGACGACTTACTTAAAGCAAATGTACACATCGCTGGCAATCTGTATCAGTTTGGTCCCAATGAAGAAGCGCTATCTATGCCAGACCCCATTATACATCCCCACAATAAAGGACAAATACCAATAGCCCAATCAAACTTCTATTCAAAGATTGCCAACCGCACCAATGTACTGCTCCTTGGTGACAGTCTAGAGGATCTAGAAATGCTCAATAGTGTACCACATGATCAAGCATTAACTGTGGTTTTTTATAATAAGCCAACATCTGACTCGCTCGAACAGTACATGAATGCTTTTGACATTGTTCTCACAGGAGATAGTTCTATGGAAGCAATAAACGATTTACTAAATGACATATTCGCTTAGCACTTACTGGCAGTGAAATATTTTCTCTACTTGATTGTAGTAAGAGTATGAAAAGACAAGTTACACACAAAACAGTGTCAGTTGCAACTCAGCTCAGCGATGAACAATTGAGCATGCTAATCCAGCAGGGCGATAAAGAAAAGTTTGGGCTTCTGGTTGATCGCTACCAGAAGAAGCTTTTACGGTATGGACGTAAGTTTCTCCTGGGTAGTGAAAATACTGAAGATCTAGTACAAGATACATTTATCAAAGCTTATCAGAATATTAAAAGCTTTAATGCCAAACAAAAGTTCTCACCATGGATTTATCGCATTGCACATAACACCTTTATCAATGCACTCAAAAAGAAATCCCTTAATCCTATTTATTTGCTTAACTTGGACGCCTTTATTCCTCATTTACAATCTGACGATGTTGCTGCTAATGAAAGAGAGCAAAAAGAAATTAAAGCATTGCTAGCAAGCAGCATGGCAAAGTTACCAAGTCATTATCGCGAAATTTTGGTGCTCTACTATTATGAAGAATTAAGCTATAAGGAAATCGCGGATATTTTGCGCATTCCAGCAGGTACGGTTGCTATTCGTCTGAAAAGAGCACGCCTCAAGCTTCAACATTTGCTACCTAAAGACTCGCTATGAAGAAAGACACACAACTCACCCTTGCTGATCAACTAAAAAACTCTATTCTTGCTAAAATTAAAGCAGGTGAGGTCACCATGAAGTCTCGGACCTACTTTACTACAAAGGTAATCCTCCTTGTATTACTGATTATAGCCACCTGCGTAACTTCCAGCTTTTTAATCAGCTATATATTCTTCAGCTTGGAGGTAAGCGGCCGTTTAACATTGCTGGGTTTTGGCGCCAGAGGAATTCGTACTTTCTTTGATCTTTTTCCCTGGCATCTTTTCTTCCTTGAACTACTTTTCCTCATTATGCTCAGTTTTGCATTGCAGCATTTTCGTTTTGGCTATCGCCATCCAGCACTGTATCTTATTGTTGGTGGGTTAATGATGAGCTCATTGATCGGATTTAGTTTTAGCAAGTTAGCCATTCATGAACAATTGCTTTATCATTATGAGCACGGTCGTTTTCCAGCGGGAACGCAACTCTATGAACGCATTAGAATTTCCCCAGAGCGCCCAGATATTTTTAGAGGAATAATTGTTGCCATTAATAATGACAACTTTACTATTCTCACTTTGCGAGGAACACAGGCAGTAGAGGTTCCGAAAAACATTAATCCAGAACATTTCTTAAAAGTTGGTGATAATGTTTTTGTGGCCGGTGAAGTCACGCATGGCTACATTCGGGCATATGGCATTCGAAAGGTCAATTAGGCAAAGTGAAAGAAACTTGTTTCATGATTGTAGTAATAAGTGTTGGCGCACAACATTTCTACTTTTAACTAGTTTCTATGTATAAAAAAGTGATTGCAACTGGTGGAATTATTTCCTCTCTATTATTTACCGGTGGCTCAGCCGCGTTTGCTCAAACCAATGTTACTCCGCCTAGTATTCGCCATAATGTGGGACGACCTAATGCTAACCGAATCGCTAAAGAGTTTGGCCTTGATGCCAGTGAAATTAAAGCCGAGCTCGAAGCTGGTAAAAAACTGCCAGAAATCTTAGCAGAACATGGCATTAGCAAAGACAAGCTTATGCAGATTAGCAAAAGACATAAGGATCGTAGTTTAGAAAAAGCACTAGATGTAATTGCCCCCAAGCTTGGGCTCAATGCGGATGACATCAGAGCAGAATTGCAAGCAGGCAAAACATTTAAGCAAATCCTAGAAGACAATGGCATAAGCAAGGAACAGGTTAAAGAAACACTCAACAATAATCTTGGCCGACTGATGAGAATAAGACGATCTACGGACATAACAAGAGCAGATCCTAATGCTGCTATCATGAACAGAGATCTTACTGAAAACAAGTTTCATCACCCCAGACATTTCGCTCCTCAGCAATCAAACGAACAATAAACCCATAACAAACTCCATAAAAAGGGTACTTGGTGTCGCATCGCCAAGTACCCCTTTTTATTTAATTGGATTAAAGACCAATCGTGGAACAAGTATCTATTCTTTGATGCAAACCATTTTCTTTGCTTGGCAAGCGTGCAAAAAGCACCAGTTCTGTAATAGGAAAGTCTAATCTTAAACCAGCTAATAAGCGGGTTAAGTAGTCCTTGTGAAATCGAAATTCACGACTCGTGCTTTCATCTACCAAAGTACCAATAGTAACATGGGGTTTAAAACTTAAGCTTTCAGCGAACATTTTCTTAGCATGCAAGTCGGCATGCAGCTTTTCAGTATATTCGACGACAGCTGGTTGAGTATGAGCCTGAATGTAAACATGTTTAGCAGGTTCTCCAAAGTATCCTAGATGCTGCAAACAGACAGAAGTTCCCTTTAATAGCGCTATATTACGACAGACGATTTCGCGCACATCGGGTACTACTTGAGCATCAATATTACCAAGATAAAATAAAGTAATATGAGCGGTTGGTACCGCAGAGAAAGCAATATGTGGTAATAGCTTTTTGACCGTGGCTTGAGTTTTTTTTAGTTGTGGATGAAACTCTGCTGGCACAGGAATACCAATAAAAGCCGAAAGCAAATGAGACATACTAAGCTGGTAAAGGGAAATGTGTACAGAGTTCTTTCACCTCTTCATGTAGCAATGCCAGTTTAACATCATCATTGGCAAACATAATTGCTTGATCAATGAAACTTGCCACTTTTTGCATTTCTCCTTCCTTTAAGCCACGTGTGGTCAGAGCAGGTGTGCCCATACGAATACCCGAAGGATCAAAGGGGGTACGAGGCTCAAATGGAACTGTGTTTTTGTTAACAGTGATCCCTGCTTTTCCTAAAGCGACTTCCGCTTGCTTGCCACTAATATTTTTGTTAGTAAGATCAGCTACCAGCAAATGATTATCCGTTCCCCCAGTGACTAAATTGTAGCCCTTGCTCAATAAAGCATCAGCTAAGGTCTTGGCATTTCTTACAATCTGAGAGGCATATTCTTTAAATTCAGGCTGCATTGCTTCTTGCAATGCCACAGCAATCGCGGCTGTCTGATGATTGTGCGGTCCTCCTTGCAAACCAGGAATAATCGCCCGATCAATTAAAGATGGTAGATTTTCTTTTGTTCGCTCTACTGACTTTAAAGGCTCTGATGCCTTGCCATTACATAAAATAATCGCCCCACGAGGGCCACGTAGCGTTTTGTGAGTAGTGGTAGTCACAACATCTGCAATGCCAACGGGACTAGGATGGACACCTCCGACTACCAGTCCAGCAATGTGACTAATATCTGCGAGCAAAAACGCATCAACCTCTGCAGCAATTTCCTGAAAGATAGCCCAATCATACTGCCGAGGATAAGCCGTAGCACCAACCACAATCAGCTTCGGCTTATGTTCTCGCGCTAAAGCACGCATACTATCGATATCAATATAGCCATCAGCCTTCACCCCGTATTGCACATTATTATAAAGCGTGCCAGAAAAGTTTACCTTTAATCCATGGGTCATATGCCCACCATGTGTCAGTTTTAATCCCATCGCCGTTTCACCAGCATTTAGCAGAGCAAAATAAACAGCCAAATTAGCTGGAGAACCCGAATAGGGCTGCACGTTTGCATGAGAAGAACCAAAGAGCTTTTTTGCTCGTTCACGAGCCAAGTCCTCTATCTGATCAACAAATTGGCAACCACCATAATATCTCATCCCAGGATAACCCTCAGAATATTTATCAGTTAAGCGTGACCCTAACGCTTCAAGCACTGCGCCTGAAGTATGATTCTCAGAAGGAATCATCTCCAACCCTTCCTGCTGTCGTCCCGTTTCTTTCTGTATAAGCGCGAAGATCTCTGGATCTTGTGTGGCCAAGCGAGTGTTTGTCATGGCAATAAAGTGAAATCTGCAGCAGGATAACATAACAATTATGAATTCGGAATTCGCAGTTCGCAATTGAAGGAGGAGGAAGAAGTATAAGGGACATTGAGAGAGCTGAGTGGACTGTTCCTTTCTTTGTTCTGTTCTCCTTCTTCCATTTGTCATCCCGACTTCCGTGGAGGGATCCTGCCGGTGTAAGCCGTATGCAACGATAGCTGTTCCTGGAGCGTTGGGCGGCAAACGGCAAGATCTTTCGGCAAGCTCAAGATGACGGAGAGAGAAGGAAATGCATACATGTTCCGTTGAGCCATCTTCCTTTTCTCCTTCTCTCGGGTTCTGTCTTTTCATTCCTAATTGCGAATTCCTCATTGCGAATTGTTATCCCCTCTGCGCTCATCGAGCATGTATTCGTCATTACTTGTTTTCATTAGTATACTTGCTTTGCATTATCAACCTCTTTCCATGATCCAACGTATTTCACTAAAGACTCAAGCCTCTTTAGATATCACCAACTTTCATCTTGTTACTACTGATATTCACACCATTATTCAGCGCGGCGCTCTTTTTTGCGAAACTGATCAGGTATTTGCCTTTGATAATATCTACGCTTTGTTTCAGCCTCGTAGTCGAGTTTTGCGCCTTGATAAAACCGAATCAGAAAGAGTATTACATATTAGCTGTGCGGTGATTGATGCTGGTTTTGTAGGAAAGTTAGTCTGGAAAATTTTGCTCACACCAGGTTATATTGCTGAGCTTGAACAAATGATTGCTCAAGGCAAAAAAGAGCTCAGCCCGGAAGAGATAGCGCATTTTCGAGATGCGCAACAGTTGATGTTTTTCCCATGCGCTAGCGGCAACTATTACAATGGCAGCAATCAAACCAAACTGACTCCCGAAATTATTATTGGATTTTAGTCTAAAACAACCCCGCGCTGTTCAAGAAACTGTCTGGGGTTAATCCAATTCGCAACAGTGCTTTGTGTTTGTTCATAGCCATTAATACGCTTGGCTGTTCCTTCGTATAGCCCAAAGTGTAGATGCTTTCTTTCGCCATCAGTTTCGTCGCTTTCTCCTTTGCCTAAATTCGCTAAAAACTGTCCAGCCCGTACACTTTCGCCCACCTGCAATGAGCTAGACTCTAAAGCAATATGCCCATATAAGGCATGTATGGTTTTACTCTCAAGCTGATAGCGCACACGCAGTAAACCACCATAGCCAGAAACCCAGCCTTTATAGTCGATCACCCCATCGGCAATTGAATATATAGGAATATCTTGATTAGGAGCATCAGTATATTCAATATCATCGCCAACATGATAGCCAGTAAAGCGATCTTGAATATAGTCACCAAAGCGTTTTTTGGTGTTTCGCTGTTTATACTCTGCAATTGGAGAGACAAACTCTTGAATCACTCGTACTGTTTGCGTTTCGGCCACCACCGAGGAAGCGGGAGTTATAACCGTTTCAGTAGTTTCTGGCTGTCCTTGAGGAGCACAGGATATAAGAAGTAGACAACTAATCAACAGGCAGACATTTTTCATGAACAATGTGTAGCTACATATGAGTATAGCGCGCCATTTCATTTTGCGACAACCAAGCTATTCATCTTTTTTTGAACTTGCCTATTTGTTTTCATTTTTTGCCAACAGAGTTTGTGCTACGGTTCTAGTAATAAATTTTTGCTTATGAGCAACAAGTGGAAACTCGCAATTTCATTAATTACTCCTAATGCTGTGGGCTGGCTGGGAAGCATTTTTACCTTTTCTGCTATTCCCGGTTGGTATGCCAACCTCAACAAGCCCCCTTTTTCTCCACCCAACTGGGTATTTGGACCAGTTTGGACACTGCTTTATACCTTAATGGGAGTGGCATGCTATCTCATTTGGATACAAAAGAACTCAACTGCAAAAAAGCAGGCACAAGCTCTCTTTCTTATCCAGCTAATATTAAATGGCATTTGGACACCTGTGTTTTTCGGCTTTAAGCAAATTGAGATTGCTCTCGGCATAATTATTTTGCTGGTTATTGCTGTATTGCTTACTATAATATCGTTTTATCGTATAAAGCCGTTAGCTGCTTATCTTCTTATTCCTTACTTGCTCTGGATTAGTTTTGCCACTCTGCTCAATGCCTCTATCGTAATGCTTAATTAATATTTTCTTGTCACACTAAAAAGTGTGTTTTACAATGGTAGTATTTAACCACTACCATTATGCGCTTTACTATCAATGAAAGGAGGGATATTCATTTCGTAAGAGCCGATGAAGCAATCGATGGCAATCTTGATGCTTGGCGCAGTTTTGCCAGCTCACACACTTCCTCTATTCAAGAAATAAACAGTTTAGCAAGTGACGCAAAAACCAAAGAAACCACAATTTTAAAGGACCGCACAAGATCATTATTACCCAACGCCAATATCAACAGCATTATCGATGATGGTTTAATGCGTAATGCTAGCGACCCTTATCGTGGGTATTTAGAAAACATGTCTGCCCGGTGGCTGCGATCTTCAGCAGAAGACACAATTGCCAGTCATTTCTCTGAATACCGTGACCGATTAAATCAGCAGCTAAATAATTCCAAGCAGGATGCTAAATTGGGCACCTATTCTTTTAGAATAGCAAGCTTCCGCTTGCCTGTAGTTAGAACTAATAAAAACACTGTCACTATCCTTTTTCAAATTGATTTGGAGGCTCAAGTGACGCTGATTGCTGATGACACGACTGTAAATGTAGATAACGATGCGATAGGGCTAAGAGATTTATTTGATGGCATAAAAGATGTTTTCTTAGCTGGCATGATTCCTAAGTTAAGAGATGACATTGAACCGGCATATAATACTTTAGCAATGAATTTTCGAGACGCTAATCAAACTGAGTTTTTTGGACAAGTGACTTCGATTATTGGCACAGCGACTTAAGGCTATGCTACATTGCTTTTGCTAAATTTGTCTCATGTCCTTAGCTGTTAATAAAAAAGCACGATTTGAATACGAAATCATGGAGTCATTTCAGGCGGGAATTAAGCTGACCGGACCTGAAGTAAAGTCAGTGCGAGCTGGACATGTGCAATTAAACGGCTCTTATGTGGTACTAACAAATGGCAAGCCGATACTGCTTAATATGCATATTAGCCCTTACAAGCCTGCCGCTCAGGAAAATGCGATTGTCGACCGTTCACGTGAACTACTGCTACGCCAAGCAGAGATCAATAAGATTGATCAAAAAATTCATACCGAAAAGCTCACCTGCATTCCCCTTTCTGTCTACCTCAAAAACAATCTCATCAAAGTAGAAATAGCTTTAGCCAGAGGCAAAAAGCTTCATGACAAACGCCACAGCATCAAAGAACGCGAGGGCAATAGAGCAGCAGCAAGAGCAATGAAAGAGCGAGGAAGGTAGAATAGAGAAGAAACCCGACTTCCGTGGAGGGATCCTGCAGTTCGAAGCTATATGCTGCGAGAAAGCTTCATGTGTCGTTCAACTGCATCCGGCAAGATCCTTCCCTTCGACCATGCTCAGGGCAGGATGACAAAGAGAGAAGATGATGATGACCTACCTCTTGAGTTACATCTTCGTTCTTCTCCCATCTGTGCCTTTTCAATTGCGAATCCTGTGGTGAGCTGGTCGAATCCATGCGAACTGCGAATTCCGAATTGTCACCTTCCTTATTTAGAATTGAAAAAGTTCTTTCGATCTCTTTTGATTTCTAGTTTCGAAAGCATAGCGTGGTATTGGAATCCCCATTTTTCTATAAAAGTGTAACTCTTTTTTCTGAAGCTTATAGGACTGTTGTATTTTTCCATCAGTTAAAACCAGCTCACAAAAGTCATCTTCGACCTCGTCAATTCGATCAGGAATTTGTACCTTTGTTGTGGTTATTGGGTAAACCTTTGCTGGCTGCCAATGCACATGCAGCTTTTTGCCATCCTCTTCAGCAAGTGGAAAGTACTCCTGTGCAATGGTATCAACATACGGGTAATCAGACATGCTCATCGGGAAAAAGTTACCCCATTCGCCTGTTGTTTTCATGTGAGCAATAATTCTGGGCACTAAGTCTTCATATTCCGCCTTCGTGTATTGTTTATTCAAAATACAATAAGCCGCTCGTCTGGGAAAACCAATACAACCAAACATCTTCTCACAATTAAAAATATAGGCAGAGTACATACAGTCAACTGGTTTTGTCGCCATTTGACAGAATTGATTGTTATAAGAGTGGAGACCAAGAGCCAAGCATCGATAGTTGAGCGCACCTTCTATCGCTGTCGCTACACTGAAAGAATCTTTAAGCCGCTGACACCCATAGCAGTCTTCCAAATCTTCACTGCCTTTAATAAAAAAGCTGTTACTACATTTTTGAGAGTTTTCAATATATTGACCGCTACAATCATCAGCATTTACCAAAGAATTGTATACATACCCAGTACTCACAATAAAACTGCGCCACTGCCCTTTGAACTTTTCAACCGCCATGTAACTGCCTAATTCAAACTGCTTCATTAGTTGTTCATATTCCTCTTTAGAATACTGCTTATTCCAGATACAATATGACTTATGATCTAAGCCCACACAGCCGAAACAGTCAGTGCAGTTCTTGCAGCCATACAAAAAGGCGGAATCACGACAATTCACACTGTGCATAGCCCAACGCAGATTGTAACATTCTTGAACATTAACGCATTCGTAACATAATTGACTGCGCATCACATACATACAGTCCACCACATCCTTGCAAGAATAAATTTTCACGCCATACATACAATCCTCATTCTCGAAACAACCAAAAGTGTAATAACAATTCTTCACACTCAAACAGAGATTCACATATGGGCTATTTTCGGCATTAGCACCAATCTTCCCTTCACGCGGCACCAATTGGGACAATTCAGCAAACTGTTGAAAGAAAGATTTGCTAAAATCATATGGCCGCCCATAAAGCAACGGATCATTATCATCACTTAACCACACCTCCCTTTCGTATACGGGAAAAGGTGTATTGGGCCGATAAATACTAATGATATCTTGCCCCGTCTTATCACATTTGCGCGCGAACAAATTAGTTTCATTGCGAAAAGCAAACATTTCACGAAAACGCTCCAGGGGAGAAATGGTGGGCAAGGGAATACCTCGTTCTTCGCAATAAGTCCGCTCCGCCTCACTCACTTCAAATTGTTTCTGACTGCGTATACAGATAGGCATAAGCAAAGAGGTGTTTACAAAAGCAAATCAAAAATCTCCGCAGTGCGCAAGCACTTAGCTTCATACTACGCCACCATTAATCATTACCTTCCTTTAGACAAGCGGTTTTGCAAACTCTTCTTCTTGTACTTCTTCTTTTGGTGCTGGTTCGCTACCTACCTGGCTCCAGCGAGCTAGCTCTTCCTCAACCAGTTTTCTTGGTTTGCCATAAGTACGCCGTGAGTTTTCAATAATTTGCTCACGGAAGTTTTTAGCTGGATAATTCATCTTAAGCGTCTTGCCAGAAAAAGCATCCCGAGTTTCACCATCAATAGACATCTTAATATAAAACTCTTGTACACCGAGATTAATAATATCTCTCACTTTAAATACTGGTGTATATTCTTTCTCCAAAATCACCGCATCATCAGCTCCCACGCGGAAGTTAATAATAGAACCAACATTACCAAACACCGTAGCTCGCAAAGCTGGTGAGAGCTGTGCCATAAACTGATGAGCTAAAGTGACTGACAAACGATATTTACGGGCTTCAGAGAGGATTTGCTCAAAAGTATCAGTGGCAAAGTTTTGAAACTCATCTACATAGAGATAAAAGTCTTTGCGTTCGCTTTGAATCATATCAGCACGACTCATAGCCGCTTGCTGAATCTTAGTAATGAGCATCGCACCCAGCAAGTTGCTATTTTCATCACCAAGCAAACCGCGCGAGAGTTTAACCAGCAAAATCTTTTGCTCATCCATGATTTTACGCAGATTAAGCTTGTTTTCTGGCTGACCTACCATGTTACGGATTAAAGCTGTAGAGACGAACTGCCCTACTTTGTTGAGTACCGGCATAATCGCTTCATTATCAAACTTCTCACTCCAACCTGCAAACTCATTTACCCAGAAATTCTTCACCACCGAGTCCTCAATCCTCGCTACAATTTTCTGACGATAATTCTTGTCAGTCAGCATTTTTACAATACTCAACACCGTTGTATTAGGCGAGTCTAACAAAGCCAAAGTGGTATAACGCAATACATGCTCAAGACGAGGGGTCCAGTTGCTACCAAAAAGCTTTTTAAAGATTTCAATAAAACCAATAGTAACTCGCATCTTGTATTGGGGCTCCACTTGTTCAAGCGGATTGAAAGCAATGGGATACTCCGTATCAGATGGATCAAAGTAAATCACATCCTTGAGACGATGCTCAGGAATATTAGCAACAACATCATCAATCAGATCGCCGTGAGGATCCATGACACCCAAACCAGCACCATTAATCACATCTTGATTAATCAAAAGCTCAAGCAACTTGCTCTTACCTACACCACTTTTACCAATAACATATAAGTGACGCTGACGATCCGTACGCTTCATCCCAAATATATTGTTCTGATTGTGGAAATTGGTTGTGCCAAAAAAAGAAATTGATTCATCCTTATCAGTTCCTTTCACCGGCAAGTCTAATGGCGGCTGCCCTTTTCTAGCTAATACATGAGCGATATGAGGAATAAGATCAGCATTGGGAAAATGGTATAAAGTCGCTAATTCCTCAGTATTAATTTGAAAGCTGGGGTGCCGTTTGCGGGCCTGGTAATACTGCAAAAAGGCTTTACCCCTGCTAACTCCTACTGTTTTAAAGCTATTCAAATCATCGGTGTCAAATGGAGAAAAAGCTTCAGAAAGAGCTCTCAGACGCTGTTCTGCCTTAGCCATTGAATCAGTCAGATAAGCCAGTTTTATACTCACACTAAAATAATCTTTGGTGCTTTTCTTATGAATTGATTCATTTTCAATTTTTTTGACATCATGATTCTTAAACAAGTTCTTCACGCGCAGAATATTTTTGAAACGGCGCATTCTTATTTTCCACGAGCGACTGAAGTTAAACCACCAAGTATCTTCAATGGGAGCTATCACAAATTGAACCCAGGCTTGATCCTGTTTTTCACCTTTTGTTAATACGGAAAACAAAGTAGAAATCGAATCACCTTCAAATTCAGGGTAAGTTTTAAACGAATAGATATCAGAGCGCTTCAAGCGCAGTTCAGTACCAGCTAATGCCAAGTTCTGAAGAAGACCGTCATATACATAGTCATTGGTTCTGACAATTTCACAGTCAGGATAAATTGAATACACTTGGCCTTCTACTAGCTCTACAATTGCCGCAGGGATATAGATGTAAAAATATATATGCTGACGGTAAGCAACAATCTCCAAAGAAACTTGCTCATGCTTGAGTGACTTTTGCAAAGACGTTAAAAGCTCTTCGAATTTCTTTTCTTTTTTCAAATTCGCATCTCCCTGAGGTACACGGATAAGCAGTGCAATATTATTGTTTCGCCCGGCTGACATGGTCCTTTTAAATAGGTGACATAATACTTGAGATGCGGCTACCCCAGCAAGAGGTATTACCTTATCTAAATAATTATACAGTTTTTCTAAGCTTTACGCTACTTGCTAGCTCTCAAGCGAGTCAAATTGATGGCCCAAAAACTGACCCTTAGAAGGTGGTATTTAAGCGACAAACCTGCTAGAATCTCGCTCGGCCAGAATCCTGTCACCAAGCTATTAGCACTAAGAAACATTTACACAAAGATGTCAATATCATATAATGGTTGTAGAGTAAAAACACAAACAAACACCATTATGCACCGCACACACACTCCGTTTCAACGCTTCACTAAGCGCTTTATCCTTTAACACAGACTAGTTATTTCTTAATTTCTATTCACTTTTTATAATATGCAAAAAAAACACATTACCTTATCAGCCATCGTTTCAAGTCTAGTGATTGCAACTGCAGCACTGCTTCCTTCATGGTTGCTTACCAATACTCAAACCAATACTGCTTTCGCAGCAGGTAGCACAGCACGCTATAATATTGGTTCACCAACGTTTACAGATATTTGGATCAGCCCAAACGGAAACGATGCTAATCCTGGTACACAGTCAGCACCACTACTCACACTTGCGCGCGCATGGCAAATGATACCAGCCAATCAAACTTTGGCCACAGGTTATCGCGTGCGCTTTATGGCTGGTACATATAATGGTGGCATGCCCAATTATATGGAGAACCGCCTAGGCACTGCTAATGCACCGGTAGTATTGCAAGCAGAAGGAGATGTACAAATTAATGGCAACTTAAACATTTACAATGTGAAGTATTTCTACATTGTAGGCCTAAAATTCACCTCACCACATGATGTAATTCATTTTGAGAAAAGTGATCATGTGTTGCTACGTAACGTTACATTGCGTAGCAACAATCGCGCTGCTCAGGAAACAGTAAAAATCAATCAATCTCAATATGTATATATTGAAGATAGCGATATTTCTGGTGCTTGGGATAATGCTATCGATTTTGTGGCTGTACAACATGGTCATATTGTAGGCAATAAAGTACATGATGCCAATGACTGGTGTATGTATACCAAGGGAGGATCAGCTTACTTCACCATTGAAGGCAATGAAATCTACAACTGTGGCACTGGTGGTTATACAGCTGGTCAAGGAACAGGCGTACAATTTATGACAGCTCCTTGGGTACAATATGAAGCCTATGACATTAAGTTCTTCAATAACATTATTCACAACACTGAGGGTGCCGGTATTGGTGTAAACGGTGGTTATAATATTCTTATGGCCCACAATACAATGTACAAAGTGGGAACCCGAGATCATGTCATTGAAGTAGTATTTGGTCTGCGTGGCTGTGATGGCGGTGATACAACAGCATGTAATGCTGTATTAAATGCGGGTGGTTGGGGTAGCACAAGTCCTGAAGAAGGATTGATTAGTAACAAGAATGTTTATATTTATAACAATATTGTTTACAACCCTACTGGTGTCAGAAGCCAATGGACTCAATTTGCGGTGTATGCGCCTCGAAATAATACCGTTAGCGGCTTCCGGGGCCCCTCACCGGCAGTGACAGACACCAATCTTCAAATCAAAGGCAATATTATCTGGAATGGCCCTAACCAAGTTACCTTGGGACTAGGCAATGCTGACGAAGGTAATGCTTGTTTAAGCAGCAATCCAACTTGTAATCCAACCCAAGTTGCTCGCGACAATGCGATTAATACAATTGAGCCTCAATTTGCCAATGCAGCTGCCGGCAATTTTTCAATCCCAAGTACAAGCAATATTTACAGTGCAGTGACCTTCGCAATTCCTACGTTTAGCTGGTCAGATGCAACCAACAATGTTCCTGCTGGCAACTTAATTAACACTGTTACCAAGGACTTCTATAACAATACCCGAAATTCAATCATTGCTGGTGCTTTTACAGGTAATGGCTCGGCTCCGATCAATACATCTATATCCACACCCGCAAGTACTCCTAGTTCAACACCAAGCAGTACTCCTGCAAGCACTCCTAGTTCGACACCAACAAGCACACCAAGTGCATCTTCGACGCCGAGAAGTACACCGAGCTCCACTCCAACTAGCAGCCCAAGTTCAACACCGAGCAGTACTCCTAGAGCTTCGTCAACACCAGCAAGCTCACCAAACACATCTAGTACTTTAAAACCAGATCTCCTGGGCTACTGGAACAATATTGACACTGCTTGTCGCACTCGCAGTCGTGTCACCACTTGTACTATGAATTCTGATTTAATTATCAGCAATGACAGTGACAAAGTTGCACCAAAGAGCAAAGTATATGTGTACCTTTCTACCAACAATGCATTTGATAGCAATGATGTAAAAATCAAAGAGCTCAGTGCGCCATCCCTAGGCAAAAATGCCGGAAAAGCCTTAGCTTTCCGTTATAGCTCTAAAAGCAATTATCGCGACACACCTTATTTGATCGCTGTATTTGATCCTACGAATGCAGTTAGTGAGAAGAATGAAAACAACAACTACGCAATTAGTCCGATATTCTAAAGAAAACGGCTAATCGCAAAAAAAGCACCTCTGATTAATTAATCGGGGTGCTTTTTTATTGAGAAAGAGGATAGCAATTCGCAGTTCGCATGGATTCGACCAGCTCACCACAGGATTCGGAATGAAAAGACAGAACCCAAGAGAAGAAGCAGAGCGACATAACTTAAGGGCCCCCCCATTCATCTTCTTCTCTCTGTCATCTTGAGCAAAGCGGAGCGACGTAGCCTGCCCTGAGCATGGTCGAAGGGAAAGATCCTGCCATTTACCGCCTCACGCTCCATGAACCGCTATCGTTGCCATGTGGCTTACATCGACAGGATCCCTCCACGGAAGTCGGGATGACGGAGAGGCAGGAAGGGGGATGAAGAAAAAGAGACTTCCCCTTGCTGATTTCTGAATTATGTGAGTTCTCTTAGAACTTAGAATCTTCTCGGTTGCGGCCTACACCTCTTCTTGGCTTATTGGTACGACCGAAGCTGTGACTAGAACGCGAGCTATCTGCGGAGCGGCGGTCACGATTGCCAAAGCTTTTCTTATTACCGAATTCTGTTCGTGTATTTCGCTCAAATCGATCAGGAGTACGATTTTCTCTCTCACCAAAAGATCGTCTGCTACCAAAATCTTTTCTTTCTGTTCCACCAAATTGCTCACTTGAGCCTCTAGATCTATTTCCAAAAGAACGCTTACCATCGAAACTTCTCCTTTCGGGTCTACTTTGTTCATTTGTTCCTCTTGGTCTATCACCAAAAGGTCTACCTCTACCAAATTCAGATCTTGAACCTTGCCCGGATCTATTATCTGTACCAGCTGAACGGCTACGATTAAAACCGCCATTTCTTCCTCTTTCAAAACGTGGATTAGCAGCACCTTCGGTCCGACGACCATAAAAACCACCGCCACGACGAGGCCTACTTTCTTCTTCAGCCATCACCTTATCGTCCCTACCAAAAGAGTAGATATCTCCTTCTTTAGGTATGGCATTTTCCTCCTTAATACTGTCTTTAGTCCAAATTTGCTGACTGGGCGTAAAAGAGCGCTGCACAGAGCGAGTCCTAGGGCGATCATCACGCTTAAAACGTTGACCTCGACTCTCATTGCCATGATCAAATTCTGTCCGGGGAGGAACGCGAGATTCCGGCAATTCTTTTGGCAATGGACTTTGCGGTAAGCGTGTTCTTGTTAAACGCTCAATTCTTTTTAAGAGAGACATTTGATCTGGAGCAGCAAAAGAGATGGCCTTACCAGTTAACCCCGCTCGTCCTGTTCTGCCAATACGATGTACGTAATCCTCAGGGTTTTCAGGCAAATCGTAATTGATAACCAATTCAATATTGGTCACATCAATACCGCGCGCAGCAATATCAGTTGCTACCAGTACCCGGTATCTTCCTCCTTTAAAGCCTTGCAAGGCTTGCTTTCTTTGTCCCAATGTACGATTGGAATGAAGTTCAGCTGACGAGTGTCCCATGGCACGGATAAGATTTGAAATACGAGTCGCTGCATATTTTGTACGCACAAAAACCAATACTGTTCCATCATACTCACTCAGTAATTTTTCCAATAATTGTGATTTCATACCGCCACGAATCACATACATTTCCTGTACTAGCTTCTCAGCAACTGACCCTTGAGGCGCTATTTCAATTCTAACCGGCAACTTCATGTAGCGCTTTACCATTTGTGAAATACCATCAGGCATGGTGGCAGAGAAGAGCATGGTTTGTCTTTCTGAAGGTAACTCATGCAAAATCTGCTCCACCTGAGGTGCAAAGCCCATATCAAACATACGATCTGCTTCATCCAGCACCAAAATAGATGTTTGGCGTAATGAAACAGTTTTTTGCTTCAAGTGATCAATCAAGCGACCAGGAGTCGCAATAATAACATTAGGACGAGCACGCAATGCATTTTTTTGTTGGCCCATGGAAGCACCACCAATCAGCACTGCAAATTTCAGTCCTAGTCCACTAGCAACCTTACGTAATGATTCTTCTACTTGCAAAGCCAACTCTCGAGTTGGAACCACAATTAATCCTTGCTCACTAGTTCCCTTGATTCTTTGAATTAAAGGAAGGCCGAAGGCGAAAGTTTT
>CAZEGN010000008.1:17546-34357 GCA_964512325.1 uncultured Candidatus Peribacteria bacterium
AGCAATACCAATAATAGCCTTACCTTATACGGCAGGTGCAATACAGGCAGTTTGAATGGGGGTGGCATTTACTAACTGCAAATGAGCCAGTGTCTTTTGAATTTCAGCAGCCAATGGCAGATCCTTAAAAGCTGCGGTCACGTTTTTCTGAGTTGTCATAAAATGATTGAGCGTAAATAATCCTCTCAATCATTGAACAAATACGCCAATATTGTGAGCATTACTTTTGATAGACTACTGGCTTTATCAGCTTAAGTCAATCAAGTAGAACATTTTAGGTTAGCGACTTTTGCATAATTTGCCTGATTTTTCTTTGTCCCACATACACAATATAAGTCTCCGCAATAATTGCACCAGAAATGATTATCAGCATTTTCTGCACATCAGTATCCATTACCCAAGCCAGCATGGAAATGGCAGCTGCTAGCAGCAAAGTAACAATCTCTTTTTTAAGAAACCACCGTTCTTCATTGAAGACAAACAAAGTAATTAGCACCAGATCATAGCCATACGAGATTGCCGCCAGTAGTAACATCAGCGGTAACAAAAACCAAAATTCAGCAATCACATATTTTTTATCGGCCAACAGCGTAATAAGTACTGGCGCAAACATGGTACCAACAGTAACTAAAATAATGCCTAGACTCACCATTACCCCAACCAATTGTCGATAAAGCTTTCTTACCTGAGGCCAAGCTCTGGCATCGAGATATTGTCTCAAGCTAGGTAAAGCGGAGAACATCAAAAATGTTGAAAACAAGCTAACTACCTGAGCAATTTTAAAAGCAATACTAAATGTGGCAAATTGCTCACTTGTTAGGACTACAGAAGCCATATAATCAGGCAAAAAGCGAAAGTAAATGCTATTGCATATCGTAATTAAGCCAAAAGGAATACTAAGACGCAAAATAATAGCCATTTCAGCCCAATTAACCCGCCATTGCCAACGTATTTGCCGCACCACAAAGTACAAGCTCAAACCAGCGGTAATAATTGAGGCAATAATAGTCAAAGCGAACACTCCAATTAAATTTACTTCCTCAACCTGATTCACCATCAAGTAAAGGGCACCCGTATAAGCAAGTTTTCCCATCAGCAGGGCCAGTGTTGCTCTACCCATCTGGTAATTGGCTTGTAAAAATGCATCACAAACTGAAGTAATATAGTCGCCCAAAAGAGCCACAAAGTAGAGCAGTAGACTTAAGATAAAAATATGATCATAGCCAATAAACACTGCGATCAGCACCCCAGCTATAAAAAGCAGTAATGCAGTAACCACGCGCAAAACTAGCGCCTCGAAGAAAGTTTGACCATCACGTGGTGCATCACTCATTTTTCGCACCACATGAGCAAATATGCCCAGATTGGCGACTACAGAGAAAAAGAGCGCATACTCACTAATACCAGCATAAATACCATAGTCATAAGGTACCAGTGCTTTGGCGATCAGTTTTAAAGTAACAATGCTTAAGAACAAGAGTATAATCTTGCCCACATATTGGACTAAAGTAGAGAAAACAATTTTTTTATCGGCAACAAACAACGATCTTATTTTCATTCCGCTACAGGTAAAACTTCAATCAATTTACGTGCGCCTTGTTCAATTGGACGATTATAATCGTGCAGTGCAGCATTTAATGTGTGCCAGGCATACACATAGTTCTCCCCATTTTTTGTGCCAACGTCGTGTGTAATCATCCTATCCCCTTGTTTATACCCCTTCACGACTATCATGTGATATACAGGACCACCATTGCTATAGTAAGGATTGCCTAACATTTTACCAGCCAAAGGCATAATAATGAGATGGCCTTTACTTAATATTGTTTTTACTTCGTCCAGGCTTGGATCTTCATGAATAATACTATCTAAACCGAAGTTTGCTTTCAGCATTTGTGCAGTTTGAGCGACATTTGTATCTTCATCTCTACCGAAGACTTCTCTTTCCCAGTCAACGAGCTTCAAGATTTGATCGCGAAACTCTTCTCGCGTCCAATTTTTTTCTAAATAAGCATCTGCAACTAATAACACACTAGCTTCTTCACAGGCTTCCTGCCAAGGCAAAGACCAATCCCCAAAAGGTGCTTGAGCATAAAATGGCACCTTTAAATTTATCTCCTTCGCAATCGGATTTGAAGCCGGTGTAGGAGTTGGAACTGCCGAAGCTGTACTTGTACGGCTAACTGGAGTTGAAGTAGTAGTGCTATTAGCTTTTCTTACATCTTGTAAAGATACTTCAGCTGGAACAGATTCACGCTGATACAAATAGGCCCTTCTCACGCCATAAACTCCAGCTGCGAGGACAATGAGAACTAAAAGGGACAACAGAACTTTTCTCATATAAGGGGAATTAAAGCCAATCACCAGTATAGCAGAACACTTCACAATAAAAAAAGGGAAGCAGCCTCAGCCCTCCCCTTTTTCCTAAATTCCGAATCCATCCGCTCTCCGCATTTCGAATTACAATTTTTCTCACCTACATCCAATAGCCCTGATAAGTAAGAACCACGCCACAAACTAAAAACACTATTACTCCCAAGTACAACCACCAGCTTGAATTTCTCATTTTTGCGACCATCGCCAATACTGAGTCAGTAAACCACAGCATAACCACACTGCGAACAATCAGTAACCACGCAAAAAGAGTAATGATTACAGGCCATCCCCAAGTCCAAACAGGATGAGATAATGCCAGCAATAAACCTCCCAGCAGCTGAATAATGCTAGCAAAGAAAATGAACATTCTATGTCCTGCCTTGGTCATTTCTGCCACTGCTGCCTGCATTGTCTTCTGATGTGTTAACAGCGCGATTGCTATCACTAAAAAAGCGGGACCAAGCACCTGTGCAAGGAAAAGAGAATTAGCCATAAAGTAAAAATTATTACTAGCTATAGCATAGTACAGTTGCAGCAAGCATTGGAGCAGATAGCCTTACTTTCAGCAGACAACATACTCTTTCGCTATCACAATCATATTAAATGACTGTTGCTATATGCCTTACTTGCACGCCACCACTTCTTTCAAGTCGGGCACAATGCCTAATTTTGCACGTAAATACGCATGGCTCACTAGTTCGGCACTAAGGTAGTCCCCTTCCGTCAACGTCTCACGGCCATTGTGACTTATACCATCATGACAGGCAAAGGTCATGGTCACTTCTGGCACACCAGCTTGAGAGAGGCTAGCACTATCGTGACCTGGCAATGAAGGCATTTGGATGAAATCATCTTTCTCAAAGCCCAAGGACTTGGCCAGCACCATCTTTTCTTGTGCCGCCGTACGGCTTAATGCTGCATAAGGCTTGGCTGAGACTGTTCTAAGAACGTCTTTTAATTCTCCTCGTTGCATCTGGCGTAATAAATCTTCCAGAGCTTTGTATATCTTGCGTTGCATTTCTTCCATTTGGGCAGGATCAACATCACGCAAATCAAAGTTACAAGAAAAACCAGTTGCGGTAAGCACAAAGTCCGTGACAGTAGCACGTACTTTGCCGACTCCACCGTTTTTTACAACATCATCCAAAACTGTTTTTCTTACAATATCTTCAACCAGCAGAGGTATTCGCACTAAGGGCCAATTATCTTTCGCAACAATGTCTCTTGTTGGCTTTAAACCTTCTTTTATAACTTTCGTAGGAAGCCTTAAATTAGCACCACTCGGCTCTAGACAAGTACCTAATATAACGTTAACCATGCTGATACGTTCAGGGGGCACAAGAAAATGCAATACTTGCTCAGCTGGCACAGTCGTAAATCCAGTTTTTTGAGGAACGTCTATCCGTATAAGCTTAACATCATGAAAACGTGCCAATTGCTCTACAACTCTGGCAGTAGCAATTAAGGCATCGCTTCGGTACCAACGACTAGGACAGCAGAAATACTCATCGCGGTTCGGTGGCGTACCACCACTGTGAGCAGCTTCTCCATTAATAACAATCTCAATTTCCCACATCCCCTTAGTAGATACCGTTTCGCCAGCTAGTGGGAAACTCATAGCTTGTCGAATAGCACTTCCAATGCCATCGATCACAATACCCAACTTAGCGCGGTGCTTAGCAATAACCCCACTTTGTTCAATATGTAATTCCTCGGCAGCTACAATGCTCTTCACATCAAGCGAAGGCCTCTGAATCATTTCGACTATTTTTACCCATTGAGCAGGACCATATCTTTGTTCAATCCATGCTTGTAAAGACATCTTTTTCCCATCACCCGTAGTATAGGTTACAGCTGCTAATTGTGCTTGTGAAATCATTCCTGTGGCTAAGCGACTGCCCAAACAAGTAACACCCGTAGCCGGACTAGACTCTTCTGCTCGCCACACTGCCACCTTATAACTATAACGCATGTCTTTGCGTTGCTTGATTGCAGTAGGCAAAAATCGCATAGCAGCATTGACACCAGCCACACCATCATACATTCCCCCATTAAGCACACTGTCCAGGTGAGAGCCAGCTAATACAAATCGC
The DNA here is from genome assembly GCA_964512325.1 of uncultured Candidatus Peribacteria bacterium. Lineage (GTDB taxonomy): Bacteria > Patescibacteriota > Gracilibacteria > RBG-16-42-10 > RBG-16-42-10 > JACQZO01. The sequence continues at coordinate 22,016 of CAZEGN010000008.1, forward strand.
TCCCGATCTTGACCATATACAGTGACAAACACATTTCCGATTGCGTCCGTCTCAATTGCATACTCATCATCTCGTAAACCTGCCTGCTTAAAAAGATGCTGAGCGATCTCCGTTACCCGACCAAAGGCCAGATCTTCAAGTTCACAAAATGCATAGCAAGTACGTCCTTTACCAATTTCAGGGTTAGGTGGAACAGGCTCTAAACCAGCAACCGCTTTAATCACACCAAAAGCATCATCAAGTTCAGAAAGACCTGATGGAATAGAGCAAGCATCGTGCATACAATGAGAGAAAATTTCTGTTACTCAATGTATGCCTAATCAATAAAATTGCAAATAGTGTTTCCAATTTAGGCCAATACAGTCTCCCAGATACTTTGTACCGCGCGTCTCGCCTCCCCAGAAGCATTAGGTCGCAGCGCATTATGTGGGGCTGAAATAGGCATAATACGAGCGCCAGCAATACGCTGCCAGGCAGTCGCCTTAGGATCGAGCAATTGATCTCTGGTTGATGGTACAACAATTAACTTACCAGCTGTGCTACGAATAAAGTTCGCCGCCACCTTTGCTTCACGAGTCACACCAGCACCTAGAGTTAAATCATAAAAAGCCCGTGCAGGACCAGCATTTAAACCAGTAGCAGCAAAGCACAGGGTATGCATATCTGCCTCGTTTCCGTAAAATAGTTTATTGATGTCCGCCAAAGAAAAATCTACTCCCTTAGTACCAGGTAACAGAGACCAAGTGCTTTTAGGAACAAATGGTGTTAGTTGTTTAACATAATTCCATCTTCGTACATCTTCCCCGCGTTGCAATCCAGTTGACGCCCACAGTACCAAACCAGCAGGCTTAAATGTTTTCTTTTTTTCAATCAAATCAGCGGCCACCAACACCGCATCCCGCGCCCCCAAAGAATGTCCAGATATAATCACCTGCATATTCTCTCTCTGTTGACCAACAAGAATATCTTCTAATACATGATAGATTGTTGTCACATTATCTTTATGTCTCTGCTTTAGACCGATGCGACCACGTCCTGGCATGAGATCCGCGCCTTTCACTGCATTCCCCACTTGATTAATAGTCACAAAAGCCACACCCAGTTTGTCTGCATATTCAGCTAATAATTGCACATACCAAGCGGCATCCTCATAGTGATGGGTATGTGCAAACCCAGGAAAGTGTACTACTACTTTTTGCACCCGGTGATGGTTATCTGGCCCAATATAACGGACTACTCTCTCTCCATTCATCGTCAAACTATCATCTCTCCCATCCCCAAACGTATCCTGCTTGATCCGATAAACAATGCCGCTCTTCACCGCAGCTTCTCCCCCACGAGCATATCTTCCCTCCTCATTACCTCTGGCCTGCCAAAGATGAGGAGCAAAGACCCCTTCATTTCTCCCAGCACTATCAATAGTAGAGGCGGAACGAGTCAAAATCTCACCCAAATCTCTTACAGGTACCAATTCTACAGACATACCAAATTTAAATACACAATATCTTACAATAAAACAAAAAAAACTTCAACCACCGTTTAGTGGGTAGATATAGTCCTTATTCCTAGTTCCTTACTCCTTTTCTCCAATCTTCATTCTCTTCTTCGTCTCCGTCTTATGATTCGTCTTCGAGTTCGTTGAATCCGCCCTTGAGAAGAGATAAGGTACAAGACAAGACGAATCATAAGACGAAGACTCGTCCGCTAGGCGAACTCGTGGAGCCCTTGACCAGACTTGAACTGGTGACCCCGTCCTTACCATGGACGTGCTCTACCTGCTGAGCTACAAGGGCGAGCGCATAGCGCTAAGGATGAGGATAAGAATATCTTTTCACCGCCTCTCTTATCCTTGTCCTGATACTTATCCTTCGATCCCCTCCGGGGATCGTTGGTAGCAGGAGACGGATTTGAACCGTCGACCCCGGGCTTATGAGTCCCGTGCTCTAACCAACTGAGCTATCCTGCCACGAAGCGTCACTAATATAGGAAAGAAGACTATAATTTGCAAGAAAATTAGCAATATACCTTTGCTGTATCACGTCTACTCAGGACAAGTGCTAATCACCTGGTCTCATGAAATCATACTCACTAAAGTCCCGATGATTGCTTTGCTCCATTATTTTTTCCGCTACAAAAGCCAGCCGCAAAGCAAATTGTTCCCAGTCACCATAGTAATCACTGAGAAACTGTTCATTTTGTTTAATCGTCACTGAAATACCTGCTCGAATAAGAGCTCTTAGCGCAGATGTGTGGTGAAAATAGCGTACTGTCTGCAATGTTCGTATTTGATCAAAATGGAGAATGAATTCATCACCCTCAGCACAAAATTGAAAACGAGAGTTTTCATTTCTCTCGCTCTCATGTCCAGAGAAGAATGGTGGTCGAATCAAAAACTCTAAACGCCTCTTATTTTTCACTTTTTTATCGCGGTTAAAAAAGGGCAGATTTCTGGCCTTAAAGACCTCACGCAGTGCTTCTCTCAGCGCTCTAGAGTCTTCCTTACACTGCTGTAAATATAATTGGTAGTCTTTATCTCTTCTATCAAAAGCATACGGATGGTCCATTTTTAGAGACCAGCGCACTGCCCTTTTTTTGCGCAATCTCGCTTGCGCCTGCGGGAGGGTAATAGCTCTGTATCCTGGAGGAATCCATATTCCTTCCTCCGAATCGTAATATCCAGGCGTATCTATAGACACTGTAATAATATCCCTCATGAATAAGATTTACCCTAAGTACCTACTATAATCTCTCAACGACAAGCGTCAAGCGTATAATCAATCTCTGTACCGCTCCAATATCACAAAAATTGAGAAAAAACACTTTTTCTGCTAACTTTAAGCGCAAAGGCGATTGAATCAGGAGAATGGGCCTGATGAGCTGGGAGATGAAATCTTTTAGAGAGTAGTTTTCACGGAAGAGGACCGTTATCACACCTCACACCGATGATGGTCGGTGAATAAGATCACGCTAGCAATAGCAGGATAAAGCAAGGTGGCACCGCGACTAAACAGTCGTCCTTGTAAGGAATATTTGCTTCTCCTTATGAAACGACTACTTACGGGTGACCGTCCAACAGGCCAACTACACCTAGGACATCACGTCGGCTCCCTACAAAACAGAGTACAAATGCAAAGCATGTACGAAACTTTTATTATGGTCGCTGACGTTCAGGCTCTCACTGATAATTTTGCTGACCCCGCAAAAGTGCACAGAAATGTTCGAGAGGTTGTGTTGGACAATCTTGCCGCGGGAATTGACCCCGAAAAGGTCACGTATTTTATTCAATCACAAATTCCCGAAATTGCTGAACTCACTGTCTTTTTCCTAAATTTAGTAACTGTCGCCAGATTACAACGAAATCCTACAGTCAAAGATGAAATCAAACAAAAAGGATTTTCAACTAGTATTCCAGCAGGATTTTTATGTTATCCAGTATCACAAGCTGCCGACATTCTCACATTTATGACAGAGATAGTACCCGTGGGTCATGACCAACTACCCATGATTGAACAAACCAGAGAAATCGCTGATAAGTTTAATGCGTTATATGCCCCAGTTTTCCCAAGACCAAAAGCGGTATTGGGAAAAGTTAGTAGGCTCATTGGGACTGATGGCAATAGGAAAATGGGCAAGAGTTTGCGCAATGTAATTAATTTATCTGACTCTCCAGAAACCGTACAGGATATTGTGATGAGGATGTTTACTGATCCTGGACGTCTTCGAGCAACAGATCCTGGTCAAATTGAAGGCAATCCAGTATTTATATACCTCGACGCTTTTGCTCCCCAAACTGAACAGCAGCAAATTGCTGATTACAAATCAGCGTTATGCAGAAGGAAAGGTGGGAGATAAGGAGGTTAAGCAATATTTAGCTCATATTCTTAATGAGTTTTTAACCCCTATACGCCTACGTCGCCAAGGCTATCAAAAACATCCAGGTTTTATTGACAGCTTATTAATCACAGGCAAAGACAAAGCGCGAGAAATTGCAAGCAAAACACTTACAACAGTCCGTAAAGCAATGCAAATAGAGTATTAAACTTTTCATTTTTGGTGTTTGTATTAAAATGAAAGACAGCCTTAAGAACTGTAATGAAAAAGCTTACTCTCAGTCTCCTGTTCTCTCTAGTTTTGCTGCTCACTGCTTGCCAGTCTAGACCGATCGATATTCCCAGTGTGATGCCAACTGTTACTAGTATCCCTACAAACTGGCATACTTTTACTAAACCAAATGTTTTTACTATCCAGTATCCTGCTGACTTTGAACTAAACCAAGATACCGGTCTTGGAGGCAGCTTTGTTGGTCCTTCAATTGTAAAAGTAAGTTTCCCCAAAAGTGCTTTTACTAATCCCCAATCCAATTTTAACGGAGCATATGTATTAATCAGTGCGTCACAAGACTCTGAGGATAAAGTCACCTGCACTGAATTCACTGATATTCCTAACATGAACACCCCTTTAGAAAATGTAGAAATTAATGGTGTAGTTTTTGCCACCGCTCATATCAGCGATGCTGCTGCTGGTAATAGATATGACAGCACACTGTATCGCACGCTTTACAAAACGAGTTCCGGTAAGAGCAAGTGCTTTGAACTAGCGGCGACCATCCACACAGGCAATATTCAGAACTATGATCCGCCGGTGGCTGAATTTGATAAAAGCACAGCATTAACTATCTTGCAGCAGATAATTAGCAGCTTTAAATTTATTCAATAAAGATCTATTTGCTGGAGAGCACTGCTGTTGTCCGCGCAATTCAAAGGCATTGGCAGAAACATTTTTCTTCCTCCCCAACCAATTGACAATAAATAGCAATAAACGCATAATAACAGTTCACCAAAATATTTATGAAAAACACTTCATCTCTTGCCCTAGCCTCGATTCTCACAGCTTGTGGCAGCACAGTGAGCAGCACTGAACTAAATATGGCCGATAGTGCGATGTCAGTCGATGCAGTAGAAACAAGTGTAGATGCTAATATCCGTACCGACGCTGTAGTACCTACCACCGAAACAGGAGAGGTTGGAGTCACTGATGGTGGCATGAGTGAACAACAGCTAGAGCTGCACACTGCTGGAGCAAGGGTACAGCCAGGACGCTCATTAGCGATTATTGGACTGCTTCGTGCTGGTCAGACTATTATCAGTGCTCGCCACCACATTCGTTTAACTCTCGATGGTGGTGACGGTCAATTGCTGGACGGCAATAATAATGGCAACAGCGATGTCTTCATGAGATCTGTATGCTACGCAAAAAGCAGTGATCATGCTTTTAACGACACAGGTAGTGTACGCTACCCTAATAACAGCCCCATCGGCCAAGTTCGTGTTGTGGATGCAAATACAGATTGTCCCACAGGTTTCTCTGATTCCGGCTACTATATAACTCTCTTTCAGGCACCAGCAGCAGCTGACACCAATCAGGCTAATCACTATCGTGCGGTGGTCACTGATGTTAGTCAGTCATCGCCTCTCCAAGCAAACGGGTCAGTATTGGTAGCAGGATCAGCACACACCGACTTGCGTTCTATTGCTACTGTTAGTCATACCATGCAAGTGAGTCCAGGCACGGATATTCCATTGATTGTCATGCCCCAAACAAACACCGGTTACCCATTAGGCTGTATGGCCTTTGAATCAGGCCCAACTGCTGTAGAGGCAGGATGTCATCTCACCAATAATGGTGACTATTTACCTGCTCCTGCCGAAAGCCTTTCGCTTAACATGGGGCATCCCACAGGCTTTGCCGGAGCTATGCAGGCAACAACCCCTACCAATGCACTAATTCATAGTCACGCTGCAAGCCAGCCCGCCGCATTTACGCATATTGGCGGTGGTGCTTATTTTATGACAGCAACCGCGACAACAAGAGGAAGAGCAGAGTGGCATATTGAAAGCTATAACAGTAGGGGCGCTGCCTCAACAGGGATAGTGCAAGTCAACGTAGAATAATGCTCGGCTACTCTATTTTGAGAACCGCAAAAGTGCTGCTATAGTGCGAAAAGCTATAGTGCATGGATATTATTTGCTATCAGACAGACCACATTTCCTATACGACTTAATAATTTTTCCATGTCTAAACAAACAACTGATATTGTTGACAGTGTTCCTAGTGAAAGGCGCTCTCAAATTATTAAAAGCAGGCGCAGGCTGGAAGTTATTTTATTTTCAGGCTTTGCCATTGCGGTGACCTGGAATTTATGGCCAGCAAAAGCAAGAGAAGTGCGTGATCAGATTCTCCACAGCATTGGTTTAGTGATTAGCCGCTAGAGCATTATTTCTACTCTAGCGGCTCTCTCGGTTAAGGAGCAATTCTCTGCACATCACGGGGAAACAGTGAAGCCTCTTTCACATTCGACAGATCAAAAAGCTTCTGCGTAATACGCTCTAGGCCCATACCAAAACCTCCCTCGGCAGGCATACCATATGCAAAGGCTTGCAAGTAATCTTTAAGACCAGGATTGCTGGTATCAATCCCCTGCTGGCGACATGACTCCAGCAAAGTTTCATAATTGGTGATACGGCGTGAAATAGTCGCCACTTCAACACCCTTAAAGAGCAAGTCAGCACGATCAGCCACAGCAGGCTTATCCGGATTAATATAGTGATAAAACTTAGCTACTGAGCTTGGAAATTCTGTAATTAATACAGCGTCACTACCGGTCTGTTCTTTCATATACGTACAGATAAATCTCTCCTCAGCCGGAGAAGGATCAGGCTCACTCCGCACATCTTCACCTGTAGCTTTAAAGTATAACTGATGCAACTCCGCAACTGTAACTTCCGGCACAACCTCAGGAATAACAGGTTTAGTCAGCTCTGGCCATAAGGCTAAGATAGCGCTCTCTTTTTGCCAAAACTGCTCAATTACATAGCGCAATAGTCCAGCCGCAACACTGCTTACATCTCGCCAAGATTCAATAAACCCCATCTCCGCATCAATCATTATCAACTCAGCCATATGTCTACTAGTATTGCTTTTCTCTGCTCGATAAGCATGAGCAATTTCATAGACACGCTCAAATACTGAGACCATCATTTGCTTATAAAACTGAGGTGATTGGGCCAAATAGGCTGAACGTTCGTAATACTTTACCTCAAACACCTCCGCGCCTCCTTCGGTAGGATAGCCGATGAGTTTGGGAGTATTCATTTCCGTAAAATCAAGCATAGCAAAATACTCACGCATGTAGTGCAAAATCTGCGCCTGACCTTTAAATATTGCTCTTGTGCGTAAGTTCTTGAGTGCTAACAGTCTGTGGTCAAGCAAGGTATCCAGTCTCACTTCTAGATCTTTTTTGTAAATCTCAAATGGCAAAGAAGCTGTAACCGGAACGATTACTTCAGCTTGCTGAATCTGAATCTCAACAGCGCTGGCTGTGGAAGCGATAACAACCTTACCTGTCACGGTAATGACAGACTCCAAATTGACCTGTGCCAATTTGGTATACATATCACCTTCTAGAACACATTGCACAACACCACTGCGATCGCGCAGCATCAAAAAAGCAATCTTGCCCAAATCGCGCACCTGATGCACCCATCCTGCTATTGTCACCACTTTACCCACCTGCTCTGGCAACTGAGCAATAAGCGTTCGTCCTTTCATAGAATTTTTTAAAGAAAAACCCTTCACGACTGTTATAAATGCGTCCATTTATGATGTCGTGTAAGAGCGAAAGGGGGTATCGCGGTGCCATCTTACTTTCAGTATGACTTTACAGTCTACTGCTTATTGTCCTCCAACAAGGACTTTCATCTGTAACGGGATTTCCCGGAAAAATCTACTCACTTGTGCGCACAAGCTTTCTCTTTTCAGCTCAGCTGTGTTAGCAGCTTCAATGCTTTGCCTGTACTATAGCAAAACATCACTAAACTTCAAAATCAGCTTGCCTTAAGACGAACCTGGGATTACTATCGGGCACTCGGTAAATGAATCAAGTATGGATGGTGGCATTGCCAGTTTAGAGAAGCACACTCATGAAACAGCTATAGAACAGTACCAGGCTTTTTGCCAAAGAATGAGCGATGTGCAATCATCAGATAAAAGCAGTAAAACCGAAAAGCAGATAATTAGCGAGTGCAGACATTTTTTAGCAAGCTGCACAGCAGGGGAAATCCGGACCCTTGCACGCCTTTTTCATGCCCATTGTGAATTGGCAAATGATAGAGTGATTGTCCATATTCCTCTTTACCGTGATGAGCAGGTAATAATCCAAGTCAGCACTGTTATCTTGCTCATCGCAGATCGTGAACACAGTTGGCAATTTCAAACCGCAATTCATTATGCATTATTTGAATATAATGAAACCGCATACACCGATCTCGCAAACAAAGCTGCCGTCTTCATGAATCTGCTGAATCTTTTGCAGCAAAGATCGACTGCTCTTTTAGTACTGCGCGGCTATTCGCCTCATGAAGGAAAACTCCGAGACCTACGCAATAGATTAACTAATGTGACAAAAACACTGCAGAGCATTCGGTCCTCTTGCACTTCACGAATCATCCTCCACGATACTGCAGACACAAACTTGGAAGGTTTCAAAACAACAATTTTCGAACATTACCACGCAACTCATCAAGAGCTAGATACTATAGCTCAGGATCCCTATTTGGTGGGATATCGCCGATCCTACCCACACTGCCAAAATCCCTACCGATAATACTGCTTATAAAAGCATATCTTTTGGCGGCAAAGGGGCATGATCTAATTCAGCAGTATAATACACAGCATCGAGCTCCCTGCGCATAGCAACTAAATGCCTTCTGGTGTGAGCTGTCTTTCCACATATATCAACAATTACCTCTCGAGTACGAAATATCAATGCAGCCGACTTATGTCCTAATTTAAGATTAGCAACACTAGACTCTTTGATCTGCATCAACTCCAAGCATTGTAATAAGACAGGACGTATTCGCCCAGTTTCACGCTGACACACGACATCCACCAACACCCTCATGTCTCTTTCTGTAGCACCCTGAAAAAAGTCATGTAGCTCGTGCACATGACTAATAACATCCCACCAATCATCAGCAAACGCCAGTGCTTCTTGCTCAGTACTACCAAACTGTACGCGCAGTTTGCTCATTCGTTCATGCAAAGCTCCCATAAAGAAGAAACCGACGCGAAGTAATGCCAAGTCTGATGCAGTAAAGCCGCAACGATGTTTACGTTGTGCCCATGCGACAAGCTCAGCAAGCGTGCTTATCTGCACATCACTATGAGCAAAACAAACTCTTACTTCAAGCCAGCGACTCTGCCATTCGAGTACTTCTTGTTCTGTAAAGAAACTCTCCTGCCCCAGCTCGTAGACATGACCAGCTAAACCTCTTAAACGGTTTAATCCATCTTCCCACACCATACAATATTAAGCTTTCTGTGCTTTGTTAATATCGCGATTAATCAGACATAGTACAGTAATAACTGTATATGCTCCCCACGCGAGAAAAGGGATGGTAATAAAGCCTAAATAAGCGATTTGCATGGCATCGCAAGGATTGGCTTGTGTACAAAATGCTGATGTCGTTGAGGGAAACATTTGGAGGTAATAGTGATACATGCTCAACAAAATACCCAGTACTGAGAAAGGCAAAATATAATCAGTGAAATGACGATCTTTTTTAATAACCCCCACTAAACTTAGGATTACCAATGGGTACATTAAAATGCGAGAATACCAACATAAGCTGCATGGTGTAAAAGCACGATCTGGCGAAAACAAAACACCATCAGCGATATTAAGCAAAGGATTACCAAAGTTACTAAAATAGAGCGATCCAAGCATTGCTAATAGCGCTTGTGCAAAAATAACCCAGCCAATTATTTTTTGTGTTTTAGTCATTGTAGATGCTGCCATAGAGATAAAATGATTATTGCTAATGATAGATACGCCCCAAAACACGAGCTGTTAACTTTAAGTGGTTATATCATTGGAATCCAACACAATCGATCAACTTTATAATACTCATTCGGACTAGAAACTTTCCCTCTCGCCGCTTCAATACTGCCCCATTGTACATTATTTATTCCGCTTAAGGGAAATACTACCTTTTTAGCTTTGCTTATTAGCTGCAACCAGAGACTTACCTAGTAATCTTATTGCTTTCAGCTCGTTCAAGCTGAGTACAAAGAGTTTGCTAAGCAGGCAACGGATTAAGGCATTGTCATTCGCAACTTTTCTGCCATTTTTGCTAATTCCTCAGCCGTAGGAAATGGCAGATTTCTAGCTTTAAGAGATTCTGTCGTCAATTCTTTTTCAGAGTTCAGGGGGATGAGATGAAAGTGCGTATGGGGAACATCAAACCCGGAAACGATCAACCCAACCTTTTTAGGCTCAAGTATAGACTTCATATGAGTGGCCATTGTTTGAACTCGATCCAAACAATGCCGATAGAGATCCCTATCTAGAGACCAAAAGTCTGGTTCATGCTGTTTGGGAATAAGCAAAGCATGTCCCGGCATAAGAGGGAAAATATCCAAAAACACCAAACACTTTTCATCTTCATATACTTTATGAGCAGGAATCTCCGCGGCCACAATCTTACAAAAAATGCAATTTGCATTCATAAAATAACATATACTAATTAAGCTGCATTATCTAGCACCAAGTGCCTTTTCTCAAGAATTGGTTTCATACGTGTTAAAGCTTTCCTTTGAATTTGGCGTATTCTTTCTCTCGACACACCATAGCTCTCTCCGATTTTCCGCAGCGTTTCCCTTTTTCTATTAATACCAAACCGTCTTATTAACACATCGCGCTCCTGTGTAGGGAGCTGTCTTATGCAGCTACTGATAACCTGCGCCAACGATGCATCTTCCAGCATAGCTAAAAATCTGCCCTCATCACTCAAAAAGTCCATATCAGACGGCCCGTCAGCCTGACCATGGTGAGGCTGATCGAGAGAAGCTTCCCCTTTAGAGGTACTCCTAATACGTTCCAGATTGTTTAGATCAATCCCCATTTCCGCTGACAGCTCTGTGTTCGTGGGGAAACGTCCCAATTTAGCAGTTAATGAGTGCCGCACTCGCTTGTAATGATTGTGGCTATCCGCCAAGTACACCGGGATACGCACCGTTCTCTTATGGTCAGCGATAAATCTGCGAATCGCATGACTAATCCACCATCCTGCATAAGTTAAAAACTGATTTCCTCTGCCTGGATCAAATTTATCAACGGCATGCATCAGACCAATATTTCCTTCCTGAATCAGATCTGCAAGCTCAATTTTCGGACTAAAGTTATACCTTCTCGCCACAGCTACCACATAGCGAAAGTGAGCCTCGCAAATGAGATTTCTTAATCTTAATAAACGTGGTGTTAACAGTGTACTTATCTTGTCTAAATCCCACTCACTAATATCCACGCCTCTTCTCTGCACTTCAGCTTCTAATAAGCTTTTGTATTCATCACACCACTCTAAAATTTTCGCTTTAGCAGGGATCTGGATTTTTCTTGTATAGCTGAGATACATCTCTAGCGCCTCTCTGTGATATTCAGAGTCGCCAATCGGTCTACATAGCTCCTCATCAGCTTTAGTTAGCCAAGCTAAATCTTTCTCACCAAGAGTAGCATCGTTATCAGGACTACCAGTATTTGATACTCCCCCCTCCTCATCGCTCTCTTCACCACCTTCCTCTCCAGCTCTATCTTCTTCATCCTCTTCTTCATCCTCTTCTTCATCCTCCTCTTCCGCAACACCATCTACCGCTTGATTCTTCACCTCACCTTTACTGTCTGCGATTGATATTCCTGTCGCGGTGACAGTAGCAGCATCTAAAATCTGTTTATGGTCTGAGGGTTGACATGGTGCTCTCCACAATATCTTCTCGCCAACAACACTGTGTTTTTTTAGCCACCCAGCTAGATCAGTTTCTTCTGTCAAACAGGCATTCAGTAGTGCACAAGCTGGATTTGTAAAGAACTCACAGAATTTTAAACAAATGGCTTTTACTCTATCTAACGGCTCTTTAAAAATGAAATACTCAACAATCCTCAACTTTTCTGCAGAAGTAATCAGGTCTGGCAAAAGCTCTAGCAGTTGATCAACCTGATCCATATAATCATTAATTGCCTCTTGCAAATCAGTCCCGGGCCGCAATTGGGCAACAAATGGAATTGCTGTAACTCCTGAACCCTTCACGATATCAATCACGGCTCTACTGATCTCAGTATACATCCCTGCATAATAGCCACGTATCGCCCATGCCTTTTGGCGAATCTTTTTGGAAGGACGATTTCCAGCATCAATCTTAATTTTCCCAGCGCTAGCTGCCTCTAATAAATCTCTAGCCACTTCAGGTTCAGGTGCAGCCACTTCAGGTTCAGGTGCAGCCACTTCATTT
>CAZEGN010000008.1:34457-47961 GCA_964512325.1 uncultured Candidatus Peribacteria bacterium
AGCCACTTCAGGTTCAGGTGCAGCCACTTCAGGTTCAGGTGCAGCCACTTCATTTATTCCTCCATTCCCTGAAACAGCATTCGCTACAAAGAGCTTCAATAAACTTGCTCGAACTACTTTCCTTCCTGTTTTGGCAAGTCCTAAATCTCTCAAAAGATCTCTCATAGCAGCAATTGCGAACAAATATCTATCAACGAGATTTTGTACATCAGCACGAATACGATCATCTATTTTGCTTTCCCAGGGAATAGCATGCACTGCAAAAGCGTGTCTGTGTAAGTCAGTATAAAGCTCAGTAAATTGAACGACATGCTGGTCAACTTCGTCTCTGCTATAACCAATCAAACCCGCTTTTATTCTGCCCCTCACAAAGGGACGTAAATGCTCCGGCAAACTATAATCCAAACTGGGAAGACGCGGCTTTTTATCTGTATTTTCTAAAGCCTGTGCAATGTTTGGGAGTCGGCGAGATATATACATAAGCCAGCTATTTCTTGTTCACAATGTAGCAAATCTTTTTCAAAAAAACAGCCACTTTTACTTCATTTTATGTTAGTGCTACGATGATGCCTTTATTAAGTCTTATGCAAAGAAAAAGACAGCTCAAAGAAAATCCTCCAGAACTGCCATCACGGCATGAAATTCGTGCTGCTCTGGCAAAACAACTACCAGATATTTCTGCTCTTACCACAAGAGCAGAGTTGCGAGGTGCGTTACGTGAGCCAGCAGATACATTATCAGCGCTCAGTCCTAGTGAGGTACTCGGCACACCTGAAGACTGGGAGAATGCAGCAGCCGCTTAATAATTTTCACTTTATGAATCTTGAAAGATTTTCCACATTATCAACCTTTTCACCCTTTCGTTTGGAAGTGATGAGCGTATTTACGCCACAGCCAACACCAGATATACCACACAAGCCCTATCATCCATTCATTCCTGAAATACCTGGCGTTCCAGAAAGGATACCAGAAAAAGGCCCGGGCTATGGCTGGCCTAAGAAACCAACTCCCCCGAGCCCAAGAAGACGTGTTCCAGGGATAATGCCTAACTAAGAAAATAGCGTTTCGCTATTGCACATGCTTGGGATCCATCCACACAACTTCCCAAATGTGGCCATCAATATCTTCAAAAGCGCGACTGTACATAAACCCTAAATCGCTAGCAGGTCGAGGCTCTTTGCCACCAGCTGCTAAAGCCTGATCTACCATTTTATTTACTTCCTCTTTGCTCTCAGCTGAAATAGCAAAGAGTGCCTCGGTAGTGGTCTTGGTGTCACAAATAAACTTGGTAGTAAATGTCTTGAAAAACTCTTCTGTCAAAAGCATGAAATAAATATTGGGCCCCACAATCATGCAGGCAGCCTTTTCATCAGTAAATTGAGCATTAAATGTGAAGCCCAGTTTTTTAAAAAAGCTCATCGTTTGATCCAAATCTTTAACTGGCACATTTACAAAAATTTGATTTGCCATAAAGAAAAATAAAGGACCTTTTCTTTATAGCACACAAAGAACAAAACGCCCACCAGTCTTTTTGCTTCAATCACAATCTGCAGCATCATTAGTAGATTCTTGCAGCTTTGTCATGTGTTCAACTTTGGATCTTTCTGCTACGGAGATTCGTTGCCCAATTCGATTAATTATCTGCGCCCAGCGACGCTCTCTTTCAATGCAAGCTCTGGTATAACACCTCACGGCCCGCGCGTGCTGATTAAAGGCAGCAGCATATTCTCTGCCCAATCTTTCCAGGTCACTATTATCTAGTGCAATTCTCTGCTCCCAATAAGCTCTATTTGCCGGAGCACGGCGACAACGATCAGCTCTCATTGCTTGTATAACGGCAGGCACACTCATGCTTTGCTCCGAACCTGCGGCTTCAGCATCTTCACAGCCACTAGCGCCACCACTTAATGCTCCAACTGCTAACAGTGTCAGAATTGATTTTTGCATACTTTTAAACTCCTTTCTTTTTTAGGGAGGTCATAGTCTAGCACGTTTTCCATCAAAAAACATCTCTTCTAGTGCCAACGCCCTAAAACATCAGCTAGTACTACTCGCACCGAATTCCTCGTCTCTTCAAAATGTTCGTAACCTCTCGCGCCAATACGATACTTACCAAAACGCTCAAAGACATATCTTTGTCTGCATGGCAAACGCTGAGCACTCAGATCTTGCAGTGCGCCCAACACACCAACAGGATGAGGCTCTACAATAGCCCTGACAAGCTCACGATGAGCAGCTCTTTCTGCCACTACACCGGTTGCTGAAAGCGTTAAGTTTCTCACATCCATCGCTTTTTGCTGCACTAGAGAAAGTCCTTGATAGCGCATTTCAGCATCAACCCACACAGGGAAAGCGTTTTCAGTACAAATCACATTTTGTAAAATTGCCTCCCCCCAAGTTATTCCCATTTGATGCAGAACAGCAAGCGAAAATGAAATATCTGAGAGCATGTCGGCAGGTGACTCCTCCGCTTTTTTAACCACATTGCTAAACTTACCCCTGTCCTTCACAGTACTTCTATGAGCAAACGCATCGTACATATTAACGCCAGCGACAAAAGGCATAACCACTAATTCAGCAGGTATCTTTACCGCCGTAGGAACAATGCTTTTCTCCTCTACTCGTCCTTTCCACTCGTCTGGCCAAGGTTTACGTAAAGGATCGCCCGTGAGTATTTCTGTCCACTTATCAGCTCTGCGACGCTTATGCCCTTGAGGGTAGTTATACAGCACAAAAAGTTCCCATTCATTGCTTAAGGTCACATGTCTGGACTGAGTAGTCCAGCCTTTAATTTGGGCATCATATGCTGCTTCTACAGGATAGCCGGAGCTCCAGGCTGTGGGGCTAGATTCAGCCTATTTTAACCATGGTGCTAACTCATCTCTTAATTCAGGCAGGAACTTATCAGGCAGCAATAGTCGCTTTTGCTCAAAAGGAAATGCAAAAACTGGAATATTCCCTCGCACAATAGTTTTGAGAATATCGACACAATGAGCCGCATCTGCCTTGTAACTATCAGCTCGCCATAAACACATAGCACTTGATTAGGAGCTAGTATCTTAGCAATTTTCAGACACTTCAGCAAAGCAACTTGATCCCATGACAATAGTAAAAACGCTGTTTCCATGCTAAGGCTAAGGTGATTAGCTTTTATTTATGGAATTGGGCAACTTTTCAGTGAGTTTAGCTGTCAAAGACATCCACACATCGAAAGAGTTTTATGAGAAACTTGGCTTCCGAGTGATTGCTGGTAATGAAAAACAAAATTGGCTTATTATGAAAAACAACACTACCAATATTGGTCTTTTTCAGGGCATGTTTGAAAAAAACATTCTTACCTTTAATCCAGGCTGGGATCACAATGGCAAAGAAATTAATCCCTTTACTGACATTCGAGATATTCAGAGCGTGCTCAAAGGTCTGGGCATAAAATTTGAGACCGAAGCAGCAGCTGGAATTGAGCCCTCTCATTTTGTAATTACTGACCCAGACGGCAATACTATTCTCGTGGATCAGCATCGCAAAAAAGAAAACATTGACTAATTCGTTTCCTGCAAGCTGGCTGATTTGCCCGAAGCAAAGTGAAACAGTATGCTTTCACTGAAATTTACTTTTGACTATGCTTATTGTTTATATTCTAGCGATGACGCTCGCTTTTTATTTGCTAGCAAAAGTATGTGACGAATATTTTGTTGTTTCGCTAGATCAAATCGCTAAACGGTTTAAGCTTTCGTCCGAAGCAGCAGGAGCGACCCTCATGGCCTCAGGATCTAGTGCTCCAGAGCTATTTGTCTCTCTTATGGCGCTATTTAAAGCTGGTGATCACAGTGCGATGGGTGCTGGTACTATTGTTGGCTCCGCTATCTTTAATATCTTAGTGATAATTGGTGCATCAGTATTAGTAAAAAAAGCCAAAGTAATGTGGCAGCCAGTTGTGCGTGATGTAGGCTTTTATTTGCTTTCAATTTTATTGCTCATTTTCACCTTCATCGACGGCAAAGTTGCACTCAATGAGGCTATCTATTTTCTCATACTCTATGCAGTGTATGTTATGGCGGTAGTGAAATGGAAACAGTGGCTTCGTTATAATGACACGATCATTGAAACTGTCGTGGCAGAGAGCAAGCATGCGTCTCAAAAGGTTTTCTTGAAGCCAATCAATCAGATATTAGCTTTCACATTCCCCAGTGCAAAACACTATTATTGGCTTTTTCTGATTTCCATCATCTGGATTACCGTATTAAGTTACATTCTTGTTGAAAGTGCGGTTGGTTTTGCGCATCTTCTTGGCATACCAGAAGTGATTATTGGTTTGACCATTTTGGCAGCCGGAACTTCAATACCTGACACTATTGCTTCAGTCATCGTCGCCAAACAAGGTCGGGTGGACATGGCAGTCAGCAATGCTGTTGGCTCAAACATCTTCGATATTCTGTTTGCTTTAGGTCTACCATGGCTTATAACGTTTATCGTGTACGGAGGCACTATCGCAGTTGACACCCAAAATCTGTTGAGCTCGGTAATTCTCCTCTTTGCTACCGTAGTGGTAATCTTATTCTTGCTCATTTTCCAAAAATGGCATTTGGGGAGAAAATCTGGCTTCTTCTTAATTGCACTCTACCTGGCCTATTTGATTTGGCTTATTTACCAAACAGTTAGCTAATAATGAGGCTAATATTAATGCTTTCGCCTGCAGCAAACTTTTCTTGCAAACGCACACTTTTTTTGAGTGGCAAAAGATAACTACCAGTTTTTTTATCGGGGAATAATGATGTCGACCAAACACTGTCGCCAATCTGTGCTTGCACTTTCAAGCTACCAAAACCTCGCGCCTTGTATCCATGCTCTGACTTAATTTGCTGAGCAAGCTCAACTGGCAAAGTAATAAAATGCCACGCCGCCTCTCCGGGATAGAGCCACACCATGTTTGAAAAGTTGTATTGCATAGATATCTAGCTTTTTTAGCCCAAACTACTGCTACCATTTAGTCTTCTGCCCAGAAACAAGAAAGACTATGTCAGCTACAGATTATACCAATCCTATCAGCAAACAAGTTTTGACTTGGAACATTGAGCTCTCTGAGAAAACAACCTGTTCCAGCATTTATAATATGCTTGCAAAAGCGATGCAAGACAGTATAATGCATATTCTTTAATTATTCATGTGCTGCCACGTTCAGCGGACTCACAGGAGATCACTACCACTCACCCTAAATTGCAGTGTCTGCCGTCGACACATGCAGTTGAAGAGCTTTACATAGATTTAGAAATCTATAAAGACTATTTTTGTTGTGTTAGAGATGACCGAAGTTCAGAACACACATTAAATCGCGCTAATCTAGCTTATATTTGCTTGGCAGCACAAAAAAACTTAGGCGACATAAAAAGACTATTGCACTGGGTGCTCAATGAGGCTGTAATGGCCCCTGAGGAAACGCCCCTTGATTTAAGTATACCGACGCAAGATCAATCATCTCAACATGGCAGAGCGTATCTCGGTAATGCTCTAGCGAAACTTGCCCAAGAACTATCCCCAGAAATAATTCCTTTATTTACGGAGAAAGTAACTGCTAGCGCTATTGGTTCGACCGAACTGGCAAGCAATATTATTCATTGTGCTAGTATCCTCCAAGACTTTTATCCAGGAGGTGTACTCGCATGGCTTGAACAAACGCATGATTTGCCACCCAAAGCTCGCGCGCATTGGTTATCGGTTTGCTGTGAAAGAGAAACTACAAACACCGCAAGCGCACTGGCTTTCTTGCAAGCAGGCCGAGAAATTACTGGCTTAGTAGGTGATGAGATGGGACATTGGTGGTTTTTCGGCTTTAACGGAGATGAAAGCGTTGATGAAATTCAGAAAAAAGCCGGCCACGCCAAAAAAGCCATACAGCTTTTAAAGGCAAATAATATTCCATTACTACCTACACTTTTCAGTTTTGTATTGGACTTAACTGACCACAAAGCGGAAGACATAGTACAAGCCACAATAGGCATCCGTACTTACTGCGAGAAAGCTGACAAAGAGTTTACTAAAGTATTTGATATTTACTTTGAAGAGCTGATCGGTCATAACATCAGAGATGAAGACATCTATGAGCCTGACGCGATCGCCTATACTCACTTGGACTTTTGTGGAAGTGAACTCAAAGTTGGTGAATCGCGACTTTGTCACCCCGCACTTTTTTACCAAAAACTACGCAGTTGGAAAGTCAGTTCAGGAGCCGCATTAAGTCTTGTTCATCAGACCTTTGCATTTCCTATCTCCGCCCAGGTGGCAGATTACTGTGCTACACCTAATGATTATCAGCAAAAACTAGCAGATCTTTTGCAAAGATGGCTTAAACTTTCGAGTAGACTAGCAACTGAAAGTCCCGATGAATTCAGCTCCTTATTCGCTGAAATAACAAAACTACGAGAAGAAGTATTAGCCCTGACAACAGATCCTGATTGTAAACCCAATGCCTTTTTAGAAGAATTAGATGGTGGTATCGAACAGCTCAACAAAAAGCAGCAACAATTACAATTGCAGGCGGCTATTCCCGGTGACACACCGTTAGTGAAAAGTCTATTAGCAACCATTGTTAGTAACCCAGCCTCCCCAACAAATGAAGCGCTGGCACCTGATGCTTATGATGCGGAATTAGCTTCTTGGGATGAAGAAAGAACCTCATTACCTGGTTTGCTGCCCGTTGGTGGAAAAGTTCATGTGGCTCAAAGTATTAGTCCAAGTACATTTGCACGAGTAAAAAGATCCCTTGGTCTTACTAGTACGCCCTTTCGGCTTGTGCATGCAGGTAATAGCCTGCTCTTACCTGCCGGCCAAGCAGCCGACTTAATCCGGCTGATACGTGCATTAGTAGCCCAAAAAGTCTTTGTAGATCGTGAGCCTGATCTACAATTAAGCATTGCGGGAAGATGGCCAAATGAGGTAGCGGCAGTCGTTGGTGCAAGTGTAATCCTGGCTTCTGATCAGGGCGTGATTTATCAAAAGAATGCCTTTTCTACTACTCATAATACGCTTACTGGTGCAAGAATTATGGCATATGATGATGGCGTGCGTTGGACGGGAGCTCCATTTGATTTGCCCGCAGCAAAAGGAAGAACTGATATATTAGGTCGCCACGCCGGCATTGATATTTTGCACTACCAAGTACTAGGAACTTTAGCTAGTCATTATGTATATAAAGGTCGATGGTCACATGTATTTGAGCGCTACTGTGAGCAATTTCATGCCACGCTCAATCAGTTTTGTCTTGCGCCAGTAATTGCAGAATCAAAATGGGTTTATGACCGTAATAGTACCGATAAAGAGGATGATAAACGCCATGGTAGAATGATCAACAAACTCACTCACAGCTGGATCAAAGCACAAGCAGAAGAAGACCATGGTGTACACGGTAAGATACGAGGTCTTGTACACCAAGTGATAAAAAATATACATGCAGAACGAGAAACAACAAGCACACTTTTCCCCACTGAATGGGACAAATTAAGGACAAGGAAGTTTGTAGGAACAGAATAAACATGCTAACTTGCACTCTAAAAATAATCTAACTTTTAGTACCTATGTGTGATGCCCATCGCAGACTACCACCAGCAGGAGCACGCGGACGTGGTGATCTACAGCTGCGCAGAGATTTAAGAGAAATAGTCCAACTTCCAGCACCGGAGCAGCCTAATGAAAATCCGCTGATTACTCTGGTAGCACTCATTTCTGACTTACAGCAACAGGAGCAAGTTTACCTTGCCGCAGCGAAAGATTCTCCTTTAGCTAAGGCATACCAAGAATGGCAAAAAAGTGTGCTTTCGTATTTTGCAAAAGCATTAAAAGTCAGCGCTACAGTTGCGGAAGTGAGAGCAGCACTAATGAGCAATGGATTCAGTTTAAACACCACTCTTAACTTTTTAAAATAGCGATGCCAGTTGAGATAAGAGACGAGGATTTAGACAGTTTGGAGAAACAGATTGCTGCTTATGAAGCTCAAGTATGCTCTCTTTATAAAAGTGGCTTTTTCTTAAGAGCAGCCCATCCAGCAGCATTAGATTCTTCTGACGGCACACCTGCACACGCGCAGATAGTACAAGTGCTAGCAGGAAGAGCACTCTATCCGGATACTATTGAGGATCTTATCGCTATCGCACAGGATTATGACTTTCCATTTAAAGTTGTCCCTAACCCACAAACGCAAGAATTTGAAATATATTTTTCTACCCGATTAGGCTATGGCAGAGAGGAGCTGTATGGAGCGATTGCTCTTGATTTGGAGGCACATCCACAATGGAAATATCCTCAATCAGACAAAGGTTTTTGCATTTGGAAAAAAATTCCTACCAACCGTGAACACGGTGAGTACAAAAAGGACCAAACAGAAACAATACAGTTTCTTGAAGCCTTAGGCATTAAGTTTCGAATCAGCTTTAATTTTAGCGAGCCTGATCCGCAAGCAACTTTCTTGGTAGAAAAAGAGGCTTTAGCATTTTTAGCCCGAGTAGAAAATGATGCAAGCAATAACGATTATCATCAAACCGCACTACTGGTTGATACAGGCACTACAGCAGACAATCCCTTTTACCGAGACTATATAGCTACTAGGCAGAAAATACTCGACATCTATGGTCCAGTAAGATCAGCTGCCCAATAGCTCCATCCCTCTACTCACAATTAGACGATAATTGCTCTTACCAATGAGGCAAGGCTCATGGTATAATAAAGAGATTAGTTTCTATTGAATGAGTTTGGACACAGAGCGTCATCGCTTGGAATATGCTGCTACTGAACCGCCGGACAATCACCTAGATCAAGCAGCAGATGCAAACCGAGCACCACAGGCAGTAGCCAACATTCACAAAACACTGCAGGGATTAGGAGCAGACAAGCCTTTGGCACTTGATAAACCAGCAGAGCAACTAACTATTGCCGAGACTGTAAAACTATTAACAGCACGCCGCGAGCAGCTGGGACAACTATTAAACTTAGTTAAAGATGCAAGTAGTGATGCACACAAGCTCGCTACACTACGTGAAGCCAATAAATTATGTCCGCAGCTAAGCTCCGAGGAAATAGTAGCTATCATTAATGCTCCCGAGCTAGTACGTAGCCATGCCGGTTTACAGGATGCAATTATCGTTGGTGGCAAAAGACTCAATCATGGTGAAAAGAGCGCTAGTATCTATACTTTGCACACTGTACTAGGCGCAGGCGGTATGGGACAGGTTAAAGATGGCTTCTTGCTCAAAGAAGGCAAATGGGAGGCAGTGGCGATTAAAGAGCCCAAAATAGCACCAGCTACCACCGTACCTGATATCGCTGCTGCTAATCTACAGCGTCATAACAATTACCTCATAGAAGCAGAAAATGCAGCAACCCATCTACAAGAGCCCATTCCTCACGTCCTAAAAGTTGCCTTTGTTTCTGAGCCACAGCCTGAAACGGGGCTACCGGTAATAGCCTATGAAAAGGTGGTAGATAGAACTGGCAAAACACAAAACCTGGCAACAGTATTTGATCAGCAAACATTGGCTCCTTCGAGAAAAGTAGCCGCTTTTGCTACTGCTATTCAGGGCATAGCTGAATTGCATGCTCGTGGTTTAGTGCATTATGACTTTAAGCCCGACAATGTGGCTATCAATAGCCAAGGTGAAGGTGTGGTTATTGATCCGGGCAGTCTATTTGCCCAAAATCAAGTCTTAGCCCAGCCCAGAGAAGGCCGACGAGAAGGTGGCATATTCCGTTCATTTGAAAAAGATGGAAATCGTCAGATGCTACAACTAGCTTATACGCCCTACTATATGGACAATGACAAAGTGTTTGAAGGTGCCAGGCAGGGCAAACCGCTAAGTATTGCTGACCGCTATGCCATTGGGATGAGCATTGAGCATTTTTTACTTGTCAGCAACTTCATCTCTCAGGATGCAATGAGCCCAGCAAAGATTCAGAGAGATCTAAACATAGGAGCCGATTATCCTCCCGCTTCTATCAAAGCTTTAGAAAAGCTCAGGCAAGAATTGAAAGATATTCATACAAACACCCCACTGCGTCCCCTGCCTGAAATAATCGCAGACCTAAAAGCAATTGCTCAACAAATGCAGTCTGATGCCGATCTAATACATCAGCAATGGCTTACCCAGAAATACAAACTTCAACAAACCACTCAATTATAATACACTATGCCTAGATACCCTTTGCCTTACATGGAAGAACCAACACGCGCACTTCAAGCTTTTGCAGAGCGTATGGCTATTGCAAAAGCAATGCAACAAGCCAATCTAGTTGATAGACAAGTAGCAATGTCTTTAGCAGAGTATATTTCTGCCCTGCAATACTTACTACTGACACCAGCATTAACCAGCTCCTCATGGGAAAAGTTTCTTGCTGGATTTAAAAAGCCTGAGGTGCTTGACGGTATCCCACGCCAAGCAGACATCACTATTGCACCAGGTCCTTATCTCTTTGCTATTTTGCCCACAAATCTCAATGGCACCGCTTGGTCAGCAGATCAAATCGCACAGGGCTTACACTTTTCTTTAAACGAATGGATTCCTGAACAACAAAAAACATTAACGGGTGATACCTTTCCTCAAATATTGCCTACTGAAGTACTTGCTATTGGATCAATACAGGCAAATAGCCAAGATGAATTAATCAAAGGACTAGAATCAGCATTTGCTGCATTATCAGCTTTGATACTTCAAACAAAAGTGTAAGTTAGACACTGCCAGGTTTACACAACACGAGCTTCTCTATTTTGAGCAGCTTGTGCAATTTCATGTACTTGACCACTTCCTGAAGAAAAAAACGTAATATCATGTTCCCGGTATGAGATTGGCTCTACATTATCCAATATACGCTTACCTGTTACTCCTCTATCATTTCGTATACCCACTAGTTGCTTCATCAGGACTCTAAATGCTTTAAAGTTATGTGTTGCATATGATTCTTCCTGAACAGGCACAATGATGGTGGGCAATTTTAAGTTTGCAAACGGACATATAGAGCTTATTTCTGCCTCCCATTGTCGCTGCATTTCTTGGATGACATTATGAGCGAAATCATAGGTGTAACAAGCCTCCATCAGGAAAGTTACTTCTTCTAGTGTATTGGGATCTTGAGTAGTCCGTACACGATCTAAGAATGCCCGAGCTAAATCTGCGGCCGTAATTTTTACTTCAGGAGATCTATCATCTACTTCTAAGTAGTCTGGCATGCCATGTGAATCAAAGGCAATAAAAGTCCTACCATGGGAGCGTCTGATAGCGCGGTATAAATTCGGTAATGGACTTGGACCAATGCGCTCAGGATTAGGACCAAAGTGCTGTAGCTTATTTCTATGGACACCGGCCGCCACAGCAATTCTGCTCCAAGAGTCATCATCTCTTCCCAAATGGTCCCCTGGTATTTGCCGATTGCCTCCCCAGTTTTCATGGTCTGAGCCATGAAACACTATCACCGATTCAGTTTGACTATCCAACAAGCGCTTCGCTGCAAAGACTCTTTTTGCTGCCACCAATCGGCGGGCGATAGCTACATCCGTCTCTCTATTACCCGCAGCCACGTTTCGTTCGCGTTGATGAATGACCGCTTTAATGAGTGAAAAGTATTCCGCCAAAGTAAAATCAGCCTCCTTTGCTAATTCAGCGATAGTATCATTGGCAGCCAATTCTCGGAACTGTCTCTGTCTCCTCGCTCCTGCCCACCCTGGATGCTCACGCAAGCCAGCAAGCTCCCTTTCATGAAACATCTGCGAAAGGCCAGGCACATTTCTGGGATCAATATCCTGACTGTAAATATCCTCACCTCTAGGCAAGTAGTCTCTAACTCGAGCAGAATAGTAAAAACGATCGCGCGCAAGAATCATTCTACTGCGGTGAGCACGAGCATAATCTGATACTGCAGCCAGAGCTACTCCTTCACAGTTTCCTTTCGCCAACACTTGTAATGCCTGATCGAAACTGGCAGAGTCTTTTAATCTAAACATATCGCTACTTACCGCCTGAAAGGCTTCGATAATACCACTCTCGCGCACGGTTTGTCTGACCAATGCCTGCTCTGTCAAAGCCAGATTTTCAAGGTTATCACGAATGTCTCGGATAGGATTATATCTAGGATCTGGCGGGAGCTCATGGACACTATAATAATGTGTATCACCCAGCCCGTACCGTATCCCCCAGCGCCGCACAATGAGCTGATCCAGGCTTTGCAGCCGCGCATTAAATTCTGCAACTCGCCTTTCAGCTTCTGCTTTTTCAGCAAGACTCATATTTTCTCCCTGCCAATCACCATATCTTAAATATGGGCGTTCTATCGCTGGCGCTGGCTGAAATGTATTAGGAATTTCTGCTGGCTGAACAATCGGGGCGGGAGTGGCAATCTGTGGACGTGGCCTTTGGTTTGATGGAGCAGCAGGATGCTTTTTTGGCTTACAACTAGCTACCAAAGCCGCTCCCAGCACCCCCAGAAATCTTCTTCGTGTTACACCACGTTCGCTCAAATCCGATACCTGATCACCTTCTTGATTACGCTCTCGCTCCATAATAAGTAATACTCATTATATTCTACCAGATTTAGCCACAGAAGTCTCACTTTCATTCCTCTGTACGCTCTGTTGAAAAGCTTTTATCATGCCACTCAGCATTTTGTGCACAGGATATACTGATCTCCCTAGCTCTCAGCAGGACGAAAATGGAAGCAGCGCGAGTTCAATTGCTCAATAGGCTAAGTAAAGAAGCAGCTAAAATCCTCTTCGTCACCACTCCTGCAATCAGTACAGCTCCCCTTAACAAGGAAAGAATGAATATTTTTCTTACAGAGTTATTCTACAGACATCATCAGTAATCGGTAGCGAGCAGCTCGGATAGTGTCACCATAGGCTTCAGCAAATTCCAAAGCTGATTTTAATGCACCATTTCTCTCCAATCGGTTAATACCTGATTCATAAACTTGTTGAGCAGCGGGCAAACCAGCTTGGACGACAATTGGCAGTGCTCCGTTAAGTGCATAGTAAGGTTCAGCGATCGCGTGGACAGCAATCTCTTGAGCCACATCAACAGCTTTAGCCCGATCAAACTCCCATGCAGCTTTGAACATGCCATATTTATCTCCTGCCAACAAATACTGTTCATAAGCAACTTGGTACTCACCAATTCTAAAAGAGCAATCACCTACTCGAGATTTATCACAGCCACTAAATGGATCTTTCCTAGATAATAGTTTCGTTCTTTCTTCAACAAAAAGTGTACGAGCCTTTTCTTGAAGCCCTAACTTACTGGCTAATCGGCCTGCAAGCATTTTCTTACCGAGATGTGCTAAAGCATCAACAGCGAATTCAGCCAGCTCAACTTGGAGATGCGGTAGTTGGGTCACAGCTTGCTTGTACATTTTTTCTAAGCGACTATCTCGATTATCGTCTTCTCCAAAATCAGATGTATCTAGATGAGCTTCAAGTAAAATTCTAGTACGCCAGACTAATTCAATACTTGCAGTTTTATTTATTGCTGTAGCAATT
>CAZEGN010000009.1:0-42559 GCA_964512325.1 uncultured Candidatus Peribacteria bacterium
ACCTCACTCCTCACCAAGTTTTACTGGGTGGCGCGTTTAATCCTTGAATTCTCCCATATTCATCGTCTCTTTCAAATAAAAAGACGCCCTAAGCCCAAATATACAACACAATGGGAATATACAATGAGGCAAAGAGCACTCCCAAGATAACAAGCGTAGAAGCCTTTTGTGGTTGTAGTTGAAAGGCGCTCGCCAAGGCGACGGTATTAGCAGCAAAGGGAACCAGGCTCAATAAAAACAATACCTGCTGCGTCTGCGCAGCAAAAATGTGAAAATAAAGACTATCGACGACAAGAATAGCTGCCATCGCCAATGGCCATAGTACAAATTTAAAAGCAAAGCTTAGCATTATCGCTTTTGTATCCCAAATGGCTTTTTCTCTATGCCCAATCGCAATACCAATCAGCATCGGTCCCAACAAAGTAAATGTTGCTTGAAAAGCCACAACCAAACTTTGATAAGTAGTACCTAAATCCTGTATACCAATCATGTTCAAAATTACCGCTAACAAGATCGCATAGAGAGAGGGCAATTGCAGCAACTTTTGCAATGCTTTGCGTGTAGTAAAGTCATTCTTTATCGCAATCCAAAAGCCAACCGTGCTATCATAAACTACCCAGCCCAACATACAAAGAATTACCGTATTAAAAATGCTATTTCCCCACAGCACCAAAGCAACCGGCAAACCGAAAAAGCCTGAATTAGCAGAGCCAACCGCATAAGCTAAAATATTTTTCGTAGAATCACGCCATAGGCTCTTTGCTAGAACATAAAAGGCCAAACAAATAACGCAAGCTAGAAAGAAAGTGACTATAGGCAAGGCTAGTGTTTCAGCACTGAGCGGGCTAGTCAGCACTGCATTAAAAACGACAACTGGTGTAATAACATACAGTAATAACTTACCAATGCTTTCTCGACTGATTTGTAAATATCGGCCAGCAACATACCCAATCACAACGCTCAAATAAAAAGGCAAAAGCCGCAGTGTAAGCTGAAAGAAATTATCCATAGAGAACTAAAGACACTGGCAATATATCCATTTTCAGCAACTCATGATATAGTTGGCTGCTGTTTTATTACTCCAAAAATTATGCAGGACCGTTCTCTAGAAGGCAAGGTCGCCTTAGTCACCGGTGCTAGCCAAGGCATAGGCGAAGCAATTGCACGCAGTCTAGTACGTGAGGGTGTACAAACAGCATTAGTAGCACGAGATGCAGACAGGCTCTCCGCGCTGGCAGCTGAGCTAGGCAATCAGACATTACCGCTTGCTGCAGATTTACGTTTTTATCCTCACTTGTCTCTGCAGATAGCTAACCGTGCAGCGGCTCACTTTGGCAGATTGGATATTATCGTACACGCTGCTGCGTTACTGCACCCGCGCGGCCATTTGATAGAGAGAGACTTTGACAATGATGAAGCGATCACCAATGGTGTCATGCTCGAGCTGACACCTCAAATAATGTTTGCGCAGGCTTTGCACGAGCTCGCTAAAGCACAAGGTAGCACGGGGGACATAGTGAGCATTTCCAGCTTGGCCGCAGTTATGCCTTCACCAGGTCAAGCGGTGTATGCTGCCTTTAAAGCAGCAGGACTATCTATTACTCGCTCCCTAGCTGCAGAAATGCGCAATGGTCAGCTCAGAGTATTTGGTGTTCTACCGGGCGTAACTCAGACTGACATGTCGGCACCAATTTTCTCCAATCCACAACTAGCAGCAAAAATATTGACAACTATTCCATCTGGCAGATTTAATCAGCCTGCTGACGTGGCAGAAGCGGTTATCACCCTGCTCAAAACAGGCAAGAATGGCGACATCGTGCAAGTGAATGGGGGAGAAGTAGCACCCGTTGCATTTCCTAGGATATAAAGAAAGAAAACTTTCCTAGATCAGGTTTAATGCTAAACTCAAAGCAGTAAACAGATTTTATGAAAGAGTTTTCTGCGGAGTCGATTCAAGCCATGGTGCATTTCTTATTTGAAATGGGAATTTTAGCTAAAACACCACGCAGTGGACTTTGGTATCTTGGTAGTGGCAAACAAAGCGTAGCTGAACATATCAATCGTGTAGCTTATATCGGCCTCACTCTTGCTAAAATGGAAGGTGATGTAGATGTTGCTAAGGTAATGCAAATGTGTTTACTACATGACATCTCTGAAGCACGGACTGCGGATTTAAACTACACCCATCAAAAATACGTAAAGGTAGATGAAGAGAAAGCATTGAAAGACCTCACTGACACCTTGCCTTTCGGCGACTATATCCAAGATATGCTAGGCGAATATCGGGAACGAAAAAGCAAAGAATCAATTCTGGCAAAAGATGCTGACAATCTTGAGCTTTTATTAACGTTAAAAGAACAACTAGACTGGGGAAATTTACGGGCAGGTGAAAGACATTGGCTCTACACCACTTCAGTTAGAGTGAAATCGGAGTCAGCTAAGAAGTTGGCCGAAAAGATTATAGAAACACATGCTGATAATTGGTATGTCAGCAAAATTAAAGAGGAATGGTTTATTAATCGAACTGAGTAGGAAACGTTAGCCACGTAGGGATACTGAATTGCATTGTCAGAAACTCACGCACGTGTTATAGTTTGAGGCTTACTTATGAGCCATGCATATTCGTGCTCACATTCTCAAGTTATTAGAAAAACTAGGGTTAGAGGAAAAGGCTGCACTTTTCTACCTCTACGTGCATCAGCATCCTGACTGTACCGTGGCGGATGTACAGGCTCATTATCAATGGTCACGAGCGAGCACATATAGGCTATTTGAGGCACTCAAAGAAAATGGTTTTATTCTTCACTCTTCACAAAACTGGCGCCAAAAGTTACGAACTTGCAAATTACAATTCTTAGCTAAGAACGCAGGCAAACAATCCTTGCAGTTAAGAAAAGCCCAGTTAGAGTTACGCAAGTTAGCGCATTTATTTGCATTGTCACCTCAATGGAACTCAGCACCACCGGTGGAGATCTTTACCGATCAAACTGAAATCACTGAACACTGTTACCGCCTGCTCCAAGCCGATTGGTCCCATATTAACTGCTTTGGCTCAGGAGAAAAAGCGTATGACATTCCTGGAGAATCTGCTATGCAGTACTTTGTCACACAAAGAGCACGTAAGGGCAAGACAATTAAAGCCATCTTTACTGAAATGGGACAAAGGACAGGTGAGCTACTCAGAAACAATCAAAGAGAATTGCGAGATGGCAAATTATATTTGCACCCAGCATACCAAGACGCCATGGCATACATATACCCTAAACAAGTTACAGTTTGGCAAAACGATCCCCAACTCGGCCATCGGCTACTGGTAATTCACGATCCGTATTTAATTCATCACTATCAAAGAACATTTGATCAGTTGTGGAGTATAAGCTAGCACATTTCTCAAAATCATGAGACAAGCTTAAAAGCTTTGTGGCTTTGTAATCAGTACAGCAGATTTTTTAGTGACTAGATTTAGTTTGGCCACAGGTTTGTAGAAAAATTGAGCGATACTAGCTTTTCTTTATGCGCTCAATGCTCTTGTATAATCCTCGACATAATGCCGTACCAGCAGAAGGCGAGGGACAGATTTACTTTCCCTCCTCACTGGCCGTAGTAGGCGCAAGAGTTCTACAAGCTGGCGGAAATGTAACCTTTCAGGATGCGAATCTCAACACAGCCGAAATCGCTCATGATGTGGTTGGCATACATGTACTCGGCGCTCCCTACATTCCTGAAGCAATACGACTCAAAGAGCGCATACTACAGACTGCAAGCAAGTCAGTACGCATTCTTCTAGGTGGCCAAGTCATATCTGGTCTAACACGCACGCAATTTCAACACTTGTTTGGACCCGCATGTGATAATGGCAACTCCGACACAATATTAAAAGCAGCTGCCGGATTACAGCTACACCATTTACCCGATCCCGAAAAGACTTCACTCATTCCTTTTTATGAAAAGCTATCAGATGAGGAATTCACCAAGTATTTCACTCAGGAATGGTGCCTTTATTTATCACAAGGCTGTAAATATGCTTGTACCTTCTGTGCTGCCCATAGAACAAAGCAAGATCCTATCTCTGACCAAGTAGTTACGGTACGTGAACAGTATCGCGGCATGGCTGTAGTCGAGCGCGATTTAAACTATTTAGCAGCGCGCGCGGAAAGACTAAAAGTAAAACACTTTCAGGTTTACTTATCCAACCTCGATCTCTTTCAAACTCCCACAAAACTCAAGGAGTTTGCTCAAGTGCTCTGCGCTGTTCGTCAGACGCATCCTCATACAGAATGGCATCTGCGTGGCCTATCTACCGCGCATGAATTTATGCGCACCTGGAAACATGATCGCGAAACCATTGAGCTGATGATTAAGGCCGGACTTTGGTCTATCGGCTTTGGGGTAGATGGTACATCTAAAGCAGTATGGCGCAGTGTTAAGAAATCGCAAAATCAGCTCCCCGAATGCATTGAAGCTATGCGCATTACTAAAGAAGAGTTAGGTATTTGTCCAGAAATGTTTATGGTCATTGGACATGACACAGACACTCCCGAGTCATTGCAAAATGACTTGGAGTTTACGCTAGACATGAAAGATCGCTTCGGCGCTGCCCCAAGGCCATACGTAGCGAAAAACATTATCCCCGGTAACAGCGGCTGGACTGATAGCTCCAATGCTCATATCGTAGACCAGTTATTACAAACCCCAACTGAGTTTACAAACCTAGATTACGCCTGCCTACCCAGCCCGCTTACTCACCCAGATGAAAGCCAGAGACGGTTAATCAGTGATACCTTTATCAAGCTGACCCATATCGCTGGCAATACCACCAATGTGGTCTATCCAGTTACCGCGAGTCAGGATGAACGCACTAATCGTCTTCATCGTCGCCTCAATGCTGGCAAATGGGACAGATGAAAAGGTATTGCTTTATCTATTCGCACACTGAACTGAGCAGATAGACAAGAGTGTACAGATATTATACATTGCTAGCTCAGCCAATTTGTAATTTTAGAGATTTTTCAGCAGTTTTTATGAAACTACCAGAAATATTAACACCCACTGGCAGAAAAGTACTAGATCATGCCAGAGCAGAAATTGCTCGGCTAGGGAGAAAGGCTGCGCAAAATAAGAAAGGCCTTACCGCTAAGGACAAAAAAGATTTACAAAACCATCAAGCACTATTACAAAAAAACCAAAGGTTTAAAACAGCAGCGGCGCTAGCAGGAATACTAGGTTTAGGCTCCATTGCCCTTGCTGTAAACGCCAATAGTGACACCCCAGCCCCCCAAGCTTCGAGAGCAGAGACAACCGCTACGCCAACTACTATTCCGCCAGAACATGCCGATAACGCAGTCGAGCATGAAGCAGCCATTGATGCCTTAATTGGCCGCATTGAAACTGCTATGCCAAGATTCCGCCAAAGAATTGAGACGCACTTACGTCGCATGAGTGGTTTTCCGGCGCCTTATATACGCTCAGAAGTATTTTGGGCACCATTTGAGATAGTCGAAATTAATAAGGGTAATCCCAACAGAAACTATGAAAGATTTCAGCGAGTAGCAAGAAACACTGGAAACACTCATATAGGAAACCCAAACTTTTTCTTGTATGACCACTTTTTAGCAGAAGGCAGCATATCAGGACAAAGCGTGGCCGGAATGGCAGCCGCTTATATCCCTGCTGAAAAAGCATTGAAAATGGCACCAGACTTTAACCCCGACTCCCTGGTTGAGCTGCTTATTCTTTACCATGAGTTACGACATACAGTTGATGATTCAAATGTGAGAGCTCGTATTCGTACTGCAGAAGAGTTTCGTGCTTACATGGCTTTTGTAACAGGCAATACAAATGAGAGAGCGCGAATGACAATTGAAAGTGAAGCTGGAGCTTACTCCTACGAAATCGAGGTACTCAATATTCTTTTAGATGATCAATTAAGACAAAGAAATGGAAACATGGGAATTGAGGAAGTCTGCAGAATGTTACATTTAACAAGTGAAAGCGATAAAAACTTTATTGGATTAATGTTGGACATGGCAAGAGCCTATTATCCTCATGGCAGTAGTGATGGGAGGTATAATAACGCATTTCCTGCTTTCATTGCAGCTCAATATCGCGCTAGAGGCTACGATATATACTCTAGGCGACCTGGCGGTGCGATTGTTCCATTCAATAGATAAGTTCTATGGCGCAGAGACCTGAACGATTTCGGAACTTTTGGTAACTCTTCGCCTAAGTATTACTTAACACTCCATTTACAAGTATCTTACGATCTCATACGATTCTGCCCTAAAGATTCTAATAAGAATACCTTATGATCATCTTAATCAACGGAGCCTTTGGCTCAGGAAAGACAACTACAGCCCAAGCGCTTGTTGCTCAGGTCCCACATTCAATGATCTTTGATCCTGAGGAAGTAGGATTTTTCTTGCGTAACATACTAAAAGAGATTGATCCTCAACCAGATGATTTTCAACACTATGCTCTTTGGCGGACCCTAGTTATCGATACCGCAAAACTATTGCAGCAACAATACAAGCGTCACTTAATTATGCCTATGACTATTTGGAGAGAAGAGTACTTTAAAGAAATTACAGACGGGTTAAAAAGCTTAACCTCAGAGTTCTATCACTTTTGCCTTGTTGCCCCTGAAAAAACAATTCGCGAGCGGTTATTAGCTAGAGGTGAACAGCCAGGCTCATGGGCTGAACAACAAGCACGACATTGTGTTGAGGCATTCAACTCACCTGCATTCGAGACACGTATCGACACAACAAACAAAACTGCTAAAGAAGTGACGGCTCAAATTATTGGGCAATTAAGCTAAAAACCATTTGGCACTAAATCATACTTGCTGTACGTTGTGATAAATAACTTGCTGTATGTATTTATCGCATGTCTCCATTGCAAAGGCACTTGATGAAAAACGGTTAATTATTGGTCCTGACTTTGATAGAAAAAATATCCGACCGGTAGGCATTCGTATTCACTTGGCAAAAGAGATTCTCATTCCTGAGCCGGGTCAAACTGTCTCTATTAGCGAGCCTTCAGAGATCAAATATAAAGAAGTTGATTTGGAGAAAGAGGAATTCTACTTAGAGCCAGACCAGTTCATTCTTGGTGCTACCTACGAGTCTATTGAGACTGATGGCAGTATTCTGCCGCTTTTGGATGGAAGAAGCACAGTGGCTCGCTTAGGAATTACAACACATATCACAGCATCAGTGTGTGATGGCGCATTAGGAGCGCCAAATGTTGTCGTACTTGAGATTAAGAATGTTGGCAATTTTAGAATCAGGTTAAAGTGGAAAGCCCCTATCGCAATGATGTGCTTTACTGAACTGACCGAGCCAGTAGTGCAACAGCAGCAAACGCAATATGCAGGACAAGCAAAAGTTGTGCCTCCTAATTTGCAATATAAAACCGGAAAAGAATTATAGATCTGTTATGCTGAACTCAGAAAATCAATCTAATAATGAATTCCAGAAAGCAATTAAACTATCTAACAAATTACGCTCATATAAGCTTGATTTACTAGATGAATCATTAAAAAAGCGTGAAAGCTATATTCACTTTATTGAATTCCTTATTACCAGTAGTGTTACTATAGGAGGTGCACTAGCAGCTTTATTAGACTTTACAAAAGTATACTTACCACTATTCATTTTCGGTGAATTGCTAATTCTTGTTGGTGTCACACTTGGAATATTGTTAAGAAACAAAATATTAAACTTGGATATAAGTGGTATAGATAAACATATTAGATTATCTACAGATTTACGCATTGCCCTTAATGAGGCAATTAGAAAAAGTACAGATAATATACAAAAACACCAAACGCCTACTACTGATGACGCGAACGCTTTAAATGATGCCGTAAATGCATGTAATAATTTCATGAACGGCGCACACACCAAAAACATGCATATTATTAACACCACACACATATCTTGGCTGCTAATTACAGGTTTGATAGTTATATTCTTATCATTTCTCTTTAGTTCATTTACTAGCCCATTGCAAAGTGATAAGGCATCGTTTCAATTTTCTGGATCAGGCAGCTTTATAATAAACATAAACTAATAGATCTTATGAAGAAAAATCTTCATCTTAAAAAGGGTAACTTACTTGAAAGAGCAGTTGAGGCAATCTATACGCAAATTATAAAAACCAACCACTCACTAAAACACGCTCAACTTACAATAAAGTCTAAAAAGATTATTAAAGTTAATGGCGCAAAAAAAGAAATTGATCTTCACATAATAGTTGATCCTGGAGATACACTTGATTTTGTTGTAATTTTCGAGTGTAAAAATTGGAAAGAAAAAGTAAATGCAAACGAGATTGCCCTCTTTGCTAAGAAGATAGAGCACACACAGGCAAGTAAAGGCTTTTTCATTGCAAAAGATTATACTAAGGACGCACTAGCTGAAGCAAATTCTTATCCAAGAATGCTTCTACTAACAGCTGAGGACACTGATATTGACCTTTCACTTTTTCCAAGTATTCATGGTGTCATTCACAACAATTCAAAAAGAAAAATTAAAATCATACTTAAAGAGCGCTTAGATGAAACTAATACTGACACTTCCACTACTGCCTTGCAAGAAATTAAACCTGAAACTGAAACTCTTTTATTAAACAACCATCAAACTAATTTCAACGACTTTTTAGAGAAAACATTACTTAAAGCAGAGAAAGAAAAAATAGATACAGAGCCAACAGCTAATTTTGAGGAAGGAATATATTCATATCATTTAACCCAAAACTTATCCTTCTTACCTAACGAATGTCTATATCAAAATCATGATATTGAAACTATTGAAATTGAGTGGACATTCGAGATTGAAATACGTAAACCTAAGATAATTGCCCAGTTCGATATTAAGAGTAAAGGAATTTATTTAAAACAGGAGATAGTTTCAGCTACAGGTCAAATTATTGAAATGGAACTTGTCGCACACAGGAGCGATCAAGCTACAGAAAGGCCTAAGTCATCCATATGATGGAGACATAAATTAATTACAAATCTATGCTTCCATTATTGACCCTTATCCAGTCATGAATCAGCTAGATACCGCTTCATGTATTACCAATACACTTGAAGTATTAGGCACATTCCCAAAAAGTTATGAATAAGTACTTCATTTCACATTCAAGCACCTTCAAATAGTAGGAATATGCTTAATCAGCTATTTTATTGGAAATCTACGACAAATTGCTTCAGTAGCACTTTTATACAAAAGCTTACTTAACATATAAGCATCGCTGGGACTAAATTCTCTTTCCTTTCCAAGTACTTTATTCAACATTGGTAATATTGCAATGTGACTATCCGCACAACAATCTTGATAAACTCTAGTCAAGTTTACATAGAGATCATCATCAATCTTTTTACTATTCTCCCTTATAAGCTTTAGCTTGTTTTTCTCTTTTACATATTTCTTTTTAGCATGTGATAAATACTTGTCTCTAAAATCTTTAAGCGTTTCTTTTAACTCTTCAATTGGTTGTGACAAAGATTCTACTTGAGAGAAATATTGAGACTGAGCAGCCTCCCTTATAGTATTCTGTAGTGCATATGCATTATCAAAAGTATGTTGTATATCATCAATAACTAGCTCTAAAGCATGTGTATGCCGGTCTGGAAGGCAAAGCCACCATATTTGTAAAGTAGCCTCATAAATAGATCTGCACAATATGCCTTGACTATCGAACCTTTCATTCTTGAAAAGAAAGTAAGCATCACCAAAATAACGATCTATACTAGAAAAGATAACAATTGTCATTATCTCATCTATATTAGTATCTTGAATATCTCTATCAGAATCTAAAAGATGCTGGCTAAGCCAGTTTTTACCTTGCGCAATCAACTGAATATCTTCATCCATAGGATAAATTACGTTTTTACTATTGCACAGTTAAATACATAAGAGAACTCAATAGCACAAAATGTACATAACCAATGTGCTATACTGAAGCCACTTTACTCATTTGTTCATGAGTGATTCAAACCATTTCAAACGCATTCCTATCGAATACCATCAGTTTTAGGTACCTTTTCTAAAACCTGATTCGCAACTCTACAACCTCACCACACACACCAATCTCTTTGGTATTCACACCATCGGCTTTATTGAGCCACATGATCCAGCACCGAAACACTGGGCTGGCATGCGAGCAGTCTTTCTCTCTGACCCGCACGATCCCTCGTATTACCAACATCAAATACGCGTAAAAAAGCACGTTCACGAAAAAGGCGATGAACTTGTACGACTTATTGTCGTTACTCGTAATACCCTTTTTGCCTGCCTTGATCCCGAACGCACCTCACACAGGTCATTTCACTCGATCCAATCCCTGAAACAAAATTAAAGAGCACCTTCCAATAAAGTAATTCCTAATATCGATCGGCCCTATCGTAAACAAGCGTCAAAAATGTCTTACCTGTGACATGCTCTGCCATTTGTTCAGCAATCCAGCGTCCCACAATTGTAGTATGCCCTTGGGGTAGGGGAGGCGGGAAACTAGTATTGCAATATCCTTTTCTTCAAAACCGCTTTCCCAGATCCAGTCTTAAAATAACTCTCCAACTTCCGTGCTTGCACTTCAGTCGGTAAAGCAATATAACCAACCAAAGCCAGAGGCAGCTGTAATCGAGTAGATTGAACAAAACCACTAGTATGCTGTCCCAATCTCCGTTTTAAATTATTCGTCGAACCAATATACAAAAACTCTTTCGGCTGATTCTCAAGGAAATAAACGTACCACATACACAAAAATTACTCTCAGCAATTGTAGAAAGTAAAAAATGAAAATTGCTCAAATAAAACTACATTTGTTAAAGCATACAACTTCTCACATCATGGCGTACCTGCGCATCCACTGAGGCATAGCCTCTAGTGTATGACTTCGGTAGCCTATCACTGCGCTGGCTCAGCTGCTCGCAGCATCTTCAAATAAACAACTACATCAAAATAAGCCTCATGCAGGCTGGCCCCGCCATCCGAAGCTCGCAGAGCGCAGGATGGTGGACAGTACAGGACTCGAACCTGTGACCCTCTCGGTGTAAACGAGATGCTCTACCAACTGAGCTAACTGTCCATATCGAATTGAGCAGGTGCACTATAGCGAGGATTATTGCCACTGACAAGTATTTTTTCGAACACCGTTCAAATTCACCTCATTATCGTCACTTTTACTGGGCTAAAAGCGCTGCGGAGACTAAACTATCACATTGAATTGCATGCCCTTTTTGCTACAATGCCGCTACTCATTCAACCTTGTTTCTCTATGCTTCATCACATGCACTTACATACTGGACCATTTCAGCGCATCCAATCTGGTCGACAAATTTTCGAAACTCGAATCAATGATGAAAAGCGGAGAAACCTTAAAGTCAACGATTCTATTGAGTTCGTAGAGCGAGATAATGCAGAAGCAAAACAAACCAAACTAATTACCGAAATAGTCCAAGCTGATAGCTTCATAAACCTCTTTCATCAAGTTAATCCAGTAGACGCAGGCTATCCTGAAGGAACAACACCAGAGCAAGCAGCAAGGAAAATGGCTACTTACTATTCCGCTGCTGAAGAAAAAGAATGGGGAGTTGTAGCAATTAAATTAGGATAAACCGCTTTTTAATAAAAAGGCTTTAGAATAACGAGTAGACGCAAATAGGATTGCGCAACACTCACCAGATTGGATTGTTTTTTGCAAATCTGATCACCAGTGGTACATTGGTACTTCTTTTTATTATGCTCGACACTTGCGCCCGCGCCTATTTGACCTATAAAACCCGACCCCACTTTCAACGCTATTGGCATAGCCGGCGTATAGCTGAGCTCTATCAACGAAACCGTGAAATGATAGCTGAAGCAATAGGAAGCACAGAGTTTTATCATGGCACTGGCAATAGACACTATGGGTATGATCAACAACAAAAAGCCTATTCCCATACTAAACAAACCCATAGTCTTTTTTCACTGTTAGCACATGGTATTTTGCCAGCTGAAGATCTCTATAGTGAAAGGTTCATGATCGATAAGAAGCCCACTACTTCTCTGACGCAGAAAAGAATGTATGCCCGAGTATACGCCGATCTCCACGAAACAGCAGACGATCCATGCCTCAAGTTTAGATATGGCAGCAGCGCTTTTTGGTGGCGTTACTTTTTGATGTGTATGTTGCTGGACGGGACCAGAGATCCCCAAGCAATAAAAAACAAATCCCAGCAAGCATTAACTGCTCTTGGTTTATCGGCCCCACAACCAGCTACTCCCATGAATAGGAGGGTAGGCGAGTGGATGAGCAGCTTTAGACATGATCCTGAGCTCCAAGCGCTTTTAGATCTACGAGGATCGACCCGTAATCGTATCCGTGCTGGCTTAGCAGCCGATCAATTAATGGCTTATGGCAAATCCACAATCCCCGAAAACTTTCCGCTTATTATTGGTATAAAAAAAGACAATGTCATTCCTGCAGTATCTCGCAGCAGGGGCATGCGCATGTTTGAGACCCGAACCAATCATCCTATTGCACCAACAAATTGGTCATACCTGGAAGTACCAGGAGTATATGTAAGATCGGTTAAAACACTCACCCAACAAATGTTTGGAAATCATCATTGTCTACCAGTTCTAGCTATGGAGCAGGTAGAGCTCTACTGTGCCCTTGAAGCTGACTGGCAGACACTCACAACTCCTCATGCTAACTATCAACTTTGTCCCCCTAGCTTGTAGCATGAGCTTGATGATACTTATCCCACAGCTCCTTGAACTCAGCAGAATTAGCTAAGAGATGAGCCAAAGAGCCAGAGGCGATAATCTTGCCTTTTCTGAAAAAGTAGATCTCATCAAATTGGCTGAGCAGATGCAAACGGTGAATCGAGGCAATAATGGTTTTATCGGCAAATTTAGTAAAAATATTTTGATAAATCGCTAATTCATTCTTCGTATCCACCGAGCTGGTAGACTCATCTAATAATAAAATCGACTTGTCCTGGCTAGCCATTAAACCACGTGCTAAAGCTAAGCGTTGTCTCTCACCACCACTCAAGTTTACGCCTTTCTCATAAATGAGGGATTCTAATCCATTGGGTAAACGATTAAGCACCTCGGTGAAGCAGGCCATATCAGTGAAGTGACGAATAAAGTCATCGCTATGTTCAATACCGACCGTGATATTCTCTCGAATGGTGGTCGAAAATATCTCGGGATCTTGAGGGATGAGCGCAATCTCCGCACTAATCTCACTCAAGCCGGCAGCTAAAAGCTTATCGTCCTGATACACTGCCCCTTTCTGAAAAGGATATAATTCTCGTAGCACCTTAAGGAAAGTCGTTTTGCCACTGCCACTAGCTCCAATCAGGGCGATTTTTGCCCCACGCCCAATATTCATGGAGATATTGTCCAAATGCAGTGCGGAGCCGCCTTCTGTCGCCTCATAAGAAAATTGAATATTCTCCAAGCGCAATCGCTCCCAATTATGATGCTTTGTCACTGACAAAGCCTCTGCCTTTGTTGAAGCCTGATTCAATAATTCCTGTGCATTTAAAACAGCTGACCGCTGTTGCAATATATCGCCATACATATAAGCAAAGCGATAAAAAAGCTCGCTAATGCGACCGACATACCCATATAAAGCAGCAAACGTGCCTAACATCACCATATTCCCATTACGAAGATTCATCACCAAATAAGTCCCCAAGACACCCACATTCATCATCATGCTGAAGACTGCGACCAAAAACCATTTGATCTCATTTAAACGAATATTGCGTTTAAAAAAGGGATACGGAGACATGATCTTTTGCCAAATTGTCTTTCCAACCAGAGCTTGAATACGCAGTATAACGACCGTAGTGATATTGCTAATCACATCGAATATCTTGGCTGAAATTGTATTTTCTGCTTGATTGAGCTCCTTATATTGCCTATCCAAAACCACATCAAATTTGAGAATAATGATGACCGTACAGGCAATACAAAAGAAAACAATATATGCGGCATGAATATTAAAATAGCTCAGTGCAATATAAGAGCTAAGCAGGGGAATGAGCGTGCCAATAATCTGAAACGTTTCACTAGAAAAACGATTCAGCGCGGTAGTGCCTTTCTCAATCTTATCAATTGAGTCACCGGAATGGTGATTGCTATGCCATTCAAGGGAATACCCCAATACCTTATCGACTAAAAAGCGCTTAAAATTGGCTTTCACTAAAAATGCATTCTGTAGCTCAATTTGACGCCCAACTCCATGAAAAACCCAAAACCCCAGTGTCAGTAAAGGCAGATAGGCTAAATAACGTAACAAGATAGGAAAAGTTTCCGCATTTAAACCTTGCAGCTGAATGACATCTAATATGCGTGCGATGACTAAAGGCTCAAGAAAATAAATCAGATTACTGATCACAAACAGCACGCTATAAAGAATTACATTACCCCGGTTACCCTGCGAGTAATGCCACATTTTTGCTAACAAATAAGATATTGGATTCATATACTTTCTCAACAACTTCGTCTCAACTCAGCCCCTGATAGTTTTATTAGTAATAGTAGGCTAGTAACGATTCGGCTCAAATATTGTTACACAAATCACTTTAGGATGCCACTTGAAAAAGGGTTTCTAATAGCTCAGGCAAGTCATCTCCATAATCCATGCTTAGTTGACCACGCAACTTTTGAAGAGCTCGTTGCTCTAGCTGGCGCGCCCGCTCACGAGAAACATTCATTTGACGGCCAATATCTGCCAATGTCTCCTCATCATTGCTCTCCAAGCCAAAACGTTTTTTTAATATGGTTTTCTCACGTTGATCCAAACACGCATGGTCATCTAAATAAACAGCAACCATGTTTCTCATAGCCGTTAATCGCTGGCTTAGAAACGCATCATGATGAGCCGTGGCAGTTAAAGCAGCAATTGGAGTTGATGCAACACCATCATCAGCAGGCTGATCAATAAAAACAGGCATCTGCACAGCGTTAACTATTTCAGTTAAACTAACATACCCACCGTTATCACGTGTTCTGGCTTTAGTAAGGCGAGATTCATACAACTTCTTATATTCATTCTCAACCTCTTCCTCAGAAGGGTTTCGATCCAGCTTCAACTTTAGATCATCTTCTATTTTTTTTACAGCTCGCTTCTTAGCTATCTCTCTTCGATAAAGCACAAACTCAGCTCTGATCTCAGCCTCTGAAGGATCACGAGCAAGTTTTTCCTTCAATGCCGCAGCGATTCTCAATAAGGTTTTAAGACGCTTTTGAAGCTTCACGGACACTGGTACTTCAGTATTGTTAGCAAAGACAAAATCTCTTATTTCTTGACGGATGTAATAACCAGCATAGGTGATTAATCTAATTGTTTTTGAAAGATCAAATCGGTAAATTCCCTTAATTAGTCCCAGGTTTCCTTGCTGAACCAAGTCAACAAGCTGAAATCTCGCTCGACCTCGACTTTTTTTGTTAAAACGGCCAGCAAAGTACACTACATGCCGTAAGTTCGCATCACACAGTTTTCGCAGAGCCAAGTGATCACCTTTCTGAGCCTGAGCAATCAGCGACAACTCTTCTTTAGCAGTTAAATTAATGCGCTCAATTTGTTTCCTATAAAACAATGGCAAATCATCATTCCACCTACCGATTCCTAGCGATTCAGCCTCTATTTGTTCAAGATCAGCACAAACAGCCTCATCAATAACAGGATTAGCTCTTACTGGAGGAGACAGCCTTGCTCTAGCAGACAAACCTAGCTGCACAAGATCTGCTGTTTGTATAGCTACATCACTTACCATTGGCGTTTTTTTTGCTACAGGCAGCTCAGATGTTGCTCCAGAAGACTTCACTGTTGTAGATTTTTCTGGAGTAGACAAAGCTTTATGCATGCGTCCACGCACTACTCGCATCAGCTGTGAAAACGGTTTAGGGGGAGATTTTCCAATAACCGGTGCCAATGTATCAGCAGAACCAAGAGAAAAAAGCTCTGTGGTAATTTGTCCCACATCCTGAACAGAGAACGTATGAGCAAGACTTTGACGATACTTTACAAAATCGGCAACAAAAAGTTTTGCCATTGCCAAAACATGAGGCCTCAATTCACTATGAGTCACCTCTTTTTTCCCACGTAAAAAAGGGGAAAAACTGTGCCTATAGTACAACAAAGCTAAATAACGATAGCAATCTTGAAATTCCGCAAGCAAAACCGAAAGCAAAGCATCCTCATCTCCTATAACTTCTCTGAAAGCTTTTCTGACATCATTAGATAATCCATAATAGTCAGTAAACTCTACCTTGAAAGGCATTCTCGTAGCCTTGATGACAGTATTTGCAACTTGTGCCTTTCTCACTTCTGCCAAATAATCTCTTTCCATAATAAATTATGCCAGTGCCCCAAATTAGCATTCCGCATCAAAAAATACCAGCACACGTTTTACACCTAAGACAAAAACAGCACTGTCGCAACTTCGAACGCCCTGCGCTCCGAGCGCTCTTCTCCTTAATCATCTTCTTCTGCGCATTTTGCATTTTGAATCTTGAATTTTGAATTATTCCCCACTTTTCACTTTGTTCTCCTGCGCTCTGACCTCTGAGCTCGCTTCTCATTTTGCATTTTGAATCTTGAATTTTTAATTCTTAAAGTTCCATCATCTTCCTCTCTGCCGCTTCCCGCGCAATCTTGAGTACGAGATCCATATCATCATCTTTAGCAACAGTCACAAAAAAGCGGTATTTGCACTTCTGGCAGCGCTGCTCTAACTGATAGGTATTTTTATGGGTATTATAAACAATATCTATGGGCTTCATCAGACCATGGCAATCGCTTTTCCGATCGCCTGGCACCTTGGCGTCCACATGAAGAGAATAGAGACACTTCGTACAGTGATTACGACAGTAGCCACCACCACGCTTTGGAACAGCAAAACTACAGTTTTGACAAATAAAAGCTTCATCTCGATGAGTTGTCTTCATGTACTTGGGAGTAAAGGTAGTTTACAATAGATAGTGTAGCGTATTTTTTAGTTCATGGCTCCGATTTTATTCATTCTGGCAGCAATCATCGTTGTTGCTACTACCATTATCTACCTAAGCCGCCAGTACTTTGCGGTTAAGTTCGCCCTAAACCTCGTGTTTTTACGAGTAAGTGTACCTCGTGCCGAAGATCCAAAAGAGCAGGAACGCAATAAAGATCGCGAAAAAGACTTTAAAGAAAGTGTGAGTATCATGGAACAGTTGCTGGTCAATCTAAGCAGCTTACTGAAACATAAGTGGTATCAAATTTGGAAATACCCCGACACCATTTCTTTCGAATGGTCTGCCCAAAAGCAATTGATGTACTTTTATATCGTCGTCCCCAAAGGATTGGAATCTATCGTCGAGAAACAGCTTACCTCGTATTACCCTGATGCGACTATTGATATTTCTAATGAGTATCAGCTTTTTGAAAAAGAGCTGGTCAGCGAAAGTGTGCTGCTCAATTTTAAAGAAGCCTCATATTTGCCACTGCGCACGTACTCACAACTGGAATCAGACCCGCTCAATGCCGTGATTAATGCCTTCAGCAAATTAGGCGAAAATGAACTCGCTAGCCTGCAACTCACACTCTCTGCCGTCAATAAAAAAGACGCAAAGCGAGGAAGAAAAATAGCGAAAGACCTTTTTCAGGGGAAATCTGAACCCAAAAAGTTTACCCCCCTAACCCCGTTTAAGCTCGTTATTGATTTTATTAGCAGCTTAAGCAATAGCAGTAGCAAAAGTGAACCAAAGCGCCTCACCCCTCGCGAAGAGGAGCGCGTCAAATTGATTGAGGCCAAAGTAAACAAAGCTGCTTTTAATGGCAGCCTGCGCATTATCATCAACAGTCCTACGCCTGAGGCCGCAAAACTACAGATGAAAAACATTTTGGCGGCACTGAATCAGTTTTCAAGCAATGATTTAAATCGATTCAATGTCAAAAAGTATATCAGCAAAAAAGATATTGAACGCTACTTTTTGCTACGACAATTACAACCCAATCGCAAAAGTCAGCTGCTCCTCAGCACAGAAGAAGTAGCCAGCATGTTTCATTTGCCAAACTCACGCTTTAACTCTAGTCCAGCTTTATTCTGGCAAGCTTACAAGATCGCTCCCGCACCATCAGAGCTACCTAAAGATGGAGTACTGCTAGGCTACAATGTGTATCGTGGCGACATTAAGGAAGTGCGCATTCAGCATCCTGACCGTTTCCGTCATTTTTACGTTATTGGCCAAACCGGTACAGGAAAGTCCACCATTCTCCAAACCATGATTCGTCAGGATTTGAAGCTGGGCAATGGTCTCTGTGTGATTGATCCTCACGGCGAGCTGATTGAAGACATTTTGCCTTTTATTCCCAAATCACGCCTCCAAGATGTGATTTACTTCAATCCCGGAGATACAGAGCGTCCAATGGGACTAAATATTTTAGAAGCAAATACGCCCGAAGAGAAAGACTTCATCTCTACTGAGGCCTTAAACATCATGATTAAGCTCTACGGCGAAGAAATATTCTCACCACGCTTACAAGA
This sequence comes from uncultured Candidatus Peribacteria bacterium, assembly GCA_964512325.1. Classification (GTDB taxonomy): domain Bacteria; phylum Patescibacteriota; class Gracilibacteria; order RBG-16-42-10; family RBG-16-42-10; genus JACQZO01. The sequence continues at coordinate 18,533 of CAZEGN010000009.1, forward strand.
CTATTTCCGCAATGGCTGTTTAACTCTCATGGATGATCCTAATGGAGGATGCATCACTGATATCGTTCGTCTCTTTACCGATGAAAGTTGGCAGGCGGTTAAAACTGCTCATGTCCAAAATCCGATTGTGAAGTCCTTTTGGACCAAACAAATGGCGATGACAGGGGCGCGCGAAAAGCAGGAAATGATTCCCTACTTTGCCGCAAAATTTGGCGCTTTCATCACCAATACCTTAATGCGCAATGTTCTGGGTCAAACAAAATCGGCGTTTGATATTTCAGATGTCATGAATAACAAAAAGATTTTGCTGGTAAATCTCTGTAAAGGTTTAGTAGGAGACTTCAATGCCAATCTGCTCGGTATGATTCTAGTCGCCAAGCTGCAAGTAGCCGCTATGCGTCGCGTCAATGGTCCTAAGACGGACTTCTTCTTATATATTGATGAGTTTCAAAACTTTGTCACCGATAGCATCGAAACCATTCTCTCTGAAGCACGTAAGTATCGCCTAGGCTTAATTATGGCACATCAATTTATTCCTCAACTTATCCGTAATAAAAATGACACCAAAATCCGTGACGCTGTATTTGGCAATGTAGGTACTATTTTGTCTTACAAAATTGGTGTAGATAGAGCTGAGGTGATTGCCAAGGAAATGGCGCCCGTTTTTAGCGAGCAAGACCTGCTCAATATTGGTGACTTTAAAGCCGCCCTGAAGCTGTGTGTGAATAATAAACCGACTCGTCCTTTTACACTCAATGTCATCAAGCCTTGGGAAATTGGCGGAAAAGGCAACCCACGCATTGCACAAGCGGTAAAAGAGCTATCTCGTCTCAAATATGGTGTGCGTAAAGAGTTTGTGAATCAAGAAATATTAGCCCGTATTGGTGCCTGAGCCAGTTTTATGCTTAAATAGGCATGACTTTGTTTAATTTATGGAAGACACAACACTCCCCAACAACAATCAGGGTGGAACAACAGGCGCCAATGATTTCAGTGTAAATGTGCCCACACCTCCAAATACCGGTGCGAATGCAGGCCAAAATCCACCAGCTCCAGATCCAATGGCTCCACTATTTCCAGTAGGAAAAAGCCAGGACCCACGTGATGATGAGTGTCTTTCCATTTTCTCTGATGAGGAAACAAAAGCAAAACATGCCGCTTTAATCACGCACCCAATTGCACAGAACAGCTTAAAATATGATGCTAAGAGACTCTTAGAGTTGGTTGCAGGTTCTTATTCACTGACATACGCAGAGAAGATTTATTTCTTGGATATTGCCATTGCCCAAATCAATCAATCTCAAATTGATCAATTGTTGCAAGTATTTGAAAGTGAACAAGTTCGCTTTGCGGAATTGCACAAAGAGCACAATGCGAAAATGGCTGAAGCACAAAAGCAATTTGATGCAGCACAAGCAGCCATGAATGACCCAGCTTTAAAGGCACAAAAGGAACAGGCAAAAGCAGCCGATGAAGCAAAAGTACAAGATATCTTACAAAATCTTGATTAATTGCTGATAAGTAGCTAGAATCTGCGCGCTTTTGGGCAATTCCCAATCTATCATTTATCATTTCAAATTTATAATTTCATTGTATGTCTAAGGTATTTGACTTCATTAAAAAGAATATTGCTGCCCCAGAAGTGCCAAGTATTCGCATTGGTGACACAGTAAAGGTTTATCAAAAAATCGTGGAAGGAAAAAAAGAGCGCGTACAGCTTTTCGAAGGTCTAGTAATTGCTAAGCATAATCAAGATGCTCGCCAGGCAAGTATTACTGTAAGAAAAATTGCCTCAGGTGTTGGTGTAGAGCGTATTTTCCCTTTGATTTCAGATCGTATTGAAAAAATTGAAGTAGTAAGATCTTCTAAAGTACGCCGTGCAAAATTGTATTACATGCGCAACTTGGTTGGTCGTGCTGCAAAATTGAAGGATGTAGCTCAAGCTGAATAATAAATGTGGCGAGAATTTGATTGGTGGCTTTTCTACAGTGCTATCATTCTTTCGCTCTTTGGTCTGGTCGTATTAGTAGCAGGAGACACACAACAAAGCTTGGTGAATAGCATAGCCTTTCGCCAAGCTATTTTTTTGCTGATTAGTATAGGCATAAGTATTTTTATTAGTCGCACCGAGTACCGCTCGCTCCGTTTGTCAGCGTATATTTTGTACATGCTTTCGCTAGCAGTGTTGGTTGCAGTATTGTTTTTCGGAGTAGTGCGCAATGGCACACGTGGTTGGTTTGACTTGGGATTCATGCAGCTTCAACCTTCAGAGCTGGTAAAAATTCCTTTTATCTTTGCCTTAGCCAAGTTTTGGAGCAAAAAAACCATTCACACGCTACGCGAAGTATTTTTTTCACTGCTTTTATTGCTTCCCGCCATTTTCCTTATTCTCTTACAACCAGATTTGGGCACCGTGCTGAGTTTCGTCACCATTTGGCTGACTGTGGTGTTGGCGCTCAATTTGCCATTAAAGCAACTCATCTATTTTTTGGTTTTTGGTATTCTCATCGCCAGTAGTTCTCTATTTGTTTTACTAAAAGTGGTAGGTCAAGACAGCTATCAGTTTCAGCGTCTAGCCGTGTACCCTGATCACTTATTTCTGGAATCACTGCGCCACCGTGATATTGGTTATCAAGTTGACCAGGCAATTATTGCCATCGGCTCAGGCCAAGCCCTTGGTGCTGGTGTAGGTAGGGGATGGCAAGCACAGCTTAATTATCTGCCAGTAAAGGAGTCCGATTTTATTTTTGCTAATATTGCAGAATCCATGGGCTTCTTTGGTGCTTCAATGTTGCTACTGCTGTTTGTGCTTTTTCTGTTCCGCACCATTCGTGTGGCGAGAGTAGCGCAGGATGCTTTTGGGAAGCTGCTGGCAACTGGCTTTCTGGGCATGTTTTTCTTTCACATGGTCGAGAATATTGGCATGAATATGGGCTTACTGCCAGTAACCGGCGTGCCGTTATCTTTTGTTAGCTATGGCGGTAGTCACTTACTTACCTCATATATAAGCCTCGGCTTTCTGCAGAGCATTATCATGAGACACAAAAAAATCAAATTCTAAAGCCATTTCTCTTATTGACACTCATATCTGCATATGCTTAGATGGCTTCAGTATGCTGATTAATGCATATACAAACCATTGCTACAATGCTGAAAGGAGGTGAATCATACAATGTCTAAACAAGATCTCATCAATGCTGTAGCTAGCCAAGCTAAGCTTAGCAAGACAGCAGCAGCACAAGCTGTAGCTGCAATGTTGGATTCAGTTACTAAGACTCTATCAAAAGGAGGTAAAGTGACCATTACTGGTTTCGGTACTTTCATGGTAAGTAAGCGTAACGCAAGAACTGGAGTTAATCCACGTAATCCAACTGAGCGCATCAAGATCCCTGCAATGAAAACACCTCATTTCAAAGCTGGTAAGTCTCTTAAGGAAGCAGTACGTTAGTATTGTTTTCGCGTTCAAAAAAAGTCCTTATGGGTTGTGTGCCCTAAGGACTTTTTTTAATGAGCAAGTCGCAATTAGCAAGTGGCAATGATGGAACAGAGCAGAAAGATGAAGACAATTGACCAAGGAGGAGAGTAAAATCTATAATCACTTCTCAATTTATTACTATGAAAAAAACGCTTGAAACTAGATTGGGCACAGGCAATGCATTTCGGACAGGAGTTTTATTAGCCCTTTTGGGTAACAGTTCCTGCCATAAGCAAACCCCACCCAGTGGTGAAGCTCACACTCTGTTTGATGGTCTTCCCGCTGAAAGAATGGCCGAGCATGCGCAACAGTGGAATTATAGTTATATTGAAAACCTAGCCCATATCATTCATTACCGCTACGGATTAACGTACAATGCTTCGAACATAGCCTCAGATACCCATTGGCAAAGAGTAGAACAGTATTTGAATAGCTACCTAGACCAAGTACGCACTTATCATGATCAGCACGCAGAGTGTTTTGAGCGTACTACACCAACTTGCGAAATACCTGCTTTTAACATGACGATATTTACCCGCAGAGAAGTAGAGCAATTAGCACAACTTATTGGCGACGCGCAATTATTTGAAGCACGCCAAAGTGCACAAAGAGAAATACTGCATCGCTGTAACAGCACGCCCCCACAAGTTGCCGCTCGACCTGAACTTGCCAGTCGTTTTAATCAGCAATACATACCTGATTCAATTTTGCTGGCATCACTGCTACGTAGACTACAAGAATTGCACCGATTCTCCTACATGAGACCAGATTTTTTGAGAGCCCACTCACATTTCAGTCAGTAAAAAGTATTCAATTAAAGACACCTCTTGCTTTTGTGATTACAGAAAACTAGTATCAATTCCTTGAAAAAATTTCTATGCGACCAGGAACAGCTGATATTTTAATTGGTGGTGCCGATGGTGATGAAGGCAAAGCAAAAGGAACAGACACATTCAATAGAAACGGCTTACAAATGAGAGGTGTCGTGATCAGAGGAGTAAGAAGAGATATTGATAAAGTATATAAGATGGGGGTGAGAGGAAATGGTGGCGGGAATGCCGGACATACCCTCAAAATTCGTGGTGTGGAGTATAAGCTGCATGCCATTCCTTCAGCAGCTGCCGTGCCAGGGATGCAGCTGTATATTGGCTCTGGTTGTGTCGTAAACCCGATACAATTGTTACAAGAATGTATCGATTTAGAGCGACAAGGACTATCTGATATTATGCCTCGTCTCAAAATATCAATCGCCGCCACTACCATTACACCAATTGATATTTTGTTCGACATCATGAACGGCAAAAAGATTGGTACTACTGGCAATGGTATTGGCCAGGCATATGCAGCTCAAGCTATTCGAGCAGATGAATTCGGCATTACTAATATCCGCTTTGCTGAAGCAATTGATATACCAGCACAGGAGCTAAAGAACATGCTACGCAGACGCTGGGATGCACTGAGACAGTCTATTCAGGTCGGAGCTGTTGGACAAGAAGAGCAGCTACGTCTCTGCGCAAAACTATTTAAAAATGAACAAATTAAGGATACTGCAACGCTTCTAACCAGATTAGACACCTACGTACAAAAACAAATTGACAGCTATCTTGACGCGATAAGCACGATTGCAAGACGGGGCGTCATTGAAGCTGATTTAGGCTGGATTAATAAACAAATTAGTAAAGGCCATAATGTATTAGTCGAAGGCGCGCAGGCAATTGGCCTCGGCAAAAGACATGGACCAGTACCCTATGTAACCAGCAGCGATACCACTCCCGGAGCAATTCTCGAGGGAGCAGACATCGACCCTCGTTTTTCAGATATTGTGATTGGCACATTTAAATCAATTGGCTCACGCGTAGGCAATGGTCCCTTTCCTGAAGAATTCGGCGGCAGTGCATCCGAAAAATATTGTGCCGACACAACAATCAACAGAGCGGGGGAAACTGAACGTTGTAGCAGAGAAGATCTGCTGCGTTCTAGGGATCCATTAGAATTTTCTATTGGTCTCAGAAACGCACTCGATGAATATGGAGCTACCACAGGAAGACCTCGAAGAGTGGGCATGCCAAACGCGGAGCGAGCCAAAGACTCATGTGCTAGAGGAGGAATTGATATAGTGTTCTTAACTAAAGTCGACAGTCTCGCTCTTTTCGCACGCACTCCAGTTACCAATTGCCAAATACCATTGGTAACTGGATTACAGAGAGATGGTGAGCAAGTACACATCCGACCACTTACTGACATCGGCATGCGTCAACTCACCCCTATAATCACGCATTTGCCTGCATTTGCACAAGATATCCGACATGTACGAGATGCCAGAGATTTACCAGCAGAAGCTCGTACATTTATTGGCACATATAGCGAAATTGCGGGTACCCCGGTAGCATTTATTGGCGTTGGTCCTGATCGAGAAGCGCTAATTCAGGTTTACAAATAGTATTAGCTATTATTGCTAGCATCCTTGCCCTTATTACCACTGGCACGTTGCCCATTCTGGCGCATCTGTGAGTGGGCATTGATGCGAGCATGTATTTCTCTATTTCCCTGACTGCTCTGATTGCGAGGATTCTCCCGGTTGCGCTCATTTTCCACAGTAGCCTTATCTTTTTCACTATGCTGTAGCTGTTTTTTTGCTTGGGCTTTTTTCATAGCAATGGATTAAGAATACCTACTTCCTTGCTACCCCTATTTACCCTATTAGTCAATAAAACCAGCCCTAAAAAGAAGGAATGAAGAAAGACAAAGGACAAGTTGAAGACTCCCATGTACCGATTCTGGTACATGGTCGTGGCCCCGCCAACCGAAGCTTCAGCGTAGGTTGGTCGGGGTAGCAGGACTCGAACCTGCGACTTCCTGCTCCCAAAGCAGGCGCTCTAGCCAACTGAGCCATACCCCGATAAACACATTTTCCGCTAGACCCTTTTCCGGGTGGCCCCGCCATCCGAAGCTTCAGCGTAGGATGGAGCGGGTAATGGGAATTGAACCCATCTCTACTGCTTGGAAGGCAGTCATAATACCGCTATACTATACCCGCAAAAAATGCAAAAGGATTATAACGAAGGATAGATTAATTGCAAGAACAAAGTGGAATTTAAAAAAGGAGAAATGAAGCCAGGTTAGACTTCACTTCTCCTTTCAAACTCCTAACTATTTTTAGAGAGTTCCACAGCGTGGCTTTACAATATCAAATTGCTCCGAACGAATCACATTTGGTGACATGATTTCAAGCCAAGCCGTATAGGTGCCCGGTGCTCCTGTATTCGTAATGGTCCAGGTATGCAGTGGCAAATCAATATACGGATTCCCCCAACGAGTAGCAGTAGCGGTCATTTCCGCAGAGGCAGCACCAGTATTAAATATCCAGCGATAAGTAATATCGCCACCCGCTACTGGTTGAGCCAAATAAACACGACCCGCAAGATTGTAGTTATTATCTCGACCACACACATATCTGGTGCCCCAGCCAGGTTGATTAGCGGTGACATTTAATCTCTCTACCACGTGTACGGCAGGCGCATGACTAGAAGAACACTGTGAGGCAATTGGCAAAGGTTGAGAGTTATGGGTTTGACCATCAGGAGTAATCACAAAACGACGCACGTACTTCACCCAATCGGTGGCTGTATTAGTATAGCTTAATGTATTGCTTAATGAGGAAGAAACGGTCTGTCCTGAAGTAAATTCATAGGTTTGGATAGCACTGCGATTGCCTTCTTCATCTTCAACATAGTATCTCACTGTTCCCGCCACACCATTAGCCTCAATTGAACCTTTAAAACCGAAAGTGATGGTGGGACTACAACGATAAGCAAAGCTCATGGGTCCACTATAGGCTAGTCCAATAGTGGTAGTTTGCAGCGGACTAGCTGTAGGCGTTGGCGTAGGAGCAGTTGTCCCGCTGGTAGTTCTACAATCAATAGCAAAATCAGCATAATTTGAAGTCGCTGAATTTAAGCCATTGCCATTATCCATAACGAGCAGGCGATAGGCACTATGAATAGAGCCATTCCAATTCGGAGACCAGGTAATGGTAGTTGCTGTTTGGCCTGAAGGAATGCCTAAAGTCTGATAATTGGTCACATGTGAACCATCTACACGCTCCCAACGATAGGCCACAACACCAGCTTGACCATTAGTAGTCACTAAAGCTGAAAATGTTACTGCTGCCCAAGCTGGACAAGATCCAACATAAGATGAAGGCGTCGCAACAGCATTAGTAACTGAAGTGAGGTGAAAGCTCGGACTCGGTGTTACTGTCGGAGTAGCACTTACCGTAGGCGTTGGGTCCATAGGAGTAGGAATAGGTGATGCTCCAGTAGAGGTAGGTGCAGGTGTGCTGGTAGTAGTAGCGGGCAACAAATCTGGACGTGCTTGATAAAAGCGGTACACCATTTCTGCAACTTCCGCTCGATTCATCATTTGTCCAGGATTAAGCCTCGCACCATCAAACAAACGATTATTGAAAGCATAACGAGCATAAGGTGCATACCATTCGGTTTGAACAACATCACTATAACTAGTACCCGTAGGTAAAGCAGCTTCAGTAATATTATTGGCACGCAGCATAATTTTTAAAGCCTCTACACGATTTACCGTACGATTAGGTTGAAAAGTGCCATCTGCATAGCCACTCACCACACCCAAAGCAAGCGCGCGGTTAATAAATCCAAAATACCAAGCAGTACTGGGCACATCAGGGAATGGACCACGTAATAGATCACCTGCCATTACAGGGTTCCCTGATGAGAGCAAGATAATTTTAAGAAACTCAGCCCGCGTTACTTCACGATTTGGTTTATAAGTGCCATCCTCATAGCCATTAATCACCCCACGAGCTCGCAAAAAGTTAATAGCTGTATAATTGGGATGCGAGCTGGAAACATCCGGAAAGTCTGCCGCAAAAACACTACCCAATGAAGTAGCCAGAGTAATAAGAATCATCAACCAGAGAAGAAGTTTTTTCATATTTGGAAATTTTTACGAAATGATAATAGCATAAACCAATTCGGAATTCGGAGAGCGGGATTCGGAATTGCAAGGCGGGGAGTGAAGAGGAGGAGAAAGAACACCTGACTCAAGTGAATATGTGTTCATCTTCTTCTCTCTTTGTCATTTCGAGCAGAGCGGAGCGACGCCGAGAAATCTTGCCGTTTGCCGTCTATCGCGACATGAACCTGTGTCGTTGCATATGGCTTACCCCGGCAGGATCCCTCCACGGAAGTCGGGATGACAAAAAGAACGGAAGAGAAAAGGCGAGGCCTAGATGAAGGAAAAGACGTGGGATAGAAAAAAGACAAAAGCATTCACACAATTTCTATCTCTGCACTGCAAGCTGTTTTTTCTTCCATAGCAAGTTGTCGTAGCCCTTTGTCACCCTATCTTCCTCCTTTACGCCTAATTGAGTGAGAAATTGCCAGAGCTCACTCTGAATGGCTGCTTCATCAGCTGTTTCATCTGCCATTTTCTCCAGCTCAATGAAAGTACCTAGCCCCTCCACCTCATCTAAACAAATAGCTAATTCCTTATATTTATACAGACAGCGATGTTTTCTCACTTCTAGTACAGCAGCATAGTTCATGAGATCAAGCATGCGAGCGAAATCGAGTGCATTATCAATATGTGTTTCTAATTCAATCGCTGATAATAAATTCTTTGACTTTTGTTTTATTGTAAACAACGTTTTTTCATTTTCTTCACGAATACGCAGTACTGGCATGCCCCAGACAATGTCCCCAAAGCCCAGGCCTTTGGGCAGAAAAATAGCATCATTTTGCTGTACCTCCTTTTGTAGCACCGCACCTAAGCGCTCCAACACCAAACGCAGCTCAACAAAAGAATCACTCACCTGTGCTTTCACCTCAATTTCTTTCATAGGGTTTTCAAGCTAATTGCCCCAATCATAAATAACCATCCAACACAATTCAAATCCCTTTGAGCGACCTTTTCATTTTGAATTTTGCATCTTGAATTTCGAATTTCACCCCACTCATGCTATGCTTGCGGGCAGATTTTGTCATCTTTATGAGCCAAGCTCCTATTATCCAAGTCAAAGACTTAAAAAAAGTTTTCAAGCTGAAGCAAAAAAAAGCCGGCTTTGCTGCTGGGCTACGATCATTAGTAAAGCCCGAGTATAAAGAAATAGTGGCTGTTAATAATATCTCTTTCGAGGTGAATCAAGGTGAAATTGTGGCCTTTATTGGTCCCAACGGAGCAGGCAAATCTACCACTATAAAAATGCTGAGTGGCATCTTGTTTCCGACTAGTGGAGATATAAATGTGTTAGGTTTCAATCCTTCTGCACAAAGACAGCAGCTCGCATTTCATATTGGTTTGGTATTTGGTCAAAAGCCACAGCTCTGGTATCACTTGCCACCACAAGATACCTATGATCTTTTCGCAAAAATATATGAGCTCGATCCTAAAGCATATCAAACACGTTTCGAATTTCTAGTGAATGCCTTTGAAATTCGTGACCTGCTAAAAACTCCCGTCCGGAAGCTATCGTTAGGACAGCGGATGCGCTGTGAAATTGTAGCATCCTTACTGCATAGTCCTAAGGTTATTTTTTTGGATGAACCAACAATTGGACTTGATGTCATTGCCAAACAGCATATTCGTGATGTCATTCTCCATCTTAACAAAACTGAGAAGGTAACGATTTTCTTGACCTCTCATGATGCCGGTGATGTGGAGGCACTCGCCGAAAGAACTATTGTCATTAACCATGGCCAGGTAATTTTTGATGACAAGACCGCAAAACTAAAGAAAGACTTTATCCAAAGCAAAATTATTGAGCTAGTGACTGATGAGCCCAATAAAAGCTTTGATTTTCAAGGAGCTAAAGTAATTGAGCAGGGGAAATTTAATCTCAAAATTGAATTGGACACGACCACCAGCTCAATTGAGCAATTGCTCGGCTTTGCCGTCAAAAACTTCGCCATCAAAGATATCAATGTCTTTGACCCACCTATGGAGGAAATCATTGCCGCTATTTATCGTGATCAGAAAAAAGCCTAACCGCGCTTTATGAATACCCAACCTCCTCCTCACTTTTCAGTCATAAAGAAATTCCAAAAGTACTTTGCAGCCTTAAGAGTAAACGCGATCAATAGCCGCACTTTTGCATTAAACCTATTTGCACGCAGCCTTGCTGTGCTATTTCGTATCTGGATATTCACGCAGATATACCAAGCAACGTATGCCACCACTGGTCAAACTACTATTGGCGACTTTTCACTACCGATGGTGATTTGGAGCCTGATGCTGACACAAAGCTTCGAAACAGCCAGCCGCCCCGCCGTCTCAAAAGCAATTAGCACCGAAGTACAAGATGGCTCACTAGCATATAGTGTAAGCAAGCCGTATTCTTACATCCTTTTTCATTTCTGGAGCACTATTGGGCGAACATTGCCCTTACTGCTTAACAATATCATTATTGGTGGCATATGTGCTTACTTTTTAGTTGGTTTTACCAGCTTTAGTATAGCGGGCATTGTTCTCGGCCTGCTTAATCTATTTTTAGGCTTTTGGTTAGACTTTAGTATTTGTCTTACTATTGGTTTAAGTGCGCTTTGGTTAGAAGATACTGACTCGTTAACCGCCATCTATCACAAGCTTCGCCTCGTATTCGGTGGGCTTATTTTGCCCATTGCACTTTTCCCACCAGCCCTACGCACTATTGCGGAATTTTTGCCATTTAGTCAGCTTTACTATGCAGCAGCCCGACAAGCCGTTGCTTTTAACTGGACCACCTTTATCAATTCAATCACCATTCAAATCAGCTGGATCGTCATATTTTCACTGATTGCCATGCATGTCATGCGTCGCGGCATGAAGCAAATATCTGTTAACGGTGGCTAGTATGAAAAAACTCAAGCTTTATCTCAGTTTAACCATTCACACCATCAAAACTAGCTTACTGAGCGCATTTGAATATCGTACCGTTTTTTTGATGCAAGTCATCGGCATGATTATTAATGATTCATTCTTTTTAATCTTGTGGAGCATATTTTTCACCAGCTTCCCCGAAATTCACGGTTGGACACAAAAGGATATCATCACCCTCATGGCCCTATCAACGACATCGTATGGCCTAGTGTTAAGTTTTTGTGGAGGCTGGAATTTCTCAAAAGCGATCAGTATGGGTGAACTCGACCAGTACATTACTTTACCCAAGAGCCTATTATGGCAATTGCTCTTAAGGAGAATCGATGTCGCTAGTCTTGGTGATATTGTCTTCGGGCTGGGATTATATTTTGTCTGGGGTGATCTGAGTCTAATCGGGCTTGTGAAATTTTTAGGTCTAACCATTTTAGCAACTGCTTGCATTATTAACTTTATCGTCATCATCCAATCATTGGCTTTTTATCTAGGCCACATTGAAGAAGCAACCGCTCAATGGTTATATCTGGTATTAGGTTTTAGCCTTTATCCACAAAACCAATTTCACGGCGCACTCAAAATCATCATGATGACGCTTGTGCCCGCTTTTTATATTACTACACTGCCCGTCAATTTGCTGAGAGAGTTTAGCTGGGAACCACTATTCATCATTATCCTGTTCTGGCTGGTAAGCTTTATATTAGCACGAGTTCTTTTTAAGCAAGGTCTAAAACATTATGAGTCAGGCAATTTAATTGGCGTTAAGATATGACCGCTCTGCTAACAAAAGGCAGCAAATACTTGGCTGTATCTAGAATCAGTATCCGTAATAGTATTACTCATGGTGTGGCTCTTTTTAGCAGAACAGCACTCATCATGGTGCGCATTTGGATACTGCTCTATTTGTATACTGCTATTTATCAAGGATCTTTTTCTCAAACAATTAATGGCCTAACCTTGCCCATGGTGATGTGGAGCATAGCACTTACTCAAAGCTTTCAAGCTGCTACTCGCCCCGCCATTTCACTTTTAATCGCTGAGGAAATCCAATCAGGGACAATTGCTTATGCCTTAAGTCGCCCCTACTCCTATCTTTTCTTCCACTTTAGCCAATATTGGGGAAACTTACTGCCTCGACTGGCGATTAATCTCATCATTGCCTTAACCACTGTATGGTTATTGGTTGGCTCCTTGTCTATCACTCCCGCCAGTTTACTCTTAAGCTTAACTGTATTGATTTGTGGCTACACCTTAGAATTTGTCTTTTTTCTCTTTTTGGGATTATGTGCTTTTCAGATTGAAGACATCAATCCCTTATTATGGAATTACAACAAAACACAGATTATTTTTAGCGGCCTGGTTTTGCCTGTTAGTTTATTTCCTAATGGACTTAGGCAAATAGCGGAATTTTTGCCATTTACACAAGTGTATTATAGTGCAGCTCGTCTTATGGTTAATTTTGACTTTGCCTTATTTGTACAATACCTGCTGACCCAAACAATGTGGTTAATTGTGCTCATTCCGTTGGTACTACTTTATTTCCGTAAAGCAATTCGCAATGTGGCTATCAATGGTGGTTAAATATATCTTGCTTACAAGCTACTTGATCAAACTGAATATTCTCTCTGCTATAGAATATCGGACAGCATTCTTAATCCATGTTGTCGGCATGATCGTGAATGACACCAGCATCGTTCTTATTTGGTATATTTTGTTTTTAGCTTTTCCTCAAATTAATGGCTGGGAATTTAAAGACATGCTCATTTTGTTTTCAATTGCCATGATGCAGTATGGCATTTTAGGAACTTTTACCGGGGGATTACATTCATTGGCCCGAACAATCACCACCGGCACCCTAGATTATTATCTAGCCCTTCCTAAACCAGTGCTGTGGCATATTTTATTAAGCAAAACTGATATGGGCGCTATCGGTGACCTAATCTTCGGCCTTTTACTGTATATACTATTTATTACGCCGAGTGTTTTTGGGATTGTCGCATTTATTGGACTAAGCATACTTACTGCTGCAATTTATCTTAACATCAATATCCTCATTCACTCTGTGGCCTTTTATTACACCAACTTTGAAGAAGTCGTATACCAGTACAATGGCATCATGGGCAGTTTTTCATTCACGCCCTCATCAGTATTTCAAGGAACGATAAAGTGGTTAATGCTTACTATATTTCCCGTGATATTTACAGTTATCATGCCAGTAAATTTATTACGTGAATGGCAATGGTCAAATTTTCTACCGATTAGTGCATTCTGGTTAGTAAGTGGACTTGGCAGCTTGATGATATTCTCAGCCGGCTTAAAGCGATATGAATCAGGCAATCTTATTCATACCAGTCACTAATTGCGTCTCTCGCCAAACCAGCTTAAACTGCTTGCGCATTCTCCCCCTTAGACTCAAGCCTGTGCTCGAAGAATATTAATTCAGAATTACACTATGTGGCCACTTTTATATTATTACCTGCTCGGTTTCAGCTTGTTCTGTAGCATCATTCTTTTTGAAGCACGCACCTTAAAAAATGTATGGTTTCTTGATGTTATTGTTAGCTTTCTGCCCTTGGTAACTATTGGGACACTGTTTGTATTTGTTGTTAGCTTTATCGCTACTATTGTTTACTTTAAAAAGCTATCCCGCCAAAAAGCGAAACGCAGAAAGTGGCTTATTGGCTTTATCCTACTTGCAAGCTTAAGCAGTCCAATTGCAAGCATTATTCAAATTACTAATGTTCTCGACAACACAGTATTAGCGCAAGAAAGAGACTTAATGACCAGCAAGAACAATACGCTCCATGTCGGCTTTTTTAATAAATACTTTTATAATGAAGAGCTTGATCCAATTATTGACGAAGTCACTTACCAGAACTTTGACATTTTTGGCATGGCAGAACTAAGCGAAGCGCAATTTAACACACTAAAAGAGGCCTTCGCGTTTCCCTATAGTTATTATGACAACTGTCATTGTTTTAATATTATGGGAGACCCTGTCGCTATTTTTAGCCATTATCCTTTAACAAACATTAAAATTGATGGCTTAGATCGTACGGCAATTATTGAGGCCACCGTAACTTTAGATGATAGCAGTCAGGTGCATGTGCTGGTTACTCACCCGGACGCGCCCACTAATATTGCTGCTTTCACTGCTAGAAATCGCGAGTATCAAGAACTAGATACCCTTATCCAAAACTACCGGGAGCAGCAGGTGATTGTGCTGGGCGACTTTAATTTGTCTTCTTGGTCACCCACTTTTATACAATTTCTAGAACAAAATCCTTTTCTTAAAGACTCCGTACGTGGCTTTGGTCTCCCCACCACTTGGGGACCAGGCTTTATTCGTACCAAAATTGACCATATACTCATTAGCAAAACGATTGGAGTTTCTGACTTTTCCTCCATCTTCATTCCTGGTTCCGACCATTACATGGTGACCACTACCCTACATCTCTAAAAGCAGCACATGTACTGAATGCAGCAGTTAAAGGCACCATACCTCTCCTGCATCTCTGTGCTCTAAGTTTTCTTAGCATTCCTCTTCATGTTTTCTCTTCAGCTGTCTCATCAGACCATTGAATATACAATCAAGAAAAGCGCTCGTGCCAAACGCATGCGCATTACAATTAAACGCAATAGCGCCCTGACCGTCACTATTCCCAAATACGTTTCATACAAAGCAGGGGAACAGTTTGTGCAACAAAAAAGCACATGGATTGCTAGAATTTTGCAAACTCCATCCAAGTCAGAACTGCTTTTACCTGAAGTCATAGATTGGAAAGAGCACAAGGGTAGTGCTTTAGCGCTAGTACAGACTTTGATTACAAAATATCAAGAAGTGTACCCCTACAAATACACCAGTATCAGCATCAATAACCCAGCAGGGCGCTGGGGGAGCTGTTCCAGCAAAGGCCGCCTAAACTTCAATTACCGGATCAAGTTTTTACCATCAGAACTAGCCGAGTACATTGTGGTTCATGAGCTCTGCCATCTCAAACAAATGAACCATTCATTACGCTTTTGGGCCCTGGTTGCCAAAGCTTTTCCCAACTATCAAGAGCTTAGAAAAACACTACGAAAAATCCATTATTAGACAGTATCATTGCATAGATTTCTCCGGCAAAGCTTGCTATATATGTGACAAGTTCAAATACCGCTATGTACTATGAGCAATTAAGAGACAAGCTTTACGCAGATGTTCCTTATCCCACAGCAACACGCGCATTGATGCATGACATTATAACGTGGCGAAAGTTTTGTGATTTGCCTGCCGATATCAAAGCAAAGTTTGCCTTTCCTCAACACCAAGGAGTTTGGGACGATGGCTACAAGAAGAGAAGAAAAGCAGAGGGGCGTGAGGATAAAGAGTATTTTCACTTTCATGGCAATTACAAAACAATCTTGGACGAATATAGTCTGGCAGAGTATGTAGCAAAGACACCAGCTATTGCTGAGTTTTGGGAATTCGTCGATAAAATTTACGAAGCTGTGCGCGAATTGATAGTTACTATTGGTAACGATTTAGAAAGACATACTCCTGGCATACGGGCCGAATTAGACAAGAGTCGTGATTTAGTGACACTACGCTTCTTGCATTATACGCCTGAGGATCCCAATGAAACGATTTTAGCAGCACCACATTTTGATCGAAGCGGCTTTACTTTACACCTGTATGAAAGTGCGCCTGGACTGCAACTTATGGATTGGGACGGAAACTGGCTTAATGCACCGATTGGCGAAAATAGCACTGTAGTATTTAGCGGTTTCCAGTTAGAGCACAAAACCAGCTCAGCCATTCAAAAAACATGGCATCGAGTAATCAATACCGCCCCTACTGAAAAGAGAATCTCACTCGTTGCCTTCGTTCCTTTTATCGACACCTACACCTATCCAGAGCAAGCCAGGTCTCAAGATCTCACCCCCAGCTATCAACCCAGATAATCTCTTTCCTACTCCAAATTTCCTGCCTCACCCCTCCCCAAATCCCCAATCTATCATCTATAACTTAGAATCAATAATTGTCCCCACCACAGCTTTGATTTGTAATTTATTCAGACTTGCAGTAGTATAGCGGCGCTTTTTTACGTGATTTTTTGTAATTTTTATGGGCAACTCAATTTCACTCGCAGCCAAGAAGCGAGACACATTTGGCAAAAAGGTAAAGAATTTACGCGATCAAGGAGTTATCCCTGGCGTAGTATACGGTCATGGCAATGCCAATGATCATATTCAATTAGACAGCAAACAATTCTCAAAAGTATACCGCGAAGCAGGTAGCAACACTATCGTTGATCTTGAGGTTGATGGCAAAGTGGTAAAGACAATTATTTATGATGTGACTTTTCATCCTACTAGTGATGCTCCACGTCATGTGGACTTCTACCGCGTCAAGATGAACGAGAAATTGACTACCACTGTACCGCTCTCTTTCATTGGAGAATCACCAGCAGTACGCATGCATTCAGCAATCGTAGTACATAATAAAGATGAGCTTGAGATTACTTGTTTGCCAGCTGATCTTCCTCATGAAATTGAAGTTGATATCAGCAAATTGGTAGAAATTGATGATGCCATTCATCTTAAGGACTTAGCTATTCCAGCTAATGTAGAAGTAAGTGAAGATATCGAAACTGTAATTGCTCAGGCGATCTTGCCTCGTGCTGAAGTTGAGGCTACACCTGAGACACCTGCTGAGGGTGAAGCTGGTGCCGAAGGCGCAACTCCTGCCGAAGGCGGTGAGGCAGCTGCAACTGAAGAGAGCAAAGAATAGTAGGAACTTCGTGAGTTTATTTCTTTTAACTTGATCATTTATGGCACAAGATCAGAATCAGCAAGGACAAAATGTAATCAATGTTCAAGTTAAAGACGAAATGCAAGCTGGTGTCTACGCTAATGCGGCATCTGTAAGCGTAAAAGACAATGATGTATTGCTAGATTTCGGTTATATCTTGCCGGGCGTTAATCCAACAACAATTAAGGTAATGGCAAGAGTAAACTTGAGCCACGAGACAGCAGGGCAATTCCTCAGTGTTTTCCAAAATGCACTACTAGATTATAAGAATCAGAAGAAAGAACAGAAATAATTTACAGCAATTCGGAAAGCGGATAGAGGAGAGCGGAGATTGGCTGAGGCTATCTCCGCTTTTTAGCATTAATAACAGCATTATTCTTCCAATTGTTTTTTTATTGTTCGAGTACTACTACAGAGCAGCTTTATAATTTCCTCAACTCTCTCTAAATAAAGAGAATAATCTTGGCTTGCTAAATCTGCCAGCTTTAAGACATTTAACCAGTAAGCAGTTTCCCTAGCCTCCTTGAGAGCAATAGCCAGTTTACAGTAAAACTCTTTTTTAGTATGTGCTGAAATCGATTCAGCGATATTAGCACCAATACTCGTGCCACTACGCAACAGTTGCTTAGAGAGCACATATTCTTTATTTGCCCGCAGCCGTCTACATAAATGGACAATTGTGACAGCAAAAGCCAAGCTCTTATCATACGCAATATTTTTAGCCATAAAGTAAGTAAATGTTTTCACATTATACGTAATAACATTATGAAACGGCAGATTCACAATTCACTCCGCCATCCGCTTTTCGCTCTCCTAATTAATATGCTAGAGTGCGACCGTTATTCACTCTGATTTCATATGGCAGAACTCACAATGGACACCCTCGTCTCTCTCTGTAAGCGTCGTGGTTTTATATTTCCTTCTTCTGAAATTTATGGGGGCTTTGCGGCCGTTTATGACTACGGACCTTATGGAGTAGAGCTAGCGAATAATGTGAAAGCAGCTTGGTGGCGAAGTATGGTCCAATATCGTGACGATATGGTAGGTCTCGACTCCAGTATCTTTATGCATCCCAAGGTCTGGGAGGCGAGTGGTCATGTCAAAGGCTTTTCCGATCCATTAACCGAGTGTAAGAATTGCCATGTACGCTCTCGTGTTGATCATTTATTGGATGATGCAGGCATCTTTGCTGATGAAAAAATGAGTGAAGAGGAGATCAATAAGCTCTTTATGGACAATATGGCTAAAATCAGTTGTCCGAAATGCGGCAAACATCAATTTAGTGAAGTAAAAAAGTTTAACCTTCTAGTAAAAAGCAATTTGGGCAATTTCACTGGTGATTGGGACAAAGATCCTACGTATTTGCGTGGTGAAACTTGTCAGGGTATTTATATCAATTTCAAAAACGTCCTAGATAGCGCTCGTGTACGCATTCCTTTTGGCATAGCTCAAATTGGTAAGGCATTCCGCAATGAGATTACCGCACGCCAATTTATTTTCCGCAAGCGTGAGTTTGAACAGATGGAAATGCAATTTTTCGTCCATCCGAGTGAGGCGATGGATTGGTATAACAAATGGCGTGATATTCGCTGGCAGTACTATTTAGATCTAGGAATAAAAAAAGAAAACCTCCAATGGCATAAGCATGAAAATCTCGTATTCTACGCTAAAGAGGCCTACGATATTGAATACCGTTACCCATTTGGTTTCAAAGAGCTAGAAGGTGTACACGCTCGCGGTGACTATGATTTGACTCAACACAGCACACATTCTGGCAAAGATTTATCTTATCTCGATCCAATTACCAATGAGCGTTATCTGCCTCATATTGTAGAAACAGCCGTTGGTGTGGACCGCACCTTCCTAGCAGTGATTTCAGACGCATACAATGAAGAAGAGGTGAATGGTGAAATAAGAGTAGTATTAAAATTTCACCCTCGCTTAGCTCCTGTAAAAGTAGCTGTATTGCCTCTCTCTAAGAAAGAAGAGATTACCAAATTTGCAGAGCCCTTGGCTGCAAAATTGCGTAAACTTTATCGCACCGATTATGATGAGACCCAATCAATTGGCAAACGTTATCGTCGCCAAGATGAAATCGGCACCCCTTATTGTATTACTGTAGACTTTGACACCGCTAACGACAATAAAGTAACCATTCGCGAGCGCGACAGCATGAAGCAGGAGCGTATTGCAATCGATCAAGCAGAAAATTACTTGAAAGACCATTTAGGATTTTAGTAGCTTTCAGAAGTTACTTTCTACGTCCTCTTGTTATCAAGATTTGGCCTATCAAATCTCTGTTTGCATAAGGAGAGCCTTCATCCTCCCTGGGCAAACGTGGTTTTTCACCATCTAAATCAATTATCTCTATATCCTCTAACCCAAATCGTCTGCGCGGCGCAGCAAGAGAAGAATCGTCTTCAGGCAAACTTTCATCAGGTCTTCGCATATATTAGTTGTATAGTATAAAATTGATTTCTGCTGTGATAAAAAATCACAGAGAATCAAGAATACTTTTACTGATGCACAGAGTCAATGGACTAAAGTCACTTAGTCATCTTAACCTGATTCCCTCTTAATTCCGAATCCTGCAGTGAATTTGTCGAATCCATCCGCTCTCCGAATTCCGATTTCCGAATTATTTATATATCAATATCTTTCGCAAATTCCGCATTCATCTGAATAAACTTTTTTCGGGGCAATACCTCTTCGCCCATGAGTGTTTCAAATACGCCATTCGCTCTCGCCGCATCTTCGACACGAACCTGTAAGAATGTACGCTGTGCTGGATCCATAGTGGTTTCCCAGAGCTGCTCGGAGTTCATTTCTCCTAGACCTTTATAGCGTTGAATATTTGAAGGGTCGACATTCTCTACAGTGCGAATACGATCTTTCTCTTCATCACTATGTACATACCAGACTTTCTTGCCTTTACTAAGTTTATAAAGAGGTGGTTGAGCAATGTAAATATGACCATCTTCAACCAGTTTTTGATAATAACGATAAAAGAAAGTAAGTAGCAATGTACGGATATGGGCACCGTCCACGTCGGCATCGGTCATGATGACAATGCGTTGATAACGTAGTTTGCTGAGATCAAAGCTTTCGCCAATACCACAGCCCAAAGCAATAACCAAAGCCTTAATTTCACTAAAAGCGAGCATCTTATCTAAACGAGCGCGCTCCACATTCAAAATCTTTCCACGCAAAGGCAAAATAGCTTGAAATTCGCGATCTCGACCTTGCTTGGCCGTACCACCCGCAGAGTCTCCCTCTACTAGATAGAGCTCACTGCGTGTCTTATCTTTAGTCGAACAATCGGCGAGCTTGCCTGGCAAAGTCATACCTTCTAAGGCGCCCTTACGTACTACTGCTTCACGAGCAGCACGAGCAGCAAGACGCGCACGAGCGGCTAAACAAGATTTGCCTACAATTGATTTGGAAGCTTGAGGATTCTCACCCAAAAATTCACCAAACTTATCACCAAACAATGTCTCCACTGCAGTACGAACTTCGACATTGGTGAGCTTGCCTTTGGTTTGGCCCTCAAATTGAGGATTGGGCAATTTTACTGACACAATTGCCACCAAACCTTCACGCACATCATCTCCAGTCAAATTTTCATCTTTATCTTTCAAGATTTCCTGTTTACGAGCGACACTATTAATCACACGTGTTAGAGCTGAACGTAACCCCACCATATGCATACCACCGTCAGCAGTGAAAATATTATTGGCAAATGAGAACACTGTTTCTTGGAAGGCCTCCGTATAAGAAAGTGCAACCTCTACCACAATCTCATCTAATTGCTTTTCAAAGTAAAAAATATCTTCAACCAATGGCTTACGACCAAGCACCAATTGATTTACGTAGGACTTAATGCCATTTTCAAAGTAAAACTTTTTCTTTTGACCATCACGCTCATCATGAAATGTAATCGTCAATGCACGCGTCAAAAATGCCTGTTGCTTGAGACGGGACACAATCTTTTCAGCATCGAATTCAGTGACCTGCATTACTGAACCATCAGGTGTAAAGGTAATTTCGGTACCAACAGGATGATTGTCAGGATCATCAGCCGTCGTCATATCCATAGTAGGCACACCAGCACTGTACTCTTGATGATACACCTTGCCATTACGATATACCTTAGCAATCATTTTGGTGGAGAGTGCGTTCACACAAGAAATACCCACACCATGCAAACCACCAGATACCTTATAGGCTTGATTTTCAAATTTTCCTCCGGCGTGCAATGTACAAATAACTGTCTCGAGTGTCGGACGACCAGTCTTGGGATGAATATCGGTTGGAATTCCACGACCATTATCCAATACCGTTAAGCTACCATCGGCATGGATAGTCACATTAATCAGGTCACAGTACCCCCCCATAGCCTCATCCACAGAGTTATTTACCAATTCCCACACCAATTGATGTAAACCAGCGCTATCAGTAGAACCGATATACATACCCGGACGCTTACGCACAGGATCCAAACCTTCAAGCACTTGTATATGCTCAGAAGTATAATTATTCTTTTTTGATGATTCAGACATAGAGAAAAAGGCTGCTTAAAAGCAAGGGAAATATAGCACATAAAGAGCAAAGAGCGAAGAGCAGGGAGCTGGGATTTTTTCATATATTTTTGAATATACTAAACATCACTTAACTCAAGAGCAGTATGAGCAACATTGCTTATGAAAAAAGTTTAGATTTTAGTGTCGATATCGCAATTCTTTGTTATAAACTAAAACAAAACCACGAATTCAACTTTTCTGACCAGTTAATACGTAGCGCAAATAGTACTTCAGCAAATCTAGCTGAAGCTAAAGGCGCCCATAGCAAGAAAGAGTTTTTATACAAAATCAACATTGCGCTTAAAGAAGCTCACGAATCACAAAACTGGTTAACAGTTCTACAAAGAAGCCAAGTAGTCCCCGCTGATTACAGTCCTTACCTGGTTGCAGTAGAAGAAATTATAAAAATGCTTTGCAAAACCAGTCTCACAACCAAAAAGAACCTGCAAAGCCCCCCTCCCTCTTAGCTCTCACATCTTAGCTCCAACCTCTCAGCTCTTCGCTCCAACCTCTCAGCTCTTCGCTCTTTGATCTTTGCTCTACAAAAAGTGATATTTAAACGCATCCTCCAAATAAGCCTGCACTTGAGCAAATCCCGCATTAGTGTTCAAAGGCTCATTGCTCTGCATGGCCATCAATATTTTATAAATAAGCTGATCATCACTATCGGCCTTGAGCGAGCAGTCATGACAGCGAAACCCTTCATATGACAATGACTTGCTCGCCACATTCTCATGGGATAGGGGAGCTGCACAGGCAATACAATGAGACAAATGAATACCGAAACCTGACAGAAAAAGTAGCTGCCACAAGAAGTTCAACCACCACCACTGAGCATTGGCTACATCTTTACCTGACTCTAAAAAACTCTTAAATAAGAAGTATAATTCTGGATGAGGATCTAGCTCTTTGGTCGATCGCAACAAAGCTCGCGCTGCTCGCTCGGCGTATTGCCAATGCTGCAAAGAGGTGCGCAAATAAGGAAACCAGCTATTTAAATGAGCTTGAATGAGAGTAGGCAATTGCTGTTTATTAGTCAGCTCAAAAGCGCCATCCACAAACAAATCCACAATACCGCTGGTCTTGCTATTTACTTTCCTTACCCCCTTAGCAATAAATTGCATTTTACCTTGTTCTTTCGTGAATACAGTCACGATTCTATCAGCCTCCTGAAAGTTCGTAATTTTGATAATAATACCGTTGATAGTCTGTGAAAACATAATTATTGGAAAAACAAAAAGAGTAATCCTAAAAAGAGCACTACAAGAGCCATCATCTTAACAAGCAACTTATCTTCGTGAAAGTAAAAGTTGCCCGTTAAAACAGTAAAGAAGGCCGCAGCACAGCGCTTAGCAGTTACAATAATTGACGCTGGCGCAAATACATAAGCAAAGCTATCTAATATGCCACCCACAGCAAAACTAGCAAACTGGCCAAACATGAGCTTATTATGAAGCAAAGCCAGGGGATGACGGTGACGATGAATTCGGCAGAGAATAGTAATAAAACCCAACAATACAATTCCACTTACAAATTGATGAGCGGCCACAGAGTTATAATAAGTAATCGCATGTTTATAAAGCGCAATAGCCAGAGCTGCATTAATAGTAGCAGCGATCACCCAAAAAACGCCCTTTTTAGAAAAACCATTTTTTTGATAGAGCAAATATAAAGTAAAAACAATGATACCAATACCAACATATTGTAAAGGTTGAATCTCATATCCTGTAAAAGCATCAATAATCAGCAAAAGGGGGACCGTCCCCATCCGCAAGAAGCCCCAGGTACTGCGATCAGCTACTACAGTGGCCTTTCCCCCCAGCCAAATATGCATGCCTTCAGAAATCATTTGCAGTCCCCAAAAAGGAAGAGAGGCTAAACTAAATTGAAACTTACCTTGCCACAATAACAAACACAAAAACAGCAGAATAGGTCCCAAGTGGTTCAAGAAAGCCATGGTATAAATATCCTCTCGTTTTTTAGATACCTCATACTTGCCGATACTAGCACCCACTTCCACAAATAAAGACCCAATACTAGCAAATAAAATGCCCAACATAGAATTACAGTTTAGAGCGATCTAAACCACATTAGTAAAACCAAAACAGCACAGCAATAGAAAAATTTGCTTATGACTTGTATCAATGTTATAAATCTCGCGTGTTAAAAATTCGATCGGGGGTCGTCTAATGGTAGGACAACAGCCTTTGGAGCTGTGAGTTGGGGTTCGAGTCCCTACCCCCGAACCAGCCTGCGCTCGGAGAGCTTCGGCTGGCGCGGCCAGCGAGAGAAGG
>CAZEGN010000010.1:0-39134 GCA_964512325.1 uncultured Candidatus Peribacteria bacterium
TCTTCAAATTAACTCTCTCAAAATTATTTTCCCCAACCTATTGTTTAATTTAACCATGAAGTTTTCTCTACGTTGACTCAGGAGTGTCATTCCTGATAAAATTAACAGATTAACAAAAAACAAAATGAATTCAGTAAGAATGGGAACAGACAAGGCACGATCCGGCCAGGAGCAGGTAAAATCTTTACCTGCAATGACTAGTGCCATCGCGTCTGAAGTTGGTAAAGCTTTAGCTACAGGAGAAGTGATTGCACATAACGCTAGGGTGGGGGGAGATATTATGGAGGATATTAAAGATGTTCGAACTCGCCTTGCAGTAGAAATTGTTGAATTGCACAACAAACTCAAAAAAGCATCTGACGCGTCTCAGGTTTCTGGTATTCGTCATACATTGGCAAAACTTGTCAAAAAACCAGCGGCTCAAGTTAGTGAGCAAAGAGCGGCAAGTGCTCGTGAATCTTATGCAACATTTCTTAACGATGTTCAAAGGTTGTCCAGAGGAGATACTGCTCCCGAGCTGATTACTCGTATGCGAGTAGCTATTGCTCATGAGTTAGCGGATCAAATTAAAGATGCTGATCGTGAGTTGACTGCTGCTGAAGTGGTAAGTATTTCGGCAGATGGCGGTGTCAAAGCAACAGTTAAAACTTTATTGGAGGCATTAGTGCAACTAGCTGACAGACCGGTTCTTGAGACCGAAAAGGTTACATTAAATAATCCTCAACTTTTTAATGATATTAATGCTGTGCAAGACTTACTTATCGTGCTTTGTAAATCTGGACTTGCACAGCTGATTTCCACCCATGCCTTGTCAGGAGATTATCCAGAAGCGCAACTTAGAAAAGTGCAAGAATATCTGGAGAGAAATCATCTTGCTCCTGCCTATCCTAAAATGATGTCTAGTATTGAATAATGAGCAGCGCTAAGTATATCTGTAGAGTGTGAAGCTGCTGATCTGAAATTGGGCTTTGCTTTTTAACGATACCTATTCAAAGTTTTTAATAAGTCCAGAAAGCATTTTGCTGATTTCTGTTAGATCAGAATACAGTTCAGCATATATATCAGGCGCAATAGTTTGTAGGTTCTTGAAAGTCTGAATAATGGCAACACATTCATGAACAGAGCCTCGCGCAATGAGGTAGAAGTGCCTTTTCTCGCCCGAGGCATGGCGTCCACTACCTTCTGCAATGTTTAAACTGATACTCAAAGCTGCACGATGAAGTTGGTCCTTCACTGTATAGTCAATATAGTTCTGCTTTAAGATGTAGATAACAATGTGTTTGTAAAATTCTTGCGCCTTTATATACACCGGAAATTGTTCAAACAAGAACATAGAGATTTGGTTAGCAACTTGTAGTTTACTAACTAAATTATGAAATTCTTGAGCATTATCCTTATCCTGCTCCTTGTCCTTCGAGTCTTCGCGGGTTGAACCCTCAACGTCGCATACCTAAAGGATTAGGATGAGGATAAGACTCGTCCTGTGGACTCGTTGGTGCCGAAGGAGGGACTTGAACCCTCACTTCTTTCGAAACACGATTTTGAGTCGTGCGCGTCTGCCATTCCGCCACTTCGGCAAAGTGAACGCTACCAATATAATTGAGATTGCCGATTAATCAAGTCACAAAAAATTATTCCTCCTACATCAAACAATAATTTCATAATGGACATGCTACATTTGGGTGTGTCGTATCTTAATGATGAATCTAGCGATAATGAATTATGCCTTTATTGATAATCACAATTTGCATCGTGCCACCTTAGAGACTGGCTGGGTGGTTGATTTTGCCAGATTATATAGTTGGCTAAAAAATAAGCATCAAGTAAGCAGAGCTTTTATGTTTTTAGGCTATGTTGCTAGAAATGAAGCTATGTATGATCAGATACGTTTGGCTGGTTTTGAAGTTGTTTTTAAGCCAACTGTTTCAATAAAGCAGCAGAGAGCACTAAAAGGCAATTGTGATGTGGAGCTGGTATTGCAAGTAATGATCGAACTCCAGCATTTTCAAAAAGCAGTTATTATAAGTGGAGATGGAGATTTTTATTCACTCTACCTTTATTTAGCTCACATTAATAAACTAAAAAGAATAGTGATTCCTAATGGCAATAAATATTCTTCCTTATTAAGACCTTTTCACTACTGTTTAACGTTTTTAAACAATGAAGGGCTTAAAGAAAAATTAAAAAAGAGGCATTAGCGCAGACAGTATCTTTTGCATAGCCTCTCATCGTGAACATGTGAATGTTATCTCTCTAAAAATGAAAATGCAATACTACAGAGCTCATATTCAAACAGCACCTTTTATTCTGGACAATTGCGAATTTCGAATTACGAATTGATCATCTTTTTCATTTCTTCAATTGCTCGGTCTTTTTGATTGTCTTTGCCATCCTCAAAAGCCTCAGTATCAAGAGGAATTACAATGTCTGGCTCTATACCTTTGTGATCAATGTCCTCACCTAATGGCGGAAACCATTTGCCAACAGTGATTTTGATGCTGGCTCCATTGGGAAGAGTGTGCATTTCTTGCATTGTGCCCTTGCCAAATGTTTTTTCACCAATGAGCTTGGCACGATTGTTGTCTCGTAAAGCACCAGCTACAATCTCTGACGCTGAGGCACTGCTGCTGTTGATCAATACGATGAGCGGCACGTCAGGAAATAAAGCATTGCCGCTGACATTGAGTGTGTCATGATCAGTGCGCATGATTCTCTTGACCGCTACGCCTTTCTTTTGAAAGAAGCTGACCACATCCACCGCTGATTCCAAAAAACCACCAGGATTCCAACGCAAGTCTAAAATAATCCCCTTTGGATTTTTCTCTTGAATTTCTTGACCAATTTTTAAAAGATCAGCTTTGGTGTCATCAGCAAATTTGTTGATATGGATAATAGCAATGCCGTCGTCTCGCACTTCATAGTCAATTTCTTTGATATCAATCACACTGCGTGTAATGGTGATTTTTGTGGAGGTCTTTTGATTTTCATGGATAATAGTCAAAGTGACCGTGCTGCCACTTGGTCCGCGAATCTTTGATACCGCTTCACCCAAAGAGAGATTGGCAGTACTTTCATTATTAATTTGTATAATCGAGTCTTTCGCTTTTAGACCAGCTTTAAATGCTGGAGAGTCTTT
The DNA here is from genome assembly GCA_964512325.1 of uncultured Candidatus Peribacteria bacterium. Lineage (GTDB taxonomy): Bacteria > Patescibacteriota > Gracilibacteria > RBG-16-42-10 > RBG-16-42-10 > JACQZO01. The sequence goes on from CAZEGN010000010.1 coordinate 3,137, forward strand.
AATGACACCAGTTACTGTTAATACATTGTCAAAGAGTCCTAGCTCAGCACCAATGCCCTCTAAGCTGCCATCCAGTGAGTCTTTAAAGCGAGTTGATTCCTCGGGTGAAAAGAAAACAGTATAGGGGTCTTTGAGTGAATCAATCAGCCCATAGGTTGCACCATACATGCCGGCTTGAGCATCAAGTCTATCTTTGAAGTAAAAATTGTTTTTTATTTTAGCCCAAGCTTGATCCAATATGCCGTAATTTAATTCAGAGGTGGGGAGCGGTAATGTCACGCTGGGCGAGCTTGTAGTTGGCCGAGCAGGTTGCAATGGTGTCCAGATATTGCCGATCACAAAACCAATCGCCAGACTGGCGACAATGCTACCAATGAATACTGTTTTTTGAGTAGTGCGCAAAAGATACATAATGACAGCTAAGGCGTATAAGAAAGTGAAAGGGGAGTGATTTCGATTGCTCGACCAGTGAGCTCATCAACCTCTACCACACAGCCACGCAGCAGGTAGGGGGCTTTTTCTTCTACTTCAGAGCGATGAGGCATTTGTGTAATGTGATTCTGAATGGATGGCTCAATTTCAAAGCCAATAATAGAGTTCTGAGCAATACAGGCTCCTACATCAGAGATATAAGCGGTTCCTTTATCAGAAATTTGCGCATCATTGGTTTGAACATGGGTGTGGGTGCCAAACATATGGCTGACGCGTCCATTAAAATAATGAAATAGCGCATATTTCTCTCCTGAAGACTCGCCGTGAATATCCATGATCTTTATCTGGGCTGCTTGTACTTCTGGTTGACTGAGAATCTCATCGCCGGTGAGAAATGGACAAAATACACTTTGACGCATCATGAGCCTGGTTTGCAGATTGATAATTGCAATTGAAATATCTGTACCTGGAATTTCCATGACTCGCCAGCCCCTGCCGGGATTATTATGAGGGAAGTTCGCGGGGCGAAGAATAATGGGATTTGGCTTGCTCAGTTCATTAATAATATCTGCGTGGCGCCAGATGTGATTGCCTGAAGTAAAAATATCGACACCCGCCTGCAAAAGCTCAAGTGCATTTTCTTGGTTAATTCCTGTGCCTGAAGTAACATTGTCACTGTTAGCAATTACAAAGCTTACATTCTGTTCCTTGCGTAACAGCGGTACCATATGTTTTACTACCCTGCGACCGGGTTTGCCGACAATGTCTCCAATACAAAGTATACGTGTCATAAGACGTTAGCAGTTTCAATCTTTACCATTCTATGTTTCCTGTCTTAGTAAGTCTAGGCCCACTCCATTTATATAGTTTCGGTACCCTTTTTACAGTCGGTTTGATTGTTTCTTGGGTTTTTGTTCGTTATTTATTGCACTTTTATCGTTTGCAGCCTTCGCATTTTTATTATGGTTTATTATGGGGCACGATTGGTGGTTTAATTGTGGCTAGACTTGGTTTTATTTTCACCTATACCGAAAGATTACGTGGTAGTTTAATGTCGATTTTATTTACTCCCCAGTGGTGGACAGAATTGTCTTTGTGGATAGGAGTACTAGCCGCTATTTTGATCATGGTGATTTATTGGCTAAAGCATAATGAGCCTGTTTTCTTATGGTTAGATGTCATGAGCATGGCTGCCCAGCCCTTGGTGTTTTTTACCAGTTTAGGCTTGTTTTTAAGTCCAGTCGGGCTCATGGCCGAAGCATTGGGACGACCTACTGCATTGCCGTGGGGCGTGGTGGTCGATTCTGTAGACTTGCCATTTGCCAATGTTCCTGTGCATCCTTTGCTTTTTTATGTGATTGTCGTGGCTTTGCTGGGATTTGGAGTTACATGGTTAGCTCGCACGTGGGCCAGGACATATGTAGGACGCTTATTTGTCCTGATCATGTTGATGTATGGCGCTTTATGGTTTTTGCTTGGCGTGGTGCGTTGGTATTCGCCACATCCTTTTCTGGGTATTGATATTTTTTGGTTAAATGCCGTGCTCTATATTGGGTTAGGACTACTATGTTTGGTGTATATTTTGCATAAACATCGCATTACCCAGAAGCTGAAGAAGTCAAAGGTGGGAACATTGTAGAACGCAGAATGTGTGGGGAATAAGTTAAACTTTTAGATACGATATGCTGCTGTTGATTGATGGGAATGCTTTATTACATCGCACATTCCATGCATTGCCGCCAACCATTGTGACTAGTGCCGGCGAGCTGGTGAATGCTGTGTTTGGTTTTACCAATGCGGTGATTAATCTTATTGATAAGCACAAACCTTCATATGTGATTTGTACTTTTGATAGTCCCGCCAAAACTTTTCGCCATGAGAGCTTTGCCGAATACAAAGCCACTAGACAGGCACCAGCACCTGGTTTGTATGAGCAATTGCCGCGAGTATTGGCTATGCTCAGTGCTTTAGGAATATGTTCAATCGCTTTTCCTGGTTTTGAGTCTGATGACCTGATTGGAACATTTTCCTTGCAAGCGGAAAATATTCAGATACCAAGCTTAATTGTTTCTAGCGATAATGATTTTATTCAGCTTGTTTCACCGTTGACGACATTTCTTTGCACTGCTAAAGGCTTTTCTCGGGCTGAGTTGATGACGCCTGACATGGTGGTAGCTAAGCATGGCCTAACACCATATCAATGGTTAGATTATAAGGCCTTGCGAGGTGATCCTTCAGACAATTTGCCTGGTATTCCTGGAGTAGGAGAAAAAACGGCAAAACAACTGCTACAAACCTGGAACAATTTAGAGAATATTTATCTGCACATTGATGATATTCCAAGCAAGAGCTTAAGACTAAAGCTCTCCGAAAACTTTGATAAAGCCGAAATGACTAAAAATCTTGCCCAAATCAATCGTCATGTTCCGGTGGCGCTAACTATGAAAGATCTTGCCTATCAGGGTCCAAATAATAAAGTCATGTACAATCTCTGTGTCGAATTAGAATTCCATCAGCTGCAAAAAAGATTTAAAGCCCCTGACTCATTATTTGATGAAGGCTAAAAATAAGTAGACTTCTTTCTCTTTTGTTCATTCCACTGCCTCTTTGTTCCTCTCTGTGCCTTCTTTTCTGTCATCCCGACTTCCGTGGAGGGATCCTGCCGGTGTAAGCCATGTGCAACGATACGGGTGCATGTCGCGATAGACGGCAAACGGCAAGATCCTTCCCTTCGACAGGCTCAGGGCAGGCCACTACGCTTCGCTCCGGTCAGGATGACGAAGAGAGAATGGGATGAACAGCTGTTTCCTTGCGTTACATCGTCGTCCTTCTCCCAGCTGTTCCTTTGCAATTGCGAATTGCGAACTGCGAATTGTTATCCTTCTTCCCCAAATTTGCCGTTTCCTTGACTTCTTGCTATATTGTCGCCGCTTTTCTTTCCGCTTTAAGCAGCGGATTTATATCCATAAGAAAAATTTATGCCAATCAAAAAGAAGAAAGCTGTGTATTCAGAGAAACGTCTCTATGAGCTTATGGCTCTATTCCCTGGGGAATTCACTAAACGTGACGAGGCGAAGTTTATAAAGATCATTGAAAAACATTTCGCTGATGTTGGTGCTGAGGTACAGCGTCTTGAAAGTTGGGGCGAGCGTCTTTTGACTTACCCAATCAAAAATCATGACAAGGCTTGTTTTGTATTTAGTCATTTCGTGCTCGATTCAGAACAGGTATCTGCCTTAACCAAAAATTTGCGCCTAGACACCGAAGTAGTGCGCGCACTGATTACCTTGGTGCCAGAAGATTATAAGCTTCCCGAAACGGCTGATTTAGCAAAAGAGTTCTTAGGTCTCGATCGCCAACCATTACAAGCTGAAGAAGCTGAATTGCTTCACGATGCTCATGAAAAGCGTTCAAATCGTCGCCGCAATGATGATAATCGTAACAATACTAGTACTTCCACCAGCGCTCCTGCTGCTCAAGCGCCTCGTGCTCCTGAAGCTAAAAAGACAGGTGCTGGTATGAAAGAGTTGGACAAAAAGCTCGATGAAATCCTTTCTAAGTAAGCTAACTAAATAATATTATATGAGAAGTGTTAATATTGTTATTCTTATGGGTCATCTTACTCGTGACCCTGAGTTGCGTCGTACCGCCAATGGTCAACCAGTAGCTACTTTTTCAATTGCAACTAATCGGGTGTGGACTACATCAGCAGGTCAGAGACAAGAGGCTACCGATTTTCATGATTTAGTAGCTTGGGGACGTTTAGCTGAGATTTGTTCACAGCAACTAACCAAGGGCTGCGCAATTCATGTTGTTGGTCGTTTGCATCAACGCAGTTGGACTACTCCAGAGGGGGTAAAGAAGCACAAGACTGAAATTGTAATCAATGAACTCAATATTGTTTTCCGTAAAAATGGCGCTTTAGGTAGTGATACTGAACTCGAAGCTGTACCAATGAGCGAAGAGCATTATCAGGGTGGTGATATTGACTTGGACTCAGTAGAGTTGCCAGGTAGTGAGGATCAAAAAGTTTAATTTATCTACTTTATGCAAAGACCTAATCAGAACAATAACAATCAAAGACCACGGATTAATCCTAAGTCAAAAAAACGCTGTTACTTCACAGCACAACATGCAACTTATATCGATTATAAGAATGTGCGTATTTTAAGTCGTTATATCACCATGTTTGCTCGTATCATGCCTCGTCGTTATACAGGCGTACATGTGAAGTATCAGGGAATGCTTGCTCAAGCTATTAAGCGCGCGCGCTTTTTGGGTTTGCTCCCTTATACTATGCAGCACAATCAGTATCCTAAGCACGCGGAAGCACAAGAGTAATTACATGATTATAGATTATAAATTATAGATTGCCGAAGCCCTCAATTTATAATCCATAATCGATAATCTATAATCTTCTTATGCACTTCCACATCATTACATTATTTCCTGAAATGCTTGCTTCTAGTTTAGAGGCGAGCATTTTAGGTAGAGCTCAAAAAAAGGGACAGATTACGGTGCATTATTATAATCTGCGGGACTTTGGTAAGGGTAAATATCATCAGGTGGACGATGTACCCTACGGGGGCGGGGCGGGGATGGTAATGATGCCTGAACCTTTGGCAGCAGCAATTAAAAGCGCACACACCAAAGTGCAAAGCATAAGAAGCTCAACCCAGAGCGAAAAGACTCATAAAACTAAAAAGCTACCTACTAGAGTTCCGAATCCTGCTTTCCGAATTCCGCCATCCGAATTCCAAACCACGAATTCCTGTCCCATCTTCTACATGTCGGCTCGTGGAAAGCGTTTTACTCAGGTGCAGGCAGAAAAGTATAGCAAACTGGACCAGGTTATTTTGATTTGTGGGCACTATGAGGGGATTGACCAGAGAATCATTGATTTATACGTAGATGCTGAGATTAGTATTGGTGATTATGTACTCACCGGTGGGGAATTGCCAGCATTGGTATTTATTGATGCTGTAAGTCGTCTATTGCCTGGGGTTTTGGGCAGTGATGAGTCGGCCGCTGAAGAGTCATTTAGTAAGCGTTTAGGGCGCAAACGAGAGTATCCTCATTATACACGGCCAGAAGAGTTTGGTGGCTTACATGTGCCTCCCGTGCTGCTTTCTGGACATCATGCCAAAATTGCGAAATGGCGACAAGATAATTGCCAATAAACAATGGGCAATTCGCAATTGGTAATTCGCCATTAATCATCTCAACTGCGAATTACGACTTGCTAATTACTCATTGCTATCAATTCACCCTCTTTACATCAAGCCTCTAATCTATGCTACAATATATAGTGATGTTGATAATTTATCATGCGAATCGGTATTGATGCTCGTTTGTACTCGTCACGTTTTGGCGGCGTTGGTCGCTATACGCAAGAGCTGATAGATCACCTAGCTAGAATTGATCAGGAAAATGAGTATATCTTGTTCTTTAATGATGAAGACTATTCGCAGTATCTGGCTCCTAATGCCCGTTTTAGCAAAAGAAGAGTAAGTGCCCGTAAAGATACATTGCAGGAACAAACTGCTTTTGTGAAAGATTTGAACCGTGAACAGCTCGATGTCATGCACTTCACTAATTTTGATGTGCCTGTGCTTTATAAAAAGCCTGCCATTGTGACGGTTCATGATTTGGCAATAGTGAAGTTTCCTGATCCCAAGCGCCAAGGTTTTTTACAAAAGGTGCAGCAGACTATGATGGTGACCAATATCATTAATAATGCACGTCGGTTAATTACTGTCTCTCAGGTAATGAAAGAAGAGGCGATTAAAATGATTGGCGCACCAGTAGATCGCATTAGAATCATTCCTAAAGCGGTGAGTGAGCATTTTTTAAGTGATAGTACTGATGAGAAATTAGTGGAATCACTGAAGATCCGTTTGGGCATTAAACGTCCTTTTATTCTTCATGTCGGCACCTGGCGACCCTATAGCAATTTAGTCAATCTGATTCGAGCTTATAATTTGTATCGCAATCGTTACAATACTGATAATCAATTGGTCATTGTCGGTAAACCAAACGAAGATGAAAATGTGGTGCGTCAGGTAATTACTGAGCTTGGTTTAGGCGAGCATGTTGTTTTGACCGGTTTCATGGATGATCGCGATTTGCCTTTAGTATATAAGGCTGCTCATATGTATATTCAGCCTGTATTAGATGACGGCTTTGGCATGTCAGTGTTAGAAGCTATGGCAGCGGGACTGCCGGTTGCTTGCGCAATGAGTGGTGCCTTAAGTGAGGTAATTGGTGCTGAGAACGCCGTCTATTTTGAGTCTCAGGACACCACCAATATGGCTGAAGCAATTCACTTAGTATTTGATGATGAAGAGACAAGAAAAAAATTGCACAATGGGGGCTTAAGCCAGGTTCAAAAGTATAGTTGGGAAGAGACTGCACAGAAAACACTGGCGGTTTATCGTGAGGTTGCTCAGGAATTAGGCGTGGTCACCACTACACCTGCTCCTTCAGGATTAGCTAGCATGGCTACTTCTGCTTTAGGATCAGTTACGAAAATGGTTCAAGATAAAACGAAAGTAATTGCTGATCAGGGTAAGGATATGGTTAAGAATGTAGCTAAAAAGGCTGAGTAGCATGGCGATGCGTTTAGGTGACTTGCTGCCTAAAAAGCTAGCTAAACATGGGCTTAGTCGTCCGGTATTGGCGGCACAAGTAGTATCAGCCTGGTTAGAAATTGCTACTCAAATTGCCCCTCAGTTGAGTAAGGGGTGTCAGGCGATTAGCCTAAGCAAAAATAATATACTGTCTATTCGCTGTACTCATGCTGCGGTAGCGGCGGAGTTAGCATTGCGACAACAGGAGATTTTAGCACTATATAAAAAGAAGTTTCCGCAATTGGCCCTTACCCTTCGGTTTCAGACTGGGGCATTGGTAAACCAAGAAACTGATAGGCTTTAGTGGTTGGTTTTCTGCCTTGGGGTGTGCGTTCGATAAACGCTTCTTGAATCAGATAGGGTTCGTACACATTGAGAATAGTCTCTTCAGTTTCATTGCAGGCTGAAGCCAATGTTTTGATGCCAATGGCGCGGCCATGAAATTTTTCAATCATAACGGTAAGCAGTAACGCATCATTACGATCCAAACCTTGTTCATGAATGCCCAGTTTTTTAAGACATTGGGCTGCAAATTCGCTAGTAATAAGTTCAATGTTGCCGATATTGGCAAAGTCGCGAATGCGCTTAAGTAGGCGATTGGCTATACGTGGGGTGCCGCGAGCACTGTGAGCAATCAGGTCAGCTGCTCTGGGCTCAATGCCAATAGCTAACAGTTTTGCAGTGCGCTGGATAATTTGGCTGAGTTCGGGTTGTGTATAAAACTGGAGACGCAATATTTCACCAAAACGGTGGCGTAAAGGAGCAGATAAGTCACCATTGCGTGTGGTGGCACCAATGAGCGTGAATGGGGGCAAAGGGAAAGATACCGCCTCACTCGCTTGGCCTTTGCCGACCATAATATCCAAGCGGTAATCTTCCATAGCAGTGTAGAGCATTTCCTCTAATGGCAGCTTTAAGCGGTGAATTTCATCAATAAATACGACACTATAAGGCTGTATCGCGCTAAGGAGGCTAATAATGTCGGCTGGCTTTTGCAATGCTGTTCCTGCGCTGGTCACGATTGGAACTCCCAGTTCATGAGCGATGACTGTGGCTAGGGTGGTTTTTCCTAAGCCAGGAGGGCCAAAAAGCAGAATGTGATCTAATGCTTCTTTGCGTTTTTTTGCAGCCTGAATAAAAACTAAGAGATTTTCTTTGATTGCGCTTTGACCAATATATTCACTCAGTTTTTGTGGCCTGAGACTCACTTCCCAAGACTCCTCAATCTGTGTTTCTTCGACTTGTAGTGGTTTAGTTGCTACCTTTTTTCGCATGGTTTTGAAGGGCTAGAGTAACTATTTGGCCTGCAGAGAGATCGGTGGGTAAATCTTTAGTCATTTTATTGATGTCGCTTTCACTGAAACCCAATTCGCGCAGTGTTTTTAATGCATCTTGATAAGGACTAGAAAGGGTATTGGTGCTTGGTAGATTTTTATCACCGCTTAATTCAATGAGAATTTTAAGTGCAGTTTTTTTGCCGATGCCTGGCACATGTTCAAAGAAGCTTTTGTCTTGCGTTACTATTGCTTTTTCTAGTGTAGTTAAGTTTTTGCTTAAGATTTGTAGGGCAGTTTTGGGACCAATGCCTGAGATGGCAATGAATTTTTGAAACCAACGTTTTTCTTCCGGGCTTCTAAAACCATACAATTGATACTGATCTTGGGTAAGGTGAGTATGGATAAAAAGCTCAATTTGGCTATCGGGGAGAGCAGTATAACTATGTGGAACAGCAATTTCATAGCCAATATTGTTGGCTACCACAAGGTAAAAGTTCTGGTTGATAGTACGAATAGTGCCGGAAAGGTAATGGATCATAGTGGCAAGTTCTGTGTTACTATAGCATCTTGCGGACTTGGGGAAAATGTTGTAATTCTAGCCGTGTTCTAGCCCTTATTATTGTTTTTTATGAATCTATCACAGTTTTTGTCATTTGGTTACTGGTTTGATACTGCTCCAATTAGCGATTTTCGTTACTTGGATCTTTTGACCTGGATTATCCTAGGTTTATTTGTGCTGGCCATCATTGTGCAGCTTAGCGGTAAGTTCTTCACCATGCATCCCGTAGTTCGCCGCTTCGTTAAGCGTTTGCCTGGCGCTATGTATCTGGCTAGTATTGTTGCTGCTTTCTTGGTATTTGCTCGATATCAAAGGGCGCCCTATCTTTCAATGCGTATCTGGCTTTTGCTGACCTTTGGCATTTTGTTGGTCTGGTTCGTGGTGATTTTGGTAAAATTTTTCCAAAATTATACTCGTGAAGTAGCAGCATTTAGCAAGCGCAAAGAAAATAAGAAAAAGAAGAAAAAGTTAAAAACAGTGCGCAATTCATAATACGCATGATTCGCTAAGTCCCCAGACCTTAACATGAGGTACAATAAAAAAGATGAAGGCTTTTGCCCTTCATCTTTTTTATATCTTCATCAAGCAATCTGTAATGAGTAACTAATAATTGGTAATTATCTCAGTAGTTGCTCTACGGCCACTTTTACAGTATTGCCGTCAGCATCACTACCTACGGTTTTCATTGCAATACCCATCGCTTTGCCAAAGTCTTTCTTTTCAGTAATGCCATTGCTTTCAAGTGCTACTTTTACCTTTGCCACCACTTGCTCCAGCGACATTTGTGCGGGCAAGTAGCTTTCAATAATTGCTATTTCTTTTTGCTCTTGCTCAGCCAAATCTGTACGGCCAGCGTCACTATATTGTTTAAATGAATCTTGCCTCTTTTTTAGTTCTTTGCGTAATACAGCAATGACCTCGGCTTCACTTAATTCTTTATTGCTATCAACTTCCACTTGCTTAATGCTCGCGGTTAAAAGGCGCAATGCCTGGACTTTCTCGCTGTCGCCACTTTTCATTGCCTGAATTACTGCTGCTTGAAGATCTTGCTTGAGATTAGCCATATACGGTGTTAAATCAGGGATAGAATAGCAGAGGAATTCAAAATTCAAAATTCAAGGTGCAAAATGGGAAGGATGAGGTAGAAGGGTAAGTGGAGGAAGATGGTCATGAGGCATGAGGGCTCTTGTCTCTGAGCTTTTTAAAAAGCTATAATTTATAATCTATAATCCCTAATTTATTCCTCAGTTCTTAGTTGACACTGCGTCAAGTTTTTATTGACACCCCATAGTTCTCTAAGTATAGTTCGAGACGAGAATTGTTTTGACTTTTAACTGTCATTTATTATGACTTCTTCCCCCGTTTATTCCTCTTGGCAGAAGCTGGCTTTGAACGATATCCTAGAGGAAATGTTTATGGTGCTCACCGACAAGGAGAAAGAGGTTTTGATTCGTCGTTATAGCTTACATAACCAACCAAAAGAGACACTGGAAAAAATTGGAGAAGGGTTTGCCGTCACTCGCGAGCGCGTTCGCCAAATTGAAAATGCGGCACTCAAAAAGTTACGTCGCACATTGGATAACACCAAGTTGAAAGAGGTCACGAAAGTGGCTTTTTCTATTTTAGATGAACATGATGGTTTGCTCCTAGAATCGAAGTTGATTCAAAAGGTTATTCAGTCTATGCCTGATGTAGCAATTGATAGCAATATTGCAAAGCTAGCACTCAGCATTGAGGAAGATATTGTAAAAATGAAAAAGAACAGCTTATTCAAACCCGCCTGGCGTTTAGATGAGGTGCAAGAAAGAATTGTTCGTGATGTAATTGATGCTGCTGATGAAGTGATGAAGAGTACGGGTGAAATTTTGTCTTTGAATGAAATCTTGGAACAATTACAAAAAAGCTATCCCATCAAAGTGTCAGCTCAATTTGTGAATTCATGTCTAGAAATTAGCAAGCTCTTTAAGCGTGTTGACTCGGGCTGGGGGCTGATGGAATGGCGCCATATTAATCCTAAGAGTATTCGCGATAAAGCTTATATTGTACTAAAGCAAGGTCAGCGGCCTTTGCATTTTATGGATATTGCTAACAAGATTATTGAGGCTGAATTTGATCATAAAATTGTTACTGTGCAGGCAGTGCACAATGAGCTTATTCGTGGTGAGCATTTTGTATTAGTTGGGCGGGGCTTATATGCATTAAAAGAATGGGGCTATGTGGAAGGAACGGTGAGTGATGTGATTGAGCGGATTTTAAAGAAAGCACAAAAGCCATTGCCTAAATCTGAGATAGTGAAGCGTGTTCTTGCAGTACGCCAAGTGAAAATTGGAACGATAGCTCTAAACCTCCAAAAGAACCCTAAGTTTACACGTGTTGGTCGTGCCGTATATGAATATAATGGGGTGTAGGGGCGGAATTTGAGATTATAGATTAAGGGCTGCTGAAGAGATATTTGGCAGCCTTTTTATAGTAGCTGGTTGTCGTTGTTTAAATAGGCAAGAATCTCTGTTTCATGAAGCACGGCTACCCCCAGTTCATTTGCTTTCGTTAATTTGCTTCCTGGATCTTCGCCACAGAGTAGATAGTTGCTTTTCGTACTGACGCTACTTTGAACATGGCCCCCTTGTTTTAAAATCAACTCTTTTAATTGATCACGACTAAAATGAGCCATTGTGCCCGTGATAACGAAGCTTTTGCCTGTGAAGAATGTTTGGACTGATTTTTCATAAAGCATGGCAGCTGTTGGCCGCACGCCTACGTTAAGTAACTTATACAAAAGATCAATATGTTCTTTCTCCTGGAACCAGCTGCTAATGCTAGCTGCGATTTCAGGCCCAAAGCCATTGATATTGAGTAGTTCTTCAACTGTGATATTGAGCAGATATTGGAAATAAGGGTGAAGTGCTTGAGGAGATGTTTGTGCTTCGTAGTGTTTTATATCGTTTTGAGAAACTTGATGGCTTAAATAAATAGCTAAATCGCGTGCCGTTTCTTCACCAATATGGCGAATGCCTAATGCAAAAAGCAGTCGCGCAAATGGTATTGTTTTTGCTGATTCAATTGCCTTAATCAAGTTCTTGATTTTTTTCTCTTTAAAGAGTGGCAGTTGAGCTAAATCTTTTTCATTGAGTAAAAAGATGTCAGCTATATCGCTACAGAGATCTAATGCCAATAACTCATCAATCGCAGATTCTCCCATGCCATCAATGTCAAAAGCTTTTTTAGAAGTGGCATGAATAAGTTGTTCGCGATGCTGTGCAAAACAGCTTTTATTGGTACAGCGCACAATGGTGCCTTCATTTTCCTCAATAGTTGGTGACTGGCAGATAGGACAGTGTATCGGAAAAGAAAATAATTGCTCTTTGCCTGTACGTAACTCAGGTAGTACACGCAAGATTTCAGGGATAACATCCCCCGCTTTGTGAATAATGACGGTGTCACCGATACGAATATCTTTGCGTTCGATTTCTTTTTTATTGTGTAATGTTGCTCGTTTGACGGTGCTGCCAGCCAGATCAACCGGACGTAACTCTGCTACTGGTGTTAAGGCACCAGTGCGGCCAATTTGAATGGTAATGCCTTCAACAATAGTAGATGCTTCAGTGGCGGTGAATTTGTAAGCAGCCTGAGCGCGCGGCACCTTAGCAGTGTGCCCAGCCAAATTTTGCAATTCACGGTCATTTACTTTGACCACAATGCCATCAATATCAAATGGCAGTTCATCTCGAATCTTTTCAATATGGCGGTAAAACTTCTCCACGCCAGCTAAATCTGGGACCAAAGCGGTGTAAGGACTAACCATAAACCCTAGTTTGGTAAACCAGGCTAAGATATCAGCTTGTTTAGTAGGGGGATCTGGCAAATTATTAGCGCCTAATGTGTAGACAAACATGCCCAAATCACGTTCCGCTGCGATCGTTGGATCAAGTTGACGTACTGAGCCTGCTGCTGCACTACGGGGGTTAGCAAAAGTCTCTTTATGCGCTTTTGCCAGTTTGTGGTTTAGCTTCTCAAGACTCTTTCTAGGCATATATACTTCCCCTGAAACTTCTAAAGTCAAAGGCTCTGCTAGCGAGAGGGGAACACTATATAATGTGCGAATAGTGTGCGTGATGTCTTCGCCAATTGTCCCATCACCGCGGGTCAGGGCGCGCACAAATTTTCCATTTTCATAATGCAAGCTAATATTGAGTCCATCAATTTTCAGTTCACAGAAGTATTCCCAGCTTTTATTGGGTAATAATCGTTTCAACTTTTCCTCCCAATCCTGTAGCTCTTCAAAACTAAAAATATCTCCCAAGCTCCATTTGCGCGTTAAGTGGGGTACTTTGGGTAGCCTGCCACTTAAGACACTGCCAATCTTTTGGGTAGGAGAATCGGGTGTAATTAAGTCTGGATGAGCATTTTCCAATAAAATGAGCTCTTGTTTCAGGTCATCTCTGGCTGCCTCTGAAAAAATCTCTTCATTTTGGGTGAAGTAGTGATAATTCCATTTATTGATTAGCTCTTTCAGCTTTTGTACACGTTCCGCAATTTCTTTAGATGCCATTATCAGCTGCAATTAATTGACTCACTGTAACTAAAGTAAATCCTTTTTCACGAAGTTTATCAATAATGTTGGGCAACACTTTTGCAGTGTCAGCCTTACCTAAATGCATGAGAATAATAGCACCATTGTGGGCTTCTTCTACCGCTGTTTTTTCAATTGTTGGAGCATCTCTTAGCCAGTCCAAAGTATCAACATCCCAAAGCACGGAAATATAACCGGCATCATTAATCAAGTTGAGCATAGCCGGTGTTCTATCACCATAGGGAAAACGGAAATAGGGTTTGGGTGAATAGTTGTTTTGAGTGCGTAGGAGCGATTCCTGACTATTTACTTCTTCACGGGCTTTGCTTGTGCTGATTTTGGAGAAATGGGGGTGATTATAAGAGTGATTACCTAATTCATGCCCATCTTCAATAATGCGAGCAACAATATCCTGGTGATTAACAATCCAGTTTCCTTTTAAGAAGAAAGTTGCTTGCACGCCTTTTTCTTTTAAGGTGTTGAGCATGGTGATACTTGGCTCTGGCTCAAAACCGTCATCAAAAGTAAGAGCAATGAGCGGCTTTTCTTTATTGCCGTGGCGTATTTCTTTGAGCTGTGCAGGAATCTGTACGTCTGGGTTGCGGATGAGCGGCGTTGCAATTGGTGGTGGTGTGTATTGTGTCGTCGCTGCGGGTGTTTTAGTAGGAAATTGGCTTAAAACATCGCTAGTGTGATCTAGCACAAAGAAGCTGAGATGCTGACCAAGAAATAGTAAAATACTAATGAGCAAACGCATATGGCTCTCTTAATGCTTAATGATTCATTTCACGTAATATTTTAATCCGATCATCAAGTGGTGGGTGGGTTGAAAACAATTTGCTAAAGCTTGAAGCCTTCAGTGGATTAGCGATAAATAAGTGGGCAGTGGCCTTATTGGCATTGGCCATTGGTGCAGACTGTTTTAGCTTTTCTAAAGCACTAGCTAAACCTTCCGGATAACGTGTAAGGAGCGCACCGGAGGCATCAGCTAAGTATTCACGTTTGCGTGAAATTGCCAATTGGATAATGGTGGCAATAACCGGTGAAAGTACAATCAAAATAATACCTAAAATCAGGAAAACAGGATTCACATTCCGGTCTCTACTATCGCGCCGTCCTCCTAAAAAGCTGTAGCGAGTAAACCAGTCGGCGAGTAGGGTGATTGTCCCTACAAAAACAGTGACCAATGTCATAAAGAGGATGTCGTAGTTGGCAATATGACTCATTTCATGGGCCAAGACTCCTTCAAGCTCAGCTTTTGTTAGAATGGAACGCAAGCCTGTGGTGACTGCAATGGCTGAGTGTTGCGGGTTTCTCCCGGTAGCAAAAGCGTTCGCTGCTATATCCTGAATTACATAAAGCTTTGGCATAGGAATACCACTAGTGGTGGCTAGATTTTGCACCAAATGAAAAAGCTCAGGATCCTGGTCTTCCGTAATGGGCTTTGCTCCGTTGACAGCCAATGCAATTCGGTCGCTAAAAAAGTAACCCAAAAAGGCAGATAATAAGGAAAAGATGAAGGCAAAAATCAAAGTCTCGCTCCCGCCGCCGTAAATTATCCCCAAAATATGTCCAATACCAACGATCATTCCCATAAAAAGGAGGATCAATAGCACGGATCGAAACTTATTTTTAGTAATGTGTGAATAGGTAGTCATGAGTGGAGTGAGAAATTAGAGAGGTAAAGTTCATAGTCCAGCAGTGGAGGGTATTATAAATGGTTACCTAGTGCACAATGAATAGACCACCAAATTATGCTCGTATTACTTATTTACTTCCTATGGATAACCCAGTCAATGCAGATGAAGCTCCGCGTATCTATAGCTGATTTTAAAACTTTACCTGGACATTTTCACGTTCGTTCTTGTCCTCGATTTCGAAGAATTCCTTCTTTTGGAAGCTGAACATTTGCGCAATCAAGTTGCTAGGAAATGTATCAATCTTAGTATTGAGGTCTCGTACATTGGCATTATAAAAGCGACGTGAGGCGAGAATCTTATCTTCGGTATTGGCTAGCTCTTCTTGTAATTTTAAGAAGTTCTGATTGGCTTTAAGATCAGGATAGCTCTCGCTGAGGGCGAAAACGCTTTTTAATGCTTGTGAAAGCATATTCTCGCTCTGTGCTTGGGTTTCTGGTGAGCCGCTAGCAGCTGCATTCACTGCAGCTGTTCTTGCTTCAGTTACTTTTAATAGTACATCACTTTCATGGGTAGCGTACCCCTTTACTGTTTCTACCAGATTGGGAATCAAATCATGGCGACGCTTTAGTTGAACATCAATATCAGACCAGGCTTCTTCAGCTCTTACTCGTAAGCTAACCAAACTGTTATAAAGCATTACTAATACTGCACCAATAATGAGAAGAATAATAAACCAAGTCATAAAATGTAAATAAATTAGTTAATTGGAGTAGGATTTTCCTTGATATGATGGGCACGCGTATAATTATCACGCAACTCAATAATATTGCTTGCGACCAAACTTGGCCAGCGAACGTAGTGCATTTCAAATACTTTGCCGTCAGCTCCTGCGGTTTGAATATTGAGTGAGCCAAAATTAAGCATGCTGCCCCAAAAGCCTTTTATTTCGCTGGCTACATCTTGGATCTGGGCTAAATTAGCTTCTGATACCTTGCGGTTGAAGAGACGATCCTGATTAATATCTACCATTCTACGGTCAGTGAGAATGATCAAATCAAAACGATGATCAATCCATTTTACATAATAGAAAAACAGTGCAAAGAGACTATAGAGATGCATGAGTACAAAAATCAGGTTGGCAGACGTTGTATTGGGTATGACCCAAATAAAACTGGCGATAGCGTAAATGATGAAAGGCCAAAATGTGCCAAAAAACATTGCACATAGGATAGCCAGATCGATAATCCAGTGTTTGCGAATCATGAGTTGCACATGCTCGTCGGTATTTTGTCCTGGGAATGCTTTAAGATTGGGATGGGCGGGGCGATAACAAGCTAAATGGTCGCTCATACAAATAAGTTGGTCAGATTAAGACTAAGTAGTACACGAAAACCATTAAAGGCTAAAATAATACTGACAATCACATACACAAAGGTCAAAATGCGCGATAGCCGGTCGGTTTTGGCAGCATACAGAGAGACTTGTTTGATCGCCAAAGCACTAAGTGCTGCCCAAATGATAAGAATAAAGATATATCCAAAAATAAAAGGCAACATGAAAAATTAAGTGAAACATATCAATTCCACTTTATGGCAAAATTTATTTCGATGCAATTAGGATTGGCTGGTAGAATCTGGTGACCCTAATGCTGCTTGTGCGCGCTTGCGAATCTCAGCTGCCACATCATGAGCGTCTGCCTGAGTAGCAATTCCCGCATCAACACGAGCTTTTAAGCTTTCTTGAAGATTGTAGCTTGTTGTGGAACCAGTTAGCCCTAGCAGCAACAAGAGAGTGCCCCAAATGGATTGTCTTTTCTCTGGTGTCTTCATGGTGGTAATTGGGGCTCGTTAATGAGTAAAATCACTTTTACTTTATACTGTTTTATTGGCTTGTTGTCAATGTTTTAAACTGTCTTTTCCTATAGTAGTATCATTTCTGATTTCTAGCCAATATTTATGTTGCTTGCCCCTACATGGAATTTGTTCATCATTATTCTCTTTACTGTTATTGTTGCGTATAGTCTTATTATTGGTGCGGGGCGGACAGCGAAGATAATCATTGCTTCCTATATTGCCATTCTGGCAGCAGATGGGCTGGGAAACTTATTGTATGTGTTTCTTACTAATCCCAATCGTGTATTTTCTTTAGTTGCGGTACAGTCGGCAAGTCAATCTTTGGTGGGTTTTAAGATATTGCTTTTTATTGTTTTGATCATCGCATTAGTATTACGTGGTAGCTTTGACGCTACTGTTGAACCGAAAGGATCATCGATTTGGGTTTTTATTGTGAATATATTGCTCGGTGTTTTGAGTGGCGGTCTCATTGTGAGTGCTATTTTAGTGTATTTCTCTGGAGGGTCTTTCTTGCCTAGTCTTGGTTTCACACCAACGGATTTAGCGAAAACAATTTATGAACAGTCTCCAGTTGCTCGTATTATGATTGATCAAAATAGCATTTGGTTTTCTGTTCCTGGCTTAGTCTTGCTATTACGATCATTTTTATAAGCGCATTTTATGACTGGAGAGCTGGTAAGAGTACAGACGAAAGATGGCATACAGCTAACGGGTTTTTATAAAGAGGGCAGTAAAGAAAAAAACTTCCTTATTCATATGCATGGCTATGCTGGTACCTTTTTTGGTAATCAGTTTGTTCATACCATTGCGCAAACTGTGACCCAGAATGAATATGGATTTTTAACGGTAGAGACTCGTGGATCATATGGTGACCATGGATTTAAATCCGAAAAACACGGCTACAAACGCTATGGCGGTGACCACGAATTGCTCGAAGAGGCCTACTTGGACATTGATGCCTGGGTGAATTTCGCATTAACTCAGGGCTACACTAAAGTGGTGCTGCAAGGGCATTCTTTGGCTACTTTTAAGCTGATAAGATATTTAATGGAAGGTGTGCATAAAGATGTGGTGGCTAGGGTGGTGCTATTAGCACCTTTTGATAAAGAAGGCTGGCTTGTCTTTCAAAATCAAAATTGGAAAGAGCTAAAGCAAATAGCCGAGCAGATGGTGGCGGAAGGCAGGGGAGAGGAAACTATTCCCGCACAATGGCGGAGTAATACTTTAAGCTATCAGACTTTTCTTTCTTGGTATAAAGATGATCAATTTAATCAGATATTTAGTTTTTATCGAAAGCCATACCAGTCCAAATTTTTGCAAAGTGTTAATTTGCCTATATTGGTAATTGTTGGTGCAGAGGATGAATATCTAGCAGTTCACCAAAAAGGAAATTATGCTGCTGTGCTCCATGAACTGATGGGGCAAATGCAAAAAGGTGAATACATGTTGCTTCCAGGCGCAAAGCATTCTTTTCGTGGGCAGGAGCAAATTGTCGCTGAGCGAATACAGCAGTTTCTAGCAGAATAGCTGATTTAGCGGCTTGAATTGAGAAAGTTAGGTGTAAGAGTTTAAATTGCATAGTTTTTACAAATAGCTACAATAGAACTGTAGTACTGATATTGACAAATGCATTTTTTGTTTTATTATTGAAGCTTAAGTTTTAAAAATTAAATATGGCTAATCGTTCACCAGCCGCATTGTTAGAGGGAGGTAATTCAGGGGCAAGTCCACGACCAGCTCCTGCTGTTCCTCCTTTGCCGCAGCGGTCTCCCGTGCCAGCGACTCCAGCGCCACAGGCAAGGCTAAGCCCTGTACCCGCTCAACCAGCAGCTCCGGTTATTACAGCAGAGAGCAGACCAAGCCCTGTCCCACCTGTACCTGCTGCTTCGGTAGGTGAGTTAAGTATGTTCAATGCTAATCCAGATGTTGTAGTAAATGAGCAGTTAGTGGAAAGAGAGCGTGAGCTCGAGGCTCTCAAAGATCGACTTAAAAGGCTTTACCGAGATGAGGTCAAGTTTATTCTTTCATCGGTAGCAGTTATGGTTGCTGCTGCTGTAGGATGCAGTATGGTAGTGTTTCATAAATCTAAATCAGATGTGGCTAATATTAGAGCTAGCCATGCTCGTGCACTGACTGATTATCAAAGAAACTCAGATGTAGTGTATGCCCGTGCTTTGGCTGATGGTGAAGTGAAACGTTCTTGGGGAGTAGCTAGACAAGTGATCAATGATCTTTTCGATAAGGATATCGGGGACTTGGGACCAGAACAAACATACTTGCAGTATACTGCAAGACGGGTTGATTTATCTGGTGAGCTGAGATTTTCTAATGTTCCTGAGCAAAACAGAGGAGTGATTATTAGACTCGTGTTGGCTCAGAATAACCTGGCAACAGCTGGTAACAAAATTGACGAAATACTGCGCACAGATGGTCTAAATTTAACTGAGGCAGAGAAAGCTAGTTTGCGACAGACACAAGCTATTATTACTCGTTATAATGCAGTTTTGACAACTGTTGTCGGCGGGACAAGCCAAGTGTTTTCTACCACCGCTGTTCCTGGGGACTTAAGTGTTACAGACGCTGACCAAATATCGCCAAGTTTAGGTTGGACAATAGCAGGGCCAGAAGCACAAACTCCGGCAGTACCAGCACAAGCAACAGAACCAGTAAGACGTGGTACTACTCAGCATGGTGCCTCACGACACGGCGCAAATAATCACCGTAACGGCAATCCTAATCATGCTGCGACAGTTGGTATTGGCGGAAATGGTAATGGACCTGTTTATTAAGAGGTTATACAGATAAAGAGCAGTGAGGAGTTTTTCCCTCACTGCTTTTTTTGTGCCCGCAGTTCATAAATCCTATTACTACCTTCAACCTAAGTCTCTTAAATCAATATCCTTACCCTGATACTTATCCTTCGAGCACTGAAAAACAGCCTTTTCTAGGGAAAAGGTGTTAGGAGGATAAGGATGAGGATAAGACGAGCACATGTGCTCGTTGGTGGGACGGGCGGGAATCGAACCCGCGACCGTCAGCTTAAAAGGCTGTTGCTCTACCGACTGAGCTACCGTCCCAAATACTATTTGCGGCGTGATATTAATAATGATTGCCTTCAAACGCAAGTTTTCTTTAACCAAAAATGCCTTTTTTCTTTGGCGCTGCTTCTAAGGAAGCTAATTCTTCGTATAGCTTTTTCTCTTCAGCGCTTAATTTGCTTGGTACGGCAATATGTAAATTAACGTAATGATTTCCTTGTTGTCCCTGTTTTGTGTGTATTCCCTGGCTTTTAATCTTCATGATCGTGCCAGGTTGAGTTCCTGCGGGTATCTTTAATACGGTAATGCCGTGAATTGTTTTAATATCTACATTTTTCCCTAGAACCGCAGTGGTTATGGGCAAGGTGTAATCAGAGTAAATATCGTAGCCTTTGCGTGAAAATTCTTGGCTAGGACTTACTTCGACATGCAAATAAAGGTCTCCAGTGTCTTTAGCAAAACGACTTGCTTCACCGAAGCCGCGCATGCGTAAACTTTCACCAGTGTCTATACCAGCTGGAACATGAATAGTGATCGTTTCTTGTTTGCGTTTCCGGCCCTCGCCTTGGCATTCTTTGCAGCGCACACTGATTTTTTTGCCCGAGCCGCCACAATCATGACAGGGCTGTGTGGTCATGACCTGACCTAAAATAGTATTTTGCACGCGGCGCACTTGACCCGCACCATTACAGGTGCCACAAGTTTCAACTTTGCTATCTGGCTCACCACCAGAACCATGACAGCGGTCACAAGCAGCAAGTCTTGTAAGCACGATATCTTTGTCAGTACCAAAACAGGCCTCTTCAAATGTAATTGCAATTCTCATTTCAAGGTCACGCCCTTGTTGAGTTTGTGCCTGCCCGCCGAAGCCCATTCCTCCTCCGCCTCCAAAAAAAGTCTCAAAAATATCATTGACATTGAAACCTCCACCGAAACCTCCATATTGGCTATAGTCACCTCCACCTTGAAAACCATCGGTTGATCCAAATTGATCGTATTGCGCTCTTTTTTGAGCATCACTCAAGACCTCATAAGCATTGTTAATTGCTTTGAATTTTTCTTCCGCTGCGGCATCACCTTTGTGTTTGTCAGGATGCCATTCTTTCGCTAATTTTCGATATGCCTTTTTGATCTCTTCAGCTGATGCATTACGTGCTACGCCGAGAGTCTCATATAAATCTTGCGCCATGGTTGTTGTTAGTTTCTGGGCGACTGCTCAGTGAGAGTGAGAGAATAATCTTTTACTTCTCCGCGATGAGAAACTTTGAGCGTGACAGTTTCGCCAGGTTTAAATTTCTGTATCACTTTAGCTAAAGTATTTTTTTCGTCCAATTTTTGCCCATTAATTTCTAAAATAATATCGTTTTCCACAATACCAGCTTTGTCGGCAGGGCTACCAGGAATGACTGCTAAATCATCTTGAGTATCACCGCGCAGTACCAGGGCGCCATTTTGTACATTGATATTATTTGCTTTTGCAATGGCAGGAGTAAGCATCATATAGCGGACGCCTAATTGCGGACGGACAATTTTGCCGCTGGTTTTTAAGCTGTCAACAATAAACTTGGCATCATTAATCGGCAGTGCAAAACCGATTGATTGGCCAGATTGATCAATCGCGGTATTAATGCCAATCACTTGACCATTAAGGTCAATCAATGGTCCACCGCTGTTACCAGGATTAATAGCAGCGTCAGTTTGGATCACACCATCAAGTGACTCACGATTGCGCCCAGTCCGATCAGAGGCAACAATAGTACGATTGAGTCCACTGATAATTCCTTTGCTTACTGTCTGGCGATATTCATTGAGGCTGTTACCGATAGCAATTGCAGTTTGTCCAATTTCTAATCGGCTAGAATCACCCAGCTCAACTGAAGGCAAATTGTTGCCCTCAATTTTTAATACACCAAGGTCATTCAGCGGATCTGTGTCGAGCAGTTTTGCCTGATACTCCGTACCATCATTCATAAAAACAGAATAACTGGCATTGGTATCACTCACTACATGGCGATTGGTAATGATATAGCCATCACCACTAATGATAAAACCTGTACCACCACCAACTTCTCGCTGTTGTGTACTATTGTCACTGCTAGGGCTGTCCTCAGGATCAATCTCTAAACGTTTGCCGGTGAAAGGGTCAATGAAGAAGAAATTGTTATTTCTCTGCTGGTTCAAAGAGCTGACACTTTTTTTGATTACGATGCTTACTACTGCTGGCTGCACCTTTTTAATAGCACTAATAGTGGTTGCTTCATCACCACTTAAAACCGTACTGGCTACATTTAGTGCGTTATTGGGCGTGAAAAGTGCCACTTGAGGAGTGGCACTGGCAGGAGCAGGTGAGAGTAGCGTGCCGGCATAGAATGCTCCGCTGGCGAATACTGTGCTTACTACTGCCACGACAGTAATGGCTGTGCCAAGGCGTACTTTTTTAGATTCTTGAGCAATTTGAGGTTGAGTGTTGTCTGTGATTGGCTCCGTCATATGAGTAATAAGTAAAAAATAAAGTCACGACTATTACTACAAGGTATTGATATTATTCTTTCCCTTCTTTGTCATCTTTTACCACTTCCCCTTCAACCACATTGTCCTTCTTATCACCATCTGTTTTTGGTTCGTCCTTTGCCGCTTCGTAGAGTTTGCTACCAATTTTTTGTGCTTCGTCAGAGAGCTTTTCAGTGGCTTTGGTGATGTCTTCGGTAGTGGATTCCTCTTTAGCAAGCACTTCCTTGAGATCGCTAATTGCTGATTCTACGGGTTTCTTTTCATCAGCGGTTATTTTCTCACCAGCCTTATGGAAAGCTTGTTCAGTGCTATGAATAAGTGTTTCCGCCATATTGCGTGCTTCTGCCTTCTCACGTTTTTTCTTGTCTTCTTCTGCATACATTTCAGCTTCTTTCTGCATCTTCTCAATTTCTTCCTTACTCAGACCACTAGATCCTTGGATGGTAATATTTTGCTCACGGCCTGTGCCTTTATCTTTCGCAGAGACATGCAGAATTCCATTGGCATCAATGTCGAATTTTACTTCAATTTGAGGCACGCCGCGTGGTGCTGGAGCAATGCCATCAAGGATAAATCTGCCTAGAGATTTATTATCCTTGGCCATTTCACGATCACCCTGCACTACATGAATTTCAACTGAAGGCTGATTATCACTTGCAGTTGAAAATACTTGTGACTTTGAAGTAGGGATAGTTGTGTTTCTTTCAATCAGTTTTGTGGCTACACCACCCATAGTCTCAAGACCGAGGCTCAATGGTGTTACATCCAATAGCAAAACGTCTTTCACATCGCCTTGCAGTACACCACCTTGAATAGCGGCTCCAATTGCCACTACCTCGTCAGGATTAATGCCGGCTGAAGGCTTCTTTTTGAAAATCTCTTCTACTTTCTGAATAATTGCAGGCATGCGAGTTTGACCTCCCACTAAAATAACTTCATCAATCTCCTCTACTTTTATCCCAGCATCTTTGATTGCGTTGCGACAAGGTCCTTCAGTTCGATCAATCAAAGGCTTGGCAAGTTCATTGAGCTTGCTACGACTAAGTGTCAAAGTGAGATGTTTAGGACCACTGGAATCTGCGGTAATAAAAGGCAAATTAATCTCAGTCTCTACACTTGAAGAAAGCTCAATTTTTGCTTTCTCAGCGCTCTCACGCAAGCGTTGCAATGCAATGTCATCCTTACTTAAATCAATGCCCTGATCTTTTTTGAATTCTTGTACTAACCATTGCACAATTGCATTGTCCAAGTCATCACCACCTAGATGGGTGTCACCATTGGTAGAAAGCACTTCAAACACGCCTTCGCTTAGTTCCAGGATAGATACGTCAAATGTACCTCCACCAAAGTCATATACCGCTACTTTTCCATCTTTTTTCTTATCAAGGCCATAGGCAAGAGCAGCAGCGGTTGGTTCATTAATGATGCGCTTTACATCCAAGCCAGCAATTTTTCCAGCATCCTTGGTTGCTTGGCGTTGCGAATCATTAAAATAAGCAGGAACTGTAATCACTGCTTCAGTGATAGGGTGGCCTAGATAATGTTCAGCATCGCGTTTCAGTTTTTGTAAAACCATAGCACTGATTTCTGCTGGCTTGCGTGCTTTTCCATCAAACATAATATCCACCTCACCGTTCTTTCCTTCTACAAATTCATAAGGAACTGTTTTCATTTCATCGCCAACCTCTTTGAACTGGCGTCCAATGAAGCGCTTGGCTGAGTAAATGGTGTTCTTAGGATTGGTTACTGCTTGGCGTTTCGCTAAAATTCCTACCAGCAATTGATCATCATCTTTCTTCCCTCCTTTACGTGCCACCACAGATGGGGTAGTACGCATACCTTCACTGTTCGGAATAACAGTAGTTTGTCCACCTTCCATTACTGCCACACAAGAGTTGGTTGTTCCAAGATCTATACCAATAATTTTAGACATAGTAAGTTTTATTAAATGCATCACTTAGCACTCTCTATTATAGACTGCTAATCTGGATTGTCAAACAGGGGGAGGGGAATAATTTTGAAGAAGAAGAGGGGGAGAATTCACAATTCGCAATTCGTAATTAGCAGGTCGCATGGATTCGAAAAATTCACCACAGGACTCGGAATTGAAAGACAAAGAGTGGAGAAGAGGAGAAGAGAGGGATAGCTCAAAGGGGCAGATCATCTTCTTTCTTTGTCATCTTGAGCTTGCCGAAAGATCTTGCCGTTTACCGCCCACTGCGACATGAACCGCTATCGTTGCCTTGAGCTTACAACGGCAGGATCCTTCCACAGCAGTCGGGATGAAAAAAGGACGGTGGAATGGGAAAAGGGGACTTGGAGTCTAGAGATTACTTATTTTTTTGTGTTCTTACTTTCGCAGGACGTAATACTTTGTCATGTAGCATATAGCCTGCCTCTAGTTCATCAACAATGGTGTCGCTTTCAGTATCTGGTTGGTCAACAACGCCAATTATTTCATGAAATGTTGGATCGGCTATTTTGCCCACAGTTTCAATTTTTTTGAGTCCAAGTTTTTCTAAAGTCTGAAGAAATTGTTTTTCAATAGCTAATATGCCACTGACCCATTGATTATTTTTAAGCTCCTCGGGTGTATGCAAAAAAGCACGATGCAAATTGTCTATAGTAGGGAGTAGTTCTTGAATACATTGGCCATTGGCATATTTAATTGTGCTTTCTAATTCTAAGCTTTGGCGACGGCGAAAATTGGCAAAGTCAGCTTGGGTGCGGGCTAGGCTGTCTTTAAGTTGCGCTATCTCTTGTTGCAAGTTTTCTAGTTCAGGTGCAATTGTTGCTCCGGCTTGTGTACTATTCGCTGAAGTGTTAGCAGAGTTTTGGTCTTGAGGCTGCTCATCAAAGTTAATGTTTATAGGTGTTTCTTGATCAAACATAGAGGGGGAGGTTTAAATAAAAGTTTTGTCCAAATCATTACGTACTGCAGTGAGCGCAGACACATTGCGTGGGTAATTCATGCGCAATGTTCCTAAAATGCCAATGCTACCTTGAAATTCTTCGCTCAGATAATATCGAGTTGCTAGTAAAGAGCAACCCTGAATTGCCTCAACAATATTTTCTTTACCTATTAACACCGTGACATCTTGGGAGAGGTCTAGCTGATTCAAAAGTTCTAAGAAGTGGTCTTGATCTTCAAGTACTTCTACCACGGTACTAAAGCGAGCACTATCGGCAAATTCGGGTTTGCGTAAAGCATTGGCTAGTCCTAAATAGTAAGTTTCACCAAGCCAAGGAAGAGTGGCAAAGCTCACCTCATCACTAATTTTAGAAAGAATACCCACCGCAGTATAAATAGCTCTTTCAGCCTTCTGGCTAGCAATCTGCGCCTCCATATGTTGTACCTGTGCTAATTTATTGACATAGGATTGAGGTAGGTGAATATGGGATTTATCCATTATCTCATCTACAAAAAAGCGTAAGCCCTTTTCAGTGGGCACACGTCCTGCTGAAGTATGAGGCTGAAAAATGAGACCTGCTTTTTCGAGGAGCATCATGTCATTACGAATCGTGGCTGGACTCACTGGAAAGTCGAACTCTTCTAGTAGGGCTTGTGAGCCTACTGGTCCACCGGCCTTAATAAATGTTTCAATGATAGCCTTGAGAATACTAAGTTTACGATTGTCCATGATGGGTAGTATCAAAGGTGATTTGATCAGAAACGTAATCTACGTTTACTTCATCGCCAGGCTTAATTGTACCGCGCACAATTTCCAAAGCAAGCTTGTCGAGAATTTGTTTCTGAATGACGCGTTTGAGAGGACGTGCTCCGTAAACTGGATCAAAGCCTGCATTGCCCAAGAACTTTTTGGCAATCGTGCTAATGCTGAGCTGAATATTTTGTTTCTTCAGTCTTTCACTGACTTTTTGAATTTGTAATTCTACAATTTGCTGAATTTCTTTCTCACTTAAAGTGGAGAAGGTAATAATTTCATCGATACGATTTAAAAACTCAGGTTTGAAACTGCTACGTAATATTTCTTGTAATGCTTGCTCCTGCTCTTTTGGTTTCTTGGCTAATTTTTGGATAATATCACTACCCAAGTTGGTAGTCATAATGATGACGGTGTTTTTGAAGTCGACTGTGCGTCCTTTGCTATCAGTTAAACGACCATCATCGAGAATTTGGAGGAAAATATTGAATACTTCTGGATGAGCTTTTTCAATTTCATCAAAAAGAATGACGCTGAAGGGGCGACGGCGAATAGCTTCAGTTAATTGGCCGCCTTCTTCATAGCCAATATATCCAGGAGGGGAACCAATGAGACGGGCAACACTGTGTTTTTCCATATATTCACTCATATCAATCCGTACCAGGGCGGCCTCGTCATGAAAGACAGTCGCGGCTAATGCTTTTGCCAGTTCAGTTTTGCCTACCCCAGTCGGTCCCATAAAGATAAAGGAGCCTAGTGGACGATTTTCTTCCTGAATGCCGGAACGTGCGCGGCGAATAGTATTAGCTAGGGCACTAATAGCAGCTTTTTGGCCAATTACTCTTTTTGCTAATTCATCTTCCAACTGGGCTAGCTTATCAGCATCGGTGCTGAGCATTTTTGTTACTGGAATTCCTGTCCAACGATGTACTATGGCAGCAATATCCTCCTCACTGACTTCCTCTTTAAGCAGGTGGCCTTCTTTTTGCAACTTTGCCAAACGTTGTTCCGCTACCGTCATTTCTTGATTGAGCTTGGGCAAAATGCCATAGCGAATTTCGGCTACTCTTTGCAAATCTGAAGCGCGTTCTGCTTGCTCTTCTTCTAGTCGCATTTTGTCAATTTCGCTTTTTTTGCTGCGAATGGTAGTGATGATGTCTTTCTCTTCCCGCCATTTCAATTCGATTGAGGTGGCTTGTTCCTTTAAGTCAGCTAGCTCTTTTCCAAGTTGGTCTAGCCGTTCTTTGCTGGCAGTGTCATTTTCTTTTTTTAGTGCTTCTTTCTCAATTTCTAACTGCATCATTTTTCGCTCAAGCGAATCTAGGCTTTGTGGTTTGCTATCAATCTCCATGCGCAGCATAGATGTAGCCTCGTCAATCAGGTCAATTGCCTTGTCTGGCAAAAAGCGATCAGTGATATAGCGTTTAGATAAATGAACTGCGGCCACAATGGCGCTGTCTTTGATGCGTACACCATGATGAACTTCATACTTTTCTTTGATACCGCGCAAAATTGAAATTGCATCTTCAATGCTTGGTTCACTCACACTTACTGGTTGAAATCGACGTTCCAAAGCGGCGTCTTTTTCAATATACTGGCGATATTCTTTTAAGGTTGTAGCGCCGATTGTTCTTAATTGTCCTCGAGCCAGTGCTGGTTTAAGCAAATTGCCAGCATCCATCGCACCGTCGGTTTTGCCTGCTCCAATGATGAGATGCAATTCATCGATGAATAAAATGACATCATCTTTGGATTCAATCTCTTTAATTATCGCTTTGAGCCTATCTTCAAATTCGCCGCGATATTTTGTGCCAGCGACTAGTGCGCCCAT
Source organism: uncultured Candidatus Peribacteria bacterium (assembly GCA_964512325.1). GTDB lineage: Bacteria > Patescibacteriota > Gracilibacteria > RBG-16-42-10 > RBG-16-42-10 > JACQZO01. Next base: position 31,142 of record CAZEGN010000010.1, read on the forward strand.
ATCTAAAGAGAGTAGCTGGCGTGAGCGTAAGCTTTCAGGAACATCTCCGGCCACAATACGCCGTGCTAGTCCTTCTGCGATAGCAGTTTTACCAACACCTGGTTCACCGACTAATACAGGATTGTTTTTAGTGCGTCGGGACAAAATTTGCATAACACGCCGAATTTCATCATCGCGACCAATGACAGGGTCAATTTTTCCGGCTTGTGCTTGAGCGGTAAGATTAATAGTATATTTTTCTAATGCTTGGTATTTGCCTTCTGGATCAGGGTCAGACACTTTGCTGCTGCCACGAACTTTTGCTAGCGCCTGTAAACTATTCTCATAGGTAATTGTCATTTGGTTGAGCAGACTCTGTGCATCACTTTTTACATGTAACAGTGCCAAAAAAAGGTGCTCAGTGGAAATATAATCATCGCGCAATTTCCCAGCTTCAGATTCAGCGCTAGAGAAAACTTGCTTGAATTCGGGGGCGATATAGGTCTGGATGCTACCATTAACTTTTGGGTACTCATCAATTTTGCTTTGCACTTGTTTTATAAAACTAGCGGTGTCTATTTCTAGATTTTTTAAAACAGTAGGTACAATTCCACCTTGCTGCTGTACCAATGCAAGCAGCAAATGAAGAGGCGTTGCCATTTGATTTTGATTGCTCTCAGCTAACAATTGCATTTCTTGTATAGCCTCACGAGCTTTGTTGGTGAGTTTTTCTACGTTCATACAAATTTAATTAGCACTCTCTATTATAGACTGCTAATCTTGATTGTCAAACATCAAGCATAATCAATTCACAGTGCGGAAGCCCACTTGGGGTCCAGCACTTTTTTCGTTAAAATGCCGTTCCCACTTGGCCCAGGCTCACAATAGCGGCAGTTTCTAGGCGTAATGTTCTTTTGCCGAGAGAATAAGAGCAAGCCCCTTTGTTAATAAGCGCCGCTTCTTCTTCTTTGGTGAAGCCCCCTTCGGGCCCGATGATAATAATCACACGTGAAAAGTTTGAGCCGGGTTTCAATTGTTGCAAGAGGGGAGTGGTGCTACTAAGACTAGCGAAAAAAGTTTGTGCTGGACTGATAGCGAACTCACTTAATGTTTGCACCGTGGTAATCGTTGGTACATTGTTTCGCCCTGATTGTTCTGCGGCTTCCACGATGATTTTCTCCATTCTTTCATCTTTGGGAAGTTGTTTACGCTGAGTACGAGTTGTGGTGAGCGGTATAAAGGTGGTTACCCCCAGCTCGGTGCCCTTTTGTAGTATCCATTCCCACTTTTCAGCTTTTTGAGGAAGGGCCTGAGCTAGCACTAACTCGAAAGGCAATTCAGTGTTACTGGAACCAAGCTCCATTAATTGGAGACTAATGGTGTTTTTATCCATGCTGATGATTTTGTAGTAATGATCAGATGATCCTAAATTAAATAATGAAACAGCATCCTCAACTTCAAGCCTCATGACATTTTTTATCTGATGCCATAACTCTGGGAGTTCGCGCTTTTCAATTGCAATTTGCTGGTTAAGCTTGAGAGAAGGAACATAAAATCTTTGCATATAGTCAATTTCTTCAATCAGTAATTTATAATTGATAATCGATAATTCCAATAGCCTATATATAAACCAATGTTTTTGCTCTCTTGTCAAAGGCTGATTGATATGCAACAATTCAACCCTCATTTAATTTTATGAAAAAAATTGTCATTGGTGCTTTGGTTGCGCTTGCTATTCCTCTTACTTCATTCCACTTTCTCGATGCAAAGGCTGCAGCTAACGTTTTAGAATCAAGTACACAGGTAACAGTAGTGGATGATAATCAGGCTGACTATTTGGCGGCAGGGAATATTTTGTCTCCTAAAGAGAATCAAATTTTGCAACTTATGCCCCGCAATATTGGCATCGGTTGGGAGAAAGTTAGCGATGCTACAGATTATGAGGTTGAGCTCTCCTGTATGGGGTGCGGTGCTAAATCTCCTTGGGAAATGAAGGTAGTAAAGAAAGTTCACTACTATACTCATTGGATTACACCAGCGCTAGCACATGATGGTACGTATCGGGTACGAGTACGAGGGGTAACCAGTACAGGATTAGTTGGACCATGGTCACAATATCGTTATTTTAGCTATGACACTCGCCCGGTAATTTATGTGAATGCTCGCAAGCGTGACTTTGCGCTTATTCCACCACAAGTGCTAATGCCAGCAAACAATGAAACTCTCAATAATCCTGAGAAGGTAGAGTTAGCTTGGGAGCCATTAGATGAAGCTCTTAAGTACGAAGTTGAACTTGGCTGCCGTCTTTGTCACGGTCCCAGTCACACTTGGCCTACCAGTACCTACACTACTTTAAATACCTCGCTACAAGCAGAAGACTTGCCTCAAAACCAGGATTATCGCTTCCGTGTTCGTGCGGTTGATGTCAATGGTAAAGTTGGGATTTGGTCTCAGTACAGAAACTTTAGTGTAAAGTAAGATATACTCTGAGACATCTCTTACTCTAGGCCTCCTGCACAGCGTTTCATGCCGAATCCTGATTGTCACCCCTTTCTCTTTTTTTTATCCCGACTTCCGTGGAGGGATCTTGATGGTGTAAGCTCTAGGCAACGATAGAAGTTCAGGGAGTATTGGACGGCAAACGGCAAGATTTCTCCCATTCGACAGTGCTCAGGGCAGGCGTCGTCGCTCCGCTTTGCTCGAAATGACAGTGAGAGAAGGAGATGAATACCTGTTTCTTTGAATCCAGCCTCTCTTCTCCTGTTTCATTCCGAATTGCGAACTGCGAATTCCGAATTGCCAATTGTTTTGCTATCATGCTGACGATTTAGACACTATTATGTCATTTGATTTTCAAGCTATAGAAGCGAAGTGGCGCTCGCGCTGGAATGAGGCCAAGGTGTATCGCACGCAAAATGATTTTGCTAAGCCTAAGTACTATGTGCTCGACATGTTCCCGTATCCTTCTGGAGCGGGTTTGCATGTGGGACACCCCTTAGGCTATATCGGCTCGGATATTATTGCTCGTTATAAACGCATGACTGGGTGTGATGTTTTGCATCCAATGGGTTGGGATGCTTTTGGTTTACCAGCTGAGAATTATGCCATCAAAACAGGAACTCATCCCCGTGAGATTACGCTGCAGAATATTGCCAACTTTCACCGTCAGCTGGAAAGCTTTGGTTTTTCTTATGATTGGGAAAAGGAACTTAGCACTGTAGATCCCAGTTATTACAAATGGACGCAATGGATTTTTGTACAACTATTTAAGAAGGGCTTAGCTTATGAAGCAGAGATGCCGATTAACTGGTGTCCTAGTTGTAAAACGGGCTTGGCGAATGAAGAAGTAGTAGATGGTTTGTGTGATCGCTGCCAATCTGTGGTAGAGAGAAAAAACTTGCGGCAATGGATTTTGCGCATTACCAAGTATGCTGATCGCTTATTGGATGGTTTAAAACATGTTGACTGGCCAGAAAAGACACGTGTCGCTCAAGAGAATTGGATTGGTCGTAGTGAGGGGACCGAAATTCAATTTGCTATTGAAAATAGTCCAGAAAAAATTACTGTATTTACTACCCGAGTGGACACAATTTTTGGCTGTACTTACTTAGTTCTGGCGCCAGAGCATCCTTTGGTTCAGACTTTAGTTACTGCTGAGCACCAAGCTGCTGTAGAGAGCTATTTAGAGGACACAAAGAAAAAAAGCGATTTGGAGCGTACTGATTTAAATAAAGACAAGTCAGGTGTCTTTACCGGAAGCTTCGCCAAGAATCCTTATACTAATGAATATGTTCCAATTTGGATTGCTGATTATGTGCTCGGGCATTATGGTACTGGCGCGGTGATGGCAGTACCGGCCCATGATGAAAGAGACTATGCCTTTGCCCAAAAATATGATTTGCCAATTAAGGCGGTAGTGACACCTGCCAATACTATCGATGGCACAGTTGGATTGCCTTTCATTGAAGCAGGAATTGCTGCACAATCCGGTCCATTGACGGGTCTCAATACTGCTGAGGCGAAGCAAAAGGCGATTGAGATTGGAGAGCGGGGTGGATTTGCAATCAAGAAAGTAAATTACCGTCTGCACGATTGGGTCTTCTCCAGACAACGTTATTGGGGAGAACCAATTCCAATTGTCCATTGTCCTACATGTGGTCCTGTAGCGGTGCCGGAAGAGCAATTGCCATTATTATTGCCAGAGGTTGAGAAATATGAACCTACCGGTACTGGCGAGTCTCCATTAGCTGCGATTACTGAATGGGTAAATACTACTTGTCCAGAATGTGGTGAAGCGGCAAAAAGGGAAACGAATACCATGCCGCAGTGGGCAGGTTCATGCTGGTACTTTTTACGTTTTATCGATCCTAAAAATGAGCAGGCAATAGCCGATCGCAAATTGCTTGATCATTGGGGACAGGTGGATATGTATATTGGTGGCTCTGAGCATGCCGTGCTACATTTGTTATATGCACGTTTCTGGAATATGTTTCTCTATGATATTGGTGTTGTGCCTAATAGTGAGCCTTTTTTAGCTTTACGACATCAAGGATTAATCTTGGGAGAAAATAGCCAAAAAATGAGCAAATCACGAGGCAATGTGGTAAATCCTGATACTGTAATTGCCGAATATGGTGCTGATACATTCCGTCTCTATGAGATGTTTATGGGGCCATTTACGGAAATGAAACCTTGGAGCACAAGCTCAATTGAGGGTACCTACCGCTTTTTACAGAAAGTATGGCGCTTGGCGGATAAGCCTCTGAATGGCACTGAAGACAATGCGCTTACAGTGTTAATGCATAAGACAGTCAAAAAGGTAGGAGAGGACATTATGCAGCTTTCATTCAACACGGCGATTAGCCAAATGATGATTTTCACCAATGCTTTAACTGAAAAGAAGGAGTTAGCACGAGTATATGTTGAGACTTTGCTAAAATTACTATCTCCTTTCGCACCGCATCTCACGGAGGAGCTATGGGAGAAAATCGGTAATAAGGGATTTTTAGTTCAAGCTACCTGGCCTGAATATGATGACCAGATGCTCATTGAAGACACTATCGAAATTCCTGTGCAGATTAATGGTAAGGTGCGCGATGTACTGCGCGTAGCGGCCAATATTGCTCAAGCTGACATTTTGGCTCTGGCAAAAGCTTCACCAGCAATTAGCAAGTGGCTAGAGACAGGAGAAATGGTTAAAGAAATTTACGTTCCAGGCAAAATGGTAAATCTGGTGATCAAAAATTGATAAGACAAACAGCAGGAAGAATTGGGGTGTAAGGCAAAGGGGAGAGGAGGAGAAAAGAGCGCTTGCTCAAGGGAAATGTGACTTTCTCGTCTTTTTCCCTTTCTCTTCACGCTGCGTCCCTTTTTAAATTCATCTTCCTGTTTTCCTCCCACTTCTTTTCCTAATCCCACTTTTTTCATTCCTCGTCTTTTCTGTCATCCCGACTTTCGTGGAGGGATTTTGCCGGGTAAGCCACACGCAATGATACAAGTTTAGATTTCTATTATTCTCATCTCTGCGCTTGGTGCTAATTTTTGTTCTCCTGTGTTGCTGCTTTGATAGCATGCAGAAAGTCTGCATGTAGTGGGCCATTAGTAATTAAATGCCCATTCACATCACCGTCATACTTTTGTTCTTCACCAAAGAGACTAGTCATGGTGCCACCAGCTTCATCAATCAGCACTTTTAAGGCTGCTGAGTCATGGGCTTTGCGGCCAGCAAAAATGCTGGCGCTGAGTTCTCCACTGGCGACGAGCATGCCCATATAAATAGTAGAACCAAGACTGACCACATTGATATTATGCGTACGACAATATTGCAACATCTTAATAATAAACCCTTCATGCCGGCGTGAGGGGACTATACCAATGAGATTGCGATCATGAAGTGTATTTGAATTGACGCTGATTTTTTGATCATTGAGATATGCACCTCGGCCTTTTTCAGCAAAAAATAAACGATCTACAAAGGGATCGTAAATGACACTGAGTATGCTGTGTCCATGATGAACTAAAGCAAGGGAAAATACACAGGTGGGAATGCCATGAGAAAATGGAGTGGTGCCATCAATTGGATCACACACCCAAACAAACTCACTTGGTTTAATCTTACTTTCTTCTTCAGCCAAAATGCTATGGTCGGGGAAATGCTTTTCGATTTCAGTGAGTACTAAGGTATTAATAGCAAGATCGGTGGCAGTGACTGGGGTGTGATCAGCTTTCCATTGTTTCGTCATTGCTCGTGAAAAGTTTTGCCGAATCATTGTGCCCGCTTGATGAGCAAGTTTCTTGGCAAGGTCAGAAGGGAGCATGGGGGAAGTTTAAATGATAGATTGTGAATTATGGATTATAGATTGGACGAAGGGTGAAGAAGCGAGTGGAAAATTATTTTAATGTATTCCCGCTGCTAATTTATAATCAATAATCTATAATTCATAATTGCTCAAAGCTGTGCTGATATTGCATTAAACCATAGTCTCGCCATTGCTTCATAGCCAGCAGCATTAGGATGATTGCCATCATCAGAAAGAGTAGCTGAATTAGTAAAAATGGTGCTACTGTAAAAATCAACGATAGTCGCATTATAGCGGCTAGCTTTGCTACGGATAATAGTATTAAAAGAAGTTGCAATTCGTGACATGCGGGTGCGACCAGCACTAGATGTACAGATGTTTTCAGCGTCAGGACGACGAGATTGATCATCAACCAAGCCAACGAATATTTTTATACCTGCCTGTGAGAGTCGAGACATAATGCTTTCCATATTCTCCTCGTATTGGCTAATTGTGCCAGCAGATGTGTCATTGCCTTCATTCCAGCAGTCATTCCACATGTCATTGCTGCCAATCAGCACCAAAGCGGCGTCAGCATCACCATGGAGAGCGTTTGGTACTTGGTTTTGTGCGACATTTGATGAATCATTTCCTGAAGATCCGAGACTGATAACACGTGATCCAGGTCTCACAGCCTCAATTTTGCTTTGCAAGCGGGGTGGGTAACCACCCATGTTAGTTTCATCGTTTTCACCTTCAGTTAAACTATCACCCAAGGCATAAAAAGTGATTGCACCTGCGGGGAACCTTGCTGTGGAGTGAGGGGCTGTCGGTGTAGGAGAGGCTGAAACTGTAGGTGTTGCTGTAGTTGTGGGAGTTGGCGTTGGCGTAGTATTGGTATCATCATTTCGGTCACGATCATTATTGCGTGAGCTACTACTTGGTTCGGCGGGGACATGAAGTTCACTCGGATGTGCGCTAGCATATTCAGTAAGCTTAACGATGATTTTGCTCATTTCAGCACGGGTGAGAAAAGCATTGGGACCAAATTGAGAGCTGTTATAGCCATTTACTAAACCAATGCTGGTCGCAGTAGCGATGTATGGTTCGTACCAGCTGCCTATGGCCACATCAGCGAAACGGTTGCTACCTTGCATCGGTATACCGTAAATACCAAGAAGTATTTTAATTGCTTCAGCTCGAGTCACTTTAGCGTAGGGCAAAAAGTTTCTCCCATAGGAACAACTACCGTTACTGCCCTGGACCACATTCCTTCGGTACAGGGTCTCGACATAGGGGAGAGCCCAATCATTTGTATTTACATCACAAAAACTTGATTGCTGTGATGCGGAAACAGTGAGCAGTCTTTGATACTTCGCACTTTCTATAGCCATCTTTGCTAACTCGGCACGGGTAAGCGATTGAAAGGGATAGTAGTTGGCATTTTTTGAAATAATCCCTGCAGTCGCAAGTTGTTCAGTATAAGGATAAAACCAATCATTCGTATTCACGTCAGCAAACGTTTTTGCTTGGCTAATAGGCACGAATGAAATTAGCTGAAGTGATACGACTACAGCTACTAATAACAACTTGCGCCAATGAGATGACATAAAAGTATACTTAGTAAAGCAAGTAAAGAATAGCAGAGGAATTTGAAATTCAAAATTAAAAATTCAAAATTCGGTTAAATTAACGGAAAGGTTGGGGGAAGTTATTATTTGAGCGTCTAAACTCAA
>CAZEGN010000011.1:0-19256 GCA_964512325.1 uncultured Candidatus Peribacteria bacterium
ACCAACACTCCTTACCGACAACCAATTTGACTTTCTCTTTTAACAAGCAGGATGAATAATGGGATCGGGTGAACCTGGGTTCTTGTTTCACTTCCTTTCTTCCCTCTTCAGTCTCACCTTTTCAATTCCGAATTCCGCTCTCCGAATTCCGAATTGTGAGCCCTATTAGTTCCTCATCAGCTTTTCTGCTTCTGCCTCCACTATTTGCTGTAGGTCGCTCCAGTATTTGTCTGCATCAAAGTTGGCCATTGTTTGTAGTCGGGCTTGGATTTCTTTGTCTATTTTATCCTCCTCATGCAGAAGGTCTAATACTCTGGTAAAGAGTGTGTTCGTTAATTCTCCTTGTTTTACTTTTTGCTCTAGAGCAGACTTAGTTGTCTGCGGCAAACTAGAAAGCGCTAAGAGATCTTTGAATTCTTGGAGCTGATGATTGGGGTAAATGGTTGTCATGGGCATCAATTAGGCAGCTTGAGGAATATCTGAAGATGGTTTTGGGTTAGCAGCTCTTACATTCCATTCTACTAGTGTGTTACCCACCTTCTGTTGAAGCTGTAAACGGAAAGTTGGAGATATATTAGGTATATTTGCCAGACGACCGCCAAGTATGAGTATATCTAATGGTGACAAGGCTTGCATTGGTTTATTGCGTTCTATTTTGGGCATTAATTCTGCCAATGCTTGTAGTTGATCAGCTACAGCTTTTTCACCTGCATTTTGATATAGTTTAACAATCTCAGTCCAGTTAATTACATCAGTTTTGTTTAAAATGTTGATTGCCTGATTGCTCAGTCTATTCATTTTTTCATTAGCAGCATCTTCGTCATCGTCTAAACGATTCGGTTGATATTTGCTGGCATCAATTCTTGGTGGTTGATCAAGCGTATTGGTTCTTGGTTCATCTTCATCATCTTCTCTGCTAATTCTGCCCTCAATCATTTGATTCTGAATGCGTAAGCGTTTTTCAGTTTGTTGTAACAATGCCTTGGCTAAGTCAGGGTGCTGTGAGGCGAGTACTTGATTAATGGCGTCAAATAGGGGTGCTATAGTCTTTTCGTGAATACGATCGGTATTAGCTGAAGCCAGGTCGAACAATGCATCTAACTTGTTGTCGATATCACGCAAAGCATAGACAGTGCCCGCATCATTGTGTGTTTTGAAATAGCGAATGGCTGTACCTATGGCTTCATCGGGATCGCCAGCGGCTATTTCTTGTAAGAGTGCATTATCATTTGCTTCGACGAAATCACTTGGATTTACAATGGGCTCTGGAGATTGCACAACTTGAGTTGCTAAAATCTCCTCTGTGCGGCGAGCATCATGGCTCACTGCTGTTGCTACTAGTTTTGAGAGCAATGCTGACACTAGACGCTGATTGTCAGGGAAGGCGCGTTTTATTTTGTCCATTAGTGCTCGGTATTCTGGTGTGCCTCGCATAAAGTTGCGTGTGCTTTCAAAAGTCTGTGCTTCGCGGAGCAAACTCTTAATCAGTTGATCGTCGGGGGATACCTTGATGACTGCATTTATAGCCTCACTAAGAGAACTACTGCTATTTATATTATCAATGGCCTCATTATAGTCTACCGTAGCAGTGTCATCCTCAACATCAGCAATTTGATTTAAACTAGCGTGGATTTTTGCCCGATTTTCTAAGAGTTTATTAATTTCATCGGCCACATTTTCCGGATTTATTTCACCCGACGTTTCATATTGACGGAGTACGTTTTCACGTAGCAATACTTTTTCATTGTCATTGAGTCCTGGATAGTTAGCTATCAGGGCATCAATTGCAGCCGCCATCTGTCCAATGTCCTGCTCTGCTGCAGACTTGGGAGCTTTGGGTGAACGTTTCAATTTGTCTCCAGCCCAATTGAGTAGCGAGCGAACGCGGCCACCATATTTACGGTTATGGCTGTCAAACAAGGTCAGCATGCTGAGCACAAGTTGGCGATCATTGCCTCGACCTTGTCGTTCTAAGTAAGCTTGGGCAGCGTCTTCCCACTCTTGCATCACAGCTGCTGGAACGGGGCGTTTAGGATACTCGGCAATGACACTCTCGGCATTTGCTTGCATCACTTTACGCATTGCACCCAAATCAACAATGCGTTCAGGCTGATTGCTTATGGGAGGCAATGTGTCACGTAGATTGGAATTTGCTACTAATGTATCTTTGGTATCAGTATCGACTTGAGGAAGTAAACTTCTAGGAGCGGGAGGGGTATCGTTCAGTGTCGTTTTTGGTAGATTTGTGACGGTATTAGTAGTTGGTGGTACAGTCTTATTAACATCTGGTAGCGGAATATTGGGTTGTGTTGCCTGATCCAACGGCTTGGCTTGAACTTGTACTGTTGGCGCTCTGTTTATAGGACTTGCTGCGGCTCTTTTTCTTTGCGCATAAGGATTTGGAATGGCTCTTTGCTGAGATGTCTTATTATCAACTCTATTGGGTGATACGGTTGGAATATTTGTTTGGGTTGGGGTATCGTCCGATTCAACTTGATCTGTTAAATCAGGAACTATTTGAGGTTGAGGAGTCGTTGCTACAGAATTAACATTTGGTAATGTCGCTCTAGCTGCAGAGGGAAGGGGAATGTCAACCAATGTGTCAGCACGGTCTGCAACTTTAGTAGCTAGGTCAGGCACATAATTCTTAATTGCCTCTACCAACTTAGCACGTGCTGTTTTGATGCTGGTACGTAGTTGTTGGGTTCTCTCGACTAAAGATTCTGGGTCAATTTGATCCAGTTGGGCAAGCAACTTTTGTGATTCCTGGTCGAAGTTCTCTAGGCTTGCTGGGTTGAATTCCAACAATCTTGCGGTGCGAGCAATTAAGCCAGTGATATTAAGATCGGGTGTTTGTAACTTAAGTGAAATCGCGTTTCTGCGTGCCTCCATAGACTTTGAAAGCTCGCCAACAGATTCAGCTGTGGCTGGCTCTGGACTGGTGGTTTCTTGTTTCAGTTGATCTCTTTCTTGGTAAAGCTTCATCAACTTAATTGCATCATCAAAGCCTCTTGTATGGATATCGTTGAGATTAATAAAGTCGAGTGCTTTGATAAGAATTACTCGATCAGCAGTTAGTTTCGCAAATTCAGGACTGATTTCATTTTTTAGCTGGGCAGGGGGACTACTTTGTATAATTTCGTTGATGCGTTTGTTTGTGTTTGCTAGTAAATTGCTTAATGCTGCTGGGGGATATAAGAGATTGCGCGCTTTTAATTGTTGCAGTAGAGGTTGCGCCTGATCCACAAATACAGGAAATCGTTTCAATGATGTTTCAAGTTGGCTGATCTGCTCCATTGTTTGCAAGAGCTTGCTTTGCACATTCAGCTCACGAGCCACTTCACGGTCAGACATTTTGCTCAATGCACTAGCCAAAGTGTTTTGTGGTAATGGTGGAACTTTATCATTGGTTGCTAGTCGTGGAGAAAGCACTCTCTTGGTGGGATCTAAATTAGCCAAGATCTGTGGAATAGTGCGCGCTGCACTTAATCTGTCTCCATCATTTGCAGCCTGATTGGTTGAAACAGCAACGTTTTGTAGTGTTTCCGAATTTTTCTTTAAAGCCTCTTGAGCCATAAGGGGATATTAATGTTTGTTTTCATGTAAAGCTTGGTTCTCATCAATAATTTGACGAGCAATGGTGAGAAAGTCTCGTAATGTTTTATGATCAAAACGCAACTTTTGTGCTTTGAGTGAGCTGCCACGGATACAAGCCTCGATGATTAGCTTTTCATAATGACTGAAATCAGCAAAAGCAGTGGCGAGATTCGCTTCTGTAAAATGTGCCGCAATTTCCTCTTTGGTGAGGAGTTTTTTTTGATGATGGGTGCGAGGATGGATAATGCTGCCTATTAACGCACGGCGATCTGTTCCTGGATGGAGTTCGCATATATCTTTATCCAAGCCTAAAATACAAGCTTCATGGGCTAAGAATAAATGATAAAGAAAGTCATATTCTGCTGAAGCTGTTGCCTGCGTCTGCTGTTTCTCGCGGTGAGCAAGAATGATCGCACTGGCTCTGGTAAATGCTTGATCAAGCATTTGCTTTTTGGCTGGTGCTTGTGAGAACCAGTTTTGGAGAACGTTTGCGTCAAGATTTAAGAATCGCTGACAAAATCCAATAATAGTATTTAGGCTACTAGCACGACTTTCTTTAGAAGCATCATGTCCTGAATTGTCAGTACGTCCAGGCTGAACAGAATCAACCCTGAATGCGTCCGCTGATGTTGTGGCAGCATTTAGTTTCATACTCTATTGAAATTAGGAACTAAATGCTTTAGCACAATGCGACTGCGCATTTTTTTCTGCAGCCGCTTTTCTTCATCTAGAAGATCAGCTGCGCACATAGCTTGCAAATCGCTACGAGAAAGGAAGTTGTCTGGTTGGGCCAATATAAACTCAATCGCCGTAATTTCTTGGGGAGTCAGTATGCGTTCAGCGTCTTGCACGGTTTGGACATGTATCTTTTCCGTTAAAAGCACATGTATGGGTAGTTTTGCTAGCTCTTCCGCAGTAAACGTCAAACTCACATCATGTTCCAACAAGTAGGATACAAGCTGTGTTTTGCTTACTTTTTTTCGTCGTCGCGAACGACGAATAGTGGGGGACGGCATGGGGGATTTGTTTTGATTTCAAGTAATTGTAACATAAAAACCAGCCTCGAAGAAAGGGGGAGGAGAAGAGGAAGTACAATTCGCAGTTCGCAATTCGCAATTCGGAATTCGGAGAGCGGATGAATTCGACAAGCTCGCCACAGGATTCGGAATGAAAAGGCGCGACCAAAGAGAACATGCAGAGAAACATAGCCAAGGGAACATCCATTCATCTTCTTCTCGCTTTGTCATCTTGAGCAAAGCGGAGCGACGCCGAAAGATCTTGCCGTTTGCCGTCCAACGCTCTATGAACCTCTATCATTGCTTTAAAGCCTAACAGGCAGGATCCCTCCACGGAAGTCGGGATGAAGAAAAAGGAGAAAGAGCACAAACAAGTACGTTATTACTGTCATTCCTTGCTCCTTTTCCCTAGTTCCTTTTAGTAGTCCCAGTTTGCTTTGCGTTCTAATTGCTCTTAAATCCTTTTTTCTCAATTTTCGTAATGAGCTTTTTGTCGCCGGATTCGATAATCTTGCCCTTGCTCATGATATGGACGTAATCAGGTTTAATGTGCTTTAAGAAGCGACTATAGTGAGTGATAATCAATACCCCCATATTGGTTTCTTTTTTGAGATAGTTAATTGCCTTTCCGATTAGCTTAAGTGCATCCACGTCTAGACCAGAGTCGGTCTCGTCGAGAATGGCATATTTGGGTTCCAAGACAAGCATTTGTAGCATTTCCATTTTTTTCTTTTCGCCACCGGAAAAGCCCACATTGAGTTGTCTTTGGGTAAACTTCTCATCGAGATTGAGCATTTTCATTTTCTTTTGTGATGAACGAAAAAAGTCTAGTGAGGTAATTTTTTGTTGACGAACCGCTTGCCAGGCACTACGTAGAAAACCATGTACTGTCACTCCCGGAATTTCAGGCGGATATTGTAATGATAAAAACAGGCCTGCTTGTGCCTTCTCATTTGGGGCCAAGCTGGTTATGTCCTTGCCGTCTAAGGTGATTTTACCTTTAGTTACTTTATATTTCGGATGTCCCATGAGAGTATTTGCCAATGTACTTTTGCCTGAACCATTTGGTCCCATAAGGACATGGACGGTGCCCGGTTTAATCTCGAGACTAATTCTTTTGAGAATAGCTTTTTCTTCCACGCTGACAGCAAGACTTTTGATCAGTAAACGATTCATAAAATTTAAGATTTTTGATAATGAGCAATTCCTTTTTGAATGGTACGAAGCGACAATAGGGCACATTTCATCCGTACAACGCCAATGGGTATCCCTAGCATTGTGAGAATGGTTTTTTTGTCGAGCTTGAGGATTTGGTCTAGGCTTTTACCCTTGATTTCATCACTGAGCATAGACATTGCTGCTTGGCTAATGGCACAACCATGCCCTTCATAGCGAATGTCTTTGATATGCTGTTGCTTGTCTATTTCGATATATACAGTAATTTCATCGCCGCATAAAGGATTGTTTTCATGATGCTTGATATGATATTCAAGCAAAATACCAGTATTATGAGGATCTCGGTAATGATCAAGAATATTATCACGATAAATCTCTTCTTCTGGCGTTAAATTTGTGCTGGGCAAATCAGGATAAGTAGACATATTATTTGCTGAAGATGTGTTTTGCTTTGATCAATCCCTGGATTAGGGCATCAATGTCAGCAAAAGTATTATAAAAGTAAAAGCTGGCGCGTACACTAGTTTTAATTCCTAATTTTTGCAGCAAAGGCTGAGCGCAGTGATGGCCAGCCCGTACAGCAATATTGTTTATTCCCAGTAGATGAGCGATGTCATGACTGTGAATCGTATCCAGATTAAAGGAGATTACACTTTGGCGATCAGTTACCGTTTCGGGGCCATGAATTACCAGTCCAGGAATTGTGCGTAATTGCTCTAATGCATAAGCTGTGAGTTTCAACTCATGGCTACAAACCTCTTCCCAGTCGAGCTGCTGTAAAAAGTCTAAAGCCGCACCAAAGCCCAGTACGCCAGCAATATTAGCAGTGCCCGCTTCGAATCGATCTGGACTCGCTGCAAAACTGGTATCAGCAAAGGATACATCGCTAATCATATGTCCCCCAAACTCTAGTGGGGGTAATTGGTCGAGCAAACTTTGTTTGCCATATATCACTCCCACACCTGTGGGACCACACATTTTATGAGCAGAGAAAACTAGAAAATCAATATCTAAGTCTTTTACATTCACTCGTCGATGAGGCAGACTTTGGCAAGCATCAACTACCATAATGGCACCGACTTTATGTGCACGTTCAGTAATGAGCTTAATTGGTGCAATTGTGCCTAAAATGTTAGAGGCGTGTGTACAGCTCACCACCTTTGTTTTGGTGGTAATAATCTGCTCAATCGTACTCGTGTCTAGAAGTCCATCAGGCGTAACGGGAATATATTTCAGTACGAGCTGATAGCGTTTTGCTAACTGTTGCCATGGTACTAAATTGCTGTGATGCTCCATTTCTGTAATGACAATTTCTGCTCCTGGTTTTAGATCTTGCAATAAACCATGGGCGATCGTATTGAGGCCATGCGTTGCATTACGCGTAAAAACGATTTCTTCTGCCTGAGCTCCCAAAAATGAAGCGGTTTGTTCTCGTACTGCTTCAAACTTTTCGGTAGCAATCTCACTAAGGCTATATAAACCGCGATGTGTATTTGAACGATACTGTTCGTAATATGCACTCATGGTTGTTATAACGCTCAGTGGGGTTTGAGATGTTGAAGCATTATCAAGATAAACAAGCTCAGGCTTATTGGTAAAAATAGGGAAATGACTTTTGATGTTTGCTAGAGCAAATGACATAGAGTAATTAATAAAGTTCAGCCATTATAGATCGTAACCGGGGCGAAAACTCTTGGAGGATATTTTCCCAAAATCCTTGTACTAGTACTTTTTCAGCCTCTTTATGAGAAAAGCCACGAGATTGCAAGTAAAATAGCTGCTCAAGATCTAAGTTGCTTACACTAGCACTGTGTGTACAGCTGATAGTGTCGTTAACAATTTCGAGCATTGGTACAACATCAATCTTTGCGGCAGGACTGAGTAGCAGGGTGTGCTCCTTTTGTGTGCTGCTTGTATTGAGAGCTGTAGCTGTTAAGTCAACTAATCCTCGGTAAATCGTATGTGCCTGGTCTCGCAGGACAACTGCGCTATTCATTTTTGATCTGCCTCCTTCACCGGTATGTTTGATTCGACTAAAAATATCATGCTGTTGTTTTAAACATGCAGATATAATGTGATTTTGAGAAATTGTGGCAGCCGGACCTACATCGCAATGGATTTGTGTCTGCAATTGAGTGCTGTTGTGAACGATTTGCAGTGTTTTCAGCTGAGCGCCATTATATAAGCTGCTATGCTGCAAGGAAAAGTGCGGTAATTCAGACTCCGGCTCGGACAAAATAAGCTCTAAGCTGCTGTGCTCGAGACAAACAATATTTACTATTGTGTGACTGGGAGCATTGATATCATGACGAATGAGTACAGAGTTGCTGCTACCAGGCTGGGCAATAATAAAAACATAGGCAATGCTCGTCGGCTTTGTGCTTGAAATAGTAATGGTGATCGGATCAGTATATGTCTGGTCTAGATTGAGCAGGCTGCCATTATTAATATGCGCTTCAATAAATTTGGTGTGGGGTAAGTCGCTAGCATTAAAAGGATCACAAAAATGCTGAGCAAAAACTTGTGCATGCGCGCTGCTCACTGAATTAAAGTCTTGCCAAGAATAGTTGCTCGCATATTTTGCTTCACTCATTATGCCCGCCTGTATCGGTAATGGAAATGTGGAACGCACATGCAAACCATATGGGCGCATCGTTACTTGCTGCTCAAGCTGTTTTGCCGCCTCTTTTTGACGTGATGCCAAGAGTTTGTAAAGAAGTGTATTCATATTAGCCAACTGCGCCCTCCATTTCTAAGGCAATTAATTTATTGAGTTCCACTGCATACTCAAGCGGTAAGGCTCGTACAACAGGATCAATAAAGCCACTCACAAT
Organism: uncultured Candidatus Peribacteria bacterium; assembly: GCA_964512325.1. Lineage (GTDB taxonomy): Bacteria > Patescibacteriota > Gracilibacteria > RBG-16-42-10 > RBG-16-42-10 > JACQZO01. The sequence continues at coordinate 8,624 of CAZEGN010000011.1, forward strand.
CATTTGAATAGCTTGTTCTTTTGATAAGCCTCGGCTCATCAAATAAAATATTTCTTCGTCACTTATTTTGCCGACGCTAGCTTCATGAGCAACGGTTGCGCTGGCATTTTCTACTTTCATAAAAGGATATGTATCAGAGCGAGCTTCAGACCCAAAGAGCAAACCATCACAATGCACGCTTACTTTGGCCTGATCTGCATGTGGAAGCACGCGCACCTGTCCACGGTAGGTAGCTTTGCCATTGCCCTTACTAATGCTTTTAGCGCGAATAGTGGAGGTTGTTCTGGGAGCAACATGAATCACTTTTGAGCCAGTATCTTGATCTTGCCCTGGTCCTGCAAAGGCAATACCTAGACTGTCAGAATGTGCCCCTTCACCGCGTAAAATACTGCAAGGATAAAGCATCGTTACACCACTGCCTAAGTTGCCATTAATCCACTCAATCGTGCCGTTTTTGTCTACCACGGCGCGTTTAGTGTTCAAGTTGAAGGTGTTTTTGCTCCAGTTTTCAATGCTACTGTAACGCATATGAGCTCCTTCATGCACATGCAACTCCACACACCCGGCATGCAGGGCGCTTGCTTCGAAACGAGGGGCAGAGCAGCCTTCGATATAATGAAGATCTGCACCTTTATCCACAATAATTAAGGTGTGCTCGAATTGACCACCTGCTTTAGCATTCATGCGGAAATAAGCTTGTAGTGGAATGGATACTTTGACTTCGGGTGGCACGTAAATAAAGGTACCACCACTCCAGACTGCGGCATGGAGCATGACAAACTTGTGATCATTAATGCCGATACAATCAGTCATGAAATATCTTTTTACTAACTCAGGGTACTTATGTACTGCCACGTCCATGTTTTCAAAAATGACGCCCTTCTCTTCCCATTCTTTTTTTAAGTTATGATAAACAACATCACTGTCGTATTGAGCACCTACACCTGCTAAAGCATGTCGCTCTGCTTCAGGGATGCCTAACTTTTCAAAAGTGTTTCTAATGTTCTCTGGTACTTCATCCCAGCTTTTCTTCTCTTCAGTATCAGGGCGCACGAAGTAGGCAATTTTGTTTAAGTCTAGGTTATCAAGACTGGGCCCAAAGCTTGGTAATGGTGTTTCCATATAAAGCTTAAAAGCAGCTAGGCGTTTTTGTAGCATCCACTCAGGTTCATTTTTTTGGTGGGATATTTCCCTTACCGTGGTTTCAGTTAAACCAAGGCCTGCGGAGTACTTGGTTTTGCTGTTGTCAGCCTCATCATAGAGGGAACGGTCAAGTGTAAGATTGGGAGAAAACATGAAGATGATTGGAAAGTATGAGAGGTGAAATAACCAGTAGGGAGGAGATGTCCTCTAGTAATTGTGGGAGAGGTTCTTTCAGTGGTGTGGTAAACGTAACTTAATTGGTAGAAGACAGGGGAGAGGTGAAAACTTTGCAGCCTGGGCAAGCAAAGGTTGATTTATACTTGTACTTGGTTTCGCGACCCTTTTTTGAGGAACTTACCAGACCGTAGTCGGTGAGTTGTTTGAGATGATGAGAAATGGTTGGTTGGCTCACAGCCATTTCCTTTTCCAGATGTTTTACCTGATTTGTGCCATTTCTAATCTTGGCAAAGATTTTGAGCCGGGTAGCATCGCCAAGCAGTGAAAAACACTGTGCGCAGGATTTATTGCATTGCTTTTTAGGCATGATTAATAGACGTAGGTCTATGAGATAATAGTATTTTTCTGAAAAAAGACAAGGATTTGTGGCTAGCCACTAGTTCTGGCACTATAAAGGCACTGACTTATTCTATGCGCAAATACTGGAGCTCTGTCATATTTTTTCTAGTTTTTACTATCGGCGTGCTTCTTGCTTCGGCTGCTTGGTCTAACTATCAAGAGACACAGTCTTTTGTGGCTACTGCCAATCCAGTCCAAGGTTATATCACTGCGTTTAGACAAAGTACTGATTCTGATGGGGCCATATCATACTTCCCCGTGATCAGCTTTCAAGATGAAACTGGTCAACAGCATGAAGTACGGGCGAGCTTTTCAGTAAGTCTAGCAGATTGGAATATCGGTGACGCAATTACTATTTTATATGACAAAACAGCTCCAAATGAGGCGATAATAAATAGTTTTTCAGAGCTTTATGCGCTCGTCATCATTTTGGGAATCATTGGTCTTATTTTTCTGCTTGTGGGAGGAATTGGTCTTTATAGAGGTTTAAAGCGTATTCTTTTGAAGCGCTGGCTCATTGCTCATGGTGAGGTCATTGAAGCTGAGGTGTCTGCAGTAGGGGTAGACCGATCGATTAGGGTCAATGGCCAGTCACCGTATTATATTACTTGTAAGTACCCTGATGCTGAATCAGGTGTGTTCCGTGAATACAAAAGTGTGCGACTGTGGCGAGATCCTGCTAATTATGTAAAAAATACGATTAAAGTATATCGTGATCCAATGGAACACAAACGCTATTATGTTTTTACTGACGATTTGTTCCAAGTTCACTAAATGTGTCCTTGCTCATAAAATTAACAACTTTACTCTATGGTTACAGAACAACAGCTACTGACAAAAATGGATATTTCAACTAGGACTATGCCTGTTGTCGATTTGTTTAGGCAGCTTTTGTGTTTCTGGCAGTCTTTTACCTTGCATAAAAGGACTTGTGCCAAAACAGGTAAGGAAATGATTTCTGTATTTGGAGAATCTTGCCCCTATCCCGTATGGCTGCATGATGAATGGTTAAAACACGCAAATCCGCCCGATGCAGACTTTCAGTTTGAGCAAGGCTTTTTTGATCAGCTGTGGCAACTGTTTCAACAGTGTCCAATCCCTCACAACATGGGAAATGCTTCAGAAAATTGTGATTACACTGATGATTGCTGGTATTCTAAAAAATGCTATCTAAGTCACTCTGTTTTGCGCGGTGAGGATATATATTATTCTTATCGTGTGATTGATTGTCGCAATTGTTTCTTCTGTGTATTTAGTAATAATTGTGAATTGTGTCTGGATGTTGTAAACAGCACCCATTGTTACAACGTTACTTATGCGATTGACTGTGCACAGTGCCGCGATTCAGCCTTTTTGTTTGATTGTCGTAACTGCAGTGATTGCATTTTGTGTTTTAATCTGCGCAATAAGCAGTATTGCATTGAAAATGTGCAATATACTAAGGAAGAATATGAGGAAAAGAAAAAACAATATACTTGGGCCTCAAGAAAAAGTTATGAAGAGTTTAAAAAACAATTTAGAGACTTGCTGTTTACTAAAGCTTGGTGGAAGGCGCAGCACAATGAACGCGTGGAACATGTAAACGGAGATTATATCAGAGAGGGGCATAATTGTGATCAGGTATTCTTTGTCGATAAATGCAAAGATGTAGTTAATTTCGTACGGGGATTACAAGTGAAAGACTGTGTCAATTGTATAGGCTGTTTTAATAGCGAGTTGCTGGGCTACTGCTCAATGGTGCAGGATGGTGGCTATGAGGTTTTTTATTCGGTGAACTTAGTGAATTGCAAGTTTATGGAATACTCAATCAATTGTACCAATTGTGAGCATTGTTTTGCTTGCGCAGGCTTAGTTAATCGTCAGTTTTGCATTCTTAACAAGCAGTACTCTGAGCAGGAATATCATGAACTCAAACAGAAAATAAAGAGCCATTTAAAAGAAACGGGTGAGTATGGTCAATTATTCCCAGGCTATTTTGCTTCTTGCACTTATGATGAGAGTCTTGCTGCTTTTTATTTCCCTCTAACTTTAGAGCAACAAAAAATATTGGGCTTTCGCACCAATACCCTACAATCACAAAATATGGATGGCTATCAGCCGGCAAGTGCTGTGCCTGATAGTGTTGAGAACAGTAATGGGGTCGAGAACATGGTCTTTTTTGATGAAATTGCTAAAAAACAATTTAAAATTCAAACCTTCGATATTGCATTTAGCCGGCAACAACATGTGCCTTTGCCTAACACGTTTTATGTCCGTCGTATTAAAGAAAACTTTGCTTGGCTTTATTATGACGGTAATTTTCGCGAAACGACCTGCGTTAAAACAGGCGAGCGTGTCATGACTACATTGCCCAGAGCATTAGATAGTCGCATTATTTCTGAAAAGGCATATGAGAAGCTGATGTATTAGTGCTGAAGGTATTTAGGTAGACGTACCTTTTGCCCAGGCTCAAGTAGCAAAGCGACATGCACTTATACCACTCTAATATTGCATTTTTGTCGTTCAATGCTACATTTCCGTCTCGAGCAAAATTAAATGGGCATATGAAGCGGGTGATCATTACTAACAGAGCATATGTTGATCGGCCAGATAAGTACCGTGCGGCCGCTACCTTCCAAAAGGTAGTAGCAAGTGGTGCTAGACCAAAGGTGATCCTATTAGATTTTAAGGCAGAACAAGGCTCAATCCCTGACAATATCACTCAGCAAATACGTACACAATTGACGCTGATCATGGAAAGCGATCAGCTTGTTGTCTGTATGGGTGATGGTGGAATCGCTTTAGCTGTGCATGCCTTGCAGATATTACAGACAGAAGTCCGAGCATTGGCTCAGCATGCTGTTGGTGTTGCACCAGGTGGCACGATGAATAACTTGCATACTGCCCTGTGCACTAATGGCAAAATTGGAGCAAAGAACACTCAAGTCACTCGCGTCCGTGAGTTTGAATTTGCTGTCGACGGTAAGCAAGAATCTATGCCAGTAGTCAGCTTTTTTGGAACTGGAGCGGAAGCAGAGTTTTTGCATCATTATGAAAGAGGATCACGTGCTGATCGACGTGAGATTAATATCGCCAAAGCTGGTGTGGGTATGGCGAATGACTTTTGGCGTACCCGTAATGATAGACAATCAAGCTTTGCTGCGCTAGCGATTCCGGTGTGGGGGATTATGAATTTCCCGCAGGAGTTTTATCGTTTGGGTGAATCAGATATGGCTTTAATGCAGCTTAATGCAGAAAATGGTTTTGAAGCAGCAAGTTTATTTGCGTTATACCAATTAGCTGGTCAGTCTCCAGACTTTTTGACTTGGTTGTGGAGACGAGAGGGGTTGCGTCATGAACTTGCAGGCAGAGTCCCTCTGTTTGATTGGTTCGCACGCAGGGCACAAGAAATGAAACCACAGTTAATAGGAAATCATACATTCCATGTGCGTGTGACTCATCCGGAAGGCTTTTTATTTCATACTGATGGTACGGTGCATGCTCGGCCAATGCCATTAGGGAGTACCGTACAATGTCGATTAGGTGTGAACAAGCTTCCCCCTGTACATCTTTACGCAGTATAAACAGGTTGTGCTAGAGTAGGCGCGTTGCAATTTATTTTATGACCAGTTCAAACTTAAAAGTTGTATCAAAGATATTGGTGCTATTCAGTGTCGTATGTTTTATTGTGGGCGGCATGTTATGGTTTAGTGTAGAGCAGTTTATTGCGATGGGAACTCGTACTACCGGAGTCGTAATCGATCAACAGCTATCGTCTGATAGCGATGGTACAGCATATTCACCGATAATTGCTTATCAAGATGATCTGGGCAAGCAGTATCAATTGATTCTGTCAGAGTCTAGCAATTTTCTAAAACATCCTACTGGCACTAGCTTTGCTATTATTTACAACAAACAAAACCCAGCGCTCGCTAAAAGTGCTGAGTTTTGGAATTTATACTTGTGGCCGGTAATAGCTATAGGTTTCGCCCTAGAATCACTCATTGGCGCGGCCGTTATTTCTTGGATTGTGACCAAAAAGCAAGAGGTCGGTTTACAGTGATAAGTCTGGGTAGATAGCATAGCCTTTTTGAGCCAGCAGAATAAAAACTGGTACTAGCGCAATATTGATCTTGGCCACTGCATCACCTCCGTCATTGTTATCGGTGGTCCTAGCTGGTGCAAGAGCTGTTTCTATCAGCTGGCGATCTAGGTGAATTCCCAGTGTTAGCATGGTGGTATCAATATCTTGATAGAGTGCTCCCCAAGTGGCATTTTTTAGATCAGCTGTGGTTGCTCTGGTGTGATCAGAGAAACTCTCTGCTAGTTTTTTTCCTGGTAATCGGCGAGGAGCGTAAATTCCATGATCTCTCTGTATAACTCGGTTTCTAAAGTTCTTGATCAGCGCATGTGCAAAAACAGATCGTGCGTATTCAGGAGTCCAATCTGGTTTGCGAAAACCGTATTTAGCAAACTCAGCTGCTGATATGCTATCTAGCTCTGCTTTCGCTTTCTGGGTGTTTGTTTGTGCTTGCTCCAAAGCTACAATTAGCTCGTTTCTACAGGGGCTAGATAGCTGAAGGCGCTCGAGTGCAGGAAATAATAGGTATAACCAGTCTGGCAAGCGATGTTGCTCTTCGAGATTTTCTAACTTTGACATAGTGGTTGGTAAATTACGTTTGACTGTTTATAGTACAATAAATAGCCGTTCGTGTCACTATGGAAATTTAGCTGTAGGTACAATCTCATTCAAGTGGCTTACGAACCAGGCGGTGAGTGTCACCATGGTTTTAGCGACAGCGATCTCGGTTGGATTAGCACTCTTCGGCATATCTCTATAATACGCCGCGATAGCGCCTTTGGGGGTCGTAGATAATGTTTGCATTTTTTCGCTAGAAAATGGTTCATTAGGAAAATGCTGATAATAAAGGTAAGCACATCCCTTTGCGTAGGCTCGCATTTCACCCAGGTTAGCCAAATAATCAAATCTTTGTTCACTGTCCTCACCATGCGAAGCATCGCTTCCTCCTTCACCGCCAATCGCTAAGTGTTCCATCTCATGTACCAGGGTGCTAGGAAATAGTCGTTTGAATTCGGCTATTTCTTGTGCAGTAGAGGCATCCAGCAGCAGCGCAACGCCGGCACAAACGCGCGGTCTGCCTTGTACATCTGTACCGTAATAGGCATTTTTTGTATGAGGTCCTAAACGAATATTGGCTTCACCAAAAAGCGGGTTAATCTCTCTGAGAAAGAAAGCTGTTGTTTTTCTCGCCCCATCATTATCTGGCCAAACACTTTTTAATGCAGCAGTAACAAAAGCCAGTCGATCATCACGTGAAAGCGATAAGAAGTGAGTGGGGAGAGCATCCAGTACAGCACTAAAGCGACGTATAATCTCCAGGGTAACTATGGTGTTGGTCCTCTCTAGCTCACGATCGCTTTCAAGTTCGGTGGGCAGATCGCGAGAGCGATTGTCTTCTTGGAGCTCTCGCAAAATACTTACTATGCTTCTTCTATCAATATCTGCGCGCATAGTCGTAACCGCACTAGGATTGCGTTCTCTCAACTCTGCTGAAAGCGAAGGTAAAATGTCTCTCATGAAAATAGCTTCTATCTTGTTATTTTAGCATAAAGCTTACATACGTCCCATTCGTATCATAGGTTGACCGTAATCTATTAAGTTAGATTTTTAAATGATATCATAATTAGATTTAATCTATTCTTAAATGCGATCAGAGCTAGATGATAGAGAATGTCACGCAGCAGGAGCTTCCCCAAAGGTAGAAGTCAGGAGTGATGCGCCTAATAATGCGCAGCGAGACATTTTAGCTGTGTTGCATCAACCAAGACCTCTGTACCGCGGACTCTGGGCTGATCAGCTTTTTGATGGACAAGAGCTGCCAGTAGGTGGAAGTATATTTGATGATAAGTTAACAACTAAACTTGAATTGGATTTCGCCAGTTTTATAGAGGCAACAAAATCATTCACCAGGGAAAAGCTAGAACAGGAGTTTAAGGCTACTAAAGCAGCATTAGAAGATTGGTTGAATCGAGTCGGGGCAAGTGTCGATTCATATGCTTTTTTTGCAGCCACGAGAGTGATGTTGAAAGTACAAGAAGTATTGGCCTATGATCGTGCTCAACCTGATAAGAAAGCAGCGAGAGGTGCCGTATATCGTGAAACGCCAACGCCTAAACTATCAACGCTAAAAGGCAAAGCGATGTGTGCTGAGTATGCGGCGATGGGACAATATCTATTACAAAAGGTAGGCATGTCATCTTCATATGTGACTGGGGTTTCAGTAGTGAATCCCGATTCTGATGATCTAGAAAACCATAGTTTCTTGGTCATTGCGGCAGGCGGAGAAGATTTGATTTTTGACATTGCGAGACCAATTACAGAGCAGAACTTGCCGCGGCTTTTAAGACCGGTAGTTCCTTTTACTTATGATGTGATCAAAGATAAAAGGAACATGGTGATCAAAGCGGAGGATATTCTTAGACCAGGGCATGAAATATATTTTGGTGTAGGCAATCCTATGGATCAGGATGAGCCTAATGTTGTAGCTTCTGGGGCTCACAGCAACTAGAAAAAGGTTTGTGTTGATTGATCCAGTTAGGGGGAGATGATATCTTTTGGTGTGAATAAAGAACAAAGATATGACTAGTATGAAGCTAGAACGCGAGTCTATGAAGCCTGACTTATTGAGGCAGTGGAAAATGGCGGACGAATTTGATTTATCACTAGTCAAAGAAAGTGCCGATGGTCGTATGCTCTTTCGCGTAGATTCCAAACAAGCAGCATATGCTTTAAAGATTTATCCTTCAGCGAAAGCGCAAGCTGCTGTCAAAAAAGATATTGCTATCTTGCGATTCTTGGCAAATCACCACTTCCCAGTGCCTATTCTGTACGAGCCTATTAATGGAGAAGGGTTTGGCATGATTAATGGGCGGTATGCTTTTCTCTATCAATGGGTTGAAGGTCAGCATCCATCATCAACCGTGTCTACATTTCGCAAGTTGGGCGACCTGACTGGTCAGCTGCACTGTATTTCCACGGCTTATCCTTATCCGTCTGATTTTTCTCCGTCAAGAGAGATAAGACAATGTATTTCATTTGCGGAGCAAGAAGGTGTTGATAAAAAGTATATTAATCTTCTCTTGAGTCTTCCTGATCTGGGTCAGTTTCCACAAGGGATTATGCACACCGATATTGGTCCTCATAATGTGCTTGAGTCTGCTAATCATGAATTGATTGTGGTTGATTGGGATGACGCCGGTACAGGCTCTATGCTGCTTGATATTAGCTGGTTACTTGAGCAATGCTTGTCTAATACGTGTATTTTTGACCATGCCAAAGCAAGGGCATGTTTATTAGCTTACCAAAAGCACCGCCAGCTAATACATCAAGAGATTACACACATATATGATGCCACCCTTTTCTTTGCGCTCTTATATTGGGCCTGTCCAGGCGGACAAAAGGAATTTGGCAGAAAACGCATTGATTGGCTCATCAATCATAGAAAGGAGTTCGAGAGTGTGCTGATAGTGTAAGATGAAGCTTTTTTGAGTGATAACTTGCTGCTTATCCCTTCAGAATATTTGTACTAAATTAGCAGTCTCTTATGTATTTGCGTGAATAATAAAGCCAGGCTCACTAAGCTGGTGTGACAGTGTTAAAGGCCTTTTCTGTTGGGTCAAATTGGTGCTTAAGTATCTTAAGACATCAATTGGCATAGCCATATGCATCATTGGTTCAATTGGAAACTCTAACATTTCACGCGTTAAACCTGGAATTAAACCAGAGTTAGCCAAAAATAAAGCGGTTAAGTCGTTTACTTCTCCACGGAGCACTGTGTCTTTCGTAATGACACTGGGGGCACCCTGAAGTTCTCTTTCTGATACCTGAAATTGTAGGTCATCAGGCACGGTAGCCAGATACATGCGGCAATATGAGTTGTATCTACTATCATACACAAATCCTAATTTTTGAGTTGTTATTAATTCAGTTAAATCTAATACAGATATATTTTGACAAGCTTCTTCTTGGAGCTCTCTGATGGCTGCTCCTAGGGGGCTTTCATAGCCGCTATTTTGAAACTCTTCAGTAGCGACCGATCCAATATAGGCAGCCTCTTGTGCAAACATGTTAGTATCTAGTTTTCCGCCTATTCCAGAGTATTGGCCTTTATGGGGTTCAGTATTTCTTTTTGCCAGTAAGACCTTTCCACTTGTAGTTACTAGAATTACAAAAGCTGCATAACGCGGAAACTTTTTTGTCTCATCGCATGCTGTTTCAATTTTTCTCCGCATTATTTCTTCAGCAGGTGAATACAACAGTTCGATATTGTCCTGTAGTCGATCAATACGCATTTGTAGATGGAAATTATTGTTGTTCTGCAATATATAGCCTCAATGCACATTGAAGCAATGCCTTAATTGGTTATTATTGCGATTACTTTTCAAGACTTCTTATCAATCCACTAAGCATTTTACTTATAGTCTCTAGCTCATCATACCATCGTTGAAGTATATCTGGACTTAGATTGTGGTGTTTTAATAAGTTCATGGTAGCTACGGATTCATGACAAGAGCCTCTCGCAATGAGATAGAAATTACGTTTCTCTTTCTTGCTGTACTTTCCTGCCCCTTCAGCGATATTCAATACAATACTAGATAAAGATCTACTTAATTGATCTGTCAGATAATGAGGCATTCTTTTCTCTTTCATCTCCACTAATACGTCTGCATATAACTTTTCTGCACTCTGATATACCGGAAATTGTTCAAAGGTAAACATCTTGTCTCATTAAGTTCCGAAATGTTATCAAAACAAAAATGAAACTAACTTGTTCCTCATTCCTTTTCTTCAGTCTTCATTCTTTTCTACGTCTCCGTCTTGTGATTCGTCTTCGAGTACACGAAATAGAGCTTT
>CAZEGN010000011.1:19356-37779 GCA_964512325.1 uncultured Candidatus Peribacteria bacterium
TTAGGAAGAAGGTAGGAGGTGAGACGTAGACGAAGGTTAAGACGAAGACTCGTCCGCTAGGCGAACTCGTGGCGGGACTGGCGAGACTCGAACTCGTGACCTCTCGCGTGACAGGCGAGCGCTCTAACCAACTGAGCTACAATCCCTTGAAATGTCGCAAACAAAATAACATGTCACTGCGCTCATTACATGAGGCATGTGGAATATAGGGGAATACCAGTCATCTGTCAAAAATAAATCTACTATGGAGAAAGTGCAAACCTTCATTCTCCTGCCTTTTCTACGTCTCCGTCTTGTGATTCGTCTTCGAGTACACGAAATAGAGCTTTTTAGGAAGAAGGTAGGAGGTGAGACGTAGACGAAGGTTAAGACGAAGACTCGTCCTGTGGACTCGTTGGAGCCGACCAAGGGATTTGAACCCTCAACCTACAGTTTACGATACTATTGCTCTACCGTTGAGCTAGGTCGGCATGAATTGCTTCTATGAGCAGGCAAGATTTTTTTGCCTGCTCATAACTATACTATTATTTCACTAATTGCAATTGAGCAATGCTCTTAATCATGTTGCCATCAACTGTACTGTAGCTGGCTAAGTTGTTGAGCGTGTCAATTGCTGGTTTGATTTCAGTTGCAAACATGTCTGCACTTTCGGAGTCTAGCATGAAGCTTGCGAAGGGAAGAATTGCATCTGCAATGGCGCGTAAATCAATATAGGAAATCATATTATTTGCCGGAACATTCTTAAGCAGATCAGGGTACTTGGGAGATTGTGCCAAGGAAGCTGCTGGAGTTTGCATAATGTCCAAAATTGATTTGATGCCATTAAGAGCACTACTTGCTAGCAAGATACGGCCATCTTGTGTGGTGGCATAGTTAAATACAGTTTCAGATCCATCGAGTTCAGCGGCAGAATGAATTGTGATGCCATTTTCTTCGCTTGATGTAGGAGCTGGCATGATAAGGCCACTTTCGCTGCTCGCTTGTGCAATAATAGCATTAGCAATTTTAGCCATTGTTTGCTCTGCTGCCGCGTTGTTGGTGATTTCAGTTAAAATGCTCACAGCAATTGGTGCCATTGAGCTATCAGCACCATGAATAGCAATGGCACTAGTTTGACGGAATAATGGTGCGATATCATTCGGAATACTAATATTGAGTAGCTCGGCTAACTGGGTGAAAGCTTCACTTGGGGTGGTTGCACCATCAGCTTCTGTGGTCGCATCAACAGCCTCTAGTAGTGGACTAATATATCCTGAAAAGAGCTGTGCCAGATTGTGTCCCTCTTGGAAAAATAAAGTGTCGTTAGGTACACGATTGGTAAATGACGTTGTTGAATTATTGAATAGGTTAGCGACTTGACCGTCAGCAAAAGAAGTGTAGCTCTCACTGTATAGGCCTTTTTGATTAAAGGTGAGACCAGTAAGGGAATTTGATTGATAAAGGGGATTGCTTAACATGCTTTGTTGTAGCTGTAAGTCACTTGGAGAGTTGTTCGGAGTAGAGTTTGATTCTAGTGCCGTAAAATACTTGATGTTGTCGAGGTAAATTGTTGCTAGTTGTGGTCCATTTAGTTTTGAGGCAAGCGCCAAAAAGTGTTGGTTTTTAGCAAAAACATCATCAGTGGGTGTGGTGGTTCTAGTAATGACCTGACCCATCGCCTCAGCACTGCTGGTGATAATTATTAGCTTATTGCCTAAATTGGTAAGATAAATATTTGAGGCGTCTTCCGGTGTATTGCCGCCTGCTGTCGATACCTGAGTGACGGGGTGATTAGCAAGAGTGTTTTCTGAAATGACAGTGTTTTTATTTGTGCTGAAAAATCTTTTGAGAGTGGCCATAATTTGATTGCTATCATCTGCACTCATTGTTTCAATGCCGACGATAACAGTACCTGATAATGGTGCACTGGTGGCATTCATTGAAGTGGATGTTGTGTCCCAAGCGAGATGAACTTTCTTGCTGCTTAAATAGCTGACTCCTTGCATGAGATCATTTTGTTGCTGCATGTCTGTGCCAGCAGCTGGGGAGCTAATAATCCAACTTGATAGTCTTTGAATGCTGTTTTTTAAAGTGGTTACATTTTGCATTAATTCAGGAGAACTGCTGATTTGTGCAGCGATGTTGGGATTTGAAAGGTCAAGATAGGCGTATGCTGCTAAATCTTTTGCTATGAGTTGTGTAAAATCACTAGTCGTAGCCTGTATGACGCTATTATCAAAAGGCCACCATTCTCGTTGTGATGCAACATAAGCATAGGCACCCCCGCCAATACCGAGTATAACTACAATTGTAAGAATAATTGTCGCAATGCGTCGCATAAAATCAAAATAAATAACAGTATGAAGAGTTTACCGTTTAATTAAACTTAAGTAAAATAAACGGGCTATACGTTTAATTAGCACAGCGCTGAAATTTTTTATGATTCTAGATAAATTAAATGATCAACAAAAAGAGGTAGTAATGCATGTGCAGGGACCACTGCTGGTTATTGCTGGTGCTGGTTCTGGTAAAACAAAGGCACTTACCCATAGGATTGCTTATTTGATGAGCAATCAGGCAATTAATGGCTTTGAAATTTTAGCGGTTACATTTACCAATAAGGCAGCGCAAGAAATGCGTAATCGCTTAGAAAAGCTACTTGCAGAAAGCGGTGCTCAAGTGTCTGGTACTCCTATGTTGGGCACCTTTCACTCAATTTGTGCACGCTTTTTAAGGCAAGATATTCACTATTTAGGTTATAAAAGTTCTTTTGTTATTTACGATACGAATGACCAATTACAAGTCTTAAAAGAAGTACTGGCAAAACTAAATCTTGATCCCAAAAAGTTTGTCCCTCAGGCCGTGTTGGGATATATCTCAAATGCCAAATCAGAACTTATTGCACCAGAAGAATACGCGAAGCAAGCGAAAGATTATTTTCAGGAAACTGTGGCTAAGGTATATCCTCTCTATGAACAGGCTTTGCATGCCAATAATGCTTTGGACTTTGACGATTTGATCTTTAAAACGGTGCAGCTGTTTCGCCGTTTTCCTGAAGTGCTTGATCGCTATCAGGATCGATTTCATTACCTGTTGGTAGATGAGTATCAGGATACAAATCATGCCCAGTATACTTTCTTAAAATTGCTCGCTGAAAAGTATCGTAATCTTATGGTAGTGGGTGATGATTGGCAGGGTATTTATAGTTGGCGTGGTGCTGATATTCGCAATATTCTTAATTTTGAAAAGGACTATTCAGAAGCAAAGGTAATAAAGCTGGAGCGCAATTACCGCTCGACGCAGTTAATCCTGGATGCCTCGCATCATATCATTGAGAAAAATAACACGCGCACGGATAAACGCTTGTGGACAGATAAGGAGCAAGGAGACCAAATTGAAATTATTGAGGCATATGATGAACGTGAGGAGGCGATGATGATAGCCGAAAAAGTTCGTCATAGCTCGTATCCTCTAAAGGAACAGGTCGTGCTGTATCGTACTAATGCTCAGTCACGCTCATTAGAAGAAGCCTTGTTAAGACTGGGGATTACCTATCAGATTGTGGGCGGCGTCCGTTTTTACCAAAGACAAGAAATTAAAGATGTACTTGCGTATTTGTCACTCATTGTAAATCCGCAAGATACAATTGCCTTGCAACGTATTATCAATGTGCCAGCACGCAAAATAGGAAAGACTGCCTGGGAGAAAATTCGTACTTACTTTGGCACTGAACCTATTGCCGTAAATCTTGGTTTAGCTCGTGCCTATGAAATGGGAGAATTAAACACGGCAACTAAGCAGGCTGTAGCCAGCTTCCTACAGCTTTTACAAAAGTTGCAGGAACTAGGAAAAGAGTTAACTGCTAGTGCATTGATTAGAGCTGTAATCGATTATACTGGGTACAAGTCTTATTTGTTGGATGGTACTGAAGAAGGTGAGGAGCGTTTTGCTAATGTACAAGAATTGCTCACTGTTTCTCAAAAATATGATCATTTAGTGCCTGAGCTGTCATTGGCAACTTTTCTAGAAGAAGTAGCCTTAATTGCAGATGTTGATTCAATGGATACGGAAAACAAGAGTTGTGTCACTTTGATGTCAGTACACGCTGCTAAAGGACTTGAGTTTGCAGTGGTGTATATCGCTGGCTTAGAAGAGAATATTTTCCCTCATTCACGTAGTCTTTTTGATCCAGAGCAAAGCGAAGAAGAGCGTCGGCTGATGTATGTTGCAATGACCAGAGCGGCTGAGCGTCTTTATTTGTTCTATGCACGTCGTCGGTCGCTGTATGGAAATGTGCAAGCCAATCCAAGATCTCGTTTTATTGATGAAATACCTGCTCATTTGGTTACAGCTAATCGCCGTAATCCGGCACGATTAGGGTCGCTAGGCAATTCTTTAAGTGCACCATCATCAATCATTGCTAAACCAGCGGCGCCAGTCACTGCTGAAGTATTGTATAAAGCTGGCGATAAAGTACGTCACCAGACATTCGGCGATGGTGTAATTGTGGATGTACGAGGAGATGTTGTTAGTGTTGCCTTCCCTGGTAAAGGAGTAAAAAAACTGGCATCATCTATTGCTCCCTTAGAAAAATTGGCTTAATTCTATGCCTCAATCGGTGCATCCTCGGGTCCAGAAAGTAAAACGAATTCGACGCATACAACAGAGCACGGTCATTATCCTGATGCTGCTGGGGGCCTTTTTCTTTTATAATTACAACCAGGCCGCAGTTGTTCTTCCTGCGAAGACTTATACGTTTACCATTGATGATGCTGAATACAGCCTTCACTGTAGTGAGAAAACAATAGGCGAATGCTTGCGCAAAGAAAATGTTGTTATTTATGAAAAAGATTACCTGTGGCCAGATATGACGACGGACTTGGTCGATGGTATGCATGTGATCGTGCGCCGTGCGATTCCAATTACATTTATTGATATCGTTGGTGAGAGTAAGGTGGTTTATAGTTATGGAACGACGGTGAAAGATGTGATTAATGAATTAGGGGTGAGCGTAGCGGTGGATAATCGTATTACGCCGGCTTTAGATACTTGGCTTGAACCAGACATGACTGTTCAAGTGCTAGCAGAACGTGAAGAAAAGGTTTCCAGAACGGTCGATATCGCTTTTAAAACTGAAGAAAGAAGAGATAATACTTTGCTGATAGGAAAGCGTGAGGTGATTCAAAAAGGTATTGTTGGTAAGAAGATTGAAACTTATCAAATGACCTATATTGGTGATCAACTTAAAGAAAAAAAACTATTGACATCGGAAGTAAGTGTGGAAGCACAAAGTGAAATTGTTAAGGTGGGCACACTTGCTCCTACTCATACGCAGTCGCTTGAATTGGGAAAGGCCAGTTATTATGGAGCAAGCTTTGCTGGTGCTCGTACAGCATCTGGCGTTCCATTGCGTATCAATGAACTTGTGGCTGCTCATAAAACTTTACCTTTTGGCAGTCTCGTGAAAGTGACGAATGTTGCCAATGGCAAAAGTGTCATTGTGAAAATCGTAGACCGCGGACCATATGTGGCGGGGCGTGTTATTGATTTAACTCCTGCCGCATTTGAACAGTTAGGATCCCTTTCAAGTGGGATATTAAATGTGCGCTTGGATCTGATTGTCGACTAATGTATCATTGTCTCGTCTATTTTAAATACTATGGAGTTACGAAGTCTTTCTCAACAAAATATTCTAGTAAAAGATGCTAATGGTCTTGTTTTAATTGTGCCTACACCATCTCAAATTAAGAGCGCTTTGGCGGAGCATAAAGATGTCAAAATTGTTCTGACTTTTGCAGAGGCTAAGCAAAAAGCGAGCAATCGGGAGGTGTTGATATGTGATTGGCCCGGAGAATACGAACGTAATGACACGTCAATTATTGGTATTCAAGAGGGCTGCTTTGTCGTTTCTTGGGAAGGAAAGTATTGGCTTGTTGCTCAAGATAAAGTTTTGAAAAAGCTGGATCATGACAATGAGCACTTAAGTAATGTTCAAGGGTTGTTGTTGTGGATTACGGGCGACATAAAAAAAGATGATATTCAAGAGGGTGTGTCCAGAGTTGCACCTAGCTATGTGGTGTATTGTGCGCAAGCTGAACAGGATTCTTTGCTAAAAGAGCTTACTCCACCTCCTTTGGGCTCAAGTACCGAGCTTACTATTAAGGCAAATGAGCTCGACGGAGATGATGACCAAATTAAAGCTCAAGCCTTGATCGTATGATCAGTTTTAAAGAAGTAGTAAAAATTTATAATAACCGAGCAGTCTTAGATAATGTCTCTTTAAATATAGATCAGGGCGAATTTGTATCAGTAGTAGGAAGGAGCGGTGCCGGAAAAACAACCTTGGCTAAGCTTATTCTAGGAGTAGAGCGGCCAGATCTGGGACTGGTAAGTGTTGACGGTTTGATTATTACTGAGATGCGGGCTGGTACTCTACAGAAGTTTCGGCGTAAGGTCGGTATGGTATTTCAAGACTATCGCTTGCTTCCTGAAAAAACAGTATTTGAAAATATTGCCTTTGCATTGGAAGTGACAGATGTTGCTCCTGATACAATCATCGCTCAGGTTGATGATGTTATTGATCAGCTCGGTCTGAGCCATATCCGCGATGCTTTTCCACTAACATTGTCTGGCGGCGAGCAGCAAAGAGTTGCTATCGCTCGAGCTCTTGTGCATAAGCCAAATTTACTGATTGCGGATGAGCCCACTGGCAATCTTGATCCAGAAGGCACTCATACTATTCTTGCCCTCTTAAAAAAAATTCATGCGAGCGGCACGACTGTTATTTTGACTACTCACGATCCTGAGGTGGTCAACTTTTTTGAGCAACGCGTAATTTGCCTCGAAAATGGAAAAGTCGTTTCCGATCAGCCTAAAGCGCGCTACCCGGGCTACGAGTAATCGCTGCCAGGGTTTCTACTTGTCGTCGCATGTCTGCTTGAGTTCTCGTTACCTGACTTTGCAGAGTTCTCACCTCTTTTTCCAATGCAAAGTAAGCTTTGTGAAAGTAGTCTACCCAAGCTTTCAGATTTGGTGTGGATAATTCATATTGCGCTTGTTCTAGCTGCGCGATCTTGTGTCTGATTAAGTCATGTTGTTGAGTATACTTAGAGTCTTTTAAATATGCTCTAAATGCTTCCAGTTTTGCTGCAACGCCTTTTGGGCTGTGCGGTTTCAATACTCCGACACGAGCATCACCGTGTGGCATCGCGAGTAGCATTAGTTCATTGTCCGGCTCGTATTCAAGTAGCGCTAAACGGTTGAGTTGGTCTGCATTGAGCGACCCCGCGCCAAAATGTTGCATCAAGACTAGTTTCATCGCTCTTTGTTGTGTTTTTATCTCGTCGATGTTTCTCACTGTAGCTTCAATTGAAGCACCTTGTTCACCAATTCTAAGAGCACTGGCAACTAATGATCGAGTGTGCTCGCGTGCATCTTCTTCAAGCTTTTTAGCCTGTAAGTGCGCTAATAATTGAGGGTTTCTGCTAATAGCTTGAATTAACTGTTGGTAGTAGTCGTACTGCTCCTGCTCTCTAACATGCATATTGCCATTTTGGACAATGCCGACTTTATAGAGCCATAGAAGCTGAGTTTCAGTTTGCTCATCTAGTACCAGGTGATGAGTATAGTTTTGAACTAGCGCTAACAGTTGGTCTGGCGTGCCTGTACGGTCTATAATCCGATCGAGATAATTAGTCATGCTAAAATAGTTTATCTTATCATTATACCAAGATTGGATCTTTTGGGACAATACTAATTTTGGTAATTAAGCATGCTAATAAATAGCTTGGAGAAGAGATCTCGCTGTGCCAAGCTAACTATGAAGTTTTTTCTGAGCCCTCTCATTCTCATTCTTATTCTTCGACCAGCAACGTAAAAGACGCCAATGCAAAAGAATAAGTCAAAGAATAAGAATCAAGATAAGCAGCAACTAGCGTTGCTGGTCGAGGGCGGGGTAAGTAGTGCTTGGCAATAACCGAATGCCATTCACCGGAAGGAAGACAAACCAGGCGCGTCCTTCAATGTTGTGTCGATGTAATACCCCCCAAGCACGCGAGTCGTTGCTAGCTTTGCGATTGTCACCCATTACAAAATAATTATCATTTGGAACGCTGATTATCTTGTTCTCATGAGTGGGTAAGTATGTTTTTTGATTGTCGGCAGAAAGATATGGCTCTTGAAGCTTTTGCCCCTGAGGATGCTCTTGATTGTGGATAATGACCTGTCCATCTAAAAACTCAACCTTTTCTCCTGGTAGACCAATAATTCGTTTCACATAGTAAACCTCAGTGTCCTGGGGAGGGACAAGGACAATAACGTCGCCTCTTTTGGGCTCATGCAAATAATAACTGAGTTTGTCTACCATCAAAAACTCAGTGTTTTGGAGGTTAGGCACCATGCTTGTGCCATTCACTTGAAAGGGGGAAATAAGGGTGTAGCGAATGACCGCTACGATCACGACAATAATTGCGATGTTATAAAGCAAGTCGGCAATGACTTTTAGCCCTTCGCGAAACTTACCTTGATTTTCAGTCATGCGGATATTCTTTAGCGGGTAAAGTATACCAAAGCACAATTCTTTCTGCTACCTTAGCAATGACAAAATCTTTATGAACTTTTTAGATCGAATATTTTTCAAAAAATTTCTTCAACCAGAAGAAGAAGTGATTTATATTATTCACAAGCATTGGTGGTCAGTGGTGTCAGCAGCCGGCAAGTTCATTATTTTAGCACTGATTTTTCCAAGCATAGTGCTGTGGCTTTATTGGCATCCAGTTGTGGGGACTGTGCTAGCAGTGTGGATTATCTATGTTACCAGTCTTTTTCTACAAGACTTTATCGACTGGTATTATGATAGTTTGCTTATCACTCATGACTGTGTCATTAGCATTGATTGGCATGGTTTCTTTCATAGCCAAACAAAACGACTTGAGTTTAGTAATGTTGATGGGATTGATTCAGAGATTAAGGGGATGATTCCTACTTTTTTCCAATTTGGTAATCTCATTATCAATGGCTCACATACTGAACTTAAGCTAGAAATGGTGCCGCGCGTGCGTGACTGGCAGAAAAGAATTTTAGCGAAGAAAGAAGAAATCGAGGCTAATGTGGATCCTACTGATGATCCAGTTAATCAGCTGAAAAATGCTTTGCAAACTCTGCTTACTGTAGCTCCAGAAAATGAACCCATTTCATTTAACGTAAAGGCGCATCAGGTGATGATTATGAAGCAGAAAGAACTTAAGAAAAAGAAATGATAGACCGCTCTTTAATTCCGCGTTGGGAAATTCGTATTTTTGAAGCAGTGCCTGCGATTCTTACCTGGTCAATTCTCTTGCTTCCATTCATCCTCTCATTTTTTGTGCCGGCAGGAGTGGCGATATTTGTAATTCTATTTGATGTCTATTGGTTATTGCGTTCAATCAGACTAAATATTGATTTGATCCAATCCTATAAACGCTTAAAGAATGCCTTAAAAACAGACTGGCCTACTTTGCTCGCGCGAGAATACCCGGCTGAACAATGGCCCTATCAAATGATTTTGTTGCCCTATTACAATGAGCATATAGATTTATTACGAACCGCTCTTAAATCAGTACAGGAACAACATTATCCTTTAGAAAAGATATTGGTGGTGCTAGCGGTAGAGGAAAGAGGTGGAGAAAAGATTCGTCAAAATGTGCATCAGCTCGAGAAGGAATTTGCCGGTGTATTTGGCGCCTTATTGTCATATATTCATCCCGATGGAATTGTAGGAGAAGTTAAAGGCAAAGGACCTAATATTAACTTCGCTGTTCAGAGCTTTGAAAGAGAGTTTTTGCCGAATAAAAATATTGATGCCAAAGATATCATTATTTCTTCTGTCGATTGTGATGCTCAGTTTCATCCTCACCATGCAGCAAATTTCGCTTATCACTTTTTGCTGAACAATAAAAATCCGGACACTATCTATCAGTTTATTCCCATGTATCACAATAATATTTGGGATGTTCCTGCTTTGATGCGGGTGGTTGCAACCGGCTCCTCATTTTGGCTGATGATGGAGGCCAATAATGCTGGCTGCTTAAAAACCTTTGCCTGTTATGGGTTAAGTTTAGAAACGCTGCGCAAAAACGAGTATTGGGACAAAACAAGCATTATTGAAGATGGTGTGCAATATTGGCGACATCTCGTCGCATTTAATGGCAAACAGCGCGTTCTTCCTGTTTTCTCACCAGTGTATCAGGATGCAGTGTTAAATGATGGCTATATTAGAACGTATATTGGTCAATATGTGCAGTTGAGACGCTGGGCTTGGGGAGCGTCTGATTTGGCCTTGATCATGCCCGAGTTTTTACGAAATAAAAAAATTCCCATAGAGGTAAAAGTGTCAGAAATATGGCGATTGCTGGCTGGACACATTCCTCGAGCAACTGCTCCATTGTTGCTTTTTGTATCTGGTTGGTTCCCTCTCCTTAATAGTCATTTTCGTGATACAGTCTTAGCATTTAACTTGCCGATTATTACTAGCAATTTGCTAACATTAGCCATGCTCGGTTTGTCTAGTGCCTTAGTATTGAGCATTATGCTGCTGCCAGCACCAAAGCGTCACTATCCCTGGTGGCAACATGTGATGCAAGTCTTGCAATGGATTTTGTCTCCTTTTGCTACCGTTTTATTTGGCGCAATTCCCGCTATTGACGCACAGACTCGGCTGGCATTAGGAAAAAGGTTAGAATGGATGGTGACGGAGAAAAAAAGATGAATGGTAATTGCGAATTGCTAATTGAGAAAACTTTAGGCTTTCTATTTCCTGAAACCGCTTGTTTATGATACTTTGTCAAACCTTTAAAATAAGGAAACTTGATATATGAAAAAATCAACAACACTAAAAGCCAGGCCTGACTGGGACGCATATATTCATGAGCATGGACTTGAAGATTTAGGACGGGGGACACAATCACAGACATTTCGTAGTGGTGAAGTAGTAGTGAAAGTCCCCAGAAGAAAGCTCGTAAGGTCTTTGTTGGGTGAAGAAAAGCTGTGGCGTCGAATACACAAAGAAAGTGTGGGTAGATTGGGAGATTTGGCACTGCCCTTCGAATATATTGAAAAGCCTTTAACCTGCATTTTTAGGCGCAAGTTAATGGGCATTATTCCTTACAAGGAAGAAGAAGTTCATCCTGCATATGTGGTCCAGGAGTACACGCCTCATGAGACGACTCTGCTTCATCGCATGAGCGGTGGCGTCGAACTGATTAGCCAAGGTCTCAGTGATCTGATTGCGTTGAGTAAGGCGTGTTTAACTAGAGGCACTTACTTGCATGATATGGCCTTTGATAACTTTGTCTATTGGAAGGGGAGGCTTCGTATTAGAGACATTGGCGCTATGGCTACAGATGTTGCACATGTGCGGAGATTAATCGCTCTAAAAGGAAAGTTGTTTGATCCCAATTTGGCGTTTATACGGACAAGCTCAGTCGATGGTGTAAGTGACTTTTGTGCTCATCTGTCATCATATCTTTCTGCAGGAAGCGTAGATATGATGCAAAAGCACTTAAATAAAGGTAAACCTGTCCCAAAGGTGACTTTGTACTAGAAATAGTACATCGCGGATCTACACGAAAAGGACAATGAATAAAATGGTTACTTTGATGTAATTCAGTGAAGATGCTATCCTCAATTTAAAGGTATACAAATACATACGATATATGAATACAGAAGCACTAGAAGTCAAAATTGAGGATAGGTTAAAGCAAGCTATAAGTGAAAAGGTTTTCCCCGGTGCGGTAGTTGGGGTAGTGTTTGAAAATGGTGACAGAATAATCCTATCGGCAGGACGATTTACTTATGAGTCTGAGAGTCCACGCATGTTAAATCGTACATTATTTGATATCGCCTCGTTAACAAAAGTATTGCCTACCGGATTACTCGTGCTCCGTTTAATTGATGAGGGCAAAATAAGTCTTCGAGATCCAATTACTAAATTTTTACCAGAAATCACTACTGAGTCGGGTAAGAAGGCAACAGTGAGACATTTGCTTACATATAGTTACTTGTTGAAGTTGGACTATCCTTTATCCGCACTAAGAGACAAATCGGTGTCAGAGATTATGAACATACTTTTTACAACCGAAACTGCATTTGTGCCTGGCACGGGGTTCCATTATTCAAATACTTCTAGCATATTATTGGGTTTAATTATTGAGCGTGTGTTACAAAAGGAGTTTATAATTGCAGCAAAAGAATATGTGTTTGATCCTTTATACATGCGTCATACTACTTTCACACCTGATCCTAGGTTTATTAATCAAATTCCGCCTACCGAAATTGATAGTTGGCGCGGCTTGGTACAGGGCGTAGTACATGATGAAGTGACATTCGCATTGCAAAAGAGTTTTTTCCCTGGGTGTGCAGGAGTATTTAGTAATGCCAGTGACATCTTGAACTTTGTACAAATGTATCTACAGAATGGTGAATTTATTCACGCCAGAATTCTCTCTCCAGAAATGATTACACAAATGACACAAAATCAATTAGCCTCTATCGGATATTCCCATGGTTTGGGTGTGGAGTTAAATCAGCCTACTTTTATGGGTAGCAGCGCCAATGAATATACGATTGGCAAAACCGGTTTCACTGGATGTGTTTTTGTTGCTAACCGCAAAAGAAAAAGAGGCTTTGTCTTACTTTGTAATCGAACATTTCCTCAACGAAGTGAAACTGTGACAGCAATTAATCTAGTGAGACATGACTTAGCCGACTTAGTTTGGTCTGCTTGAGGATTGTAGAATTACTTTCTTCGTACTAATAACTCAAAGTACTTGTCAGTATCTAAGTTCGTGCTAATAGTTTGAGACGATGGTCCTTGACTAGTGTTGGAAGGATAATTAGCTAATGGTTGTAAAGTGGGATCTAGCACTACTTGATAGTCTAAAGTTTCATTTTGAGCACCGGCCTGTTTCTGCCACAAAAAGCGATAGCTGTCACCAGTTGTGGTGTCGATTCTGAAAGGCAGAGTATAAGAAATAGCGAATGACTTTTCACTGCCCATTGGTACGTCAACTTCGCTATACCAGACTTGATAACCATTCTCTTCACCTGTCGTCGGCGCGTAATTTAAACCTTGGTTATTGGTCAGGATGCTGTCCTTTGGTACAAATAATCGAATAACATGTTTAGTGTTAGAGCGGCCGATCACATGCCAGAAATTGTCTCTCAAGCTCTTGGGCAATTTGCTTAAGCTGGGAAAGAGCTCATTGATTTTTGTTTCCTTTTCTTTTGTCCAATGATGAGACCATTTGCCTGTTAGTGTGATTTGAATGTTGCCATCTGGGCCAATGATAACCTGTCTGTCGTAATCACGATTCAGAAGACCATCACCTTTGTTTCCGCCCACATTAATAGCGTTAATGTGAAGATAGTCGAGTTTTTCTTGAGGCAATTGCAGCTTGCCAGATAGCTTGTACTTTTCACTTACTTTTTCTAATTGCTCATCAAAGAATGCCATTTGAATATGCTTTTCTTCAATGAATTGAGGGATAAACTGTATTAGCTTGATCGCCGCCTCTAGACTGTTCAGTTGTTTCGCAACTTCGTGGATAAAGCTAAGCAATATTCGTTTCGGCGTAGTCGGATCATCTTTATTAGTTTCAATGTAGTATTGTAATATGACAAAGTAATTCTCTTTGGTCAGCGTAATATTAAATTCCTCTAAGGTGATTGGGCCAGTAATATCAAGCAAGTAAGGAACTATAGTTTCATCAATGGCAATAATTCCATCGAGACTTCCTTGTCTGGACTTTTCATAAGCCCAAGCAATGTCTTGGCTTGCTTCATAAAAGTCAGCGCTATAATTGGCATCTCTTAATGCCAGTCCTTTCATGAAAGGTTGGAGAAAAGGTGGCGCGGGTTTGCGTTCAAATTGCTGCCAGTCAACGGTATAGACATCTTTAGGTACAGCTGCCGTCAGCTTGCCATTCTGAAAAGTGGCCTCAATAAAACTTCCCATAAATCCGCCCGTACCACGACGCTCTGTAGTGTTCTGCAGCATAATTAAATAGCGGCGAGTATTGTTCTCAGCTGTAAAGCGTAATAATGCTGGTGTAATCGTGTCGAAGAAGTCTAAACCAGAGCGCAATATTGGCAAGTCAGCTTGGATTTGTTTAAAACGTGCTTGGTACTCTGCTGGTAGGCTAGAGCTTTCTATGTTGGTCAATGTAATACTAGCCTCTCTTAAAGTGTTTTGGGCCTTTTTTATTTCAGGGAGCGCGAGTTTGAAATTTTGGGTGGTAAGTAGAATATCAATTGATTTGGTAAGGTTCCCGCCAATTGCTGCAATAGAGGTGCCAAGTTGAAGCAAATCATTACTCATATTAATGAGCGAATTGGGCAAAGCACTCATGCCACCATTGATGGCTGTAATATCATTATGTGCTTGGTCGAAAAATGTCTGCGCTGCTAAAAAGTGTTGCAGCGTGCTAGTAAAATCCGCATGCGAAAGATTGTCTTTTGCGCTTTTTAACTCTTCTATGCCGGCCAGTGTTTGATCAAATAAAGTGTTCTTGAATTTTATGCCAGAATGGAGCAAGAAAACACTTTGTAGAATAAGCAGCACGGTGCAACTAATCGCCAACACTTCTCGTACTGGAAAAAACGTGCTTAGTCTCGTTGCAATAGAGGACTCATCAGCACTGATGCAAATTGGATAACGATACTCGGTGGTAATTGGATCTAAGCTTTTCTCTGCTTGAGGAGTTAACTTTTGCAATTGAGACTCACTCTGTTTGCCAATAATAGTAATTGATTTTTTTGCTGTTTGTACAACGTCTAGTACTGGGGGCTTTTTGGTGCTGGCAAATAATGAGCCTTCATTGATTACACTAGGGTGAAAACCAATTTTTACTATAGTTGCCTTGCCAGATTTTAGATCCTCAACTAAACGTCGCTTTTTCATGGTTAGTGATAGAGAAAAGATGGTCTTATCACATCTTTACTCTCGCTTACTTTTTCAAATACAGCAACTATAGTTTTCCCTTTTCTATTGCCGAATATAATGCTGGCGCTATTAACTATTTTTCTTAATAACTGTTTTACGCCGTTTTGCTCTGGCAGAAAATTAAGCGTTGTCATTTCCAGCCGCTTAAAACCATGTAACTCAGCGATCTTTGAAATTTCTTTAACAGAATAAAGCCTATTATGTCGTCCGAATGGTCCGTGCCAGGAATAGGGATCGTCAATGTTTTTGCCTAAAAGCAATTGTACAGCTCTTATCCAATAAAGTGCATTTGGAACAGAAAATATGAGCTTTCCACCTGGTGGTAATACAAGGTTAGCCTGGTGCCAAGCAAAACAAGGATCACTAGTGAGGTGTTCCATAGTCTCAGTCCAAATTAAGGTATTGAAACTGGCTTTTTTAAAAGGCCACTGGTTTAATTCAATATTGGTTTCAATCAGGGGAATAATGAAGACGTTGTTTTCTCCATGCAAACTAATGTCAAATTGCTTATTTGAAGCTGGTGCTATGCTTTTTGCTTCAATCTCATTGCTGCGAATATCTTTTTCTCCGCTATAGACACCGACTCCTGTATAATCAAAGCCTGCTTCGCAAAGCATAAAGCTGAGCACAAAGGGCTTGGCGCCAATATCTAATATTTTCCCACTAGCCTTCGTGTACTTTTGTACCAAATCGAACGTTTTTTTTAGACGAGTTTTATGATCGGCAATGTATTTTTGAATTTCTTGAGTATTACTGCCGGCAAAGGTAAACATGAGATGATAAGAAATCAGCAGGTAATAAAGATTAAAGTAGGGCAATGACACGTGTGCGCTCTTCAGTGAGCTGATCTAAAGATTGCAATTCGTGTGAGCGACTGCGTCCCCGTTGGCTTAGGATAAGTAGAGGTGCTTTGTTCCATTCAATCAGAGCATTGCTTTCTTCTGGATAATCGATCATGTGGAGAATATGAGAGGCCTTTTTGCTTGTTGGTTGTGTGTTGGTTAAGGTGAGTGTGCTGTTTTTAGATAGTGTCCCCTTAAATCTATCGGCGTGAGGAGTTACGATATGAGCAGTGAGTCCTGTCTTGTCGAGAGCCCGAATGAATTGTGAAGTAGATGTACGATTATTAACTACTAAGATGTCTTTTTCCCAAGAACTGATAAGGGTGCTAATAGGGGACATTGAATTTTGTGATCCTTTCTTTTCCCAAAATATTGGTTGGGCAAAGATATCATGAATTTGTTGAGCGGTGGCTACCTTTCCTTGCCATGTTTCCCAAATATATGCCCATACCAGTCCAAGCAATAGTCCAAGCACTAAGCCTAAAGGCCACGCTTCATTTGGTTGGAGGTAGGTAATGAATGGTGTATTGGTAATGTTAATGAGTTGATATTGAGTTGCGCTTTGTCGATTGTAATTATCAAGACGAGTGCGAAGCACTTTTACAAAGCTAGCTGTGAGTTTGCGTAAATTCTCTTCATTTTTTGAGCGAATGTTTACACGCAAGTTAGCTCTTTCTTGGGCGGTAACAGAGAAATTTCCTAATAATTTATCAACCAGGCCTTGATCGCTATCTTTGTCTACTCCGGCATCATCATAAATCTCTTTAATGAAATATGGATCTTTGGGCCAAGCGCTGACTGTGCGGGCAAACTCAATGCTGGCATAGTTTCCATAATAATTGGCATAGGCATAATCATCTGGTACACGTTGTTCATCACGATACGCTACGGTAAAAAATACATAAGCATAGTAATTCGGGGCACTTAGAAACTGACTATATAAGGCCAGCAGGATGCTACCAATTACACCGAAAATAATAATGAACCATTTTTGACGCCAAATTGGAGCGAAAAGTGCAGAAATTTCCATAGCTATATATAAGGTGGGTAAATCGTACGGTAGTATAGGTGATGAATAGTAGTTCGTAAAACAAGCCGGGGGAAATTTGGGATGAATTATGGATTATAGATTATAAATTATGAACTTTTGAGCGGAAACTTTAAGAAATATAAAGGGTTTTTTTCTCTAACCTATAATCTTAAATCTATAATCTATAATTTTCTTTCCCTTTTTTCTTGACAACTTATTCCTCCTTACGTAGTATGGTCGCGCTTCATCAAGAAGCAATGTGAGTTTGGAGTTGAGGAGTCCTTTGGGGACAAGGGGAGATCCCTTGAAAGCAAAGTTAACTTTTCTGCTCTCGCTCAAGAACCTTAAAAATTCGTCACTGTATTATATGAAAATACAGTGTTCTAACAGAAAGTAATAATAATGGTTAAGAAATGTAATTATTGTTTCTAGATTACTAGTTAAACTTAGGTGTATAAAATAAGTTACTTTAAGAGCATACAATGGATGCCTAGGCGCCATATTCCGATGAAGGACGCAGTAGACGTGCGATACGCCCCGGGGAGCTGTCAACAAGCTTTGATCCGAGGGTTTCCGAATGAGGTAACTCCTTATAATTAAATTATAAGATCTTGCGTTTGCGAGATGGACACCTGGAGAACTGAAATATCTCAGTACCCAGGGTAGAGAAATCAATTGAGATTCCCGTAGTAGTGACGAGCGAAGTGGGAATAGCCCAAACGGTGAACCGTAATGGTACACCGGGTTGTAGGACTGCATTTAGAGTTTGTTTTTCTAATCAAAGGTCTCTGGAAAGAGTCACCATAGAGGGTAACAGTCCCGTAGGTGAAAGAAAAACAGCTTGAGCAGTATCCTGAGTAGAATTGGACACGTGAAATCCAGTTTGAAGCTGGGGGGACCACCCTCCAAGGCTAAAAATATATGGCGACCGATAGCGAACAAGTACCGTGAGGGAAAGGTGAAAAGAACCCTAGTAAAGGGAGTGAAATAGATACTGAAATTGTATGCTTACAATGAGTGGGAGCCCGTAAGGGTGACCGCTTGCCTTTTGTATAATGAATCTACGAGTTAGTTGTATCGGGCGAGGTTAATCCCTTTAAGAAGGGAGGAGCCAAAGCGAAAGCGAGTCTTAATAGGGCGTTGAGTCCGATGCACTAGACCCGAATCCGGGTGAGCTACACATGGTCAGGCTGAACTCCATAGAAATATGGGGGGAGGGCCGAACACACCGTTGCTGCAAAAACGGGTGATGAACTGTGTGTAGAGGAGAAATTCCAATCGAACTCGGGGATAGCTGGTTCTCCTCGAAATAGCTATAGGGCTAGCCTTATGTGGTAGCATCTGGAGGTAGAGAACTTTTTAGGCTAGGGAGCGTGAGCTTACTGAACCTTGAAAAACTGCGAATGCCAGGTGTGAAATCATAGGAGTCAGACGGTGACGGCTAAGCGCCATCGTCACAAGGGGGAAAGCCCAGACCGACGTCTAAGGTCCCTAAATCAAGTCTAAGTGGTAAAGGAGGTGAGATTTCATAAACAGCCAGGATGTTGGCTTAGAAGCAGCCATTCATTTAAAGAGTGCGTAATAGCTCACTGGTC
>CAZEGN010000012.1:0-37277 GCA_964512325.1 uncultured Candidatus Peribacteria bacterium
CTGGTGGCAACGCCTTTTGGATATGATGATAAACTAGAGATTGTTAGCGCTTTTCTACCTTTGTTCCAGGGTAGTAATAGCCAATAATATGCTCGGCACTATAACCACGTTTTGCTGCCTCTTCAGCACCACAGCCAGATAGGCCAACACCATGACCAGCTAACTTACCTTCTGGATTCTGACATAATGGATCTGGCACTGAGACAAGATACGGTGTGTGTGTCCAGCCCCAAACTTCCTCAGCACTACGAGTACGCCCGTCACTCTTATTGAAATATGGTGTCTTTACAACCTCACCATCATAAGTGACTACGAGACCAGCGGTTTCTTTTACGGCTTGCACAAAGGCTGGTGAACGCTTTTCATAGCCATATCCCAAATACTTCTGCGAAACGTCAGGATTATCGTCTAAATTATAAGGCAACCCAGGAAACTTTTGATCTTTAGTCAAATAATATAAGCCATATGAACGCGCAATAATCGCCATCAGTTTTTGTTTCTCATAAGGAGATGAATTGGAAACTTCGGCCAGCCCCTTTAAATAATCTTCTAATGGCAAGTCATTGATTGTCACCAATTTGCTGTTAAGCACTCGCCACTCCATAGAGCCACGATACTCATTGTCATTTAGCTTTGGATTCCAAGCTGGAGCATGATTAAAATTCACAAGGGTCACAATGCCATTTTCGTCTACAGGGTCAACACGAACCACCTTGCCCCGTAACATAGTTGTACCAACCTGAATCACAAGGCCACTGGGCTCCGTCGTCACAGTCACACGCTCTCCTTTTATTCCATCATATTGCTTCACATTATCCACCACTACAGCAAAGTTTTGATTTACCTCAGCCACACTATAAGTTTCTAGCATCGAAAGTTTTACCCGCATACGCCGCATATCAGAAGTAATCACTTCGTCGAAATCAACCGGATCACCGCCAATACCCTCCATTAAAAAGTGCGACAAGCTATCAGTTGAGCGCAGTAGTTGGGCAGCAACTAAATTCTTTTTTAGATTTGCTCCGTTAAGAGATATATCAGCAGTTGGGGAAACCTCAGCCACAATAATTTTCACCTGTGACTTATATATAGACAGATCTACAGAACCATCTGGTACTACATAAAAGTCCATCACTATGTTGCTCTTAGCTAACGACTTATCAATGAGCAATTGCGGTAAGAAGGTGGCGATATTATCTGGCGCTACCATTTCTTCACTCTGTTTTGTTTGCTTGATCAAAGTAACACCAGGTGGCACAAATGTTGGCCTTAGCATGGTATCACTGTTCCAGGTGGTATTGCCCTGATTTCTAAACTGAATGTTGAGAGTCACCATTCCTCCTGGAGTGGCTGGTACTGACTGTGTCGTTAAAAATGGTGAAGATTTGTAGACTTTTTTTGTTTCAGGGATAGTACTTACCGGTAAAGGCTTAGAAACAGCAGAGGAAGCACTGTTAACAATTTGGGTGCTGCTAGGAAAAGTAATCTTGGTAGAAGTAGTGAGAGTGCCAGTACGGAGCTGAGGGAGAAGTGCATATAACGCATCTCCAGGACAATTAGTTGCACGGACATCTTTATGCCCCACCACATTAGGAATCAAAGAGCCTAAAAAGACACTGCTTCCTTGCAGATCAATATTATATTCTTTTCCTTTAGCCTCTAATAAACTCTGCAAGCTCACCAATGCTGCCTGCGTTGGCAAGTTTTCGGTAAATGTTCCCAATAAGGCAATACCCAGTGAACCATTATTTTTACAGAGTGAATGCGCACCAATAGCAAGATCACCACCAGCACGGCCTTCATAAATAGTACCATCAGGATCAATAAGATAATTATATCCAATATCGCCCCAATCTCGAGTAATGGTATGGAAGTAATAAATTGCTCTTACACCAGCTTGATAATCTAATGAATCGACCACACCATTTTGATCATAATCTTTAATAGCCATGTCAGTGTGATGCACAACGAGCTTTCTTAGCTTTGGAGTATAGGCAATAGGCCAAGTATAGGCCTCACCGACCGAGTTCGTTCTGATCACATTGCTTACTTTAAGCTCATCAGGATATTTTGCCTGTAAAACAGAACAATTGGCACCATATTCAGCTTCATCACCTGCCGGTTTGGTAGGTGTGGTTACTTCAGGTTTAGTGGTTGGAACTGGAGGGTTATCATCGGGATCAGTAGCAGGTTTCCCGTTACTAGCACGAATCTGAGCACGGGTTGATACCAATCGTAATGACTCATCGGCTCCCCACTGCTTACGCGCAATCACAACCTCATCGGCGCCAGCCTGTGGAACTAGATACTTTGTGCTTTCTCCAGGATCGACAAGAGCTAAACGTAAGCCTGAAACCTCTGGTCGACTATCACTTGCAGACAACTCCACTTTTACCTGAAGAGTAGTTGCCGGTCCAATCATGGCTGGCGAGAATATACCAGTAGCCGCATCTGGGTCTTGGTATAATTCATGCCAATCCCCATCACGTGTTCTTACCAATAATCTTGCACTGTCCTTGGCACCACTATTATTCCACACTGCCTGAACCGCAAAAAATGATTGAGTGGAAAGCAGCTCTGAAGTAAAACTAGCGCTATTTTGACCAGGCGGAATAACTAATACTTGTTGGCCAAAAGGCTGCAATTCTGTTGCTGCAAAAACTGGACGAATTGCCTCACTAGCAGGGCTAGAGAGATCTAAAATTGGCATTGTAGAAGTCAGAACAACAACTAGAACGAGACTGCGAAGAAAAAACTTAGTGAATTTGCTCATTGGGGGGATTATGGGGAAATTTTTAAAAGAAATTCAAAACAGTATAACACAAAATCTACAACTTTTATAGGGGCAAAGTCAGCAGTACTTCTACCCCGCCATCCTTCTTGCTAATTATTTTGATACTTCCTCGATGTAGGCGCATGATTTCCTGGCTAATGGCCAGGCCTAAGCCTGAGCCATTTTTATTAATTCCCCCTTTGCCACGGTAAAAAGGCAAAAAAATCTTGCTCAAATCCTGGCTATCTATTCCTCCACCATGATCTCGCACGGAAATAATACATTTCTTTTCATTGTTCACTTGAGCTTTAATTGCTACTCTTTGTTCTGGCCTGGTTGCTTCTCTGCCATATTTAATGGCATTTTCAAGAATATTTCGTAATACAATAACCACTTTTTCTTTATCTATCGCCAATTCCAGTGTTGCAGGCAAGCGCAATATGAAAGTCACCTTGGGAAAAGCCGCACGATACTCCTCCACTAAGTTTAGGAGCAATAAGCTTATATCGACCCTTTCCTTCTTTATCAATTGATCTACATGCTCTGCTTTCTCATAAATAAGCACACTGTCTAAGAGTCGGCTGAGTCTTTTAGTGTTGAAATAAATCGCATGCACTTGCTTAACCATCAAATCCGCTTTTGCATCTTGTGATGATGCCAATCTGCCTTTGAGCATTTCAGTATGAGCCTGCAATAACAGCAGTACATTCTGCATCGCATGCGCAGCTTTTGTAACTTTTCCTAAGCTAATCGCTTCTTTCTCTTCTGACATAAATCAATTTGCAAATTAAGTATAATATAGAAGTTTGTTCTGACTAAATTATTGCTCAATCCTTAAAAAGGATTGCCCGAGTCAGGCTGTTGCTCAGGTAGATTATTCAGCTCAGGGGAATCGCCTTTTTTCCAAGTGATAATATTAAGTTCATCAGCGACAATCTCAGTGATATACTTTTTCGAACCACCTTTATCATCATAGGTTCTGTTTACAATCTTACCCTCAATATATACTGCTGATCCTTTAGCTAAATACTTCTTTGCCACTTCGGCACGCTTTCCCCAAACAATAATACGGTGAAAGTCAGTCACCTTTTTACGCTCACCATTGTGCTCATAGTCACGGTGTGTTGCTAAAGGGAAAGCAACCATTATCCCACCTTTATCCAAAGCTGTATCACTCGGATCAGCGGCTAGGTTACCCATCAAGAATGCTCGATTGAGACTGCGCATAAAAATTGATTAAGTGCTGTCACCTTAGCAACAAAAAAATGAAAACTTTCTGTTCGCTTTAAGTTAGCAATTAAAAGACAATAAAAGTTTTTGATCTGAAGTGGCAGTTACTCGCTTACTAATTCAGTTTAAGGATAGATTCTCAGAAAAGTCTGTGTTATATTCGCCGCGGCTTTATTTACTATAATCATTTATGTTTAAGCGTCTTTGGGTACGTAATACGATCATCATCGTTCTTGCCCTGTTCCTAGGTTTTCTAGATTTACCAACCTCTTATCGTAAAAATGTCGTCGGTGATTCAACCACTGGATTTGCTGGCTGGGTAAACAATGTCACATTTCATCTAGGTTTAGACTTACAGGGTGGTACTGAATTACGCTATCGTGTAGACACTAGTAATATTCCGGAACTCGATCGCAGCTCGGTTGTGAATGGCATCACAGGAATTATTGAGCGCCGTATTAATGCTCTAGGCATTTCTGAATCAGTTGTACAGAGCTCTCAGCTAGGTAATGAATATTACATTATTGTGGAGTTGCCCGGGGTGAGTGACATTGATGAAGCTATTCGCCGTGTTGGCAAAACAGTACAACTTGATTTCCGTGAACAACGTGCTGAATGGACTGATGTGGAGAAAGCTAACAACGCTAGATTCAATATCGAACAACAAACCAAAGCCAAGAATATTTTAGCGGCAGCGCAAGCACCAAATGCCGATTTTGCGAAGTTGGTAAAGCAAAATTCAGATGGTATTAATATTGCAAAAGATGGAGTGATTGACTTTCAAAGTGAAGAAGAAGTAGATCCTGCTGTTTGGGCTCAAATCAGCATACTTGAGCCAGGACGTATTGCATCGGTAGAAACAGACTATGGCATTTTTATTGAGAAATTACTGGAAACAAAAAAAGAGCCTAAGGAGCAGTCAACAGATGGCAGTGTAACCGCTAACCATATTTTGGTTTCATACAAGGGTGCTACTGGTGCAGCAAGTACAGTCACAAGAACAAAAGAAGAGGCTAAAACCAGAGCCGAAGAAGTCAAAGGACAGACAAATAAGGACAACTTTGAAGCAAAAGCAAAAGAGTTCTCAGATGACGCTAGCAATAAGGACAAGGGCGGCAGCTTGGGCACATTTGGTAAAGGCAGAATGGTAGCCCCCTTTGAAAATGCAGCTTTTGGTGCAGCAAAAGGAAGCATTGTTGGTCCAGTGGAAACTGATTTTGGTTATCACATTATTTATGTAACTGATAAAGTTGAGCCGTCAGTGAAAACTGAGGATGTCCTAAAAATTAAGCGACAAGAGATCTTTATAAAGAAAACTCCTTCTAAGCCGCTCAATGGCTGGGCATCTACCGGTCTTACTGGACAACAGTTCTCACATGCTAATGCAGAAGTAGATCCTAGTGGTAGAGGCTATGCAGTTGCTTTGCAATTTAATGATGAGGGTGCAAAGTTATTTGGTGAAATCACTAAGCGCAATATTGGCAAACCGGTAGCTATTTTCTTAGATGAAAAGCTCATCTCTCAACCAACAGTAAACACTGAAATCACCACTGGTCAGGCTGTGATTCAAGGCAGCTTCTCTGCTGGCCAGGCCACAACTCTGGCAACAGAGCTTAATACCGGCGCATTGCCAGCACCAATTATTTTGATTGGTCAGAACAATGTGGGCGCCACTTTAGGTCAAGATGCTTTACAAAAGGCCATGCAGGGTGGACTTGTAGGCTTTTTGATACTCGCATTATTCATGATTGTTTATTATCGCCTACCAGGTCTTGTAGCAGTAATTGCGTTGGGATTGTATGGCGTTATCTCTGCTGCAATTTTCCAACTTTGGCCAATCACCTTAAGTCTTGCCGGTGTTGCAGGTTTCATTCTTTCAATTGGTATGGCCGTAGATGCGAATGTTTTGATTTTCTCCCGCCTTAAAGAAGAATTAGATAGCGGAAAAACACTTGAAGCAGCACTCGCAGCAGGATTTGCTCGTGCTTGGTCATCAATTCGAGACTCTAATCTTTCTAGTCTTATCACCTGTTTAATTTTGATTTTCTTTGGCACCACCATTATTAAGGGTTTCGCCTTCACACTAGCGATAGGTGTGTTAGTAAGTATGTTTAGTGCTATTACCATTACTCGCAGCTTCTTAGAAATTGCTATGCGCTGGTTTAAAAAGCCAGCCTTGTGGAAATGTGGTTTTGGTGAAGAAAAGACGAATATTCAATTTATTAAGCGTAGTAATTGGTTCTTTAGTTTCTCCATTCTTTTAACACTTATCACCCTCATTTCTCTCTTCACCAAGGGACTTAATCAAGGAATTGATTTAACTGGTGGTAGCTTAATGGAAGTAAACTTCAAACAGCCTATTACCACTGAGCAAATCCGTTCAGCGTTAGAATCTACTCATGAAGCAAGCCCTGGTGTAACCAGCTTAGTACCAGTAGCTTACGCTCAAGAAAAAGCAGCGAGCGCAACCGAGACTCCAACACCAACTGTCGACATGCCACTACAAGAGGCTGAAACTAACCCAGACCTTTCTGACAGCCGTATTCAGCCAATAGACAATAATGGGTTTGTGATCAGAATGAAGCATATTGACAATGATACCAAGCAAGAGATTCTCGATGCATTTAAGGAGCTAAACGGCGGTGAAGAAGTAACAGTATCTCGTTTTGAAACAATTGGTCCTACTATTGGGCACACTTTGCGTGAAAATGCTTACAAATCACTGGGGTTGGCAATTGTTTTCATGATCCTGTTTATTGCGTATGCGTTTAGAAAGGTACCTAAGACTCTCAATGCTTGGCGCTTCGGAATTATCGCTGTCATTACTTTGCTTCACGACGTGCTTTCAATTGTAGGCTTATTCTCTGTACTCGGCCTGGAAGTCGACACCTTGTTTATTACAGCATTGCTCACGGTTATGGGCTTTTCTATTCATGATACAATCGTAGTATTTGATCGTATTCGTGAAAATGTAGCACGTTCAAGTGGCAAAGAACCAATAGAAGAGATTGTAAACAACAGCTTAAACCAAACCTATATTCGCTCTATCAACACCTCAATTACTACCTTAATCACGCTAGGAGCACTTTACATTTTTGCAGCTGAAAGCATCAAGCACTTCGTTCTTGCTTTACTATTTGGTATTGCTATTGGAACCTATTCTTCTGTGGCACTCGCCTCTCCATTGCTCGTTTTCTGGTATAAAGCGGCTAATTCAAATACTTCTGTAAAGCAAAAACGTTAATCTGTGAATCAAAATTCCTTATCTCATTTTCAGATTTGGGAAATAAAAAAAAGACGTCAGCCAGATGAGAATCTTACTGACGTCTTACAGGCAAGCAAGAACATTACTGATCCAGGTTTTTTTTCACTCAGCTACGAGCAAGGAATTTACGATCCATTTCTTTTTCAAAATATGGAAAAAGCGGTGGGTCGTATTCAGTTAGCAATTGAACGTAAGGAAAATATACTCATTGCAGGAGATTATGACCTAGATGGGATTTCTGGAACTGCACTGCTGTTAGATTTTTTTCGCTATATTCGCTACCCCGTAAGCTTTAAACTCCCCCACCGCGTTCATGATGGCTATGGGCTAAACTCCAAAACAATAATAGAGGCTCATAAGGCTAAAATAAAAGTAATCATTACCGTCGATAATGGTATCAGTTGCTATCAAGAAATTGCCTTAGCACAGTCACTGGGAATTGATGTCATCAT
The DNA here is from genome assembly GCA_964512325.1 of uncultured Candidatus Peribacteria bacterium. Taxonomy (GTDB): domain Bacteria; phylum Patescibacteriota; class Gracilibacteria; order RBG-16-42-10; family RBG-16-42-10; genus JACQZO01. The sequence goes on from CAZEGN010000012.1 coordinate 7,721, forward strand.
TACAGACCATCATACCATTCCAGAAAAAGTTCCAGCGGCATACGCAATTTTGCATCCTAAAATCAGCGATGAAACCTATCCTGACAAAGAGCTTACTGGTAGTGGGGTCGCTTATAAATTCGTAACAGGTCTCGCCAGAAAAATACTGCCGCAAATAGAGGCTGAAAGTTTTTGTAAATGGTCATTGGATCTTGCTACTCTAGGCACGATAGCTGATATGGGACCATTATTAGGTGAAAACCGAAACATTGTGCACTTTGGACTACAAGTATTAGCTAAACAAAAAAGACCTGGTTTAAAAAAGCTACTCGAGATCGCAGGACATAAAGATGGCATTTTCAATGCTGATATAGTGGGCTTTAAACTTGGCCCACGACTGAATGCTGCTGGACGAATGGAGAGTGCTGATCTCAGTGTGCATTTGCTACTAAGTTCCAGTGAGAGTGAAGCAGAGGCATTGGCACTACATATCGAGCGTTTAAACGCTGATAGAAAGACGCAGGCAGAAAAAAGCTTCCTGATGGCCGAGTCAAGTATCACAGACACCAATAAAAGCATTTTAATTGCTCAAAGTGATCAGTTTCATCCGGGAGTGATTGGTTTAGCTGCTAGCAAACTAGTTGAGAAGTACCAACGTCCCGTGCTGATTTTAGAATTGCGGGAAGAGGTGGCAATAGGCTCAATGCGCAGTATTCCAGGAATTGACCTTATGTCAGTTCTTAATCAACTCAAACCAATGTTTATCAAGTACGGAGGGCATGCTCAGGCTGCTGGCTTCGCAGTCAATAAAAACGACATTCCGGTTTTTATTGACGCCCTAGAAAATCTATTTAATGAGTTTTTACCACTACCACCACCGACTCTTAGTTTAGACACTGAGCTCTACGCCACAGATATTACATTAGAGACTTGCAACAAAATTGATATTTTCGAGCCCTTCGGTATAGCTAATAACAAGCCTTTGTTTTTTATGGGTGATATTGTCATGCAACAATTGCTTCCTTTAGGCAGCTCTGGTCAACACTGGAAGCTAACCCTAGAAGACACGAGAACAAGTCGCATCTTTCAAGCTGTAACCTTTAACAGGCCAAAAGAAAAGTTCAATCAACGCATGAATCTGGCAGTAAGGTTGGGTGTAAATGTATGGAATAATCAAAAAACCCCACAAGTTATTATTGAAGACTGCCAGGAAGAATAATTAAAAATTCAAGATTCAAAATTAAAAATGCAAAGGCCGCCCAGAGAAGATTGAGAGAGACTGGAGAGGAGGAGAAGAGAGGGATAGCTCAAGGGGACAGGTCATCGGAAGTTGGGAATAAGGTAATGCGAATGAAAAAAAGATCGGCGGTGAGCAACCACACCATCGGTTTAGCGATGAATCTTTTCTCATTAAAAAAAGCGCCCCTACATTTTGGTGTAAGCGGCGCTTTTTTAAAACTGGTACGCTAATTTCTAGTCATCCTCAGCAATGAATTGAGCCTGTACTCGATAAGAGTCGGTTACAATTGGATCAAATGAATCTGATCCTGAGCCGGGAATAAGTTGAATAATAAGATTGCGTGTACTTGTGATATCACTATCCTCGTTGTCGACATCGAAGAAGCGATCATCAAGACGGAAGTACTTAATATTTGCCTTTACAGTACCAGTAGCACTATCGCTGTTGGCAGTAAGTGTAAGTGAGCTTCCAAGCACAGTACGAACTGCACGATCATTGCTATCCATAGCAGCAACCAAGACAATCATTTCTGCATTCTGAAGATCATCCTCGTTTTCATCGATTACCAACTTTGTTTTTGGAATATCAACCTCTAATGCACGAGGTGAGCCAATACGGTCAGAAGTAGAAACATCAAATGAAACCTCAACTGATGGCACACTTACAAACTCGTCACGATCTGATGAATCATCGTCAACCGAGATGCGCACGATAGCAGTTTCAGTTGAATCCACATCATCTTCTGTGCGATAGGTACCGATATAAATACCTGTATTGTCACCTACCTCTTGAGGATCACTAAAGCGTGCTGAAGGACCATCAACACGGCTCATGGTAAGGTCCAAATCACTAATAGGTCTACCACTAGGATCTGAAATCTTCACCACAATTGCCTGCTCTTCGCCTTCTGCTAACTCTGGAGAAACAGCATAAGCTTGGATAATAGCCTCAGAATTTGATTCCATAACAGTGCGAGCACGAATGCTGACACTAGTAAGTGAACTGGTCAGACCACGATACAAAGCAGTGTCCTGAGCGGTAGAAGTAGCAGGAGCTGTACCAGTTACAGTACTAGCAACACCAGTATTACCGCGCCAAAGCACGAGATTAGTCGCAGAGCTACTAATTGCTTGGCTAGGTGCAATTGAAATGCTTATTTCGTTAACAGTCATGAGATCTACAGGCAGCTCAGAGCTATTAAATACAATACGAGATCCATTAGCTGTAAATGTACCTGCTGTCTGAGCTTGACCATTCTTCGTATACCACACCTGATAGCTCCAGCCAGCTGGGCGAAGATCTGGTGCCTGAGCAAGCTCTACATTCAAAACATTTACTTGACCAGCAGATCCTTTGGTAAAGTATGCTCTAGCAGATGTGCTAGGGATACCAATTGGGAAATCAGCATCAAATGTGTCATTACCAGATGCATTGCCTCTTGCAATGACATTATTTGATGGAGAAACTGGAGAGCGAGTTGCTTCAATTGTTACAAAAAGTCTCGTTACACCACTCCAACTTACTGGGAGATTGAAATTAGGACTCATTGCAATACCACGTGCATCAGTGATGCTATTGTTACGAACATTAAATTGCCCAGCAGAGTGAGTACTAGCAGCATCAACTACCCACAAATTGTACATAAAGCCACTTGGCAAATATGGATAATTTACAGGCTGTAATTCAACTTTGCTACTAGAAGGATTTACTGTTAACCGAGGGAGGCTGGGCGTGAAAGTCAAAGCGACCTCTTTTTCTACAGTAGCAGATGTTGTAACACGTGGAGCTAAAGTTCCAGCCTTAGATTGCAAACCAAGACTTACAATTTTAGCCATTTGCTCTCTAGAAACCGGATCATTTACACCAAACTGTATTCCACCGTAGCCATTTACTACATTTCTGTTGTAAAGAGTCTCAACAAAAGTATAGAACGTGCTACCTAGTGGGACATCATAACTAAAGTGAGGTCCGCCCGCGGTATTGATTGAGAAACCAAATGAACCTGCTACCATTTTAGCAAACTCTCCACGAGAAACATTACCATTAGGACGGAATGTGCCATCACTGTAGCCATTAATGGTGCCATTATTGGCCAATGTAGCAACATAATCAAAGAAGACATTTGATGTAGAAACATCAGAAAATCTCTGACCACCGTTATTGTTAATTGGCAAATTTGCTGCCTTAACCAACACTTTAGCTAACTCTCCACGGGAAAGATTATTTTTGGGGTAGAAATTGGTAGCATTACTAGAAATGATTCCCTTTCCACTCAAATCGTTAATGTACTGCGCAAACTCGCCTCCAGTTACATCAGAAAATGCAGCTTGTGCTAAAGGCGCAAGCACCAAGCTACCAATGAAAGCTAGAGAGACCAAGCGCGTATTAAGACGCTGTTTGACCATAAAGTTTTGTTAATTAATAAACACTTTTCATTGTAGGCTAATTAAAGGCTATTTACAGTGGTAGTAACAATAAAAACTTTACAATTACTATCAACATTTTATAACCTCCTGCCTTTTGGCTTACCTAACAGTTCCGCGAACAGTAGTCTGCGGGCGAGAAGCTAGATTATTCACGCGGATTGTGATTTCTATCTCACTACCACTAGCACCGCGAGCCTTATATGTACCAATATAAACACCACTACCGGCGGGATTTTCTGCCATAGTCTCAATAATATCACCAGCACCTTTAGTAACCTCAGCAACAATCTCTAAACCAGAAACAGGGTTACCATTAGTTGTGCGCGGCGTCACAATGATTTGGGCTGTATTGCCACTAGCAATAACATTAGGTACCAGCTGTGCTAGTGAAACACGAGGCTCACTAACTTGAGCTTGATATTTATTAGCCAAAAACTCGTTAATATCGGTACTGTAGACACTACCCATGAAAACGGTAATGCGAATATTTACTGGCGCTGATGGAGCATTGGCTGGTGCTATAAAGGTCAACTGATAAAGACCATTACCAATTTCAGACGAACCGGTAATTCTCACTCCCCCACTCACCACTGAAGCAATATAATCATCCCGGTATACTAACCCACTTTTCAAGTCACCATTATTCTTAATCGTAAAGAGCACACTCCCACTACCTGAAGGTTGCAATGTCATTGGTGAAACATCCACAATCTGAACCACATTTTGTGAAATAGTAAGCGCAGGTGGACTAGTCAGCGGAAATGCTGACCGTGAACGCAAAACAACTTTAGCAGCTTCTGCGCGTGTCAGATAGGCATTTGGACCAAAGACCAGAGACGAATAACCATGAACAATATCTTTTTCTGTGAATAACGCCACCAAGTGTTGATCATTGCTGCCAACATCAGCAAAGCTAGTCTGTGCAGTGCTAGCTGTTTCTAGGCGCCACAATGTTTTAATCAAACGCAACGCCTCAATTCTTGTTAAAGCCGAACCAGAGTACAGACTAACATTCTCAGGTTCACCACGAGAGCGTAAAAGCATTCGGGCTAATTCTTGCTCTGAGACAGTAGCATTGGGATGGAAAGTTCCATCACCATAGCCATGTACAATTCCTTGCATCTCTAACTCTGTAATCGATGCTATCAAATCATCTGCTACACCAGAAAGATCTGAGAATGTAGCAGCAGAAACAAAACTCCCGAACTGAAAACTCACGAAGATGCTACAAAGTGATATCAATAGTTTTTTCATAAAAAAGCTCAATGCTCTTATCTTATTAACAAACATTGTTTCCAGAAGCAACCAAGAATAAAAAATCAGGCACAAAAAAAAGCCCCCTCCAATCCTGTATAAGCAGGAAAGGAAGGGGCTTCATTCATGTGAAAAGATTGCTCTTTTCATCAACCGAAGTTGCGATTAGTCAACTGCGATTGTCATTGTGTCCTCAATGCGGCTAGACAATGTGTTTACACGTGCGGTTAATTCTACGCTTTCAGATACTGAAGATGCGCGGAATGCACCAACTGAAACACCATCATCACTATCAACAAGGGTAACACGGAGGCCACCACTTACTGAAGTTGTATTGCTAGTAGCAAGATTGCCACTACCATCAACGATTTCAACTTGAACACCATCAGTTGTGTTGTTGTCAACATCCAATGGATCACCATCGTCGTCACGTACAATTACTGTAAATGGAACGATGTTAGAAGAAGTAACGCTGAATGGCCATGCAGTCAATTCAACTGTTGGATCCTCAACACCATAGCTTGCGCTATCTTGAGGGTTTGTAGCCTGGTTCAAGCTAGCTGTGAGGGTCAAAGTACCATCAGTTACTAGATTGTTTGTATCTACATTGAATGCATAGATACCAGAACCTACAACACCAGAGTTCAATAGATCTGTTGCATCATCACCAGTAGAACAATCACCAGTTTGGATGCTTGTAGAACCATCAGTAACAGCAGCAATATCCTGAGCAGCAACTCCACCACGTGTAATCACGAAGTCAGAGAAGTTGTTTGTTGGATATGTAGCTGTAGCTACACCTGTACCACCACGACAGCTTTCTAGACCAGCAACTGGATCATCATTTTCATCACTTACGAAAGCAATGAATGTATTGTTCCAATCTGGAATAGTATCAGGAAGATTGAATTCAACTTCAATATCATTTGGAACGATATTTACTTGAACTAATCCGCTATCCTGAGGAGTACCATCTGAATCATAAGATTCAACTCTCCATTCACCACGATCAGCACGATCCTTAGCACGAGCTACCATGAAGTAAGCTCCGCCACCAAGGTTATGCAGAACCCAGAAATCATCAGTGTCCAATGTACCCGTACCACGAGAGTACAAGCGTACATTTTCAACATTATCAGGATTAACCACAATCGCACCCAATGTATCTGGATTTACCTCATCACTATTCATAGTGATAGAATCAGAAACATCAACAGCGTAACCGTTGATCTCTTCGATACAGCCAGATTGAGTAGCTGATGCAGTTTCTCCGTTTGCTGTAACAGTAGTGCCAGTTCCTGTATCAGTACATGCTAAGCCAATATTATCTTGGTCTTGAGCAAATACTACTGTAGGAATGTCTTGGTTAATACCAACTTCTTGACGAAGAGGTAATACCTCGATTGTTGCCAAATCAGAAGGATTATCAGTTGTAGATACTACGCTGATAGAATCTTCTGGTGGTTGAGAACCACGTGAAATATCAGTAACACGAATGCTTTCAGTTTGATCACGCTCTACATTTTCTGGAGCAAACAACTTCGCTGTATACCATCCGGATTCTGTATAGTTTGAATCACAATCAGTTCCAAAAGGAACGATTTCAACTGTAGCAAAAGAGCTTGAAGTAGAAGCTCCTGCATTTAAGCGAGACTCAGATGCAGTGCTTGCACTTGCGTTATTGTAACAAATCTTATCCATGAATACTGAATCTTGTCCCTCACTTCTTACATAACCACTACCATCAACATCATCCAATTGGCTATCACCACCATCTATAGTTAGACGTAGTTGTTCACCGTAGACAGGCTTGTTACCATCAGTTACACGAGCCAATACTGTAGAAACTGTTCCCTCTGGCATAGAGTCAGAAGAAACAAACAATTCTACTTCTGGTTCACGCACTGAAATGTTCACACGCACTGCTGGCTGACCAATTGAGTCGATATCACGACACTCAACTTGCAATGTACCACCGTTGCTACCAGCAATTACGTTTAGAACGTAAAGACCAGCAGAACCTGGAACATAACGAGCCATTACTACATTAGGATTCACATCAGCTGCACCTGTAGCCTCAGAATCAGTGTCAATACCTTCTAACATCGCATCTGTAACTGGGCCACCAATAAAGCGGCACTCAATTTCATCTACATCGCCTGTATCTTCAAGTGCCAAGAATGGTTCATCATTCTCATCAAGTGTCTTAATCAACACAGGAGCAACATTTTGTGAAGTTGCCTCACCTGCTGCAATCTGACCATCATTACGAGTCAAAATATTGGTATCGAAAGCTTTTGCCTCTAAGCGAACAAGGTCGATAGAAACAGTTGCTGTTGTTACCAATGATGGACTTGTAGAACGATCAAGCACCTGGATTACTACATCACCAGAGTTCTGGGTTGTAAGTACATTCAAGTATGCTACATATCTACCATTCACACAGTCACCATCATCCAATGTCAATGAACGTACTGCTGTGCTTGCTGGAGCTGTTGGCTCACTTGTACCAGTAGCAGCGCTACCAGCAACCAAGCTACCATTTCCTTCCTTGATAGAGAAAATCAAATCATCTCCACAAGTTGGATCACCCTCATCGTCGTATACAAATGCCTCAATTGTTGCAAATCCATTGATTGGCGCAACAACTGCGTTACTTCCAGAATACACTGGAGTAGCTGCATCACTTGAGTTAGCACCTGTTGGGCGTCCCTCTCTCTTAGCAACGATAGCATCGTCAGTAATGCGGACATTCAATTCACCCACACCAGCGATTCTTGCTGATCCGAATCCATTTCGGATGCCAGGTGCTGATGATGTGAACTCTACGCGAGTTGTTCCCTCGTAGCTTCCTGTCTTACATTTTACTGTCGCTGTTCCTGCTGTTGTTGATGAAATCAAGGTGATTTGGCCGCGTCCCTTGTCAGATGATACTGTCTTGGTATTCGCTGCTGCCTCACTTGTTCCTACAATACGTAATGTTCCTGCATCTGTGCTGAATACCAATGGTTGGTTCCAGTCACCGATACGGTTGCCATTTCGATCAACTACTGTACAAGTAATTGTAGATGTTGATGTCCCATCATTCTTGATCTGTGGATCAGAATTATCTACTTGTACTGCTGCTGGTACGCCTACAGATAATGGTTTTCCTTCACGGAATACCTTCATGCTGTTTGACACTACCTTTGCCATTTGGTCACGGCGCATTGGATCCATTGGTCCAAATTTGCTGTTTCCATATCCCTTGATCACTCCAAGGTTGTATGCTGTTTGGATGTAATCATAGAACTCACTGCTCGTAGACACATCATCAAATGATGGTCCACCAGTTAAGTCTTGTACAAATGTCTCAGGTGCGAAAATGCGGTACGCTCGTACAATCATTTTCATTGCCTCCTGACGTAGTACTGGAGCATCTACTCCGAATACTCCTGCCTGTCCAGATGCTGGAGCTTGGCGTCCTTGTACAATTCCTAATGCATAGCCTAATTCTACTTGATTGTAGAATGAGCTTCCTGCAGGTACATCACTAAAGTGTGGTGCTCCTGGTAGCATTGGTACATTGACCAATACCTCAAGGCTTCCACGTCCTTGTACTGACTTCTGCATTGCATTCACTACCATCTTCATCATCTCACCACGACTCACATTGCGGAGTGGGAAATACATTCCTGTATCACCTACACCTGACACAATCCCTTGATCTTTCAGATCTTGGATAAAAGTTGCAAACTCATTGGTCTCAGCTACATCGCCAAATGGACCTGCTGCTGACACCTGAGGCACAACTCCTACCATCATTGCTAGCATCGATACTGATGCAACAATCTTGCGAAGTTTTGTCATAGAATAATTAAGTATATAAAAGTTAAAAGAATCTCCTTATATAAAGGACGATTCAAAAGTTTGCCTACTTACTAGAAGTAAGCACGAGATCTAAAACATTAGAACTAGAAATAAATTTAGTTTAAGCAGCTCTATTAACAAGCTGCGTTCTCACCCGTCAAGTTAAGGAACATAAGTCAGCCTTAGTTTCTAAGGCGAACCCCTTGCAACTCTCACTACGGTTAGTCCGCAATTACTGTTACAAAGAATATTCAAATAATTAGCTGTTGGCTAACTTATCGTGCCCGAAGTTAACATACACCACCCTGAAGGTCAATTAATTTACCCCCTAGAAAAGCACCAAATTAGCGCTATTTTTCCAAAAAAGACACGCCTAATCCCCCTAGAAGGAAAAGACCAAACCCAAACTGTAAATAATTTCTAGTGATTTGCGAGTAATTCGCACGGCCCAAAATATAGTTGACGAACTTTTCACTTAATTTTGTACTATAAGTATTTCCACTTGTTTTGCACATGCTCTTCCAGGGTTGTAGCATAATGCGTATCACCATTGGAACTATTTAGGTAGTATAAATAGCTGGAGGCAATGGGCGACATGGCCGCCTTGATACTTTCAAGGCTAGGGTTAGCGATTGGCCCTGGCGGCAAACCAGCGAACTTGCGCGTATTATAGGGTGAATCGCTAGCCAGATCTTGCACTGTAATCGGCGATCGCCAATCCCCTTTTATATACAGAACTGTCGCATCCACATCTAGTCGCATACCAATGTTTAGGCGTTTATATAAAATACCAGCAACCATCCGCTTGTCTTCCAATGTTCGCGCCTCTCGCTCCAAAAGAGAGGCGATGATCACAACCTTTCTAATCCCCTCTCTTTGCACAAATGTGGAATACTCCTGCACAAGTGATGTCGTTCTAGATCTGAAATTTTCAAGAAGCGCCCTGGTAATATGTTCAGGCTGACTGCCAGGGTTAAATAAATAGGTGTCAGGGAACAGAAAACCTTCGAAACCTGTAAGCCTATCCTTATATTCTTCGAAGCCGGCTATACTACACCCTCGAAAACAGTCAACAAGGCCTTCCCCTTCAGCAATCCCCTCTTTCTCTAGAATTGCCGCATAGGCACTGGCCCTATCTCCCTCTGGCAATCTCACCCTTACCGGAGCAATCTCACGATCCAATTGATGATAAACATCTGAAAATGTAGCACCCACTGGGAAGTGATGCGTTCCCGGTTTTAACTTTAAAGGAAAGACATATCTATACACCCTATACATAAATTCAGGGTAGAAAGCCGAGTTTCCCCTGAGGATATCCCCTTCTATTGTAGAAAAGTTATCACCCCTTTCAACAGTGATATTGCCATGGTCCAAAATAACCACAGAAGAAATAAGGAGACGCCAATTCACAAAAAACAATCCCAGCACAACAATGAGCAATAGGATTGTTTTTCTCATGACATTAAATTAGCTTCTCTGAATCTGAAAGCTCATACTTCTGCCAAAACTTCCACCAAGGACGAGTCTCATAGAAGCTCTTCATTGCTAACAACTGACGCGCATCCATATCTCTAATACGATAGCTCTTTTCTAGCTCCGTCACCTTTTTTCTCAAACTTTCCTTCTCTGATCCATCTTGCTCCAACTGCTTCACCTGTGACTCTAACTGCCCCATCTTATACGCCAGCCTCGACTTATACTCTCCAAACTCCTCTATCAGTTTCATCTTCTCCCCCTCTAAGGACAATAAGACTTGTGTAAATTGCGAAAAATCAAGGTTTCGCTCGTGAAAAGGAATCACTGGTAAATTAGATCCATTAGCACTCACCTTGGATTCCACCCCCTCACCCTCACCACTCTCAATCATCACTTGACCGGATTCATCTTCTACGGGAACAACTTCACCAATCACCAAAGAAATATTTAAAAACTCCTTAGCAAAGTTTACAACGTCCGTTACTGCAAATGTATATTCCGGACCATTTACACTCTCCACCTTGGAAGCCTTGAGCTTTCCAGCCTTAATATAATTACGCACACTTTTAGTACTGCGCTTAATAAGCTCAGCGACCTGACGAAGATTTAGTGTTTTTGCCTGTTCCATAGATCAAATTTATCGTGATTACTTCCACCCTACCAAGACAAAAAAAAGTAGTAAACATGCCTCAAAAGGTTACATTTGACTTGAAGGACAGGGGATTGTGCGATACTACCCTAGAAACTTTTCCACCCCTAGCGATTTACATATCTAAAGACAAAATAAAGCACTGAGAAGAACAGATAGATCCCAACACACCCCTCCCAAGACAATGACAACTCATAATTGAAGCCCTCAGCAACTGCAGCCATATAAGAAACCACAAAAATTATAACGGCAGAAATGCCCGAAAAACCAACCTCAACAATACCAGCAATTCCAGGAAGAGCTATGAGTAACAAGACAACATAGCCAACCAATCCCACAACAGCAAAAAGAAGCGCAAACACAAGATTTATAGGCAAGGCAAGTAAAGATAGCCGCCCAAAGTAGTAGACTAGTAGGGGAGTTGTGGCTAAGGTGGCGGATAGTGTTAAAATCCCATGTGAAACAAGAACCTGAACAATTTTAGAGGGGAACGTTTTTTTAGTTATAGCTAGGCCAGCGATTATGCCCGATGTGGCTGCAATTGAAAGCTGAAAACCGATATCATACAAGACCACAAACGGATTCCACATAAACACGCCCACAATAACTGCCCACACGGCCCTTGAACTCAGATAGGGCTTATTAAAGAACATCGCAACCAGACCAACCAAACTCATCATATAAGCTCTGATTACACCCCCACTCAGACCAACCATAAACACAAAAATGGTTAGAAAAAGTACCGCTATAACTATTCTAGTTCGTAAAGGCAGCGACACCGTAAAAGCAAAGACAAGCCCAACCAACATAGTCATATTGGCACCAGAAATAGCCATAACATGAGCCAAACCGGTAGAAATAAAGCTCTTTTTTGTAGATTCAGATAAAAGATCCGTATCTCCAATTAAAAGCCCAGCCAATAAACCCGCCGTATCACCTTGAAAATGACTGGTAATTAGCCTCATAAGTTTCACCCTCACCCTTGCGATCAGATAACGACTATTAAAGTAATACTCATTCTCAACTGCACAGTTGGATGCCTTTATAAGGGCCAAAACCTGCTTTAGTTTTAAATAGTTCTTAAATCCATTATTTTCTATTTCTTGTAATGGCTCGATTTTTCCCTTTATTATCACAGCCTGACCGACAATCAATAAGGGCAAACTTCTACAATTAGCCCAAACATGAGCGCCATTGCGGGTATCTCTAATTACAAACTGGCTAAAAGCAGGGGATTGCGAGTTAATCTCAAGCACCTCACCCTGCACATTTACTACTTTATCAAAAAGCGCTTGCTGATAGTCTTTTTGCATTTTTTGATACTCACTTTCAGCAAGAAACAGGCGTGCTGCAGATATATAAAGGAGGAGCAAGTACCAACCCACACTTTTCATTAAACTGAATATTAGAGATTTTCCCTTTCAGAATTTCATATTGTTTATGAAACCTTAAACATTGACAAAAAGCAGCAAAGTGCCATTATGTAGAGCAATTAAAATTTTTATGAAACTGACACGATTACTCTCACCACAGCCAGCAAATAGAAGCACACTCGCGCAAAAATGCAGAAACCAACTACGAAAAGCGGTTCTTTTAGCTTCTATCAGTGGCTGCGAACTTCAACATCCAATCAACTTTTTTCCACCGGATACTTCTATGGATGAATTGTCACACAATGATACTCCTGTTGCAGACACATTAGATGTGGTACCAACCAAAGATGCTCAAGATGATGCTTTAACAGATAGCAACATTGATGCAACGATGACACCTGACACAGTGACCATGGCTGATAGTAGCAGCATGCCGGAAGTTACAGTACCTGATGTGCTTGATAGTGGCACACCAACAACCGATGCTACCATAGTTGATATTCCCTTGACGGACAGCACAACAGCTTTAGACATTAACGATGCTGCCGTGGCAATTGATGTGGTTGATGTATACGATGCCTCTTCTCTAACTGACATTGGTGGCTTTGATATTACAGAGGTAAGTTCAGACTCTGGGGACTCTGGAGTCCCTGTAGACACACTTTCTATGGATACAGCAACAATAATGGACCGCATGAGCCCAGTAGACACTGGCACCATGGGGGATGTTAGAGATGTACTAGATAATGGAGGAAGCATGGATATAACTGGGACAACTGATACGGGCACTCCAACTGATAGTGGTGTTCTTGATCCCAATGGCTGTCGAGTTACAACAATATTTGCTGCTGATGGACGTGACATTTGTGCCAGCGGCACATGTGAAATTAGTGGATCAACAGGTTTTACAATCTACGCGGGGATCGAATTTGGAAGCAATGTACCAACAACTGTACGAACCACTGCTTATGACACCGTTCCCAGTGGAGACAGAAGCATTATTGGAGGCTATGTGAGACAGAGAGATATTATGACCATCCCCCTACCCGTGCACGGAGGATTACGCATTTACTTCAACGCTCCCTCCTATGCTCCAGGAGTGTATGGATTAGTGAATGTCACACTTGGCACAACTTCAGGTACACGTAACTGTGGCAACATTTTTTTAACAATTCGTTAAACATTACAATTTGCCTTTTATAGGCTTCTTTTCTAAAATCGGTTAGCACTTATTAAGTTATGTGCCTAACCGATTTTTTCTATGGCTTCTACCGATCCTAAACTTATTAATGAGATTCTCCACCGTGGCACATTGGAAGTGATAGTTTATGATGAGCTTAAAAAGAAGCTGGAAAGTGGCAAGACATTGCGCATTAAGCTCGGGATCGATCCCACAGGCAGTGATCTTCACATTGGTCATGCTGTAGTTTTGCGCAAATTAAGACAATTTCAAGATGCTGGGCATCATGTAATTTTGCTGGTAGGCAACTTTACTGGCAAGATTGGCGACCCAACGGACAAATCAGAGACTAGAAAACAACTTACTACAGCTGAAGTAGAGAAAAATTTCCAGACCTATATGGCTCAAGCAAGCAAGATTCTCGACTTAGACAAGATGGAGATTATGTACAATGCCGATTGGCTCAGCAACATGAGCTTTGAAGAGGTTGTTGGACTGGCAGCTAATTTTACGGTACAGCAAATGCTCGAGCGAGACATGTTTGAGCGTCGTCTAAAAGAGGGGAAACCCATTCACTTACATGAGTTTCTCTATCCTTTGATGCAAGGCTATGATTCGGTGGTCTTACGAGCAGATGTAGAATTAGGCGGCAATGACCAAAAGTTTAACTGCTTAGCAGGAAGAACTCTCCAAAAGGCACATGGAGAAGGGCCACAAAGCGTGCTAGTTACACCTATTCTTGAAGGCACTGATGGAGTTCAGAAAATGAGCAAGTCTCTTAAGAACTACATTGGTCTGATGGAAACTCCCAATGAACAATATGGAAAGACCATGTCTATCCCCGACAACTTGATTTTAAGATACTTTGAGCTTGCTACCAGTGTACCAATGGAAGAAATCAAGAAAATTGCAGAAGCACTTGATAAAGGAGCTAATCCTAGAGATTTCAAAATGCAGCTAGCTCGTGAAATCGTGACGATTTACCATAGCAAAGATGCCGCACTGGAAGCAGAAAGGAATTTTATTCAATTGTTCCAAAAAAAGGCGTTGCCGGATGAAATTCCTGAGTGCAAATTAGCAGCACTAGAAATCAGTCTTATTGATGCCATTTTTCAGAGTGGACTAGAAACATCTAAATCTCAAATTAAACGCTTGATTGAACAGGGCGGAGTAAAAATCAATCAAGAAGCAGTGACAGATGTAAATTACCGCTTCACTCCTAGTGAAACTGCCATTACCGTACAGGTTGGCAAACGGAAATTTGTAAACTTTTGTCTCTAAAGAAAGCGTCTTTCCACCACTGTAAGATCTAATAAAGAGCGTTGTATATTATTATAGGCATCACGCTCTGCATCTCTTGCATTAGAGAGAGGTGTAGCATGGCTGTTTGTCATAGCGCCAATACTATCTAAGAATCGTGATAAGCGAGTGGCATCAGTATTAGCAATCTGCTCGCTAGTATATGTGTCAGACCTGTTCTGTGTTTCAAATAGAGCCCCCAAAGGATCCAGCTGCGCATTTGCTTGCCAAATATATCCAAGAACCAGAGCTAGACCAATAGTGACAATTAAAAAGCGCCTCATATGCTTGGTGGTGTAAAAGTTGGCGTCGCGGGGAGGGTCGGAGTCTGGAAACCTGGTGTAGAAGGAGCTGAGGGTATAAAACTGCGCGCACTGGAAGAAACATCGTTGAGATTGGGTGTCTGAAAAGCATTAGCTCTCGACGTCGCGCTTTGAGCTAAACTGGTTGCACCTGCAATTTTACCTTGAGCGGCAGCAAACTCTTCTGGAAAAAGTTTTTGCGCAAACGACTTCGCCATATCAGCCGCATTATCGCGGTTGGGAAGGGGAGTAGAAAATGCGTTATTAAGGATACCTTGATCTGGAATCTGTGATGCCAACGCTGTTGCATTTGAGGTTAATGAGCTGGTATTGATCCCCGCATTTCTGAGAGTGTCCGCAGAAAGAGCGGTGGGCATAGTGGGAGTTGAAAAGCCGGGTAAAGTGGGCGTACTTGACGGAAAGCCTGGCAATGAAGGCGTATTGATGTTTGGAGTAGATGGAAGATTAGGGACAGAGGGCAAGCCTGTTTGTCCTAAGATCAGAGGTGTACCAACAAAAAACAAAGTGAGAATAAGAATTGCTTTTAATTTCATAATTAAGGAGTTACAGGTCTCAATTTTAAAGCGGCAGTAACTGCTTGCAAATTTGCACTAATATCTTTCAGTTCCTTGTTTCTAGTTTCAGCCAAGTCCCAACCAGCTTTAAGAGTTTGGTTAAAATTGCTTATACCTCTCGCATAGAGCTCATCATATTTCGCCTGACGTTCTGCAACAAGACTCGTTTGTGCACTAGCATTGCGATCGCTAGTTAATTGGGCGGTACCCAAGGGGTCAGATGAAGATGAACTTGAAGAACTGGAACCTTGTTGAGAGCGACCAGTAATTGCACGGAAGATATTTTTAATAGTCTCAACTGAAACCAAGCGCTCTGAACTATTATAAGGAGCTAAAGCGGGAGCAATATTAACTGGAGTAATGGCAGCACCAGGTCCTGGCGTCAATAAACCAAGACATACCGGCACGCGAGAAACAGTATTTAAATATACGGGTTTATTTGAAAGCATGGTCTGTAAGCGAGATGCTTTATTCAAAACTTGTTGAGCCTGATCATCAACCTCTTTTAGTTTTCGATCAAATTCTTCTAACTTACTACAGAGGTCTTTATTATTTTGCTCATTACCAAGCGCACAATCTGCAGATGCTTGTATGCCAAGTACCCAAGCTGATTGCGCAGCCGCCATAGCGGCCTCATTAAAACGATCCGTATAGCTTTTTTGAATAGAATCAGACAATGCAGCCAAACTCAATGGATCTGTTGCGCCAGAGTTTAATAAACTGCTCACATCGCCATTGGCAGCAACTGCCGGCAAACCACGCGCAGCCAGATCATCTTGTGTTCCTCTTTGTGCCCTTTGGGCTGCATAATCATTAGTTTGGGTCGGCGCCTCTTGACCAAGAGCAGCGTCCAAAGTTCTAGGAACATTAGCACTGGTATTTGATGGCAGCAACCCAGATATTCTTTGTTCAGCTTCAGACTGGGCCCCATCGAGAGCGGCACCTGGACTGGGAGTGGAGGGTAGAAGATCTCTGGCTCCTTCCACAGTGGTGGGTAAGGTCGTAGGAGTTCTAACTTCAGCTTTCACATAAGGCTGGAATAGAATCACAACCAATAGTGCCAAGCTACCAAGCTGGAAAATAGTACGGCCCAGTGAAGATGTATGGGAAGTTAAATTTCTCATGGTACTCTAGTACAACTATTTACTGTGGCGGGTAATTTGTTCAGCATATCATCTAATTTGTTCTCATATAAGCCGAGAACGCTTTTCAATTGAGTATACGCGGTATTCAAAAGATCAACTTTGTCGTAAGTATTCTCGTAATACTCTCTAAATGCGGCTATTTCGCGTGCATTTCCCGTGGTCAGATTAGCTATATCATTGCCCGTATTCGTAGTACCGATACCACCGATTGCAGTAGCAATGGCACCTAATGGATCAATATTTCCTAATTGACTAGTAGGCGGCGTAGCTGCGGGAGTGGTTGAATTACCAGTCCTTTGACCAGAGTCAGTTGGGGAAGAGGTAGGAGTAATAGCCGATGACAATGCTGTTGGGGTTGAGGTTGGTAATGAGGTGGGAATTTGGCCATTGGCAATAGGGTTTCTACTAGCAAGTTCTTGTCTAGCTTCATCCTGTAAAGCAGTCAGGCGGCGGGTTGCTTCATCACGAGCAGGACCAGGTAGACGCGCCAACTGTTCAGGTTTTAGGCGGCTTAACAACTGATTGACCTCAGCTGGTGGTTGAGTATATTGCTGGATAGCAGAACGATCCACATTGGCCTGTGCCAAAAAGTTTCCAGAGATGAGAAAACCCGCCAAAATTAGATATGAGCGCCATTTCATAAGCTATCTTTGAGGAATAGTTGGCAGTAAAGTGAGATTGGAATTCATTTTTTCCACAATATTATTCATTTTTCGATTAATAGATGCCATGTCCTCATTTACTGTAGAAATCTTTCCAGCTAATAAAGCAGTTTGATTATTTAATACTTGCAATTTGCTTGCTAATACAGAAGACAGATAATTGATGTAAGCATTTTCCACGTCAGTGCTCGCTTGAGCTGATAGAGTACTTGCTAAAGCTAAGGGATCACCCGCGCTAACATTCAAAGCACCGTTGGGCAAGGTACCACTGCGTGTAACTGTAGATTGACGAGCAGCTGCTGCTGCGGGGTCACTGCCTAGAGGATCCGAAGGAGAGTTATTACCTACAGTACCATTGCTAGATGACTGCATGCTTGTTGCTTGGGTATTTACCACCCCTCTGCCTAAAGAAGCAGCACCGGCAGGCAAGTTTTGGGTTAATTGACCAGGATTAGCACTTTCAGCATTGATAGTATTTAGTTGCTCTGAAATTTTATCAGGATTTACGGCTTCGCGAGGATTCATACCCTGCAGAGATCGTGCTCCTTGTTGTCTTGCCACAGCTGGATCCAAAGGAAATTGAGCAGGCAAACTCGGCAAACTGCCGATCAAATCAGACCTATCGGGGATAGAAGTATTGCTATAGCGCTCCACCAGTCCTGATGCAGTGCCAGGCAAAACATCCGCTGTAGCAACCACCAATGAGCTGCATATTCCAAGCAGTAGCGAGCCGCCAGCTAATGTAATTGATAGTGCCTTTTTATTCATAAATATACTTCATTTTATTATACCACATATTTCCTAAATTTGTGATACTCACGACTCTTTCTCTTAATCTTCTACTCACTGTCGAACCTCGCCGGAATCAATATAAAAGGTTTGCCCTAGCTTTACCTCAGGCAAATCAGCCGCTGTAGTTAAAAATATTTGATACTCATTTTGCCACTCTAGAATTAGCCGACGTCGAGTTTGATCCAATTCAGAAAAAACATCATCTAAAAGGAGCAATGGCTTATTTTCTCCTTTTTGGCTTAAGTATTTAATAACACAGGCCTTAAGGGCCAATACTAAAGTGCGCATTTCCCCCCTGGAAGCAATGGCCTGCCAAGGATTATTATCAAGCAAAACCTCAAGATCATCGCGATGTTGCCCAGAGAGCGTGAATCCACGAGCCTTTTCCGGTAGGGCGTATTTATCTGGATCAAATTCTGATTGACGATAATTCACAACAAAATCTACACGCCTGTTAGCAAAGCCTTCATAAACTGAGGCAATAGTAAGTTGAAGAAAGTCTATTAGGCATCGTCTCTCCTTTTGAATAATCGCGCTGATCTCACTGTATTGCTTATCCCAAAACGCAAGTTCTGTAGCATCTGCCATTCCCTTGGCAAGAGCTTTAAGCAAATGATTACGGTTTTGTAGAACTTTCCTGGCCTGAACATATGCTTTCCTATAAAGAGGTGAGACCTGAACCAATACATTATCAAGAAAAGTACGCCTCGGAGAGGGGTCGCCATAAAAAATATTCATGTCCTGAGGCTCAAAAACAACAACCGGAACACTGCCAATAAAATGCGCCTTTGATACCGGCACTTCATTTTGCCAAAATTTCATTTGCATACGCAGTTGTTGGTCAAGACGACTGAGAATGACGCGTTGGCTCAATCCAGACGACAATGTCAGTTGCAATTGGCTGAAGTGGAGATGATCAGCCTGGAACGGCAGCCAAAAGTCTTTTGTTTCTGGTCGAAAACTAGATCCACAAGCGGCAATGCTGATAGCCTCAAGCAAATTTGTTTTTCCCTGACCATTAGCACCATTAAATAAAACCAGAGCGCTTTCGATCTGCAAATTTATTTGCTTTAAATTTCTAAAACCGGACACTGAAAAGCGTTCAACCATAATTACCTTAAGAGATTGAGAAATGGAGCTGTTTAATGCTATAATTATATGAACTATTATGCAATGAAGTCAGCCATTAGAAAATTTATCATCTTGGGCTTAAGCATAGCCATAATCACGACTGGCACGTATCACTTTTCTGCACGGTCGGATGTGCGGCCGGCAATTGCTCCTCACTTTTGGCTTATTACAAGCACTGAAATTAATGCCAGTGTGGGGCCTTTATTAGACAGATATTTAGCTGATGCCAATGCTGCTTTGCGACGGCACATGCCCAATATTGTTACCCAAAAACAAGCCATTACGCTTGATCTTCAACAAGACACAAATCAACAAGCAAGAACATTAGCCACTTTTTTAGAAAACGGTTTTCGGGAACAAGGCCTAATAGGAGCATTTGTCGTTGGGCTACCATTACCAGAAGTACAAATCCAAGGCCAGACAACACACAGCATTTTGCCCTATGGTGACTTTGAAAATAAACTTTTCACTTTTTCTCAAGCAACAAACCGTTTTGAGCAAAAGGGAGAAGAAACTGTAGAAGGAAAAGCGGAAATTATCTTAGGCTATTTACCAGATCTAGGCACCAGTGGCTTCACCACCTATTTCGATGCCCACCACAACTATAGCACTGGAACTTTAGGCTATAATCGAGCAGTTATGTACAATGATTATATAAACGATACCGAGCTAAGAAAAAGCCTGAAGGAAACACTTTTATCACCGGTGAGTGGTAGGCAGTTTGACCCTAGTGGTTTTAACAATGCACTAATCAGCAATGATAAATCCTGGGCAGAAGCTCTAGCAGGCACCAAACGATGGCAAACGGGAATCAGCGTCACCAGCAACAATGTTATTACAACACTTGATGGTTGGTACAATGAGCCAGCACTGGAAACACTGCGCGCCATTCTGCCTGTAGTGGCTACTACATTTCTAGAGCTTTCAGCTAGTTCTGAGCAGTCATCCTTGGCCAACCAGGAAAATACCATGGGCGCATTCTTGAATGAAATTGGCGCTTTTAGAGAAGCTATTGGTATCAAGAATCGCTTTTTTTCAAGCGAAAACCTATCGTCCGTGCCTAATGCTGTTTGTCTCTTGGAAAATCCTCTTCCGGCAACAAATAGTGACGAGTTCTTATCATTTAGAAACCAGTTCAATGCTTTACAGACCTGGATTTCCACTGTTCCAAGGGGCTCGCTTTTGGTCAAAGCACCTCGAGCAAACACGGTCTTTGTCAACGGAGCATTACGAGGAGAGTATTTTATTGTAAGCCCCGGAGACTTTGTTAGTACTGCAGGCGAGGAGCCTTTAACCGTTAAGACAATTTTGGTTGATCCTTCTGTTTTAGAACGGGAATTGACTATCCCGAGAACTGGCTTTAATCATCCTGGTCTGGTGGATACAGAATTGCCTTCATGGAGCAATTTAGAGATCACCAATGAACAAATTAATGAACTAATTAGCTGGAATTACTATTTAACAAAAACCGAGCAGTATCAGTATTTGATGAAAAACCGCTTGCCCACACTTAATCAGTTTGCTGTTACGCCAAATACTTTTGAAATCACTTTCAATATCATCAATCAGAAAATGGCAAACACATTTACTGACAACTGCCTTGCCAACAGGAATCCCAATACGCGGAGTCTCATCACCATTCTTAGTGGCTATAACGCAGTGGATGATGATAAATTGCTTATTCAAGAATTAAGCGCAGGAAAAAGTTTAGCTGTCATTGCTACTAACAGCACAAAAACCAGCTCTAACCCAAGCTTTGATTCAATGCCCAATGTTCGTTTCTCTGGCCTAGCCAATCCGCCACTTTTAACCAGCTTTGCTAGTGGTGCACTGCTGGGCAAAAGCATACAATCTGGTAGCAATGAAATTATCAACTTGTTTGGTGATCCTTGTCTTACTCTTCCCTAGCAATATGAAACAAAAGATTTTTGTTATTAGCATCGTCACAGCGCTAGGATTGAGTATCATTGGGTACTATTTTCCTCGTGTTAAAGCGGTTACTATTATTGAAACTTTTCCAAGCGCCAGTAGCTTTAGCAATGATTTTGGAACTGAAGTTGACACGCAACTTTCCAATATTAGCTTTTTAAACAGCATTGATAGCAACAATGACGGCCAGGAAGATATCTTAGCAATTAACAATGCCGGCAAGGGCGCCGTTATTATTCGATCAAATGCTAGTTATACCACGTTTGAGGGCTTAAATTTTAATGCAATTCCCCAAAGCCAAATCATTGAAGACTTTACTAATGACAACCTGCCTGACATAATTTCCTTATTGCCTGAAAAACGAGCCCAGAGCATGGCATGGCGCTATGGCAAAATTACTCAGGTGACGAACAACTCATTCGCTATTGATACGCCATTACGTCAAAACATCTTAGGCGGAAGCACAATCATTGCTCCTAATGGCAAACAGTACAGTGTTCAAAAAAACAATGGACCAAATGATGAAGCTCCAGCTAATAGTATATTTTTGGATAAAGAAATCGGCAGCGCAGACTCGCTTCCAGCGTATACAACTTTCTTAAGCACTAATCAGTATGTTGCCTATTTGCTTCCTACTCAAAAAACTATAGAAAATGCGCAAGTTCAAGTGCATATAAATCGCGACAAAAACAACTTTTCTTCTTCAACCTGCCCTCTTTATTTGCCTAAGACTGACCAAGCCATTACGGCATTAGCCAGTGGCGACTTCAACGGTGATCAAAAAAAGGACTTGATCATCATTTCTCACCCTAGGGTGGAATTACCGACGACGCGGTTTCAGGCAACATATGCTAGCGATCGCAGAATCCTCACAATAACTTTAACGGTGCCTGATAATGAATTTACTACGCGCGATCTGAGAGGTAGCTATTTTAGTTTTAGCAAATATGCTGATCAGCTCTTCAAAATAGCGAGCAACACAAATAATCAAATTGTAATCAATATTCTCATTCCACCGTCAGGAGCGAATGTAGAAGACTTAAAAAATGCGATGGCAGCAGGGGATAGCTTTTGGCTTACTCTAAATGATGAGGCAAACAGCACAAATCATACCTATCTGGGCAATGGTGAAGGCTGTTTTACTTACACTGGCGAAGTAAAGGGTCTGATTTATGCGAGCAACTTTGGCCATGTTACGCTTCCTGGTGCTGACAGCCTTGCTGACAACAACAGGACGGTAATTACTGATACCAGTTTATCACTCTTACCTGTTGATAGTTTTACTAACCGACAAATTAAAATTGGCGAAAATGCTTATACCATTGAACATAATGATCAGGGCCATATTTATCTACCCCCAGAAGTGGGAGATATTACTGGTAATACTCGAAGCATAGCATCCACCACTGCAGTTAGTACTTACACCATAATGCCTCTTAGTCCTGCAATTAGAGTCAATCTTGATGAGGCTACTCAAATTGTTAGCGTATTTAGAGAAATTCCCAATGAACTAAGTACAATGATAGATTACAAGCCTTTACCAGAAGATAATCCTTGGCTAAGACCAATTGATATTGATGATGATGGTGATACTGATATCATATTTATCCATCAAAACCGTCTATTTCTCAAACTGAACAATGAACGCTCTCGTTAATCACACATCTCGCTTCATTAGCATCTTGGTATTAAGCAGTATTTTGCTTCAACAGTTGCCAATCCCTCAAACAATGGCCCAGGCAATGCAGACTACCAGTACAGTTGATATTCTGCATTTAACAGAACAGAATGGCGGCGTTAAAGTAGCATTTGCTCCTTTAGCCGAAGGAATTACTATTACTGCTAGAGTGGATGCTGGTGGCAGGGGGGACTTTCTTACCATTTCATCAGCATTAGCAACAATAAAAAATGGCGTTATCGCTATTGCTGCTGGCCAATATCAAGAATCAGATCTTGTAGTGCCTGCGAATGTAATTTTGCAAGGTGGCTACGACCCAATAAATTGGCAGCGAAATGGTAATGACATCACTATCATTCAGTCCACACCAAACAATACTGCACTAGTTTTGCAGCAAGCTAGTGCTCTCCAGAATATTGTGATTAGAAATGCAAAAGTAGGTGTACGTATTGCGATTGGACCAGCAACTCTAAGCAAAGTTGCGATTACTGATAGCCAAAAAGCAATTGAACTGAGCCCACATGCTGAATTACGAGTTCAAAACAGTGACTTGATTGCAAATGAATCAACATTTGCAGGAGCAAGTAGCAGTAAACTGTTTGTTTTTAATTCTCTATTTCAAAATAATGCAGTACTTGCCACAGCGCCGCTACACAATGACTCATTTATCAAAAATAGCTCATTTTTTCCCAATAAAGATACTTTGCTGAACATTCGTGATGAAGGAAATACAATAGAGCGCTCTATGCCGCTACCAAAAGCCGAATGGTCCTTTCCGCAAAATAGCAACACAACTGCACAAAACTTTGATTTTTCAGCTGTGGTAGATACTGAAGCAAAAACTATTCCTGGCCCAACTATTAATACCAGTACGGGAATTAATGCGATAGAGCTTTTCTATGACTTGCCGGAAGGTGATGAGCTACGCATTGTTGACCGTAGCAATATTTCTACAGTTGTATTTCATTCCAAGGGACAAAATCGCCAGTTTCGAGACTGGGTTACCATACCAACCAGCACGCAGTTAAGTTTGTTGCTAGATTTAAATGGGGATGGAAATATTCCCTTACAGGCTGGTATTAGTAACTATGCGCTTTTAGATGAACCTGATTATACCACTAGTTTAGACCGTGGAATGACCGCTGATTCGTCTGAAGCAAAGCTGTTTTATAGGGGCCAGGAAAGTGCATTTGATAGAGAACTAACAACCACTGAAGAACAGAAACTCAATGCGATCTTTTCACCTGTAATATTAGCAGGTGAGGAATGGCTTAAGGGAGAATCTTTTAAAGGTCAGACCCTTCAGCAAATTGCCAACTTTAAAGGCTTTACACCTAAAGTCTTACTAAACGACTTGGGTACCATCAACCCCGCCGCTAATAACTTTGCTCAACTGGGACGCACCAGTACTGACACGCGTTTCTTTAGTCGCCTGCTGGATTATTTACAATTAGAGACACCTCCCAAGTTGAATGAAGATTTATGTACCATCGAAACCAACTGTCCATTTGAAAGTAACAACCTAGCTAAAGCCCTTGATTTCACCACCTTTTCATTAAGGCAACAAACAAGTGCAATAAGCAATGAACGCGGTGTATTTAACTCTGATGGCTGGAATGCTCCTAGCAACACTAATGCTAGTCTGCAGATCAATTTACCAGAAAAGAATTCTGGATTATTTATTAATTGGATAATGCAACCTTTTGTCAGTACACCAGACAGTAAGTCTCATCTATTAAGCTTCTTACATACCACGACTCAAGATAAAAACAGCATTAGCCTTTTTATGGAACCGAATGGTTCGCTTACAGTATCACTATTCGACGATACTGAACGTCTTTATACCCACACAACCGGCAATTTAACTTGGGTGCCGGGAAGAAAATATAGTTTCAGCTTCAGCCTTATCAAAAATCAACTGGTTTTACAGCGCAATGATGGCATCGATATTTGGCGAACCGAAGCAAACGTGCTTAATCCAAATCAAATTTTAATCGGAAAAAGAAGCAGCCAAGAACCAAGCTTGCCATTGATAGTAAGTGACTTTGTTGTTTGGTTCGGAGATAAAGAAGAGGCCTTGTTTGGTGGAGTTCAGGCAACAACAGTAACAGCCTCTTTACCAAATCAGCAGTCCAGCTTAAGCGGGTCAGTGAGTTTTGAAGTGAGCAATTTGTGCCAGCAAAACAGTTTAAAACTCAGTGAAGGTGCAAGTGAGTTTATTACTATTTCAGGATCAGCACAGGGGAATAATTGCGCTCTGAGCCTACAAGTAGTCGGCGGAAGTACAGCAACTGCAACAATTCCTACGAATCAGCTCAATCAGAGACTGGCTCTCTACTGGAACTGGAATTCAGTTTCTAACTTGGGTGTAGTTGCATTAGCCAATAAAAATGCTGTCTTGATTAGTACTTTGCCGGGATACAATAGTACCGCTTTAACCCAACCATTTGCCTTAAGAAACCTTTCTTTAACTGGATTAGCAGGGTTGCGTAATGTGATTGTAAGATTTCAATTGCTACACAAGCCGACTGATTACACCTTACAAACATTAGTAAATATTGAAAGATATGAAATATTGTACAGTGAAAATGAACAAGCAGTTTATGATGGTACAGCAAACAAGGTTGCTGTAACCATAGACGAATTAAATGCGAATATTACTCCTGAGAAGTTTATACCTAATCTAACTCGTAATAATCGCTACTTTTTTGCTGTGCAAGCGATACTCGAAACAGGAGGAGCAACACCAAGCTCACAGATTAGAAACATTCAGTTAAGCGGCACAAATAGCACAACACAACTTGAAGCGGCTGTTCAAACGGAAGCCAATTTGCCAACTAGCTTAGCAGCTTTAACTAATCATCAGGTACAAACAGTGTTTGCAGATACTTTAGCTGCGCCTACTGAAACTACCAGTGGAAAAGTTTTACAGTCACAATTAGGTGAACCTCTTACTCTTACGAATGGAGCAAAAGGTACCAATACATTTACAGCCTGGTCACTTGGCAAAGATTTAACAATAAGTACTAATTCTAAACCACAGCATATTTATAGTATTCCAGGTCAATATATTATCTCTGAGTTGAGAACTTTAGCTGACAGTACCATTCTTAAGCAGTTTGCATTTGCTGCAGTAGGTGCTGCTAGTTCAGACAAAATAAAAGTTAGTGCTGAAACTTGGACAGCAAACAGTACTAATCCTGAAGCTGCCTGGATCAGTAAGCAGGCAGGCCGAAAAATTCCGGCAATTATAGGTGTAAGTGAACCAATTTATCTTTTAGGAAAAGCGGTTGACGTTGTAGGATCAGCTGACAACGCTTATACATGGTCTTATAGCGTTAATTGGGGTGATGGTGCTACCGACACGAGCGAAGCTGTTAAGGCAGCCTTTAATCAAACAAGACTAGTTAACACTACAAAAGAACAAACCCCACTGGTTCATCGCTATGAAAATCCGGGAATTTATACGATTGTCACTGAGGTAAGCGACGAGCAAGGCAATACAGGTTTCTTCGAAAATACAGTGGTAGTAACAAAACCCGAGCCTTATCCACAACAAATTACCAGTCTTCCGGGAATTAGTAGATTGGTTACTGTCAGTGGCGGGACAGCACCTTATACAGTTCAATTTCTTGATGGCAGTACGAGGACTCTACCAGCTGATCAAAATACATTTACTTTGCCTATTACTGAAAGTGGCACAGTCACAATTACTGATCGCTTTAACAATGAAACTGAGTTGCCTGTGACCTTAACAAGCTCCCCTCGTGAAAATCAAGCAGAAGTCTATTTGCCAGCAAACAGATCTCTCATCGCAACCCCGGGCACTACTGAAATTGGAGAATTAATTGATATTCGGACGCAAGGGGAGGATCATCTGTTTAATGATACAATCGCAACCATATTTCACTTCGGCGATGTGCTGCCTAGTAGACTTGGCGACCAATTGCCTGCGCTAGACTCTATATTGACCTACAACAGCTCTAGTACCACTACAACATACCCTTTTCTTACTATGGGAATTTTCCCTGCTGTATTAACAGTTATTGATGAACAGGGCAATGAGAACAAAAAGTCTTTTTTTGTAGAAGTAGAGCAAGCTCGTCTCGGCACACAAAGCAATGCTGGCATTATTACCGGCAGTGTACCAGCAGCATTACATACTGTTCCAGGAAGTATAGAGATATGGCAAAGGAATACCCAGTCAGTACAGTTAGCAGAGTTAACACCGAATGAAAATGGCCGGTTTGTGTATTTTGTTCCTAATGATCAGCCTAAAGAAGGCTTATTAAGCATTCGTGTCAAAGATAAACAAGGAACAGTGACACGATATACTCAGAATATTGGGTATAGCAATGAAAATAGACCAGAGCAACTTTACGGAATTCTTGAAACAAATGGAGCTTCACCACTATTTGGTAAAAAGAGCATCGCAACCAATGCTAAAAAGCCAACTTTTTTTGGTTTAAACAAAAACTCTTCAGCAACAATGTTACAAATAGCATCTAATAATCCGACACAATACGAATTAAAACCTGATCAAAATGGAGCGTGGCTTGTCGAAAGCTCTCAAGAGCTAGAGGAGGGCAAACATGTGTTTACCATATTAGATAAAGATACAACCAAACTTTCTGAATTTAACTTCACCGTAGACCGAACTGCACCTAAAGCTCCTAAAATCACTCATGCTTCATGGTCACAAATAGCAGGAAAAACTGAACCTTATGCCTATATTGGTGTAGTTGCTAAGAGCCAGACAGCGAATACTCAATATATTCAAGCCGATAGCAAAGGGCAGTTTCATATTAACTTTAACGCATTGAATCAAAGCTATGTCCTCGCGGCTGCAGATGAAGCTGGTAATGTTAGCCCACTTGTGCAAATCGATGAAAATACCTGGCAAGAACATCAAAGCAATATTTGGTGGCAACGACTCAAGCCTTATGTTCTATGGACAGTAATTTTATTGCTTACAGCCAGTGGGTTAACCTATGCTAGAAAAATAAAAATCTAGCCTAATTCTTTTGCTTTTCAATCAGATCGGTCAGCAATTTCTGAAAAGAAGCCAAGTCAGAAAAAGAGCGGTATACTGAAACGAATCTTACATAGGCAACTTGATCTAAACGCAGCAAGGCACTCATTACATCGCGACCAATCTTTGTAGATGGCACTTCTTTCATAAGGGCCCATTTCTCTTCTAGTTTTGTTAACATGCTATCGAGTTGCTCTTGTGTTACTGGTCTCTTACTACAAGCTTTCCAGATGCCAT
Source organism: uncultured Candidatus Peribacteria bacterium (assembly GCA_964512325.1). Classification (GTDB taxonomy): domain Bacteria; phylum Patescibacteriota; class Gracilibacteria; order RBG-16-42-10; family RBG-16-42-10; genus JACQZO01. The sequence goes on from CAZEGN010000012.1 coordinate 35,929, forward strand.
CTTCAAGTTTCTCGCGATTATAAGGTTCTCTTGTCCCATCCTTTTTGATAACAACGAAAGTCTCTGGCCTGATCTTTTCAATAGTAGAAAAGCGAAAGTCACATTTTTCACATTGGCGACGACGGCGAATGGCCTTATTGTGCTCGGATAAGCGAGAATCAATAACTGAGGTTTCTAATTTATGACAGCGCGGACACTCCATAAAAGCGATAATTACAGTGTGAGGATACACCCCCTACCAGGGCAATTCAAATGTACTCTTTGGATAATCGTTAGAATAAAGAATATGCTTTATTGTACTATGTATTTTAGTAAAATTTGCGTATAAATAACTATAGTCTAGTTTAAATTTTTGTATTGCATATGAAAGTTCTCCACTTCTCTGACTTGCACCTTGGAATGGAAAATTATAGTCACATTGATCCAGAAACAGGCCTTTCAACTAGATTTTCTGACTGGAAAAATAGTATGCAGAAAATTTTAGAGTACGCTCGAGAGCATAAGGTAGATGCTGTTATTTTTAGTGGTGATGCGTTTAAAAATAGAGATCCTAGTCCTACATATCAAAATAGTTTTGCAAAGTTTATTAAGGATTTAAGTGAAGATGATAGGGTAGTTATTTTGGTTGTTGGTAATCATGATTTGCCCAATATTGAACACAAAGCTCATACTTTAGAAATCTATAATTCACTTCATTTACCTCGCGTAAAAGTAAGCAAGAAGATTGAGCTTTTTGAGATGGAAACCAAGTCAGGAAAGTTACAAATACTAACTTGGCCCTGGTTAACTAGAAACTTTCTTCTAAAGAATGAAAACTTTAAAGGCAAAAGTTTGGAGGAAATTGATACCATTCTCCTCAATAAAGCAACAGCATTATTTTCTGACTTAGCTGATCAAATTAAGGAAAACACTCCAACAATAGCAATTGTTCATGCCACTATCATGGGCGCAAAGTTCGGTAGTGAAAGGAATGTCATGATCGGTAAGGATTTGATAATTCCTTTAAGCATTTTAACGAATGATAGATTTGACTATGTTGCTTGTGGGCACCTGCATCGACACCAAGTCTTAAATGATGCGCCGCCAGTAGTTTATGCAGGTTCACCGGAAAGAATTGATTTTAGTGAAGAGAAAGAAGAAAAAGGCTGTGTCCTAGTAACTATTGAAGAAAATAAAAAGACTGAAATTGAATTTTTACCATTACCGGCTAGACAGTTTTTCACTTGGCATATAACAGAGCCTTTTATGCCACCAAACCGTGATTTGAAAGAGGTAATCCTAAAAATTGTGATTTCTGGCTCAAGAGAATTTGTAAATTCCATTTATCTTGATGCATTGCAAAAATACAT
>CAZEGN010000013.1:0-34992 GCA_964512325.1 uncultured Candidatus Peribacteria bacterium
TCTAGTACGCCAGACTAATTCAATACTTGCAGTTTTATTTATTGCTGTAGCAATTGACCAATAAGTGTCTAAACTGGCGCTCATATTGCTTCTTGTTCCTTTTGCCAGGTAGAGCTCTGCTAAAATAATGTCATTCGGATGAAGTGGCCCCTCCTTAATCTTCTGTAATAAATACTTTTGTAGAAAATCCAAACACGCAGAATTATCAAGTTCATGAAGTGATAATCTAGTAAGAGCATCGCTCACAAATGAAATAGCCAAATCAATGCGCTCTCCAGCTAAAGCGACATGCAAGATGTCGCGAACGTTAACTACCTGACTATTTCGATGCGCATAATTCCAGACCTGCATAAATCTACCTGGCACTTTTGCTAAAGTTGCTAGCTCAGGTCCAGAACAATGCTGCAGCATCCAATCAAAATCAGCATCAGAAATTTGATACTTGTGGGCAACTCCAACCAGCAGATCAGCCTTCATCTTCTCATCAACCAACTCTAGAGCTTCCCGAAATTGTTTTGGGACACAGGGCTTTGCTTCATTTACATTCCCTTCATTTTCTAACACTGACATAAGTAAAAATTAAGTTTACTCGTCAGTATATGAAAGATTTTCGAAGTGAATACCGAGTTACCACTCGGTAACTCTAGCGAATTAAAGGCAAAGCCTCCTTGGCATACATATCAAAGCCTTCCAGCTGCTGAATCTCAGCAAGCGTGAACCAACCAAAAGCATCATGTTCATCACTCAGCCTAGGTATAGATTCATGAGTTTCAGCCATATATGTTAGTCGCACCACATGCTTCCCAGGTGAACGTAAAATATCTTGAGCAGCAATGAGCTTCGGTTCACTAGCTAACTTCATTCCCGTTTCTTCCATTAATTCTCGATCTAGGTTTTCCAGTAATGGAGTGCCTGGATTGATACGACCGCCAATAATATCCCAGCGATCTTTCACCTCAGGATATTTAGTCATAGATCGTTGTAATAACAGAAACTTGCCCTCAGCATTACGTAAGTAAACTTTGACTCCAACTAGTAACTCCATAATAAACAGTTAATTTTTGGTGCCTGTAAAGAGACTAGCATAAAAAATATACAGAAGCTGGACTTCGTTGCCTGAGAAATTAAAACCCATTCACTACTTGCTTGTGCTCCCAATAAAATAGTGGCTGCTTACGAAAATCATTCGTAAGCAAACTCTTAAGAAATGGCGCTAGATGAAAAAAAGTACCAGGATGCTTTTCATGAATAGCAACAGCCTCTTCTAGATCTACCCAGAAATTTTCCCCATGATCAGTAATTGATAGTAAATCTCCCTCATATTGGTCAGTACAACAAACATGAAAGAGAATATCCTCTAAAACCATTACACCTATTTTATCCAAATTAATATTGCGCCACATTCCGCAGAGTGTGAATTGACCAGTCAGTCCAGTCTTCATTTGTAAACGAGCTGAAGCTGCTTCAGTCAACAATTCTCCTTTGTTCACCACTCCTCCCATAATCGCTACCGTATTGTAAAAAGGATGTTTCTTTCTGCGTTGCAATAAGACCTGCATCACTCCCTTCTCTTTCCGCAATACTACGGTGAGTACATTAATTTTGAAACGATCAACTGGTTGGCCTTTCAGATCCAAGGGATTTTGTTCAGCCACTTCATATCGACCGAGAGGGCTCAAACTATATTCTTTTTCAACCTTCTCTACCAACCCGCTCTTCACTAAGCTTTGTAAATGATAGTTAAACAAATCATTGTCCATTTCAGGCGACTTGATATCACCATAACGTAATTTTTCTGCTTTCAATAATTGAGTAAGTATTGCTAACTTGATAGGATTCTTTTCAGCCATAATAGTTATTTAACAATTCAGGATTCAGAATACAAAGCACAATTGCAGTTGCACTGCTTTTCTGTAAGTAGAACTCACAGAAGGATTTAATTGCTTCACAGCTGAGCCCTCTTGATCATTTTAATTGAGAAGTAAATATAATAGATGCTTAAATACTGTATTCAACCCTATAGCTAACATTACAGCATATCATAACGTACGCAAATTTTCCCTCGATTAAAAATTCATGCTCTGTTGCAAAGCCTTGATCATACCACTAAGCATTTTATGGATAGTTAAAAATGAGTCTTTCCATAAAGCTAACTGCTTTTCGGAGATGACTGTTTGACGGCAAAGCAATCTCAGAATAGCTACACACTCGCTCACCGAAGCTCGAGATATCAAATAATAATTCTTCTTTTCTTTCGGACTAAACTTACCGCTCCCTTCAGCAATATTTAGTACAATACTAGTCATAGCCCGACGCAATTGATCAGATAAAACTTTATCTTTAAGCGATGGTAAAATTAATAACAACTCAGAGTATATAGCTTCAGCCTTTTGATAAACGGGAAATGTTTCAAAAATGAACATACTGAAAAATTAGTTAACCATAGTGTACTAACTAATTTATGAAATTCCCCTGAGCGATTATTTCTTGTTTCCTTGTTCCTCTTTCCTTGAGTCCGACAAACTGTGTGATGAGCAAAAGGAGCGAGGAAATAGGAAAAAGACTCGCCTTACTGATGTGAGGACTCGTGGAGAAGAATGTGAACAAAGTAATTTTCTGTACCATTTTCATGTCGAGCTCTTAAGGGAGCGCTCGATGAGATGGAATGGCACTAGAAATCAATGTATCGACGAAGTTATTGTGAAAGAGCACCACTACTCTTGTACACGTTAATAATTGCGAACAGCTAATACAGGGTATTCAGGACTCAGCCTTTATTAATTGATTTACCAAATCGATAGCTGAAGTACGGGGTGAGAGCCAGGCATTATGTTTGATCGTTTTTCTTTTCACTCACCATTGACTCATCACAAATAGCACTCTAGCATCGTGAGTGCCAATTAAATTTCCAAATGTCACTACCAGCCAAAGCGTATTGGGATATCGAGGTTCCCTTCTTACTAGATTTTTTCTTTTTCTCCTCTGAGTTAAAGCATGTCCGAGCAGCAAACTATGATCATTTATTTAAAGATGCGGACGAAAGAAATAAAAGAGCAGGCCTAATTGGAGTTACAGATATCTATTATCAAACTGTTGAATCACTCTTAGCAATTTGCCATGCACTTAATTGTAGGTTTCCAGTTAACTCAGAGACACTTCTTTGCCTCTAACCTACACAATGGCTACCTACAGAGAAGATGCAATTAAAAAGCTCCAGGCACTTTGTAAGGATGAAGCTTCCCTTCGTAAAGAGTTTCCTATGCAGTTTATTGATAATATAAGTCCCGGCATAGATAAAGAACACGGTGAAGGCTATAGCAAGAAGATGAAGGATGAGATATACAAATTCCTATTAGCTCTAGGGAAAAAGTTAGAGGCGAACAATGGCCGTAAAAACAAGATTTATAATAAGATTAAGCATTGCGGCATGATCATCTTCAGTGGGAATAGACTCCAGAAAAGCCACCCGGATAGCCCTGCGATTATTCGCAATATTGGAAAGGATGAAGCACAACTGCAGTCTCCGCAATGTGAGTCGAACACCCCACAGATCGTCTCATTACAATACTCACCAGAGGAATACGAAGCACTGCAGAATGGTATATTTTCCATGATGCATATCCAAAAACATTTAATTGGTAGCTATTTGATACATGCCTATCCCAATGAATTAATGGATTATATTGGGCAAAAGAGCATCTACAAGCTATTACTTTTTTTAAAGAATAATTAGAAATGATCAACATGTCCTCCTTTTCTGAAAATAATCATGATGATTTAGTAACTAGACTGAAAAACATTTGTCCTGAGGTATTCGCAGATGGCAAGTTTGATGCAACTAAAGCTGACAAATTAATCAATAGTTCGTTGCGTAAGAAGCAGCAAGAATCTAAAGAGTACATTTTTGCATATGCTGCACAACTTGATAAAGAACGTAGCGATTCAACACTAAAGAGTATTGAAAATGAAAGAAATAAAGCAGGTATTTTACTCGGCTTCTTCTTTTTAATGACACCTAACGGTGTCGAGTATTTTGTGCACTTAAATCCATGCTTAAAAATTGCATGTGTACTATTGTCACTGCTCCTGATAACTCTATTAACATACTGCTTTACGGGTATAAAAATGCCTGCATGTATAGATACTACTAACACCTTTCTTACTGATTGGAACAAAAAAGAGAACCCTAAAGAGGTACTGCTAAGAGACATTCACAATGAATGGTTAAGTATTGCTAAACAGCAAGCAATGGTCGCCTCAAGACTCTCAAAGTTTATTCTCTGTTCAGTAATTTGTTTAATACTAATTGGGCTCATTATCTTTATTAACTATAATTTTTTATGAAAACTAGTGCATCTAAAAAAATTCCTTCTGGTTCAAAGGATCGTAAATTGAGTGAAAGTACTGGAAAAAAAACCACTAGTACCGTGGGTACCGCATATATTACAAAAAAGTATAGCGAAACTAAGGGAAAGAAAAAGTAATAGCTATTCATTTTAAAAAGACGCCCACCTGGCTCTCAGAAAGACGAAAATGGAGTAACCCACCCAAATTTTTCCAAAAGAAGTTCTTTTTTCATTCTCCATTCTTTTCTTCGTCTCCGTCTGATGATTCGTCTTCGAACTCGCAAAAAACTCCTTATTCGGAAGAAGAAGGTATAAGTTGAGACGAAGGTGAAGACGAAGACTCACTCGCATGGCGAGTTCGTGGAGCCACTTGTCGGACTTGAACCGACAACCTTTCGCTTACAAAGCGATTGCTCTACCATTGAGCTAAAGTGGCAGGTGTGCCCTGTACCGATCCTGGTGCATGGGTCAAAAAGCGTTTGCATCTTACTGACTAATCAGCATTTATTCAAGGGGCGATACTTATACCTGCAGCAAGATCAACAAACGCTTACTCGACCGATGCAGTAGCTGAAGCAGTATTGCCGCCTAAATCTTGATAATGAAGCGTCAGTGCATATGGTGCTGAACTGACTGGCTGAAAAGGAATAGTTACGCTTTGCATACCATGAGCATGTACCTGCCCGCCCCAAGGTTGAGTAGCACAGCGCCCAAACCCATTGTTCAACACGCAATAAGCATCAGTAGAGCAACCATCAATATTTAAGCGATCACAACCGATAGCTGGTTCGATCAAAGTATTTTCTCCAGCCACACTAATGCCCCAGGTACCAGGCTCATTAGTTACAAATTGAATATCCATAGTGTTGTCCCGTCGAACTGCTCTTAAGTTGCTTAATACAGGGTTAGTCCAATCCACATTAAATTGAGCAGAACCATACCAAACACCAGTGCGATGACGAACGGCAATTGATGCAGCCACATTAATCGCATTCCAGTCGCGTGGAAGACCAACAAAGTTTCTAAAAGCAACTGGTGCGAGATTTAAGACTGTCTTATATCCGCCCCCATTCCTAACACCCCCAGGAATATAGTGCAACTGTGTTGGTTGACATGATTCCTGACGCGCTATTGTAACGCAAACTTCTGCTGGAAAAATATACTCAACCGCACCATCCATACTATGATCAGGAGCATGATCAGCCTCCATTGCAGCATAACAATCACCATAAGCCTGACGTAAGCCAAATATAGTATTACCATCTCTGCTCACAAAACCAGGTCGAGTATCTTCCGCAATTACTGATTCAGCTTGAAAACCACAGGTATAAGAGACATCAGTAATCTCTGAATTATCTCTTCCACCTCTAGCATCCTGCATATTTACAGTAGCGCTGTCAGCTATACTAGCATCTACCACACCAGCATCTGCAAAAGCACCACTTGCCGCCGCTGAACAGCCCGAGGTTAAGATTAATCCCAGAGCCACTCGAGCATGAGTTGATCGCAATAGACTAGGTGAATCAGATAACTTTTTCATAATCTTTATTAAACAAAGAAAAGAACAATAACACATTCATCACACATGTCAACAAACAAGCCTACCAAGAACCACTTGATCCACCACCGCCAGACCGCCCCCCACCAAAACCACCAAAGCTTCCGCCACCACCGCCTCCTCCTCTACCGAAGCGCCCTCCACCCATGAAGCCAGACATAATAAGCAGACTCACTATTTGTACCCCCACCATTCCCACAAGTAGCATCATGAAAGAACCTGTCACTAGCCACATTAAGAAACCTGCAAAACCGGACACAGCGATTTTTCCCCACGATCTTGCCATGAGATTAATAACACCACTAAATAATAATATCCCCCACAACCAGGAAAACTGCCGATCACGCCTTTGCGCCTCTGCTTCCTCATCAACCACAAACTCTCCCCCAATCACTTGCATTATTTGATCTACAGCTACATTTAGCCCACTAAAATACTGTTGCTCACGAAATGCAGGAGTAAGCGTATTTCGAATAATCCAGCTGCTTTGAGCATCAGTGAGTACAGGCTCTAATCCGTACCCTACTTCTATACGCATTTGGCGCTCCTGCATAGCCAAAAGCACTAATACACCATTGTCTTTGTTTTTTTTGCCAATTTGCCAATCTTCAAAAAGCTGTACAGCAAAATTTTCAATTGTGTCACCATCTAAAGTGCTAATGGTCACAATACTGATCTCATTGCTGGTTGCACTTTCGTACTGCACTAATTTATTTTCAAGTGTAGTACGCTCATCTATGCTTAAAATATTGGCGTAATCATTTACAAAGCCGCTGGGAGTACCCAGGTTTTGATACGCAAAAACAAATTGGATATTACTAGCGATAATTATGACTGCCCCCAGCAATGCCCATGCTTTTTTCATGCATACTATTTATACAACATTACTATACTGTATGACGCAAGCGAATGACTAGTTATTGCCAATGAATGCCAGGCTAGATAGGATAAATACACTTCAATTCACCTATGAAATATTGGATTTTAAAAACTGAACCAAGCACTTATAGCTGGTCTGACTTGGTAAGAGACAAAAAAACTGCTTGGACAGGAATTCGCAATTATCAAGCTAGGAATAATATCCGGGCAATGACTCCTGGTGACATTTGTTTTATTTATCACAGCGGTGCTGAAAAACAAATTGTCGGCAGCGCCAAAGTAGTATCAGCTTCTTACCCAGACCCAACCGCCCCAGGCGAAGCTTGGAGCTGTGTTGACCTTGAAGTGCTAACCCCGCTTAAACAACCTATCACACTAGCCGCGATCAAAAGTCATCCCGTCTTAAAAGATATTACTTTAGCTAGGAACAGCAGACTATCCGTAAGCCCTCTGACAGAGAATGAGGGCGCTATTATCTTCAGATAGAAAAGCTCTTATGCCTCGTGTTCAGGCAATTTGCTGCTAGCAAGAAAAGCCTCGATCGCAAGGATTAATTGTTCTGCGTTGAAATTGCCGGTTGCAAAGTTTTTTGGTCCATCTGCACTATTTGCTTCAAAAGAAAATTGTCCAGTTACTTGACCTTTTGCTGCCCCAATACAATTTTTCTGGATAATATCAAGTCTGTCGCGAGCAAGTACAGCAACTACTGTTTGATCAACATCACAATTCGGAAGATGCAGTCTTCTGAATGTAAACGTACCGAAGTGGCCATCAGCAATACGGCTAATGAGATTCTTTAAAGCAGTACTCTCTGTTGGTTGAATTACTACCCTATCCTCTAATCCTTTCGTATCGACAACTTCAATCGCTGTTGCCGCTCGTTCTCCAGCATCATCGACAGTTGGCAAAAATATAACTTCAGGGCCAGAACCACCTGTACTAGCAACAATAGCAGCTCTTGTTTCTTGTCTACCTGATTCAATTTTATCCTCAACCAATGCTTTCATGCCCTGATAAACTTGCGCAATGCTGCCGATTAACACATCACATCCAAGCATCCGATAGCCTGAAGGATCAATATGAAATGCTATTGATGCAACAAGTTGCCCATGCTCACCATACAACATCAAAGTCATCGAATTATATTGAGAATGACAGGTTACAGTGATTTGATCTCTTGATCTTTCGCCTTTTTGCCAGCTGGTTTTCTGCATGCTATCCATATTACGAAGCATCATTAGAATCCAAAAACAAACTTGCTCTAATGAATGCTCTCTTCTTTCGAGACAGCCATCAAACTCTGCTAGTTGTGCCTCAAACTTTGTGTAATCGAGCTCCTTATTCACCATAAAATTCAATTAATTAAATTAGGAAGAAAACAAAATACCACAAAAGTCACTTTATTCAAGCGACACCCCCTGCCGGCTGTGTATCCTCATCAGCAGCAAAATCTGGACCATATTCTAAGGTGAAACCGCTTTCATCATTACATAAAACGCCAGCAATTGCGGCTAATATATTTCTCGCCAAGGCAAGCTCCATGCTCAGGTAATATTGCCCTATATTTGCATGATCCACGGCAGCAATAATGCAGTTATTTTGTTTATCGTGCGTAGCCAGCATGCTTAGACTGCCCTCAAATATAATGGTCGCTATAAATGGTCGACCAGAGTAAGAAGGAACCACGACCTCAATATCACGACGATAATTGGGATGTTCTTGCAAACTATCCTTTAATGCTTTCCTTATCCTAAGGAAGTGATCATAAACTTTTTGTAGCAGATAATTGCTACGACACTCCTCCGCTTTTACTATACTGGCAGACATAATCAGAATATCGGTTTACAGCGCGCAGCAAAATAGCAGAAATGAAATAAGATGCAAGAATAGGGGGAGAGGAGGACAATTCGCAATTTGGAATTCGTAATTCGCAATTGAAAAGCCACAACCGAAGAGACCACGCAGAGAGACATAGCCAAGGGAATATCCATTCATTTTCTTCTTCTCTTCGTCATCCTAACCGGAGCGAAGCGTAGTGGCCTGCCCTGAGCATGTCGAAGGAGCCTGTCCTGAGCAAGGTCGAAGGAGCCTGTCCTGAGCAAGGTCGAAGGAAAGGATCTTGCCGTTTGCTGTCCAACGCTCCATGAACCTCTATCGTAACAAATTGCTTACACCGGGAGGATCCCTCCACGGAAATCGGAATGACGAAAAAGAAGGAATAGAAAAGGGACGGTAAGGAAAAAGAGCACATAGTTGTTCTTCACAATTTTCTCTTTCTAGTTTTTTGCTCTCTAAGTAAAATCCTTTGGGCTCTGATTAGTGTTCAAGGCTTGAATTTTCAATTTTCCTTGCATATTTGTCATAAGTCGGTAAACTACAAGCGGTCATCATCGGTGATGATCAAATCTTTTCATTGACGCGGGGTAGAGCAGTTGGCAGCTCGCAAGGCTCATAACCTTGAGGTCGCTGGTTCGAGTCCAGCCCCCGCAACCAACGAGCACATGTGCTCGTCTTATCCTTATCCTCCTACACTTTCTCCCCAGGAAAGGCTGTTTTTCAGTGCTCGAAGGAGAAGGTTAAGGATAGGTAATTTATTCTTTTTGGTAGATAGCGAATTTTAGGTATTCGCCTTCGGGGAAGAAGACTGAAATGGGATGATCCCAGGTGTGCCCGCGCTCTTCGAGCAGACGCAAGTTTACACCTTGCTTTTCACATGCCCAAAAGGCAATTTTATGAAACAGGGCACGATCTACCCAACCGGAACAAGAAGCAGTAATAAAGATGCCTCCCGGTGCTAAACGCTTCAAAGCTAGCTGATATAATACTCGGTAAGCATTAGTGCCAGCCTGCAAATCTTTCTTTGATTTTACCATGCCCGGTGGATCAAGAATGATCACATCGTATTGCTCGTCTATTTTCTTTAAGTATTCGAATGCATCCTCACAGGCATAAAGACATTGTGAACTAACATTATTCAGGTCCGCATTTTCACGGGCCAAATCGATTGCTGCCTGCGACGAGTCAACCGATGTCACTGATTTAGCACCATACAAGGCGGCATGTACTGAAAAAGCACCACTATACGAAAACATATTTAATACTTTCTGCTCATGTACATAAGGTGCTATTGCTTGGCGGTTCGCTCTTTGGTCAAGGAAAAAACCCGTTTTCTGGCCAGACACAATATCCACCCAAAACTGGGCTTGGCCTTCAGTAATCTTCACTCTTTCATTTGTTAGTTCACCCCATAGTAGACCAGTGCGTGAAGCTAAGCCCTCAACTGCACGATTATCACTTTCGCTCCTTTCAAACACCGCATCCAAACTGATAGTGTTTACGAGAGCCTGTACAATTTGCGCTCGCCACTGCTCTAAACCAAGAGTATAAATTTGAATAACGGCCACTCGATCATAGATATCCACAATTAAGCCAGGCATATCATCAGCAGAGCTAAATACCAAGCGATAAGCATTGCTCTGATTCAAAAATGGTTTTCGTCTTCTTAAAGCAGATTGCAAGCGTCTCTGCCAAAAAGAGCCATCAATCTCCTCTCCCTTTTGCCAGGTTAACACGCGGCAAGCAATGGTAGCTTTATTGTTATAATAGCCCAAAGCTAAAAACTCGCCTCTGGCACTAACAATCTCCACTAACTGTCCAGGCTCAGCCTGCTTCTGAGAAATCGCACCAGAGAACACCCAAGGATGATGTTTCTTTAACGATTGTTCTCTCCCCGCCCGAATAACCACCCGCCCTTTATTTGTTGCCATATGTTTTTTGTAGATACTCCACAATAGCATCAGATTCATACATCGTCAGCCCCTTATCAACATCAACTAAAAAAGACACTTGCAGTCTGCTTAACCCTGCTTGCACTGTTGCACAATAAACGCAATTTCCTCTCTGAGACAGCAACGACATAATTTTGTAAACTTATCCCCCCTCAATTTATCATCTATAATTTTCCATCTCCTTCACCGCAAAAAAAACTTCCACCAGCGTTGCGTATTACTCAATGAAAGCCATGAGTTAATAGCCTGGCTTTCACTGGTATTCACCTGATCTTGTCCCTGACTACGAATAATAAATACATCTTCATTAGGATTTTTCACATTCTGAATCTTTTTTGCCTCTTTTTCTTTATAAGCCTCAGTATCTAGATATTTAAGATATTCCTGCATATCACGATTTTCACGCTCTAGCTGAATAATCTCAGCTTCGCTCTGACTGATTTGTTGATTTATCTGATAGTCCTGATAGCTTTTTATGGCATAGGTGTACATCTGGTATATCGCCAGAAAAATACAGACTCCAAGGAGAATGCGCATCGTCATGTTTTCTTGCCATTTGTGACGTAACATAAGCGCTTAATACATATCAATACTAACACAAAATTGATTGAGAGCTACCTTTGCATCTACTTTCCCTTGCTTTGCCAACAAATCAATTTCCAGTAATTTTGCTAGCCACAGTTTTGCTGTAGCTAAACTAAAGTTTCTTTTTTGCTGTAGCATCTTTTTTGCCACAAAAGCATGAATACGCAGCTTCTTCAAAACTTCATCCGGAGAAGAACGCTTTGTTTCAGCATCCAATAAAAATAGAATTTTTTTAAGATGATTGATCACCATGGTTAGCAACATCAATTCGTTTTCACCTTGGTCAAATAAGCTTTTGAGCAGACTCGCTGCTTTAGCACTATCTTTGGCAAACAAGCTGTCCAAAAAAGGAAAAACCGAGATAGAAAACTGATAATCATTGAACACCGTATCCACCAATTCAGACTTTCCCGCTCTTTGTAGCAATTCAGCTTTGGCGATCTCTTGTGCAGCTAAAGCCGTATCAAGCATATGCACTTGTTCCAAGTACATTTTTTGTGCCGGTGTTAATACCAACTTTTGTGTGGTTAAGCGACCGCGTCGACAGAAAAACACATACTTTTCTTCCAAGTGCTTCTGAGCAAGGAGATCTTGAATATGAGCATGCTTTACTGCTTCTAAATCATCCTCTGCATAATAAATAATGGTGTGTTGTTCTCCTCCTCGTACAAACCATGGTAATAATGCGTGATTTTTTTTGTTAGCAAGTGAAGCCCCAAAGTCTTTTAAAACAATCAGCTTTTTATTGCCAAATAGTGAGTCGGTACCAAGCAAATCAGCCAACTCATCAGCCATTGGCAATTCATCTCCAAACAAAATCATTATTTCACCATCAGGATAAAGCTTCTTAAATTGCAACCGAAATGAAGCAAGCTTTTCACGCATCACCAATTTGTCATCACCGTAGAGCAAAATATTCATAGTTCTTCGACAGGAGGTAATGTTTGCGCAATGATTATACGACTCATTTCAATAGTCTGTAAAAATTCAGGCAGTACTCCTTGCTCTTCTAGGTATTTCTTCGTTTTTTTGCTATCAAGTCTAGTAGTTTTTGTGGTCATCTTTCTTACTCTCGCCTGAGTACCGAAAACCTGTTCAAAATGATTGGAGATTAGAAAATCATCAAGTTTCGTTTTGGCAATTTGGACTTTTTCCTCAAGTTCTTTCTTTTGAGCTATCAGGTCGACATAAGTATCCGCCAGTTCTTGCCCTGTTTGCTTGAGTGCCGGTGCTGCAAACTTATGCTTGGCCATAGGACAAACTGCTCGGTAGGAGCAGTTATCGCAGTGGCGACCAGGCTGAGGCGAAAAATCGCTTGTTTTTATTTGGGTAACCAGCTCTCTTAATCGCAACTCAGCCTTTTCTTTAAAGCTTGAGTCCGGTGTAAAGCTGACTTGCATATCTGGTCGCAAATAGCAAAGTGTCAGTTTGACCTCATTGGTGTTTGGCCATAGGAACCTTAAAGCGAGATAATAAATTGCTAACTGCAAGTTTTCAGACATATCACTCTCCGCGGGCACAATACGTCCTGTTTTATAATCAATTATCTCCAGACACTGATCTGACACTTTATCGATACGGTCAATTCTACCAGTGATCTCATACTCATCCTGCACAGGAAATGAGAAACGCCTCTCTAAACCAATAGTATGACTTTTTCGCGGCATCTGCGCTTTTTGCCATTCACGCTCAATGATTTCAAGAGCCGTTGTAAAATCATTTTGTTCATAAGTAGCATCTTGATAGAGACGCTTTTGCCATTTAGAGCTGACCATATGAGCCAACTCTTCTTTGCTAATGGGCAACAATGAAGTCGCATAAAGTTCCTCCATAACTTGATGCAGCAAAGTACCAAAATGCATGGTTGCATTCTGTTCCGCCGGCAATTTATCGATATAACAGAATTTATATTGGAGCGGGCAAGTGAGAAATGTTTGAAGGGCTGAATAAGAAAGCTTAGGCATAGACTAATACAGCACAACAGCTACAAGCATGGTCTCACCTTCAAAAGCAATCCCCATCGCCATTTTGGAAATAGTGCTATCCGTCACCGCTGCTTGTAACGCTAACTCCGCAGGCAAATTAACTGAATAGCTCCCTTCGGAAGAAAGAATCCGACCCTGGTTCATGCCTGCATCCAACAATAAGGTTCTTAAACTTTCGCTACGTGGATTTTCTGCCCACTGAGCGATCGCATTCTCATATTCATTTCCCAAAGTTAGTGCTGGCAAGTTTACATTGGCACGGTTGGCATTAATACGTCCCAGAGTCTTTTCAGCAATGGCTTCCTTTTCAGAGTTTGTAATAGGCTGACTAATAAATGAACGTGGTGAAAACTCTTGAACCGCATATAAAAAGCCCTCCGGACTACGAGCCAAGCCAATACCCACTTGTGCCCAGCGTTGATCAAGCAAATTTAAGCGATGCACAGCACTTCGCTTTAACCCCTCGTCGATTGAGTTCAAGTCAATGCTAAACGCAATGTTTTCTCCTACCGGCAAAACGATATCAAATGCCAGCTTTCTTTGATCAGGTCCCTTACCGTTTTTATCTTTATGAGAAAAGTACTTCTTAGCGACCATATCATCGGCATGCGCTTGTGCAAAGCGACTCAGATCAGCGTTTAAAGCAACAGGTGTACGATTTAGCTTGGTCCGTAAATCATTAATTTTCTTGACTAGTTCTTGAGCCATCATAGTTCTTTCTGTACTAGATAAAGGTTCCTTACTTGTCACCACCCGACCTTCTTGAGCAGCGATGAAGTCAGGCAAAATAGGCACACCTTCTACACGATAAATAGGTGTATTAAGCACTGCTAAACCTTCAGTATCATTCACCTCTAAAAAGTACACACCACTATCTGGGAGCTGAATATTCAGTTCCCAAGGAATACCCGAATTTAAAATATCATTATCTACTGCTTGTAGCGAAAACACTTGCACGTTACCGGAAGGAAGAATAATTTCGGCATAATTTGATAATGGGATATTAGCTTTGCCATTAAGTTTTAAGCTGGTCGCTGTAGTAAATAAAGGCAATGCATCATTGATCAGTAGATTGGCCTTATCCCAAGTTCTAAAATGGTGTGTTAAAGCATTAAATGACCAACGATAAGGCGCGCTATAATCTTGGAGAGTTGCCAGGTGAGAAGCGGCTAGAGCTTGGGTTAAACTACAATCCATTTCGCCTTCTTCAAAACCAGTAAACATTTGATAATCAACTTTCCATTTATTGCCACTCGAGATAATTGTTCTTGCTATCTCCTTTCTTCCTTGCACACAGCTTAATTGGAATACAGTTCTATTTTGACTTCCGCTCCACATCAGCCACGTATGTCCATCTGCATCATAAGAAAACTGAGCACCAGCCAACGCTGCTAGTTTATCATTTGTACCCTTTTGCCATTCATTCACTACCGCAATTGCTACTGAAGGAGAACTCTTGCTGTCGTCAGCGACCAAGGCCAAGTGATATTGCCCCGCTTCAGGGAAATAAAGATCAAAAGTAGCCGTACCATTAGTCACTTTATACTCCCAGACAGACTGCTCTCCATTTTCGGCTTCAATAATGACCTTTACCTTATCATTGCTTGTATTTACCGTGACCGGGTAATACGAGTTGGCAACCATAGTTTTGGCAATTGGCGTCTGTATGGTCATGTTCTTAAATATTGACGCACTATGTGTTCCCTCAACCACTTTTACATTGGCGGCCGGTTCAGGATAGATCTCGATATCACTGTGCTCTCGCAAGTAAAGCAAGCGATACATCATTTCTGCTACCTCACCCCGTTTAATAGCCTCACCTGTACCTAAAGTTTTACTAGAAAATTTGCCAGGAATTATTTTTTGCGCCCGCGCTGCAATCACATATGGTGCTAGGGGATCATTTTTAGCCAAATCAGTGTATGGCGAGCTCAACACTGCACCGGTTCCTACCTTGTTAATATTAAGCAGCATTTTGATAGCTTCCGCACGAGACGTTGACTGACTAGGCCGATAGGTACCATCACTATAACCATTCACAATGCCCTTTTCCTGGGCATAAATTACATATTGTCTCAAGGTATTCTGAGCAGTGACATCCGGAAACGGTGAGGCTGCATCTGCCCATTCAGCCGTATCAATGCCCGCTCCCTCCAGGGCAATTTTCAAAAGCTCGGCCCTGGTGATCTGATTTTCCGGACCAAAATTAACACCATCATAGCCACGCACAATTCCCTTCTCCTTTAAAACCTGGATAGCGTTAGCATAGGGATGATCTGCCGCCACGTCTTTAAAATTGCTGGCCGCAAACACACTAAAGGGAGCAGCGCTTAGTTGGGCCACTATAATAGCAACAGCTAATAATTTACTTTTCATGTCGAAGCAATTTTAAGGATAGGAAGAAACTCCTGCAAAACTGCGGAGTAAATCAATTTTCGAGCAGGGAAGATTTGGTCAATCACCTCTTCTGGCTTAACCCACTTAAATGCAGTTAAACGACCGCCTTTTTCCAAAGCAATCTCAGCATCAGTCCCCCAGTAAAGTACCAAAAAATAACGTTGTTCCTGGCCCACTGTACTATCGCCATCATCATCATTTTTATCTTTGCCTGGCCATTCATAGCGATAGAGATTTTTTGACTTGTAAAGCAAAGAAAATTTGGGAGAGCCTAACTCTTCTTGCAGCTCACGCAGCACCGCTTGCTCTTCATTTTCGCCCTCATCTACTCCGCCTTGTGGAAACTGCCAATGCTCCACTGGAACATTGCGCTTACAAATCATTATTTCCTTATTATGATTAACCACAACGGCAGCTACATTTGATCGGTACATAGGAATAACATCAGTATTTCGGAGTATAGAATAACATAAGAATTATGAATTCAAAATTCGGAACTCGGAATTGAAAAGGCCGAGCGCGGAGAAGAGCGAAGATGTGGCTCAGAGAAGCAGGCGTTCACTTTCTTTCTGTCATCTTGCGCTTGTCGAATCCATCCGCTCTCCGACCTCCGCATTCCGAATTGTTCCCCTCTTTTTCACCTTGTGCTCTGGACCGTCTTAGAGTTTGGTTGTAGCCAATAGTTGCGCAACCTCTTTGTGCACAAATTCTTTCCAGAAACGAATTGCTGCTTGCGCAGCTTGTTGCTGAATGTATTTTCTAGCTCTATTTTCACTTGCTGCGGCTGCTCTTACTAATGGATTTTCATGATTGGCAGCGACATGCGACATGATGTATAAGTCTGGGCCAGTCAGCATTTGATTAAATTCTTTTTTTGCCGCCTCCAAACTGGCCTTATCCGCATTAAGTTTTCTCTTTTCGCCCAGAGAAGCAACATTAGTAGCGCTTGTGCCATCATCAATATTCATTTGCAATCCTGTGCCAAATGAATTCAGAAAGGCCAAGCCACCTAAACCTTGTTTGATCATGTCTGCCCGCGCTTCCTCCTTAGCTTTGTTTTCAAACTCAGACAGGAGTCGTGTTTGAGTATCTAGCCAGTGCACAGTAATAGCACGCGCTAGATCATCAACAATCTTTCCAAGGCCCGCTAAATGCTGTTTTAATAACATCGTCTTTCTAGCCTCAATTTGAGTCTTGATATCCTTTACCTCTGGACTCTCTCTTGGCACTAGCAATGAACCTTGACTTGCCGGCATATTCCACTTCTGACGAGCAATGTAATTATTTAATGCTGCCTGTTGATCAGTACTAAGCGCAACGCCCTTACTTCTTAGCTGTTTAACCAACTCTTGCATAACAATCGCTTCCTGTGCCATATGTGTCGTCTCGAAGCGCTCTAAATCTGCACTCATTAAATTTAATGGCAATTTTGCATCCGCCTTCTCATCACCCATTTCACGCATCGCCAACACAGACTGAGCATTTAAGTCATTCAGTTCTTTTATTTTCTCGGTTATTACTTCATGATCAGACGATACACCTTTGTCTGTATCATGTGCACCAACTACTAAGCGCAAATGCCCTCCCCGCATATGTTTATATTTATTACTTCTCTTATTATACTGCAAATAAGACCTAGAGAGAAGCGGCAAGAAATGACTTAAGTCATCCAGCAATGTCTCCTTTTCCTCCTATCCTAGTTCCTCTCTGCGCACGACTTTACTTATTGCCAAACAGCTCATCAATTGCATTTTCCACATTTGATTGCAGCGACTTGTAGAAAGTCTCATCGTAATCACATACGCGTACTTGCGTGGCAATAGGCAGAGCATGACCTAAAAGCAATACTTGTTTCTTGCTATCAAGTGTAGATAGCCAGTATTTAAGCGTTTGCTTATCTTGAACACCAGTAAATACAGCATCGATATCATCAGGATCATTAAGCATGGCTACAATGCGAGTCCCAATTTGAGATAAGATCTCGCGATCAATTGATGATGGTCTCTGATCAATAATCAGCAACGTAACGGAGTATTTACGCATTTCACGGGCAATCGTACCAAAGGTAGTACTGCGCGCTACTCTTCCCTGTAAAAACTTATGAGCCTCCTCAATTACAATCATTAAAGGAATGACTTTATCCGCCACCTGCTGACTTTGCATGTATCGCTCTGTAGCCTGGACGTATCGGTGATGAATCAGACGTGTCAAAATATTTGCCACCAACATATATGTCATCACACTATTTTGATGACCGAATTCTAGCACCACAGTCTTACCAGACTGCAAAGCCATAAATAGCTCATCCAATTGCTTCGCATTACCTTCACGCAAAAAGGGCAGACTAATCACACGTTGCAATTTGCGATAAAGCGCTAATAAAGTCCCTTCACCGACACCGAAAAATTCAGACTCACCCTTTACATTTAAAGGATCCAACGTCGTTAACCTGCTCATCCAATCATCTCCTACCTTTTTCTGCACAATCGCAATACCATCAAGCATGGCCTGGCTTAGATCTAGCTCTTCACTGAGCAATGCAATATCATCCAGACTAATCATATTGGGAGCAATATTGAGCACATGATCAGGCTTTGCGCCTCTAGCTTTAGACGCTTCAGGATCCAATGTAAAAATTAAAACCTGGGCTGGGAAAAGCTGCTTTAAGCCTTTTACTTTGCCTGTGCCTTGTTCACTAGTTGTTTCCCAACCGTATTCACTGTGCATATCAAAGATCAAGTTGGCTACTTTATTAGTATGGATCAATTGTGCAAGCACAATACGAGCCAAAAAAGATTTGCCAGTTCCAGATTTACCAAAAATACCATTACTACGTTCAATAAACTTCTTTGATTCCATCACCACAGGCACATTCATCTCCAAAGGTTCACCTAAGTAAATATGGTCATCATCCTTAGGACCATAAATAAGTGCAATGTCATCTTCTAAGGCAAAACGAACCTTTCTACCAGGCAAGGGAATCGAACGCACAGCAAAGAGCTCTCCACTGCTATATGCTTTTACAGCCTTAACTGAAATTGTCTGAGCAATGAAAAGTTGCATTAAATCAGCCCGCTTAGGAATAGTATGCAGCATGGGCTGATCAAGCAAATCTGGAAACCATTCTGTGTGCAAATTTGTAATCTGTGCATACAGCCATTCTTGATTCGAGCCTTCAATTACAATCAGCTGACCAATACGCAAAGAGGACATTGCGTCAGGATTGGTTACCCGAACAGCAATGCCCTCTATAAAGTCACTGGTTAACACATAGCCAATATCCTGGACCATGTGGTAATTCGTTATTTAACAAGATTTTTGCTCAAAGTGCGTAATGCACGAGTAGAAACCTTTAGTGTAACAAATTGATTAGGACCAATTTGGATGCGGCGTTTTTGCAAATTAGGCAAAAAGCGTCTTCTCGTTGCCTTTAATGAAAAAGGACGATTATTTCCAACACTTGGAGATTTGCCTGTAAGATCACAACGTCGAGCCATACCTAGAGGAAAATTACTAATTACGAATTACTAATTACAACTTGCTAGTGCTTCGTTGTAATTAACGAGCGTCGCGAGGACGAGCTTCGTTTACGGTCAATTTGCGACCTTGAACTTCAAAACCATGGAATTTAGCGATAGCCTTTTGAGCATCTTCCTGAGTAGTAAATTCAACGAAACCAAAACCACGAGGGCGGTTACCGTTCATTTTATCTACTGGTAGATAAACAGAAGCTACTTCAAGATTAAGATCTTCAGCATCAGTGAAAAGCTTTTGAACTTCATCAGCAGTCATCGCATATGGAAGACCACCAACGAAAAGCTTACGACCCTCTGCAGCTGCATCACCCTGCGCACGTGTGTTGTTATCAGAAACGATTGACACAAAAATAAAGTTAAAAATAATTGTGTGGCTCAAGTTTGCCCCACAAATTCTTTCTCTAGAAACTAGCAGTCAGACTCAATGGGAACCTAAAACCATTGAGAACTATACTCGTCTACCAGGGAAAGTCAACCAAACCAGAGGGAAAGTTAGAAATTACAAGTTACAAATTACTAATTACAAATGAAGTTGAGAATTTGTCATTGGTCATTTGTAACTTGTAATTCGCTAGATTTCTCTGAGTACGCGAATCTTCGCCCCCAGTTTGTTAAGGCGCTCTGCAATTTCTTCATACCCTCGGGCAATCGAGTAAATATTGCGCAAAATAGACTTGCCAGGTGCTGCCAACATTGCAATCAAAATAATCATCGCTGGACGAAGAGCTGGTGGGCAAACGACCTGAGTAGGTTTTAAAGGCGTAGGTCCTTCCACAAATACACGATGCGGATCTGCCAGAATCATCTGCGCACCCAATTTGGTTAATTCCATAAAGTAAATCGCCCGATTCTCGAAAGTCCAATCATGGATAAGTGTTGTACCCTTGGCCTGAGTGGCTATTGGCACAAAGAAAGGCAGATTATCCTGATTAATACCAGGGTAGGGCAGTGCATGCAGCTTTTCCTCCGGAGCCTTCAATTGTGAAGGGAAAACTTCAATATCTACCAATTTGGTAAAACCATTTTGTGACAGGTAAGGCTTGGAACGCTTGAATTTCAATCCCATCTTCTTCAGTTTATAAAGCTCCATCTCTAAGAAATCAATTGGACAGCGGCGAATGGTAATATGAGAACCTGTCGTAATAGCAGCACTTAAAAACATCATCGACTCAATGGGATCCTCACTGTTCCAGTACTCGACATCTTGATCAATATCAGGCACCCCCTCAATGACGATTGTGCTCGTCCCCACCCCCTCTACTCTCACCCCCAATTTCTGCAAAAAACGACACGTCTCTTGCACCATGTAATTGGCAGTTGCAAATTTAATCGTAGTCTTACCAGGAATTTTTGCGGCAGCAATGGCAATGTTTTCACAAGCAGTATCACCAGCCTCATACATAATCACTGTTGCTGCCTTCATATTTTTCACTGCTACTTCATAGTTGCTATGCGTCACTTTAATTTTAATGCCCAACTCTTCCAAGCCAAACAGGTGAGCACTTACTGTGCGTTTGCCAAGCTTACAGCCAGCAGCATGAGGAAGTGAAAATTTCTCAAAAAGATGAATTAATGGCCCCATCAGCATAATCACTGACCGAGTCTTAATTGCTGCTTCTATATCTATTTTCTCAAGAGCAATTTTTGCTGGGGGAACAATCTCTAGACTATTTTTCGCAATCCATTTTGTCTGTACACCAATACTATTCAACACTTCCAACATTCTATTTACCTCTTCAATACGTGGTATATTATGAAGCGTTGTCTTTCCTTTATTCAACAATGACGCGCACAGAAGACCCATTGCCCCATTTTTTGAAGCATTAGTAGTAATTTCACCATGCAATTTGTGTCCTCCCTCAATTTCAAAGTCAATTGAACCAGATGCCAAGCTCACGATCTTCCGATTAAGCGCCTTACTTACACGATTCAAAATCTCGGTTGTGAAGTTTTGCTCTCCTTTCTCCATCCGAGCAATCGCACTCTGACTCGTACCAATAAGGTCCGCAAACTCAGCCTGAGTAAGGCCACGTTGCTCACGCAAATCACGGATAAAATCACCAATTTTTGCCTGTTCCTTTGCGAGAGTGCTGGGAGACATGTATAATGATTAAAGCACTGCAATTTATATATCACATACGATATACAGTCAACATAAATACTCCATTATGATTAGTTGCAATATTGGTCCTAA
Organism: uncultured Candidatus Peribacteria bacterium; assembly: GCA_964512325.1. Classification (GTDB taxonomy): domain Bacteria; phylum Patescibacteriota; class Gracilibacteria; order RBG-16-42-10; family RBG-16-42-10; genus JACQZO01. The sequence goes on from CAZEGN010000013.1 coordinate 21,269, forward strand.
AAATCGATTTATCAGAGGGACGATCGGCATACTAGCCAATTTCCTTACGATTCTTTTTGCTTCAGAGTTGTCTCCAGTTCTCTTTTGGAGCGGGATTATTCTGAGCTATGCAATTTTACTACAAGGCATTATTGGCATTTGCTACTTACACGCCCTATTTCGAACTACAGACATGAACTAGACAATATGATTGGAATTGAAATTATAGCACTGATTATCGCCTTTCTAGTCGCACTAAGTGTACATGAAAGTGCACACGCTTTGGCAGCATATTGGCTAGGTGATCCAACTGCGAAGCTGGAAGGCAGAATGAGCCTTAATCCAATAAGACACCTGGACCCATTAGGCACCATACTGCTTTTTATTGTGCACTTTGGTTGGGGCAAACCCGTGCCAGTTAATCCTCACAACCTGCGCTCACCGCTAAGAGACCAAGCTATCATATCTGTCGCAGGTCCAATTGCGAATTTCCTTACCGCAATGATACTGGTGATGATCATGAAGTACTTTTTTCTTACCGGCACAAGCAGTTTTAGTCTTGCGGCGCGTGTGATACTTTCATTCACCATCTCGCTCAACTTGGCCTTGATGGTTTTCAATCTCATTCCCATTCCGCCACTTGATGGTTCAAAAGTGCTTTTTTTAGCGCTAGGAAAAAGATTTTCATTTATATCACACTGGCTAGAAGACAATGGTCCAGCTGTGCTGTTTGCCATTATTTTGCTCAGCAACTTTTTTGAATTGCCAATTCTGCAGACGATTATTACGCGCAGCGTTGATTTTGTACTCACCGCCCTTTATTTATAGCACCGCTGGGGCAAGAAAATCATCTAGAGCAGTCACCAAATCAGCAGTCACAGCTTTTTCTGACTGCATAGCATTAATCACTGCAAACTGCTCATGTTTAGCAATTTTGGTATAAGCGTAAAGCAAGTGTTCAATTAACTCTTCACGCTGCTTCAGCGCAATTTCTTCAGTAAGCGGATCACCATTCACTTGAAATAGACGCTCCCCCTTTCGCAAAGCGCGCAACGTATCTTCCATTGAACCAGCCATAGAGCCCTCAGAAGCATTATTTTGCAATTTCACCAATAAAGCTTGCAGTTTACTGTCAGAGACCGCGCCATACTTTTTACGAATCTGTTTCACCATCTTTTGTAAACCATGTTTTAAACGAGCATCCACTCTCCCTATTGAGGTTTGAGCATTTACTCTAAAATAAAACACCTTGTCAGGCTTTGGTACAAAACTATAGATATCTTGCAACCAAGCAGAATCAAAACCGTTCACAATCGCATCTCTTACAATGCCAGTATAGCTATAGCGATCACACAAAACGACCTTTCCCTGAGCCAAAGCAGGCAAAATCTTTTTGGCAACATTCTCACTCAAATCAGCAGCCACAATTAAACTCAATGCCAAGGCGCTAGGCTGCTCTTCAAGCTCCGACATTTTTTGCAGGTATTTCCCCACAATAGACGAGCTCTTCCATTGCACAACTTCAACACGACGGTGCAATTCTTGTTTAATATACTTTTTAATATGTTTAATTTGTGTTGTTTTCCCTGAACCATCAATTCCCTCGAACACAATGAGACAGCCTTTATGGCCTAGAGATTTGCTTTTCATATTATATCATTGTTACAGAGTATTTATTTTTGATGTATTTGCGCACATAATCTTTCACTAAAGGCGTTGTTTCATAAATGGCTTTAGTACCATCAATCACAACCAAGCCATCCTTCTTTGCCAAACGCTCATAGTTAGCAATCACACTTGTTTGAAACAGTTTAAAGTTTTCTAGAATATTGGGTGACAATCCCATATCCATTCCTGCTTCATAAAACTTTAAGTCTGCTCTACCCGTTGCCCTTTGCACCGCAATATCAATTGGCACCCGAAAATAAAATGCCAAATCAGGTTTTGGCAAAAACTTATACACTTTACGAATATATAATTCATCCGCTCCTCTAGCGACACTGCGCGCAATATCAGTGTACATATAGCGATCACAAAGCACGATTTTGCCAGCAGCCAGACTTCCTTTAATGAGCTTCGCATAACGATCAGCCATATCAGCCGCATGGGTTAAGTGAAACGTCCGAGGGTCGACCAGATCACCAGGCTCACGTTGCGCTTTCACTTTCTTATTGAGAGGGCGTATTGCTGGCGATGAATTCCACTCACTTATATCGACCGCAAAGCCATTGGCCTCCAGTAAGTTTTTTAAGATTACAAGCTGTGTACTTTTGCCCGAGCCATCAATCCCTTCCACTACAATGAGTGTACCGGAAGAAGAGCTTGGATTGAGCTTAGAACGCACTGTTTTTTTTGTTTTGTTTTTTTTCATAGAAATACAAGTATTACTGTTTACCGCGTAAGGTGATAGGCATTACTCTAGCCAGACACCTTTTAAGTAACGAATATAATTAGTAAGTATCTCAGCCATCTGTCCGCGCACAACAACTTTATTTTGAGGGAACAAGCCTTGCTCCAGTTTCACCATGTCGAATTGAACAGCATAGCCGGCATACGCATTAAAACCATTTTCCGTCACTCCAGGAACAGTTGAAAACACTGTATTTTGAATGGCTGCACGTAAAGCAGCATTGCTACCAATCAGGATTTTCATCATCTCACCAACGGTCACAGGATTATTAGGATAAAACTTACCTTCAAATCCTTGCACAATACCCAAACGATAGGCGGTACCAATAATTACTGACATTTCAGAGTTATCTGTAGGCACATCAGGGAATACGGTATTGGTATAAAGTGCAGTGCCAGTAGCCAAACAGTTAGCCTTTAAAGCAATTTTGGTCAGCTCGAAGCGCGTCAATTGCTGCTCAGTTCCAAACAATCCATTGCCATAGCCCTGGATAACTCTTTGACCGCCTTGGGTTGAAGAGATACTAGTTAGAAAGGCCACATTTTGCTCAGCACTAGTATTGGCAACATCAGGAAATGACAAGGCTGGCATCGCGTTAAGACTAATACACGATAAGGGGTCTTGTTTTGACGTTTTGGCAACGACACTGTTTGAGCTACGGCGTGAAGAATGACTTGAGCCAGGGCGATTACCACGCACCCAGCTTCCATCACTTGATGATGAACCACCAGAATGGCTTCCCCCACCTCCTCCACCGCCCCCACCGCTAGATGAAGATTGGGCGCGATATACTCCGCGGCTACCAATATCGGTGGTCTCATCCTCCACCACATAAATATCTGTAATGGGGTGGGCTCCACCAGTTATAGTACGACCTGAGGGAGGAACAATAGTTAGTGTGTATGGGAAGGCACTGGCAGCAATTTGACTATCAATATCACCATTTTCATCTGTCTCTACCTCCTCCTCAGAGCCATTCTCTTCATGACTAATAACAATCGTCGTTCCGCTAGCACCGTCTGACTCACCATCATCTTGAACACCATTGCCATTGGTATCAGTAAACAGATGGAACAAAATTCTACCCTGTGCAGGCTCATCATAGACAATACCAGCATCAATTGTGAGCAAAGTTGTTGTCACTGCCAAACTGATAGTATCGGTACTACCCGTGCTCTCATCAGCGTCACTGTCGACAGCAACATCAATTCCAGCGTTTTGAGTAGTGAAATGTGCATTTTCTGGTGGAGTAAACACCACACGATAATCGCCACTGGCCAAATTAGTAAAAAGATACAGACCATCAGCATCGGTAATTTGTGTGTCTATAAGAATGTCTTTAGGCACAGCTCTCAATTCTACAGTTATCCCTTCAGCACCTTCTTCATCATTGTCTTGAACACCGTCCTCATCAGCATCTACCCAAACATAATTACCAATACTGGATAATGTATAGGGAAATACATTTACCGTATCAGCATTATCACTCACATTACTTTCAGCTGTGATAGTTGAACCGGTTGCCGTATTGGCAATCGCATCAGTACCTGTTACTTGAACAGTGATTGCCAAGCTCGCGCTAGCAGCAGGGGCTAAGTCTCCTACCGTCCAAATTCCTGACAAAGGATCATAAGCGCCACTAGAGTCATCGCTTACCCAAACAACAGATTCCGGCAACACATCTGTCACCACCACAGCCTCTGCTGTCACACCACCATCGTTCTGAACTGTCACTGTATAAGTAATTTCAGAATCACTCTCCGGGAAACTATTACTAGCTATTTTAGTCAACACCAAATCCGGGTCTGAAGATTGTTCATAGAAACCAAGATCAATAGAATGATCAACATCACCCTGATCAACCAAGTTATAAATAGTTGTTTGCGTATAAGGTGCTGGAACCGACGTGTTAATATCACTATCTACAGTATCATCACTACCCTGATCGGACAATGTTGCTTCATAAGTAGCAGGTACATTGGCAAACTCAATATAAAACTCAAAACTGACATCACCAGTATAGATCCAGGTGACATCAAAAAAGCTACCATCAGTATAACTTTCTGTGGCTTCTAAAATAGCTTCTCCAGAAGCATTTTCAGCAAAAGGACCGATATAATAAACAGTGTTGTTGGCTAAGGTGTTTGATATTGCCCTTGCACCACAACCACCTTGATAGAGCACAGCACCATCTGCGCCCAACAAGCGGATACCAGAGCTATCAGCAACACAAAAATTATCTGTGCGAAAGGTCACATAATATTCTCCCCCTGCCGAAACCTCACAAAACTTTTGATTCGGAACATCAGCCGTGCTTGTTGCAAATGCCGTAATGCCACCACGACAAGGCAATTGAGGCAACACAAGCAAATCATATTCTCCAAAGTTATCAGTCACATCACCACTAAGCAAAAACTGACTATTCACTCCATTTTCATCTTTAATATTCTGGTAAGCACTCACACTAACATCACTTATGCCTCCGACCTCCACGCCATCTTGAACACCATCATGATCTTCATCAACCCACACCCTATCACCCAAAGTGGTATAAGGACGAGCATACACACCCATATCCGGCATGGTTGTTGCCCCGTTCGCCAAGGTCATTATTAATTGTGGATTGTTATTTGTCGTGATAATTTCATTAAGATTGTCAGGATATACTACAACACGATAGTTATCACCCGGAGTTACATTAGGATGATCCACATCAGTAAAATAAAAGTACCCATAATCATCAGTAAAAGTTTCGTACAAATGATCACCAGCGGGATAAAAACCATAAATATCAACAGGCAAACCGATATAGCGACCATCAGCGCCATTTTCCAGACCATCGTTATTAAGATCTCTAAACACATATCCAGACACTACAGATGTTCCTGCCATTACATAATAGTAATCAAAAATCGGGCCATAAACCGTAGCACCATAATTACCCCAAACATTCACATAGCTCAAAACCGAACTAGTCGCTAACGCTACATTTGTTAAACGAATGTAAATACTATCACCTGCTGCTAAGCTAGTAGGAAAACTTCCGCCTTCGAAGATATAATTGTTGCCAGTATTGATAGTACAACTACTACCCAAACCATCAAAATCTAATACCAAATGATTCTGTCCACTTATCCCTGTAACAAAGGTACACACTATACCAGGATCAAATCCTGAGATATCGTTACGTATTACCAAATTATCCAGTGCCGTGGGAGTAGACGCACTATTAGTGATATCAATATAAACCACAAAAGGTGTGTGTAAGGGAACAAGAGGTGCTTGATCAGGTGAACCAGGCGAGTATTCAATGCTATTGTAAAAAATCGTAGAATTACTCACCACCACGTCACCAGCTTGCACCATCGGAGATTCTAATGGTAAAGAGGCAACAGTTTGCAAAAGCAGCAATGCTGTACACAAGCAAATCACAACATTACGTGCCTTCAATATAACGGTTTTTGACAATGGTAAGAACAACATGGGGTTTTGTTTTTATGTTTTCTCTATATTATACCTAATTTTCATAAAAAAAACCACCACCATAGATAATGGTCCAAGAATAAGAGGGTAAATGAATTTCTATCACAGCCCCCCTTTAGAGATTTTTAAGCTCCCAACTTTTAATCACAGCTGAGGTAATGAGACGAGCACGATCTCTAGTTGAACGCCAGACCGCCACAGCTCTCGATCGATCTTGAAAAGGGGCCTTGAGCCATTTCCATGGATTAAGGCGGGTTTGGGGATGTCTCGGTATCGCTCTAACTAAAGCAAACCCACCCAATACCAGGGCGGCTCCACTATCAGTATTAGGATTATCTCCTATATGCCAAGTCCGCTTGGGATGAAAATCCATTTGTTCACAAACCTCTAAAAAGCCACGTGGATTTGGTTTTGCCAATTTACCTCGATAGATACCAATCTCCCGTTCTTTTTCCAAAGGATCTAAACGGTTACCGGAAATGTGATTAGAGTACACTCCAAAACGAACCCCGCGTGCCCTTAACGCATCAATCCAAGAGAGAGCACTCAACTGAATTGGCTCTTCTGGTGGAACAATACAGGCATCGATATCCAAGACAACATTCTCTACAGGAGCCCCAGTTAAAGCAGCAATTGCTGTAGGATTAAAGTCTTCAGCTCTATCTAAAAACGCCCCAATTTTCCCCTGCAGCACCCCCTGCACAATGACTCGAAACCCAAAACCAAACTTAAGCCTATCCAATCCCTCTCGATCTCGTTCAGCTGGATACAATTCTAAAGCTGATTTCATAAAAATAAGAAGGTATTCTTGGCAAGAGTATTACACACCTTAAGCCCTGTTTTCCACTCCCTACCCTTATCCTAATCCTTCGAGCACAAAAAAACAGCCCTTTCTAGGAAAAAGGTCTCCTTTCGCTGGCCTACATCTACGCTGAAGCTTCGATGTACGTGGCCTGCCAGCCGAAGCTCTCCGAGCGCAGGCTGGTCGGGATGAGAGGACTTGAACCTCCGACCTCTTGCACCCCATGCAAGCGCGCTAGCCAACTGCGCTACACCCCGACATTGCTAAAGTTGAATGATTTAGCGTGCGCAAATCTAGCATATTTGTTTTCGAGTGAATAGATTTATATACAGTCATCCCACAATATTCTATGATTAGCAGTGACTACAATTGCTTTTATGCGCACCAAAGTTATTCCCCTTTTCTTTCTTTACTTTATTATCTTAAGTATTTTATCAGCATACTTAAGTACCAACAGTTGGCTAGTATGGCCATTTATTGTGTTATGCCTTCTCGCACCGCTCAGCTTGATTTGGCTAGCACACAGCGGTGAAGTTGAAGCAAGTGATCTTCTGCAAAAAGGCGGCATAGTAACAACTGCTCAAGTGGTGTCTGTCAAAGACACCGGCATAACCATGAATAAAATATTGATTGGGATAGAACTGACTTTACAAGTCGCCGATGCCAATGGAGATACTTTTATGCACACCATGGAGACCTTTGTTTCACGTGTGCAAATACCAAGAGCAGGCGATATGATTGAAGTTGTTTACGATCCACAAAACAAATCTCAAATTGCTCTCCTGCGAGATTAAACAGATAACAGACATATACAGCTAGCTTGTTGCGCCATATTTGTGCGATAATAAGGAGATAACTTCTATTTATGGTAGAAAAGTTGGATTGGTTCTCCTCTACTATCGACACAGCTGCCAGGCTACGCGATACGCCTAACCTGGCAGCTGTGGAAAATGCTTTTTCTGTATTAGAACAACATCTTTTAAAACAGACTCATACCCAAGAAGACACTAGAGATAAGTTTTGTACTGTCTTAAAAGTGTATGCAGCACAAAAGCATACAGCTCACGACTTTGAATCATTCTTAGCAGCAGCGATTGATGTATATAAGTTTATTTACTCAGTGCTTCGCGATGAAGCTTATGAAAGAAAGAGCATACAAATGTTGGCAAACTTAAACCATGTTCATTTAACACACCTGCTCAAGTTTAAAGAGAAGATGGCAGAGGTATTTGGCTCGAAAGTTCCCAAAAGCACAGAAGATAGATTGATGCGGGCTTTGTATGAGGCCACTGCCAGCCACCAGGTATCTCTCAATACAATGCAGCAATTTATCTCAGGACCAATCACGCCAATTCCCTTGTTTCCGCATGACAGAGGGAAAAAAGTCGAAAAGAAAAAAAGCGCTTAGCGCTGTTCTGTCCCTATACGTCTGCTACGCCAGCCCATGCCCAAGATATAAATTGGCATAAGTGGGAAAAACAATGCCTTATGATACCAAGCAAGAGCACTGTAGCTGCGTGATAACCAACGGAAGAAAATAAACAAAACAGGCGTAGTGATGAGGGAAATGAGACCCGATGTCAGTAACCCGAACATGATTACAATCGCAATCGAACGATAAAACTCACTTAAGAAAGCTAATGGTGCTAGAGAAGCAATTGCAGTAATCGTAGTTAAGATAACCGATCTAAAACGTATGCCAGCAGAGAAGCTGATAGCTCTTTTATCATCCCAGCCTTCTTCTTCGATCTTTTGACGGGCAGCGTCAATCAAAAAGATGGCCACATTTTCTACAACTCCCACCAGGATAATAAGGCCAATAATTTCTAAAAAACCAAATTCGCCAAGCGTAAAGGTAGCTAAAGCAGGAAAGACACCAAGAAAGGTAAGTGGAACTGTAAACAAAATAACCAAAGGCTGCCCCAGAGAATTAAAGAAAACAGCCAAGACGAAATAACTCAATACTATTGCCAATAGCAATGATATCAGCAGCTCACTAAATGATTTAGCAAAACCGGCACTACTGCCTTCACTGTATTGCTCAATGCTGTTTGGTGCTAAGCCTAAAGCAAGGGTCTCCTTGTTTCCTTCAGCTTGATAAAAATCCACTACAGCCTGTGTCACTAATGCTGCGGTGCGATCATCATTATCTCCCGGCCGTAGTCTGCCTTGCACCACACCCAAAGTCTGTCCCTTCACCCCTTGAATTGTATCTTTGGGTGTAGCTGGATTTACGGCTGCCACGCCGCTCAAGGTTTCAATGTCACCGGAAAGATTGGTAATTCGAGCATTATTCAAGTCAGCTGCAGTATAAGGATCAATCGCCTTGCTTTGTAAAAACACCTCGGTATCGTCTCCATTCACTTTTACGCTCCCCACCTTTTTATCATCGGCTAACTGAAAGAGACGTCTTACCTGTTGATTTACCCAGAGCGTTAATGGTCCATTCGGCAACACTAGTTGCCGATTATATAAAGTCTCGCGCTCCAAAACCAAATCAAGCGCTCTATTTTCTTTGCCGGTGTAACCATCATCTGCTTTCACTATCACTAAGTTTTCTGGTGAACATGCAGTATCTACAACCAGCTCATTATTAGATCTCTTACAGACTTGTGCGAGTATAAGACCGACCGCCTTTGATGCTCGTTCAAGCAAAATCAAATCATCTGTTTTCACAGCTAGTGCCACTTTATAATTAGAGGGAGGCGGTCCGTTTCCGATTACACCGACCTGCCAATCAAAAAAGTAAGGCTGTAATTGGCTTGTTACCTTTTCTTGAACCTGCTGAGCAATTTGCACGGATGTAATTCCCGGACGATCATGTATATCAACCACCTCAATCATAAAAGCAAAACGATTTGACTGAGGGAATATCTGTTTGATGTGCGGAATTGTGACAATTTGAGCTAGCGCTTGCTTTTGAATGATTTGCTGTTCGGCTAAAGTAACACTGGGCAGGAAAGTACCAGTTAAAGAGATATATTTAGCATTTTCACTACTAGCAAACTGCACAAATTTTATTTTACCAGTGCTCACTAATCCAATAGTTACGACCAGCGGAATAACCAATGCCGCAAGTACGATAATAACTCTTACCCATACCCTGCTATCAAGTATTTTTGCATTGAAGCGAATTAGCCACTTAGCAACCGCCCATAGGTTTTCTCCTTCATCCTGCACTTTTCCTTTGGTCGGTTTTAGAAAGAAACTGCCAAACCATACTAAAAAAATCAAAGGCACAATATAGGAGCCTACAGTGGCCGGAATGATTGTCATTGGGATAAAAGCGAAAATCTGACCTAATATTCCTGAAATAACACCAAAAGGCGCAAAGACAATGATATTGGTCAGCGATGCCAAGAAAAGTCCTCTCCCCACATCCTTCACCGCTAATAAACCGGCCGCTTTCTTTTCCACTCCAATATCGATCTTGCGCTGAATACTTTCAAGGATTACTAAAGCGGGATCCACTACCAGACCCAATACTAATACTAAAGAAAACAGTACAAGCGTATTGAGATTCTCACCACGGAAATACACGTAAATAGTAGAAAAAATTAGACTCAGAGGGATAGCCAATGCAGCTACGATTGCAGCACGCCATGACACAAATAAAAGCATTGCGATAAAAACCAGTTGCATACCACCAAACAGCCAACCAATAGCGGCAAATGGTGTCTCCATAGGTAAAGGACCGCCAATCAAACCGCTTACAACTTCGTGTACTTGTTCTTTAGTACTATCATTAGTAGAAATATTTTCAATGAAGAGGGTATCTTTGCCCTGAGCTAATTCCCAGTTACTAGCAGTCAGCAAGGCAATATTTTCATAATGACTCAGCGTCGCTGCCACTTGTTGTGCATAAGCTACTTTATCGGCCTGTTTTGTGGTCCGAATATTTACCACCAAAGCTGGCATAGTGACATATTCTTTTCCCGCTTTCACTGCAGTAAAGCTCACCGCATTGTTTTCAAAGCTATAATCAAGCACCACGTCTGCAATATCTTGTAAAGCAATAGAGCTTGGTAAACTTCCCCTTATCGGACTAGCAATGAAAAGTTTTAAATTCTTAAGATCATCAATTGAGTTGCCATTTAATTTGGTGGTGATTGTTTGATTAATCCCATCAATGCTGACATTGCTTACTACAGGCAACTCTTCTCCCATGCTGGCAATTTGTCTTTGCACCTCATCAATCGTTAAGCCTGCACGGTTTACCGCATCGGTATCAAGCCGGACGATTACTTTTTGAATAAGATCAGCTAACGGGGTAACACTGGATGTTTCTGGTATTTCGCTCAAATCCTGACGAAAGCGATCCCAATTCTGGTAAAGCTTGGCTGGATCATGTGCGATCAAGGAAAAAGTAAAGTCAGCGGTGCTAATTACTGGCACGGTAATTTCTGGAGTCTCAGCAGCCGCAGGTAATGATACTCCGCGTAAAGCGGTAGCAATTTTATTTTGTACTGTATCGACATTGAAGCTCGCATCTATACTAACAACAATTGTTGAAAGCGAGTTGCGGCTCACCGAGGTATAGGTTTCAATTCCATCTACTGTTTTAATTGCCCCCTCTAAGACCTTCGTTACATCTTTTGATATTACTTCAGATGAAGCACCTGGATATAAGGTAGTAATAATTGCAGTATTTACTGAGGGATTTGGAAACCCGGTCGTTTTTAAACCTAAGAAAGAAATTATGCCCAACAATAGCAGCAATATAAAACTCAAAATAGTAAATCTGGTATTACTAAGGAAAAAAGCGGCTAAACGATAATTAAAATCCTTTTTACTCATTGTTTGGTGTTACCTCTACACCGTCATCTAACTTGCTAATATCAGAAGTCACTATGCGATCTGTATTAGTCACACCACGAGTAATTGTCACTAAGCCATTTTCACTAGGACCAAGTGTCACCTCTGTTTGTTTCACTTGACCACTTTGGTACACAAACACATAAGCCTTGCCCCCGTCTAAACGGACTGCACTAATAGGAATCATTACTCTTTCTACTCTTACGAATGTATTTACTTTTCTGGAAATTTGGCCCTGTAAACTAACTCCCGGCACAAATGACACAGGCAACTCTTCTGCTGTAAATGCTAAGTCCACAGGAATAAGACCATTGGCGTCCGCTACTGGTGCAATACGCATCACTTTTGCACCCACCTTCCCTGTGCTGGTGGTAGTACTCACACTAAGATCAGCCACCTCGCCCACTTGAATGTTTTCTCTATCAGCGGGTGCAATGCTTGCTCGTACAAAAAGAATATTAGTCGCATATACCGTCGCTAATTCCCGACCAATACCAACACTTTCACCAACGGAGACAGGCACATCCACAATATAACCGTCAATTGGACTAATAATCGTCAACTGATCTAAGGCATTTTTAGCTTGTTCTACCTGTTTATTCACCAAATCCAGCTGTCCGTTCAAAGTATCTAGCTGTGTTTTGGCAGCTGCACGAGCAGATTCAAGCGCCAAGTTGGCTGAAACTTTTTGCTGTTTTACACCTTGAATTTGAGCATTAATTCCCTGTACTTGCAGTTCAGCACCGTTTCTTGCCTGCTCAATCGTTGTCTGCAGTGATCGGACCTGATCGGAAATGCCGGCAATTTGAGAATCCAAGTTTTGCAATTGAATAGCAGTAGTAGTAGGTAAGGCTTCGAGTTGATTTTTAGTGTTGCCCAATTGAGAGATTGCGACTGTTACGGCATTGGTTAACGCATTACTAACTTGTGACAATGAGGTAGCTAGAGGCTTAACAGTGGGATTGGTGATCATCGCTGCATCTTCAGCTAGTTTGGTATTTACATCCAAGAGATCGTACAAGACAGCATTTAAGCTGCCTAAACGATCACTGATGCGACTAGTCGAATGGGTATCATATTCTTTTAGATCAGCAATAATATCATCCAAATCATTTTCGTATTCTTCAAAGTTATGATCTTCACTCAAGTTGGCAATGCCAGCAACGAGAGGTTGATAGGCACCTTGCAGAGTGGTGAGCATACTAATTGCTGTGTTTCTAGCTTGAATAGCCGCCATTTCTTGTGCCTGATCACCTGTCAGGTCGAGCTGCCCAGCATTGCTATTGCGTAGACTTTGCGCTCTGTTTAAAGAGTTTTGTAGATTATTGAGACCGATTTCAGCGCCTTGTGCGGTATATTGGCCGGCATTTTTGGTTAAATTCAAAGTGGTATTGAGTTGGTCTAATGTAACATCTAGAGATCTACCCTGTTGTTCTGCTTGTTTTACTAAAATCGCAGTTGCCGTCTGGGTATTGGCAAGTGTTTTTTTGAGATTCACCTGGTTTAAAAGAGCCTGTTCATATGCAAACTCCAGATTGTGTTTAGCTTCGTTGTCCCCCCCCATGCGTATTAATATATCGCCTTTTTGTACCTGTTCTCCTTGTGTAAACAATATTTCTTTTACCGTAGCAGCAGCAGTGGCTGTTAACTTTACGTTCCCATCAGACACAATTTTGCCGCGAATATTGATCAAACCACTAGTTTGAGAAGCAGTATCAAGCCACTCAGTTAGTGTCACTGCTATAGGCATAGCTGTAGGGGATACAGCAGCCTCCTCAGCAACGATCTCTTCTTCATTTTGTGCCGCTGAAAAGTTGCTATACAAAAACACACCACTAATCGGCAAAATGATGGCCAATATCACTATGATCACAGTCAATTTCCAATGCTTCATACAACAAATTCACTTTCGTGAAAAATAGCACTACACCACACAAATTGCAAGAAATCTAGAGGGGAAAATGCGAAATTCAAGATTTAAAATTCAAAATGTAGGGAGAGCTCTACTTTCTCGACTTTCTTCCCATCTCTGGTCTTATAATCTATCATCTTCGTGACGGGGCGTAGCGCAGATGGCTAGCGCGCAGCGTTCGGGACGCTGAGGTCGGAGGTTCAAATCCTCTCGCCCCGACCAGCCTGCGCTCGGAGAGCTTCGGCTGGCGGGGCCAGTGGGAGAAGGATCATATAAAAGGAATGTCTTCTAAGAGATGGTTACTTTCTTTTGGTAGACTTGAG
>CAZEGN010000014.1:0-34515 GCA_964512325.1 uncultured Candidatus Peribacteria bacterium
CTTCAAATTAACTCTCTCAAAATTATTTTCCCCAACCTATTGTTTAATTTAACCCTAATTACGAATTGTGGGGAAAGATTTCATTTTTTGAATGATAATCTAAGTGTAGTTAATGGTTATTGAGATGAAAAGTCAGCGAGTACTTCAAACTAAGAGTATGCAATTTGCTTTAGATATTGTAGTGCTGGTTCGTAAACTAAAAGTAGATTGCCAATATGAGCTTGCTCACCAGCTTTGGAAAAGTGGCACCAGCATTGGTGCTAATGTTGAGGAAGCTCAAGGTGCACAAAGTAGAAAAGATTTTATCAGCAAACTTGCTATTGCAAGGAAAGAAGCCAGAGAAACAAAATACTGGCTTACTCTTTTAATGCACACATCACCTGATCTAGATATAAAATGTCACCTAGCCACCATTAGTGAGCTAATAGCTTTGCTTACAGCAATTATAAAAACAACCATCACCAATTCGTAATTAGTAATTTGTAATTCGTAATTTCACTCTCTCTTTACCCATAACCTTCATGACCCAGTAAAGGTCAGGGGAGCGATTGCGGCCGGTCAGGTAAACGCGGTAGATTTTAGCGATGTCGCCAAAGTGACCTTTGTATTGTGTGGGGTTTTCCTTAAAAAGCTTCACTTCACGTGCATAGCCAAGCGAGTCCGCAATGTCTTTCAGTTTATTGAGCCACGTGTCTTTATCATCGTCAGGGTTATATTGGGCTACCATTTTTTCACAAGCTTGCTTAACCGTTTCACTATCAATGCCGTTTAAGTTTGTGCTAATCACGTCCGGAGTAAGCACAAATAAGTCGTCAAAAAAGTATTTGATTTCTTCATAGACGTCAGACCATTTTGCAATGTCTTTTCTTTGTTCAGCTGTCCCGCGCTCTATATTGAATATACTGATCACATATTCGCTGTGCTGTCTCATTAATTCTGCAAGCTCTGCATGATAAAGCTCTGCCCATGCTAAAGCTTGCTCATATACACTATTCGCACTTAGCTTGGCAATGTAATTTTTGCTAATATTTTCAATTTTTTGTGTGTCTAGTAGGGCACCGCTTTTGCCTAGGCCACTTATTTTGAAGTCAAATTCTCGATAGTCTTTTTCAGGGTTTGCCTTGCGCCAATCTTCAAAGCTTGAATTAGCTATATTCATTAAATACTCAATCACGGCAATTGGTGGATATCCTACCTGATCATACATCGACACATTTGCTTCTGGGTCTTTGCGTTTGCTTAGTTTCCTTCTATTGCCATTGTCCAGTTTGTCGATAGGCCCCAAATGAGCATAGCTAGGAGCGGTCCAACCAAAGGCTTCAAATAGTTGATGGTGAAGCATCATTGAGGAAAGCCACTCGTCACTACGAATGACATGTGTAGTCCGCATGAGGTGATCATCGATTGCATGGGCAAGATGGTACACTGGTAGACCAGTCGAAGACTTCATAAGCACAATATCATTGTCAGTTTCAGGCAAATTTAGTTTGCCTTTCACCAGGTCAACCAAATTTCTTCGATTTCTCTCTGAGCCAGGATTGCGGAAACGAATCACTTCATATTTGTCGCCATTTTTTAATTTGGCAATAATTTCATCAGCACTAGCATGGCGCCATTTAGCGAATTGGCCATAGACACCAGGACGCAACTTTTTCTGAGTTTGCTCCTCTGTCATTGTTTCTAGTTCTTGGCTAGTCATAAAGCAGGGGTAGGCGAGGCCTTGTAACAATAAATGCTTCACGCCAATTTTATACATTTCAGCTCTACGGCTTTGAGTATAAGGGCCATAATTGCCGACTTCGTCAGTAAGACTGGTGGCGCCTTCTTGTGGCGCAACTCCAAAATGATTGAGATAGCGCACAATTAATTCCACTGCGCCTTCGACATAGCGTTCTTGATCGGTGTCTTCAATGCGTAAATAAAATATGCCACCACTTCTTTCTGCCACACGTGAACAAATCAATGCTGTGTACAATAAGCCTAAGTGCATAAACCCAGTAGGACTAGGTGCCATTCGCGTGACCGCAGCCCCTTCAGGCAAGTTGCGTGGCGGATATTTTTTTTCTAAATCAGCGAGTGTTTCTTCTACATCCGGAAACAATAAATCGGCAATGATTTTATTTTGTTCGGGAGTGAATGACATACAAAATTTTTAGGTAGGCAAAAAATAGCACAAGAACCGCAAGAAAGTGAAATTAAAGTATGAAACTGTGGAGTTGGTCTGGCGTGTGAATTGTAAAGAGAAAGGCTTAGAGGAAGCGTAAATCTTCAATGCCTTGCACTCTGCATTTCACACTTCTCACTAATTCTTCATTGCAGTATAGTGTAAGTTTATAAGAAAGTTTGCTCACCTATATGGTGGGTGCAATACTTAACTACGACTTCTTGTGAGTCATTAAATTAATCTTTTAATTTTTTCATATGGCTGCTTCAGCTAAAAAGACTGGTGCCAAGGCAAAAAAAACTAAGACTGCTGCTAAGAAAAAGACAGTAGCAAAAAAAACTACAAAAAAGACTACAGCGTCTAAGAAGAAGGCTCCAGCAAAGAAAACTGCAAAGAAAGCAAAAAAGCGTTAATCGCTTTCGGTTCGTTCTTATAAAAAGCAGAAGGATATTTTCCTTCTGCTTTTTATTGTGCACTTTCGTTCTCTCAAAAATGCCTTTTTGTGGACGGAGCAAAATAATTGATGCTATGGTTAAGACAATGAAAAGTTTTATGGCTAAAATTGAAATTGAAGTGCGCGGACCTCTGTCGCAGGAAAAGCTAGCGGAGCTGGAAAAATTTTTTGCAACGGAGGGTGAGTTCATTGAAAAGAATCAGCGTTTGTCTGTTTGTTACACCATTCTTCAGCAAGATGAAAAAGAGGTGGCATCTGATTTAGATATTCGGGCACGAATTACCAACGATGAGCCTGAGCTCGTAATCAAGGTGGGGAAATGGCGTGGTAGTGATATTCGCAAAGAAGTGGGCGTGAAAGTACAACGCGGCGAGTTTTCTAATCTCATCGCAGTTTGTGCTACTTTAGGATACACCCAGGCCATCGTGAGTGAGAGCATAACCTCTATTTACCGCTATCAAGAAATTGAATTCTCTTTAGTGAATAAATCAAATCATAGCTACTTTTTTGAGGCAGAGATTTTAGCTGGAGAGGAGAGTGATAAGGAAAAGATGCAAGCAACGATTCAAAATGTATGTGCGGGGTTGGGCCTGAAGCTATTTTCAGATGAGGAGTTTTTTAATTATATTAAGCTGCTTAACCGCGAGGTGAATATTCATTTTGATTGGGCTCGCGATGGAGAAGACTTTTTTAAATTGAAATATAATTTGTAACTTGGATAAAGTGATTAGCTTGAATTAACCAACGATTTGGGAAGTTGGTAGTGTGAACCACCAGGCTCAATAACTGTCTTCTTCAATGGGAAAGAATTTGTATATCTACCGTTCCTGATTGCGAGTTTTAGTTATAAAAAAGAGCTACGCTGTTTTCTAGGGCAGCTCTTTTTAAAAGTTTCTTATACAGGATAACCTGGCTTGCCAATAGTTGCATTTGGGTAAACCGGATTAGGCATGGCAAGCTGTTTTACTGTTAGATCAGAATACACATGGAGGTCGTTGTAATTACGTCCTCTCTCTGCTCTTTTTCCCGCCGGAACTAGTTGGCCGGTGCGATCATCTAGCCTAAACCACTGAGCTTCCATTTTCCATGGCTCACTCTCTCCTGGGGTGTGAGTCACTTGTGCTTCATATCTACCGATGATTTTACCATTACTGTCAAAGTTCAATTCGGTGGTAGTGCGGATATTGCCATCAGGATAAAAGGTGTTGTCTACGGTATTGGTTATTTTTCCATCCACAGCTTCTTCATAATGTTCGGGACGTGCATCTTGATTGTATTGGCACGTAAGTGTTTGAATCTGACCATTGGCAAAGCGATATACTGATGCGCGGGGCAAGATTTTGCCACCATTAACTGTTACAAAATAGCGTTGTCTTTCGTAATATGCGTGTATTGGACGCTTGTCGCTTTCATTGTCAGAGTAATCTTCAACGCCCACCTTACTGTGGACTATTTCCTTAGTTCGTTTGCTGATAAAGCCGTCGCCGGTCCATATTTTGTCAGCATCGCCGGCGAACTCAGCTCTCTTTACATAATCACTATCATATTCTGCAGGCATTACTGCCATTGTATAAACCGAGTGAGGATGGTAAATGTTGCCTTCGCGTAATTCCTCGATTTTAGTGGCCACAGTTCTAATATCAGCCGGAGTTTCCCAGGGCTGAAGTTTGAGATCAATCCCTTCAGGGACTAGATCAGCTCTAGCATTGAGAATTCCTTGTATTTCTTGCTGTGCTCTTGTCCTTGTAACAGCAGAGTCTGAGGGAAGATCATTTCCCCTTTTTGCTTCTTCTGTAGTACCTTTAAGTCTATCTAAAATTCCCATAAATTTATTTTAATTTCTTGTAATTATACTACATTTACTGAAATGGAATCAATTGTTCAACAACCATATAAACAGTCATTAATTGTTTTAGCTATTACAAGAGGAGAAAATCTGATAAAGTAAAAAGAATATAAAATGACCAAACAATGAAAAAGCTAAGAGCACTTTTTTTGCCTGAAATTGATGGCGATATTCGCTTAATTGCTCTAGCCACTTCAGTGCGCTGGTTCGGTTGGGGATTTGTAGAGGCATTTATGCCTGTGTTTTTGTTTACATTTAGCGCAACGTATGCCGAAACCGGTGTGCTGAAATCTATTTATGGAATTGTGTTTTTGCTGTCACTACCAATTGTCTCCTGGTTTGCTGATCGTGTCTCCAGCAAAAAGCTTATGATAGCTGCTTTGCTGGTATACCCTCTCATTAGTCTGAGTTACTTTGCGGCAGGCATGTGGAGCATTGTGGCCTTGGTAGTATTAGCACGTTTCTTGAATGGTATAGGATATTCCTTAGATAGTACTGGCCGGTCAACTTATATCCGAACTCATGCGGCGAAAGACAAGGTCGGTACATCGTTCGGGTATGTAGATGCGGTGACGAACTTTTGGTGGCTCTTAGCAGTATTGGTGAGTATATTTGCCGTGAACTTTGTGCCTATTCCCTATTTGTTTTTACCGATCGCGCCTACTGCTCTGATTGGTATTCTGCTTTTGCGTAAATTGCCTGCTGTTTCACAGAAAGCTGAGGCCTCATCTACGCCCGTGTCTCTGCTGTCCTTCTATAGCACCTTTTTTAAAGTAATTGCCGGTTGGAGCAAAAAAGTGAGATGTTTGGGGGCAGTGGCCTTTTTTGTAGAGGTGTTGGCGACTGTAGGAGAATTTTTTATTCCAATTTATGCCTTCACCCAAAATGAAAGCATAAGCAATGTGATGTTGCTTACCGTATTTGCCACTATTCCATCTCTGCTGAGTGCGCCTTTGGGAATGATTGCTGATAAGTACAAAAAGATTCTTCCACTAGTCTGTTTGTTGCTTGCACCACTACTGATCATGTTAGCTTTTAGTGTCAGTTTTGCATTCCAATTAGTGTTGGTTTTTCTGGTTAGTATTAGTTTGCAGCTTTTGAGTTTAACTATCGAGCGAGCAATCACCCTGCAAGTTGTCGACAAGGAGTTGGGTACACTAAGTGGTGCCTTTCAAGGCGTGTCACAACTGGCTGGAATTATCGGTCCTATCCTGATTGGTATTGCCCTCGACTTGTTCCAAATGCCGGCCGTATTACTAGCATTAGCGTTAATCAGTGTGATGTTCAGTGCCTACTGTTACAGCAAAAAGATAGCGTGAGGATAGTTTTATCTAATCCACCTAAAGTCCCATTATTTGATTGGCGCTAAAGGGTGACAATAGTCTGTAAGGCCTGAATATACTTTTGCAAATAATCAGCCATAGCTTGGCGATTCACTTGAGTGTTTATGCCAAAGTTTGCTGGTAAGAGATTGAGTCGGGAGGCGTATTCCAGTGGCTGAATGAACGTGGTGTCGGCAGGTAGTGAAAAGGTCTTCGTGAGTACTTTCAGCGGTTGGCCATGAGCGAAATAAGCAGAAGAGGTGAAGGTCATTTTGACCAGCTCCGCATAAGATACTGTTCTATCTGGGTAGAACTTATCACCGATGCCAGTAATAATACCGCGGTGAAAAGCTTCACCGATAATGCGTGATTGTTCCGAATCATCTTGAGGTACATCAGAAAATTGAGTATTGCGATGAGTAAATTGTTTGTGATTGCCTCCGCTAATACAATTGCTGCGCATAGCGATTGCTAAAGCTTCGAACCGGGTGAGGGCATTTTGTGGGCCAAAGGTACCATTGTTGTAGCCTTTGATCAGGTGTTGAGTAAGGTCATTTGCGAACACAAAGCTACTGAGATAATTGGTGGCAGCATTGTTTGCATTATCACTGAACTGAATACTGGTGCTGCTCTTAAGGCATGCTGGCTCTTTCGCGACTGGTGTAGGGAGAGCATCTGAAGTTGATGAAGTATTGGAGCGGTTGCTGGAAGATGAGTTAGAGCTTGAATTGTTACTATGACTCACACTGGAAGATGAGTGGTTATTGGAAGAAGATCCTCCCCCTGAATAGCCACTGCTGTGCGTATTAAAGTCACCACGATAATAAATACCACGACTACCAATGTCGGTAACAGCGTCGGCAGTAATAGTAAAAGCAATCGTGCTGCTGCCGCCCTTTACTAAATAATTGCGAGGCGCTGTAATAGTAAGCGTATAGTCTCCAATAGTCAGAGCCGAGTCAATATTTCCATCTTCATCGGTCTCCACTTCCTCTTCGCCATTCTCACCGTTAATAGTAATTGTCAGCTCGGCATCATCTTCATCAAAACCGTCTTCCTCACCACTGTCCTGAGTTCCATCGCCATCTTCATCGGTGAAAAGGTGAAAGCGTAATGTGCCCTCAGGCAAGGGACCATCAATAATAGTAACATTGGTTGCACTGGCTGTGGCAGCGGGATTTGCTAATTCATCCTGATAGGACAGAGTCACCGTATACGTACCCGCCGGTATGCTAGCGCCAGTGGCTGATATGATTTCGCTAACAGAAATAAAGTTGCCGGTGAGGTCAAAAGAAAAAGTATTGGTGACATCCGCTTCAGCATCACGCAATGATAAGCTTACGGGAGAGCCTTCAGTGGGGACAAAATTGAGTGCTAAGCTGTTCGGTGCTAAGCGTTCTGGTAGTAAAAATGAAACAGTAAATGGTGTGGTATTGCTATAGCTGCTGCCTGTCACAGGAGCGATTAGTGTCGGTGTTTGGGTAGTGACACAATCACTATCTACTGCTCCGCCATCATTGATGGTCCAACTGTAAAGAGTAATCAAACTGCTTCTTGCCTGTGAACTTGTACAATACTCACGGGTATCCGCATCTAGCGTGATATTGTTTTGTACTGATTGCAAAGACCAGCCTTGAAGAATCGCATCATAATTGCTTACCGAAAGGTTGGTTGAATCAAATAAATGCCTCATATCTACTACTTGAGCTATACTCCAGGTGCTGAGATTTTGATTAAAACGAATTGCACCATAAAACATACTATTCATGTTAACAACAGATGAAACATCCCAGCCGCTTATATCTTGATTAAAGTAGCTGGCAATAGAGAACATGTCATACATGGCTGTCACACTAGAAACATCCCAGCTACTGATGTCCTGATTGAATTCTTCATTGCTATAAAACATACCTGACATGTCGGTAACATTAGAAACATTCCAGCTGCTGATGTCGCTATTAAAGGCGCTGATCGAGAACATGTTTTTCATATCTGTGATGTTTGAAACATCCCAACTGTTAACATTGGGAATGGTGAATAGCGATACTGTTCCATGAAACATATAGGCAGCATCCGTTACTGCGGATAAGTCAGGAATGTCAGTAGCATTAACAACTAGATTGGTGGCCCCCCAAAAGGCATGATTCATGGAACTCCAGGTGCCGGTGCCCCACTGCTCTATGGAAATAATTTCAGGATGGTCCCCACTATCAGCGAAGAAAATGCGAGGAAACGTCCCTGAGATTCTGATCTCGTAATCACCTGCAGCGGCATAGAGATGTGACGCATTGCCAGTTTGGCCCAGGCTAGCAGAACTGTCTCCCCAGTCGACATCATAATTATAGCCGCCTCCCTGCGTAGGAATAGTTATGGTTTGACCTGGCGCCGTGGTCCGCCAAATAGTAACAAAATCATCACTGGGCGCTGCTTTTACATCATCAATCGCAAAGAAAAAGCATGCTAAAGTAGCGGCTAGTGTTGAACAAATGGCCAGAAGCTTTTCCATATATTTTTTACTTCAAGAAATACTTGTCTTATTTTTATCATAAAAGTAAGCAGTGTTTACTGTTTAAAATATTGCAGGTCTACTTTGAGATTGACGGAGCTAAAAGATCTATGTGCAGTTGTTGCAGTGGTGTGGCAATAAAAGCTCTTATGCCTGGGGATTTAAGGTAGATAGCTGCTCTCAGTTGTGATAGAATATACAGAAATGTCTTAAATTTATGTCTACTAAACCTAATGAAGCCTTGGCGCTAAAAGTATCTCCAGATGCTGATCCAATTACGGAGTTGCTCCATGAAGCTGAAAGGCGTCTCTCGGTAAATAATAACACTCCTGTTATTAGTCGGGAGAATTTAGAGTATCGAGTGAAAAAGTTTACTGAATTCTCTGCGGGAAATTATGCAAAAGAGGCTGTGGACTATTTGTGGTCTTTAGACCCTGCTGTTATATCAGACACAAAGCATATTCCAGCTATGCTTTTTGCAAATGCAAAAAAAATGATAGTCTTTCACAAAGAGGATCCAGGAGTGAGCTCTGGTGCTGGTCTTCCTGAAAGCAAAGCAAAATGGCTTGACTTTACATTTGGCGATGCGATCACTGAAGCCGTGCTGGATACTCTGTATGTGGCTGATAGTGGTAATGCGGGGGATATGAGTGTCTCTTATGAAGAGATTCCTTACTATGCGGCTTTTCGATATGCCGACGGATCTTTCTACAAATTAGACGATGCAAAAGTTTCATATGTCGTTGCGAGTGATGACCGGGGGCGTTCGTATCACAAGATCAACTCAGTCCAGGGACTCTCATCTCGCAATTTGCACCGCGCTTTGGGGCATGCTTTTGTAGCTGAAATGCTAAAAGGACCTATCACCTTGCAAGAGTGTTGTACTATACTGCAACGTCAAATTGTAAGGATGCGTGATAAGCCTGAGGTGGTTAAGGATGATAAGGGGCGAAAGTACAAACTGTTTAGAAGTACAGCTGCTAGCCCATTTATGACTGATATGGGTACATTTTTATTTGCTAAGGCTGCTGGTAGATCAATTGATACATTTGTGTCCGCCACACCTGGTGATGCTAATGCGGTCATTTGCGAGATTATTAATGCAATTATTGCTAAGCAAGATCCCGAGCTGGATCGAATAGATAAGGCAACGACAAATATGATGAAAGCAAAGGCTGCGCCCAATAATATTATGGGGTACTTTCCTGAAACAAGTCGCTTTCCTAGGCTCCATACACAATTAACACGACAAATATGGGAGACGATATTTAGGCTGGGGCGCAATCCATCTCCAGATCAAGCTGGTCCGACAATCGAGGAGGAGTTTGTTGTCGCTTTGGCGGGAAAGCTGGATATCAGCGATTTAGAAAGTGTTTATCGTGCTTGGCAAGAAGCAAGTGTTTCTAGGTGGAATCCTTTTAGTAAGAAAAAGACGAAGGCTGAGATTGAAAAAGAAAAGTTAGGAACAAGTCCTCAAGGAAAAGGAATTGAAGATTTGTATAATGCTCAACTGATGATATACAAACTCTATCGCGCGGGACTGGTAAAGGCCAGTTCTACTAATGAGCACATTGCACATCAAGGACGGCTGATGATAGCTTGTGCTGAAATTTGGGCTGAGCGCTTAGAAAATGTGTTAGTGGCTTTAGAAGTAGATATGGTGACGAGCACAGCAAGTCCTGAAGAAACCATTAGGCTGATTCAGAGTTTAGCAGAAACCGTGCTCAATCCTGGTAGAGATGTTGTGCGGGAGATATTCGATGAAACTCGCTTACAACTAGCAGCTAGAGCGGAAGTTGAAGAGGCTTTGAAATAGAGATGTTAATAGTTAGGACGTGAGAGCTATTAAAAAGCTTTTGGGGTGCTTTTTTAGATCTTGAACTGATAGATGGGCAAGAGTAGAGTTAGCACAAAGTCTTAAATTTTTCTTGCTGTATGTCTAACTCTTCAGATAAAAGTTCTGCTCAGGGTTCATCCATGTCTAGCACTAGAGTGGCTGTGCTTAGCATTTTAGGTAGTGTCGGTGCTTTTGCTTTGGTGGGAATTGGAGTGGTTCTGGGTAGCAAATATTTTCCTTCTTCTGCGCCTGTAGCAAATTCTGTACTCTCCACCGCTACTGTTACTAGTACAGCTGCGCTGACAAGTACCCCTACAGCTTCATCTGTTCCTCAGATAAGTATTATTTCTGGGCAAATGAAGCGATTAAATCAAGACTTGAATTTATTCAAAGACCATCCCACGCTGGGTCAAAATACCGGTATTACCTACTATGAGGCGGGAACGTTTAATGATGGCATATATAAGGACTATAAACGCGTAGTCGCTTTTGTTCCTCCAATGGAATTGGGACCCATTGAGAATTATACTTTTGCCACCAAAGATTATGTGACATTCGTGTTGCATGCTGATCCTAAAGATGTGACAGACTTTCCAGAAGATCATTATAGAAATCCTTACAACCTGGTGAACAAACAAAAGATGTCTGCTGTTAGTCTTTTGCCAAAATCGCATCCTGATATTTTGCCTGTGAATGATACTTTTGTATTGTTAACAGATGCTGATCCTCTAGCTGCAGATGGCAAGATGGCAGAAGTTGTTGACTATTCTGTATATCAACAGTTGCCTTTTTCAAATTCGCAATATCGTGTTTATGCTGCTAGAACACCGGCCGAGGTTGTCGCGGTCAGACAGAATAATCCCGATATGCCAGGAAGTTTAGGCAATGTAGCGAATGTTATTGTAGTAGATGAAAGTGGATTGGGATATCACTATCACTTGGCATTCAAAAAAGATGCGGCCAGTTATTTGCTAAAAAAGCAGCAATATAACCAAGAGGAAAGAGAGTATGAAAAGGAAGTTATGGCTTCTCAAAATGGGCAATCAGCATCAACACCTGTAGGGCAACAGGCTGTTCCACCAGACCCTTTAACTATCCCCAGTTTGCACTTCGCAGTACAGGCTATTCGGAATGCACAGCCTAATATGTATTCATCTTATGGCAATGTTTTTGATCATTTCTTGGGATTTCGTAACGATGTCGATGTCGTGGAAAATGTAAAAATAGATGATGTAAAACAAATAGGTGAGATAAATGGGGCTCCTCTCTATGCATTTGCTGATAAAAACCATCCTTTAGTAAGCTACTTTTATCAACAGAAGATAGCTTATTTGCCTGATGATTATTTCCGAAATAGTATCAACGAGAGCAAACCAGACCTTGCCACCTACAGCAACAATACTCCGCTGGTTTTGATCAAAGATCCTTGGGATAGGTGGGTAGTATTACAGGAAAACAAGTATGAAGTTCTTCCAGAAGTGGGAAAGCCTGTAGTTTATCTTTATCCTCAAACCGAAACTGAAGTCAAAGTTGAGCTCACTACACCGATTGATTTTAGTGTAACCATTCCGGCCTATCACAATGGTTGGCGAGTGTTAGCTAAGCCCAATGGTGAATTAAAGGATTTGCAGCCAGAGTTCACTGACTGTAGCAGGATTGATACTTCTCATGTTGGTTCTGAATATGCTCTTGCCGCTTGTCAGCAGAATCAATATCCGTACATTTACTGGGCAGGAAGACCACTAGCAACACAATATCCTACTGTTGATACAGGCTGGGTTATAGCCAATGAAAATATAGAACAATTCATGCATGAAAAGCTTGATGAAATTGGACTTACCGCAACCGAAAAGCAAGATATGTTGACTTATTGGTTGCCTAAAATGAAAGCAAAACAGGCACCATTTTATCGCGTTTCTTTCTTGCAAGATGCGGTGATGGATAAGCTTGCGCCAATGAAAATTACCCCTCAACCTGACACTATTGCCCGTGTGTTTTTAGATTTCCAACCCTTAACACAATCAAGAGACATCACTCCTCAAGAGCTTACCAAAATTGTTCGTCATGGGTTTACCGTAGTGGAGTGGGGAGGACTAAAATATTAGTTTTTCCCTCAAAAGGGAGTATGCTTTGCGGAAATAGAAGCGTACTTTCTTGCCGGGCGAAAAAATGAAAGCTATGAACCCAATAGAGATAGATGTTTATAGTATCTTCAAAAATGATGTCTATGGATTTGCGCTGTACTCGTAGCAATAAGATGTTCTCTGTCTCTGCGGAGGAAATAGAATACTGTAAGGTACATGATATCCCACTGCCAGATATTTCTCCCATAGAGGGATTTCGGGATATGTTTGCCTTTCGTAATGAAACAACACTGTATAATCGTACTTGTAGTAAGACAGGTAGAGAGATAGTCAGTATTCATCGGCCGGGCACGAGCTTTCCTGTCTATGCTCAGGACATATGGCTTGGCGAAGAGAATGATCCCTTTCAATACGGTAGAGCTTATGATTTTAATAAGCCTTTCTTTCAGCAATTTTTTGAACTCTCGCAAGTGGTGCCTCGTGAAGCGCAGCTCACGCTGAATGCGGATAATAGTCCTTATGTAAATATTAATGTAAATGTCAAAGATTGCTATTTCACATTTAATTGTCTCAATAGCCAAGAGTGCATGTACGGAAATAAAGTGTATTCAAGTAGAGATTGTATCGATAATACTTATATTTCTAACTGTGAGCTCTGCTATGAATGTATCAATTGCCATAATTGCTACGATGTAAAATGGGCTCAGCATAGTTTCAATTGCAGGAATTCCATGTTGCTTTATGGCTGTCGCGGTTGTGCAGATTGTTTTGGTTGTGTGGGATTAGAACATAAACAATTTTGTATTTGGAACCAGCAGTACACACCTGAGGAATACCATGCGCTAGTAAAGACACTTTTTAGCGGTAAGTATTCTGAACTGATTGATTTACAAAAAAAGTTTGCGGAAATGGTCTCAGCTACGGGCTATAGCTATTCCTCTCTGGTGAATAGCGAAAACTGCACCGGTGCATACATTGATCATTGTAAAAACTGTAGCAACTGTTTCATTATCAAAAATAGCCAGGATATTCGGGATTCGTTTAATCTGCATAATTGTAAAGATTGTCTTCGTAGTGGCTTCATTTTTGATGGTCAATTAATTTACCGCAGCTTCGCAATGAGTCTGGGGCCTTATAACTGTCAATTTTGCTATATGTCTCCAGGGCTAGCAGATAGTCAGTATTGTGCTTATGTCTTTCACTCCACGCAGATGTTTGGCTGTATTGGCTTCCCACGGAGAGCTTCTTGCTGCATTTTAAATAAGCAATACACCAAGGCTGAATACGAAAGCTTGTTGCCCAGAATTATTGCTCATATGAAAACGACGGGGGAGTGGGGCAAATGGTTCCCATTATGGATGAGTGACTTTCCCTATGCTGATACCGTCGCCCAAGAATATTTTCCTCTTAATTCCATTCAAGCAGAAAAGTTTAATGTTCGTTGGGATCATGAAAAGTCTTATTCAATGCAAACTACCGCCAGCGATATTCCTGACAATATTCATGATGTCTCTGAAGCTATCTTGAGTGAAATACTCTCAGATCAAGAAAATCAAAGAGCGTATAAATTACAAAAAAAAGAATTGGCTTTTTATAAAGCAAATACTATTCCCATTCCTAGAAGGTGTTTTGATAGTCGTAATTTAAGACGTTCACAATCTTTGTTCTCATTCTATGCAGGTAGAGGCAAAACTGTCTGACGAAGCGATTCATGATGAGATCTTCAAATTAGTAGCCAGGCTGCGCATAGCGTTGGCAAGTCTAATCAAGTGTTCATCTCGTACAGTAGCAGAGATGCGCGTTGAAAATGAAGAGTGCGAAGATTTTAAAACTGCCTTAGTCAGATTTTGGCAGGCGATATTTAGAACAGCTACGGGCCAAGTTATTGGTGCGAAATTAGCTATTACTCACTTGGGGCGTAGCACAGCTTATTGTGATTATGCAGATAGTAGTTGGGAGCTGGGTTTAGGTAATGGTCAAAAGGTGGTTGTTGAATTGGACAATCAGTTTCAAACTCACATGAGTATCCAGCGCAGACAGGTGTCAGTAGATAGTCTCAGCTCCACAATTCGTCTTCACTCTTTTACCATGCTTGAAGCGAAAGAACTGTTAGAGATTTTGCTTGCCGAGCTCCGCACTATTTCGCCGTCAAAACAAGCGCCTTTTTTTCTGGTACATCAAGCTCTTTTTAAAAAAGCAGAAGACATCAACGGCATAATTAGCGATCCAGAACTTTTGGACGCAATAGAACACTTTTTGTTAGATCACGATAAGCTATTTGCTAAAGAAGTAAGCGACTACGACTTTGCTCATTACCCTGCGAGTGCAAGCTTAAGAGTGACAAGCAAAAACAATGTGATAATCACTATGTTGGAGCTAGAAATGAATGATGAAAGTGGTGATTCCATTCGTTTCGGTCCTCGGTTGAATCGTTATGATAGTTATTTCCCCAATGGAGATTGTGTAACTGTGATGCATGACTATGCTCACTGCTCAGCTTATATATGGCTCAATGGCGAACTGGTTATTTATAAAAACGATAGAGATACGGCAGTGTGTAATGAACGCTCAAATCACAATGTTGTGGCTCGTTTAAAGCTGCTTCTCCCACAACTCAACTGTGAGATGCCGGCTGTTCCCCAAGATACAGGAGTGCCTTTTTAGGGAGTCATTACATTTCTACCTTGTCTAAGTTGATGCTGGATATTCTATGCCTCACCATGCTATTTGCCTGTATAGATCTTTTTGTTTAACTTGATAATATGACAAAGTTAATGACTAACGCTCAATGTATGAAAACGATTTTGTATATGACTACGACTATTAATGGCATGATTGCTAAACACGATGATTCGACTAGTTTTATTACTCCTGCAGAGTCCGCAAGTTATGTTGCTGCAGTGAAGCATGCTGGTGCGTTGATTGTGGGAAGAAGAACGTATCAAATACTTTCTACCCAATCTGAGTTTCAGGAATTCTTAAACGCTGGGGTAAAAATAGTGGCTGTGTCTCGTGAAAGTGTGCTGCAGTTAAAGAGTCCATCTCATGCTCTGGCTCATTCTCCCAGAGAAGCGCTAGATCTCCTGCATGACTTTGCTGCGGTTATTATTGCAGGGGGCGGAAAGCTGAATAGTGCTTTTTTGGATCAAAATCTGATCGATGAAGTTTATTTGGATATAGAACCGGCAATTGTAAGCAAGGGCATAGCTTTATTTAGTGAGGGCTTAGCGGATAAAGAATTAAAGTTTTTGGGATCAAAACAATTCGGAGAAAATGAGATTCAGCTCCAGTATGCGGTGCTGAAGTAATACAGTTAGAGATTAATGACTTAATTAGCTACTGCTTGTTTTAGTCACTTTCTTCTCAGTGTGCAGTCAATAATTTGCCTCTGATGAAGCTTGTCCTTTAGTAAGGTGCTCTTTAGCCGCCTCATGAGTTTGGATCATGGTAGAAAACTGGATCAATCCAGACGAGATCACCGTCATCTCTTTTGATGAAATTGTCAGTTTTAAGCCTGTCATTTAGTGAATTGACTAAATCAAACTCGATACTTTTCCATAAAGGATCAGTGCGATGCTTTTTCATTAAGTATGCAGTGAGTTTCCGTAGTAAGTTGTTTTTTCTAAGTGCGATCATTAACTCCGCTTCTGTTGGTTGATGGCCTGCGATGAATTCAGTACATGACACTTTGCCTGATGCAAACATAAAAGTAGGTAGGGATATTCCCGCAGCTGCTAGTTCCTCTTGTAAGTCTTGTGCTAATGCTTGGCACTGTAGCATTTCATTAATGTATGGTTGATCTACTCGGGCCATACCGATGTGTGTGGCTGCGTTTATCTTAACGACATAGCTCTCTGTTCCTGTTTCTAGTCGATATACTTGTGATTGGCCACCACGCATGATTAAGGTCATTCTTCTACCGTTTCCTAATTCAGCATGCTCTTTATTCTTTAATGTGCCAGCGTGTCTTTCTTTAGTCATGATCAGTATGCCTCTTTCTATATCTTCTAAAATGCCTTTGTTTGTTTTTACCATTTGTTCGCCCGCGGGAGATAGTAGTAAGCCGGCAGTAGTTTCGATGCCTTCATTATCAAAATAGCAATATTTGTCACTAGAAAATAACTTGTTCCCAAACTGATCACGGCTGGCTTTGGGCTCTTTATGATAATGGCGTACTTTATTTGCTCCTCTCTTAGGTGCTAGTAATCCCAGAGATTCGGCCACGCGTTCTCTTTGCTTTTTTCTTTCCTCTGCACTCAAGGTTTGAGCTCCCTCCAGGCTCGGCTCATCTGCTTGCGCTAATTCGGTTTGTAACAAAAACTGTCTTCGCATCATATCAATCTCCTGAATCTTTTTATTATACTATAAAGACCTATAAGAAGACTATATGAATAAGTTTTAATATATTAGCCCTGTGATTCTGAAAGATTTCCCACCAGTGCAGTACATAGAAGAGTTTAGCTGCAATAATTGTAGGATCGACCTGCTTTGTAACTTGGTGTATAATTATTTGAATATAGTAAATTAAATACAAAAGTATGGTTAAAGAAAATATTCCTGGTCAACATGACGCGGACGGTTGGAGCAGTGAGGAAATTAAGAAAAAAGTTGATCATCCTGGCGTTGAATTGGCTCGATTGCGAGGTCAAGAAATTAGAAGTGCGCTTAGTGGTTTGACTACAACTGTAGATGGTACTGAGTCTTTACCAAAAGACACTGTGCGTGATCAGTTTGTGATTCAGTTGCCAGCTTTACATCCCGATGAAAAAGGTAATTCAGATGCAACAAACCAAGATAGAATGTTTCAATTGCGTACAGAGTTTTTAAAAGCTGATCCTGAGGGAGTATATGCGTGGGTTCCTCAAGCTGTTGAAGCTTATAGACGGGCACAAAAATCAGATCTCCTGCCTGACTTTGGTGTGATACGCGCTATTGGCGTGAATGTGCATACAGATACTGTTCAAATCATCACACAATCAGCAGAAGCTGGAGCTGTTCCTTTTGAACTAAAGTTAAGCGAACTTGCTACATATTCTCTTGAATTGCTATTGCGTCAGGCTGAACAAAAAGAACCTATGCCCGCATTCAAATATTCATCAGATATGCAGAAAGCGATAGATAAACTCTCTCCAAGCGCCAAGTTTCGATGGGATTTAATAACACGTGCGGCTTATCTGCAGGCAAAAGGCCTAGACTATGTGGCAGCGAAGCCTGTAAGTAATAGCATATCTGTCATTGATGGTAGATTAGAGGGCGTTGGTGTTTTTACCAAGAACAAGGCAAGGTTTTCATTAGTTAAAGTTATACACGCAGATGTTCCAATGACTTCGTATGAAAAGGACATATTAGAACAGAGCTCTCGAGCACCACGCATCGATAGCGATGATCCTGAGTTAAAAGCATTTGTAGAGTTCGTTTACAATATCAACAACATATTGCGTGACTTTTCTAAAGAGCAGCACAAAATGCATCAGTGGTATGACAGGTTAAAAGGAAAGCTTGGCAAGGATACACCAATCTCATTACACGAGAGTTTACATACTCTCGTTGCCGATTTTTTAAATGCCAAGATGGCATTGGCATCTGTGGAAGATCAAGCAAGAGAGGAAGTTCTTAGAGCAAAGGTTGCTTTTGAGGATGACCATCCATTCGAATTAAAAGAGCTTTCTGCAGATTTTTCAGGCAAATTCAATACTGCTATCGAAGCATATCGTCAAGCAATGATAAAGCTGCATGAATTTGTTTTAAAGAAAAATGCAGTGATAAAGAAAGCGATTGCTGCTGCCACATCTGAGTCTCATAACGGTACTAATGCGGATACACGTATGACGAGAGGTAGGACTCCTTATTTGGCTGCTCAACATGCCAAACGCAGAGATGCTGTGATGGCTCAGCTCGATACCTTTAACGGTAATGCGAAAACTTTTGAAAATACTCTTAAAGGCGCTCTACCTGCGGGAAAAGAGCAAGAGTAAAAAGCACAGAGAGTAAGCGATACATTGCTTTTCTGTTTTAAACGGAGATAAAGGTGAATACTATCTCCGAAATGTCTATATTGTGACGCATCTCGAAACTATTGCTCTAAGGCTTGTTTTAACCCCTCTCTTCCTAAGTTCATCCAATAATCTACTTCGGGCAATGTATTGCCTTTAATAAACTTTTCTTGGTGTGAGCCAAGAAACTCCATTGCTACTCCGCCCAGAGCATATGCATACAGATGCTCTCTTTCGGCTGGAGTTAAAGGGGTGTGCTGATTGTATTCTTCGGCAACGATGTGACAGCGCTCACGTAAGGTGGGGCCACCCGCTGAGTCATGCATTAGGTTTGCTGCAATAATAGCTAGTTCTTGTATTCTCGGATACCAATTAGTAACTGAAAAATCAATGACATATATTTTGCCATCATTTCCTTTAATAATATTCGCTTTAGTAAAATCGCCATGGACTAGAGCATGAGGTAACTCTGCAACTGGGACCGCTTGATATTGAGCTACTGCTTGTTCAACTGTGGTCAGGTCAGCAGGAGCAATGAATGCTTTTACTCTTTCTACCATTGCTGCAATATTTGGAATTGCCCAAGAGTCAAAGAGATAGGGCGGTTTATAATTTATGCGATTTATTTTTGCTGCCTCTTCAATAATTGCTGCTCGTTCCTGGCTATTAGGAGCTCGGTCCATCGCAAAAAAAGTATCACCCTCAATAAATTCCATGAGCACTAACGTCAGTCCACTGTTAGTGAAAATAACATCGTCTGTATTGGTATGAAGTAATCTAGGATGATGTACGCCAGCAGCCAATACTGTCAGCATAATCTCTTTATATCTTTGGATATCTGCTGCAGTACGTGTCTTTGCAAAAATCTTTGCTAGAAATTTGCCCTTGTCTGTATTTATTGCCACATTACAGTCTTCAAAGCCCACATCAACTGTTGAAAAGTTTTGTAATCGTCCAATATTATAGGCAGCGCATAGTTTTATAATGACTGACTCAAGATCATTTTGATGCTCAATTCTATCAATCGCCTGAAACTGATCCATACGAAATATTTACTGTATGCAACATAGCACACTTTTATTTCTTACTGATATGGCCCTATTACAAAGAGGAGGTGTCGCTATCTTTTAAGATACCAGGTAATGAGTTATAACTAATTTAGTTGTAATTTCTTGGAGATAACCGTTTTTATTGTATGGAGCATCAGATGTCGATTTATCATGCTGGCTTTGATTGCATTGTTTCAGGCAAACAAAGAATCGAGGTGCGAGTGAATGATGCAAAACGCCAGCAAGTTAAAGTAGGCGATAGGCTGATGTTAACCAGAAAACCTGAGGTGGATCAAACCTTAGAGCTAGAGGTTGTGGGTTTGTCATATTTCAGAACATTTAAAGACTTATTCGAGTCTATACCGCCAGAAGTATTTGGTTGGCCAGCTGCGATCAAAGTTGAAGAGCAAGTTCGGCGAATGCATGAGTTTTGTTCTGCCGCAGAGGAGGAAAGGTTCGGCGTAGTAGTTATCCATATTAGATTGATTGCGAGAAAGGTTTTAGCAAAACAGCACCCTGAGTAAATAAAACTTTTCTATGAAAGAAGATGTGCTCATCCACCAATGCCGTGAGCTTATTGCAGCCTATAAAAATGGTTTATTAGGCGCATGTGTAATGCCCGAAGAGAGCTCACCTGATTTTGCCGCAGATGAGCAGGAGCTGCGTATTGCTTATTTCACCTTACCAATGGCACTGAATTATCAGAGAGATAGTTATAAGCTGTGGGAAGCGGCGTTAAAAACTTATAATGATCCTGACACAAAAGAAGTATTTGTAGTTGCGGCAGCTGCTACTTTGCCTGTCGATATACTTCAAAGGAAGCTAACACACTACAAAGTCGCTTTGCAGCCGAATAAGCATACGCATACTTGGAGCACAATTTGTAGAACGGTAAATGATCATTGGGGCTCATTCTCAGCCATGCTCACAGCTTGTGATAATGACTTTCTTCTATTGCGAGATCTTGTGCAAGGGAAAATGAAGAAAGGCTTTCCTTACCTTTCCGGTCCCAAAATTTTTAACTATTGGAGCTGTGTCTTGAACACATATGCCCAGGTGGCATTAAAAAATCGGCAGTATATAGACATTGCTCCTGATACGCATGTGATTCAGTGCTCGGTAAAACTCGGGGTGTTGTCTCAATCTGATGCAGATACCTGGTCACGAGAAAAAATATCAGCACGGTGGCGAGAATTGCTTGCGGGTAGTGGTATAGACCCAATAGATTTGCATTCACCCTTATGGTTCTGGAGCCGAGGGGGCTTTCAATATGCATTGCACCTAAAGAGCTGATCTTTGAATCATCTTCAAAGTGGCCAAACACTCGTGGTGATTGGAAAAAGCTAGAACAAGATAAGGCTCTAGTTGGGTAAGTCTGGTGACTACTATTGTCCGTTCCCTGCCTTTGTAGGCATAAAGAGATGTGGGCTGAGAACTCTTTCAGCGCGTTGTCTGGTTATTCTCCGAGTAAGCTTGCCCATCTCATCAAAAATAATAGTCTCAATGGCAAGAGGATCAGCAGCTGTAATGCCATGCAAGCTAAAATGGCCTGGCACTGTGTGGCCCGTCTCAGGGATTGTGTCGGGAATTTTGGCCGTTGCGATTTTGAATGAACTCACCAAGTGCGCTTCTTTTGAACCTCTTGGGGTAAAGTGAATGCTCACTTCAACGTAACCAAATTTTAGATCTTTTTGCATGACAGCATCAAATTCATCTGGCCGAGGAGTAACATGAAAAACACTACTGTCCAGGCTGTTATTCAAATTTGCTACTGTCTGAGAGATGCCATCATATACTGCTCGAGGATTAAGCGGCAGATCTAGGTCAGCTTCATTTCTTTCAATCGGCATATCTGTTGATGCAATTGAGCTTAAGCGAACATATTCTCCTAGATCTTTGATTTTAAAGCTGTCCATAATAATTTAAGTAAGGAGCTCGATTTACCATAAAACCGATGCAAGTCTATATACTGAGTGAATGAAGCCTGCGGGGTAATGCTTATATGACGCCAATGCCGCTTCTTTTTAGTAAATGATCAATTCTTGAGAATAAATCTGGCAATCTTTTGCCTGAATAATAGCGTTGAAAAAGCAATTTTGTTCTTGTGGCTTCTCTTACTATGCGTTCGCTAGCTTCGATTCCATTCATAAAGTGCATCATGGTAGTAATGCCGCTTTGTCTATCGGCGTGTTGATCCACATAGTCATCGCATATCTGTACGAGGTAACCCAGCTGTCGATAGCAAGATTGCTGTTCTATACTCAGCCGCGGATTGATTTGCAAGGCAAGCAATAAAATTGCACAGCCACCTTTTTCTCGAGTGATACCGACAA
Source organism: uncultured Candidatus Peribacteria bacterium (assembly GCA_964512325.1). Lineage (GTDB taxonomy): Bacteria > Patescibacteriota > Gracilibacteria > RBG-16-42-10 > RBG-16-42-10 > JACQZO01. The sequence goes on from CAZEGN010000014.1 coordinate 21,589, forward strand.
CTTCCGAATACGATGGGTTGGGTTCTCGCTGCAGAATTGATCTCTCCTGGGCACGCGCTAAGCTAATCAGTCCATCGCGCGCTGCCATAGTAGCTACTCCATCCACCAAATGAAATGCTTGAGATAATTGAGCAGGGATAAGGTCATAATCACCACTGACGAGTGCATTCTTGATTGTAGCAGCATGTGTATATGCCTGCGCTACCGGTGCTGCATCATAGACTTCATCAAAAATATGCATAGATGCGCCCGCTGTGGCGGCAAACACTTGTGCATTTCCTGTTAATCCTATGCCTTCAAGGCTCGCGATGAGTTCCAAAGCATTGTGCATGGCAAGGGCCTTCTCAGGTGAAGTTCCCAGCTGCGTAGCCACACTAGTGCATATCTCATGAGCTGTAATTTTCATTAGCTAAATTTACGACGTAGTATCATACAATAGAGATGTTCTGTGTCAATTAAAGTGGAAGAATTGGTTGAATAAGGGCAAAGAAGTCTCTGTATAGAGAGGGTGCGGTACGGTACATGCAGGAAGAGCTAGGATTTCGAGGCAGAATGTATGGCTACTTTAGTGCAGCAGCAACAAGTTCTGGAAATTGCTCTGTTCCCATATCATGTAACGTGTAGTGTCCTCTTCCTGCTAAATGAATAACCTCTCCGCCGAGTGCTTGATGAAACATAGCAAGACCTTCTTTCCCCTCGTCCTCTTCGTTATCAGCTGTGAACATGATAATACTCTGTACTCTATTAGAAATGCTGGCATCAATCGGATAGGTATAAAAGGCTATTTTCACGGGATCACTTTCTTTAGAGATTTTCCAGGGAGCCACAAGAATAAGCTTTTTTATGGATCTTTTTGTTTCTCCTAACCAGCGAACTAGAAAAGCACATCCACAACTGTGACCAATAAGGATTGTATTTTCTGAAATAGGTAGTTGTGCAAAGGCTTTTTTGAACTCATCATACTTAGGACTCCAAGGATTCGGCATCAAGGGCGTCTCAGTAGGAATCCCGAGAGCTGTGAGTTTTTGTTTCGTCCATGGAATCCAGTGCTTGTCATAGGTTCTGGTTTCAGGACTCATGTTTTTTTCTTTATCGGAAGGACAACCATGAATGATGATGCAGTTGCTGGAACTTTTTTGCATAAGACGCCTGTTATTTAGAGTGGGCGAGGAGGTAGAACTATAGACTTAAGCTATTTTTTAAAAAGAATGAACGCAGTACCATATTTTACTGGAATACTTTTGTAAGTTATGCCTAATTCTTCTAACTTGCTCTTCCATTTGTCCAATGGTACTGAGAATAATCCGTTAGGAAGGTGGGGACTTTTAGTTTCATAATCCACCTTATCGAGTAGATGGATAGCTAAGCCTCCAGTTTTTAAAACATGAAAAGAGTTCTGTATTAAATCCCATTGTTTCTCAGTCTCAATGAATCTTAAAAGAACATGAGCAAATGTAATATCATATGGGCCATCAGGTATTGGAAGGGTGCAGTCATGTTGTAGTATGTGGTGCTCTGCCTGAAGATGATCAATAGTAATATCCATTGTAGTGATCTCTAAAGGTTTGCTTAAAAAACCTTCAAAAAGCATTTTATGGGCATGAACGAATCTTTTATCACCGCACCCCATAACAGCAATTTTTATAATGTCGCTATTTGTTTTTAATTCTACTTCAGCGAAAATCTGCTTCAATTCTTCCTCTTTTTCATTTATCCTGTTCTGAATTTCACTGTCAGATTGATTAATGTATTTTTTATGGTAGGCAGTCAAAGACATTAAAGTTGAAATTAATTTTCACAATTGTAACTTATCATTACTACTGTACTGAAAGTACTATGCAGATCAATATAAGTATGCTGTGGTACTTACACTGGTTTTGTTTTGCCGCTTGCTATAGCCAAACGTTTTTTTATGCTAGAACATGGTGGCTGTTGTAGAGGAGGGAAGAGTATAGTAAAGCAAGCGCAAGTCCTCTTTTTATTCTTGGTTGCTCTTTAGACGGGAACAGGGAGTGAACTATATTCTGGTAGACATTAACTATAATATATATGACTACTTAAGTGATGTTACTGAGTGTATCTCCTCCGGAGTACCACCATATGGTTGCGATTTGCATAAAAGCACTGCCGCTTTTTCTATAATATTACACTTGCTAACGCCTCCGTATCTGTTCATTGCTAACTCAATATCATATGCTTTAGCAATGATATTATTTTGTTTAATTAATATAGCTTTAAAGGTACATCCTGCTGAGACACATTGGTGGCCACCCTGAGGACCATAATCGTGAATCTCTGATAATTTTAATAAATCTAAGCCTGGATGCTCATCAGTTGGGACCCATGCACCATTGAGGCTATATACAGTATTAGACATTGTTTGCAATGAATTTAACGAAGAAAACTCTGCAAGAAAAGTTTTAGTATGTGCAAAATTATCGCCGTTATCCAAGTTTGTATACCAAGTAATTAAAAACTTGTCTGCATGCTGGGTAACACGAGTATCAGTACCATCGAAAAAGCCTTTTAAATGGAGTACACACTCGTGGTCTGTACAAACTTTTTTAAAATCTTTAACATTTGATAAACGATTGCTCATTGCTGTTTGGAGTGAAACGGGTGACTCATTTTGCCACCGAAATTCTTCGTTGTAGTTTTGAGCAACGGCATTAGCTATTTCATTTTTATACTGAACACTATCCTCAGCTCTTGAGCTACGAGATAAATCAGCTAAGCTCGTGCTATTAAGAATAGCATCTACTGTTTGAGCTGTAGGATTTGTACTGGAACTACTGATCACTTGCTGGTTAGTGATGCGTTGATGTGTCTGGGATGTAGGTGTTGTACTTACATAGGATATAGTTGGGTCTGGATTACGTGAATTCTGAAATGAACACGCAGACAGAGATACGATTAAAACAATGCTACTAATTTTAAGTACAGCATATTTCATAGAGAATTTCATGATAAAATTACATCGAATAGCTAGATTTTACACCGTTACGCTGTGCTCACCAAGTTAAGTGAGACTGTGGCTTTTGGTAGCCATTAAGGGATGATGAAGAAGCTGGTAGTGGTTTCACTTCTTTCATTTTACCTTTTACAGTAGCCAGGAGGGTATTTCTTCATACTCAGACTTGGAGACCGTTATGGAGAAGGGAAAGTATAATAAATGACTAATCAGTGCTTTCATAATTACTAATTAGTCATTAGAGGAGGCTAGGAGGTAGAACTTACTTTTCTATTTATAATAAAAGAGCTATAAATAGGCCAATAAGAATTGTATGTTGTCTCAGGAAATATTAGCTGCTCATTACGCTGAATATGCTGCTCAATCAGATGAATGGGTAGCTAACATGAAAACAACAAAGCACTCGATTGTCAGTTATGTACTAAAGGCTGCTGGATTTCATTCTGATAAAGACAAACTTAGTATTGCTGTTCTTGGTGCTTCTGACAAAAGATACATCCCTATTCATGAAAGAGTATTTGCGGAAAGCACGAAGAAGGAAATTGCTTTGATTACATTTGACCTAGATCCAAAACATCTGGGCGGTGCATCAACTAATGTCATCCTGCACGATGTTACCCAACCGTTTCCAGGTGAACTTTTTGATATTGTTTTTAGTCATGAATTGATGAAGTTCCTAACTGCTGAAGAACAACTGAAAACTATAGTGAATTCATACCAAGCATTATGTCAGGGAGGCATAGCCATGCATATTATTCATGAGCCTTCAATTCAAGGGACTCAAGAACTGCGTTCATGGCAGCATCGAGTGGATCCTGACACTCTTCTGCGGCAGCTAAAAGAACGACAGATTCCAGTACAGAAACTTGTATTTGAAAGTGAAAGTAACGTTGAGTGGCTTAGAAAGACTACGGTGCTATTGTTGTCGAGAAACTAGTTCTGTCTCTGCTGGAGGCCATTGTCGAAAATGGTGGAAAACCAGGTAGTTTTGAGCTAATAAATTAAATCATGCTTTAATAAGTCCAGAAAGCATTTTGCTTATTTCAGTTAAACCAGAATACAGTTCAGCATATATATCAGGAGCAATAGTTTGTAGGTTCTTGAGTGTTTGGATAATGGCAACGCATTCATGTACAGATCCGCGAGCAATCAGATAAAAGTGCCTTTTCTCTCCCGCTGCATGACGTCCACTCCCTTCCGCAATATTTAAGCTAATGCTCAACGCTGCCCGATTGAGTTGATCTTTCACGGTATAATCAATGTAGGGCTGTTTCAGGATCTTAATAACAACATGCTTATAAAACTCTTGCGCCTTGATATACACCGGAAACTGTTCAAAAGAAAACATAAAGAAAGGTAAGTAAGATGTATTTTACCCACTTAATTATGAAATTATTGAGCGACTTATCCTTATCCTAATACTTGTCCTTCGAGCACGAAAAATAGCCTTTCGAAGCAATAAGGCTTAAGGAGGTTAAGGATGAGGATAAGACGAGCACAAGTGCTCGTTGGTGGAGAACCCGGTAGTGGTTACACCTTGTTCATTCTACCGCTTACCATAGGGAAACAGGTTTTTCTTCATGGCAAAACATGGAGGCCGTTGTGGAGGAGGGAGAGTGTGGTGAAAGAAGTCTGAGCCTTTCTTTTGGGCACAATAGCTCATTAGATGAGGACAGGTGGTAGAACTCAATAAAATAAGTAACTAAAAAAGGTCAGAAGTTTTCTTTTCTGATCTTTTTTCATTGGCTACCGAATGTTAGTAAACAGTCAGAAGATTTAATAAGTTAGAGATGATTCTTGCCGCTTCACGTCTGGTCATGGGAGCATTAATTCCATAAGCGGTGCCGTTATGACCGTTAGTTAAGTTGTGGTTCATGACAAACTGTATATATGGTGTCCACCAGTCTGATGTCTTTACATCATTATAGCGACCATTAGCGATGGCGTTTTCAGGAAGTAACAAATCTGCATCATATTCCCTTGCGATGCTTCTAAATATAATCTTTAATGCTTCTATTTGAGTTACAGATTGATTGGGTTTGAATGTTCCATCTGGGTATCCTTGAATGACATTGTTATGCTTCATATTCTGCGCGTAAGAGTCACACCAGTCGCCCTTTTTTATATCACTAAAACCGGACTGACTACGACCACCAACTGGTTGTCCATTATCACCAGTTAAAGGTAAAAACTCAAACTGACCAGCAGGACGAGGACCATCATTACGCCCCTGCTCAAATTTTTGGTGGTTAGCTTCCCAGCTTATTTTTAACAATTCGCAACGTGTAAGAGACCTATCTGGATGGAATTTCCCATCTTCGCTACCAGTCATAATATTTAACTCTCTCATATGATTAATGGCTGCGATGTCTGGATCATTATTCATAACATCTGAATAACTGCTTGCAAGACTCTGACTTGGAACAAGAGCACAAGAAATAATCATTACAGCTAATAACCAAACCGATTGGTGACGCTTCATATTTGAAGTGATTATAGACAACTGTATCTTAACGATGAGAATTCTTTAATGCAATCTCTGTATTAATGACGTAAATATATGCAAGTCATATTCAAAAAGAGTGAAAAAGCCGGTGGTGGTTACACTTCCTTCATTTTGCCCTTTACGGTAGCCAAACGAGTGTTTTTGCATGGTAGGACGTGGCGTCCTCTATGGCGGAGGGAGTCGGTCATTAATGAAGTATAAACGAACTTTTTAGTTTTATTAGTTTATTAGAAGAGGTGAGGAGGTAGAACCTGATATATATTTATAATGAAAAAACTGGTAAAATAAATAGAAAAATTATTTACTATGAGTTTGTTTGATTTTGGGAGATATTTGGATGACAGTCTACTAACTCCTAAAGGAAACTTCCTTTCAACTAAAATTGCATCTCCGCTTACACTATTAGGTAGTGAGCAATATTCCAGAACAGTGGAAGATCAGAGATCTAATGAGTTAATGGCTAGATCTAGAAAGTTAGGTGAAGAGCGAAGATTGTATTGGAATATGTTAGCTACACATTTGCCTCCGGTTACTGCGTATGTGCCGCCAGTAGGCAGACGTACAGAAATTGTTAATTTAGCATGTGGAGAGGCACATGAAGCTCTCACGTTAAGTATGTTTTTCGGGGGAAACAACTTTGGTAATCCATCAGATAACGTTGGAATAACTGGAGTTGATATAGATAGAAGAAGTATTGCGACTGCACAAGAGCTGTATCAGTTTGATAACAAAGCGGGAGAACCGCCGAGATATCGTTTCCTGTCAGGTGATGCTGCTTCTAATGAAATAGTTGCTGAGTATCCAGATGAAGTTGATGTGATTGTTTTGAGACATCCTCAGATCATGACCAAGCCTGAAATGTGGGGAAATATGCTGAAGTTAGCATATTCCAGACTCCGTGAAGGAGGTCTAGTGATAATTACTACATATCTTGATGAAGAACAAAAAATCGCTTTAGATCAAGCAAACAGATTGGGTGGTAAAGTGATCGTAAATAAAGCTAATCCTTATGCGACTCCCGTGAGTGATGCTGTACCATCAGCTCGTTTTGACAAGCATGTAATCGTGGTTGAAAAAACAAAACCGCAGGTGGATTTACATCGTAAAGACTTAATCACTATATTTACTTTAAATAAGTAATCTGTCTCTTCTGCAAGCCATAATCAAGGATGGTGAAGAAGCCGGTGGTGGTTACACTTCCTTCGTTTTACCGCTTACTATAGAGAAACGGGTATTTCTACATGCAAATACATGGCGTCCGCTGTGGAGGCGGGAGAGCGTGGTTAAAGAAGCATGAGCCAATCTTATCTGAAGATTTTCCTATTAGAGAATAACAGGAGGTAGAACTTAAGCCCAAATTAACGGTGAGAGAAAATCTCTATATACGATTGCTGCTTTTATCATTTCTTCACTATCACATTCTGTTAACCTAGCACCTCTGCCATGCGCAATAGAATTTCTCCTATTATGAACCAACTTGATGTAATCTTTGAACTCTTTTGAATTTTTAATAGTTGTTTCATAAACCTCTTTCCATCTATCTCTCATAACTACCTGTAGCATTTTATATCCTCCATTAGAGTCCTTAAATAAAATGTCGATTTCTTCAACGCTTTTTCCATCATGCAACATTTTTAGCTCAATCTCGCGATAAATCCAGCTTTCAATATAGCTAGCTAAAAACAGTGTAAAGCTTTCGTACTCTTGGTGGATTTTATATCTATTTGCTTCTTGAAGATATTTATAAGCTGTATTGATTGTGAAATCTAAACTACACATATTACAAATTTCACCATCATCTTTTTCGTTAAGGTTTGAGCCAATCATCACACCTGTGCCTTTGTATCCTAGTATGGTATCTATTGAAACAGCATTAGGTATATCTTTTATAACTAATCTCAATGAATTTAAGTCTGATTTGCCAATTGGCCCGATCCAGTCTTTTTTTGACACAGTTCGATATGCAGTTACTAACTTACGTATGAATTCTACTATTTTAGTCATTAACACTTGATGATTGAACTCACCTTTTTCGTCTTTTGCTAAGTCATAAAGGTTCTTAGCATTGTCTTCCGTAAAGATGAGTGCGAAAGAAGAATAAGTTAAGTAACCATGAATATCTTCAGATGCGATTATGACTTGTTGGTCCTTATATTCCCTAACATGTCTTTTATGAAAAAATAATCCACTTATATTATCAATTATGATTTCAATCCCATCATTCAGGTTATTGTTTTCATCAATCGAATCTTTCATTAATAATACAAATGGCAATTCACCAGTTAATTGAATAATAGAGAGATCAGTCATAGTTTTTATTAAAATTGGAAGAAGGTAGACTCTTAACGTTATTGTTCTATTTGATTACTTATAGCCATTCTTAGCTTCTCTATCCATTCACCTGATAGTTCTTTTGTGGGGGGATTTACTTCATAATGTTGCCCGAAAGTACAGTCTATAAACTCTACCCCCTCAAAACTTCTGTTCTCTTTGTAGCGAGGGATTATGTGTACATGTAGATGTTTTACTGTATTGCCTAAAGATGCATAATTGAATAAATCAGGATTGAACAATGCTGACAACGCTCCACTGACTTTTTGTAGCAGCAAGTGTAGCTCGTGAAACTCTTCAGGACTGGCTTCACTAAGATCTGTTACTTCACCATTATTTTTAGCCCATATATATACCTGCCCTAGTCTTGGTTGGAGAGGATCAAGGTAAACATCCCAATGAGTACCTATAAATACTTTGTATGCTTCGAATTTATCCATGTATCGTTGTTATGACTTATACATTATTACTTATGCTATCTTTTTGGGATTGATAAATACTCCAGCATGCTAACGTATGGATATTGATAATTTCTCCACTCATTATCATTTGCTGAATCTCTTTCTCTGAAAGCCACACTTGTTCAATATCTTCTTCGGCATCAGCCTGAAGCTTCTCTTGAGTAATGTCACTTGCAAGGAAAAGGTAGCATTTTTTGGCAGAGCGGCGATTATCAAAAAGGTAGTTGCCTAGTAATTGTAGTTTATTTGCTTTCAAACCCACCTCTTCCATAAGCTCTCTATTTGCACCTTGTTCTGGTGTTTCATTTGGCGCTACTCCACCACCAGGTAACTGAAATAGCACCTCATTAATAGGATAGGCATATTCTTTCTGGAGAAGGATCTTTCCATCAGGCCTCTTATAAATGATTGTGACCACTGCACCGCCATCATCTTTGTAACGTAAATATTTTGTTTGATGACCATTAGGGAGCAACACATCATCTTCAAGCAAAGTAAGCCGAGGGTGACTAAATATCTCTTTCGATGCTAATTGTTTCCACATAAAAGCTCTTAAAACCAAACCGATTTTAGTCTTGTCATTCCAAACTAACAAATCGTTGTTTTGTATCTTAAGTAAGCAACTTTTAAAAATGCTGGGGAAGCTGGTAGTGCTCACGATGTTTCGAATTTCTTAATAAGACCAGAAAGCATTTTACTAATTTCAGTTAGTGCTAAATAACATGAATTATAAAAGCTATCTGGAACTAAACGAAGAATAGAAAGTGTTTTAATGATTGCTACACATTCATGGACGGACCCGCGTGCAATAAGGTAAAAATGTCTTTTTTCGCCGGATGAATATCTTCCACTGCCTTCTGCTATATTTAAGCATATGCTTAAGGCTGCTCTATTTAGTTGATCTTTGATGACATAGTCTACAGTCGATTGTTTGAGTATTTGTTGGTTAACAAAAGTATAAAATTGCTGTGCTTTGATATACACCGGAAACTGTTCAAAAGAAAACATACATAAACTTAGTAAGATCTATCTTACCAAATAAATTATGAAATATTTTGAGCTATTATCCTTATCCTGATACTTATCCTTCGAGCACGAAAAATAGCCTTTTCGAAGAATAAGGCTTAAGGAGGATAAGGATGAGGATAAGACGAGCACAAGTGCTCGTTGGTGGAGAAGCCGGTGGTGGTTACACTTCCTTCGTTTTGCCTTTTACTGTAGCCAAACGGATATTTCTACATGCTAAAACATGGCGACCAATATGGCGGAGGGAGAGTGTGGTGAAAGAAGTGTGAGCCATCTTCTATATCTTAACTAATCACTAGAAGAGGCGAGGAGGTAGAACTATACTTTTTCAACTATTTATTCGTATGTTATTGCTATAATAATGGAAATTACTATACTATTTTCGATTAACTTCTTTCTATGAAAAATGTGCGTATACTACTTACTCTAGGTGCAGTAGTGACCTTAGCTGGGTGTACAGAACCAGGTAGCATTGGTAATCAAATAATGTCAACTACTCCATCATCACAGATAACTTCAAACACTGAAGCTTATAAAACTTATTCAGATTGGGATCTATCATTAAGTTACCCTGCTACTTTTTATGTTGAAAAATATAATGATGAATTTCAGTCAGGACAAACTAATTTGCGTATAACAAGTCAAAAAGGATCTCTCTTCCGTTCTGCAGGTGGACCAGCAACACCCAAAAGTAATGAATTTTCAAATGGTTATGAAATGACAATTGCTAAGCTTATCCCAGGGCAAGATCCTGTTGGTAGTTCAAAATTAGAAATGACAAATAACGCTCTTGTTAAAAAGATTAATTTTGAATGTGATGGTGCAGGCTGTGATAATGATCAATATCTTGTAAGTACTAAAAAGGGTCAATATCTCATTCGTGTGAACTACTCTGGTTATAATCAAGCAAATAGTGCCACGGATCACATTATTAATTCAATTAAAGAATAGTCGCCAAGATAGGATCTTAGAGTTAGCGTGAATTAAAGCTATAGATGAAGGACTCTTTGATAAAACTAAAGGGTCCTTTTTGTTAATATAAAACAGAAAATTTTGCAACTTACGCAAATGAACCTGCTCACTTTAGCTCTTTCCTGTGCCATATTCAAAAATGGTGGAGTACTTGGTAGTGGTGACGTGCACTTCGTTTTGCCTTTTACGGTAGGGAAAAGGACATTTTTACATGATATTACGTGGAGGAAGCTATACCGAAGAGAAAATACTATTATTGAGTGCTGAGCCAACATTAATAAGTAATTGTCTTATTAGAAGAAGAAAGGAGGTAGAACTTAGATGCTGATTTTATTAGTACCTTTACGCTACTCGCGTCTTTCTTTGCACGTCCCACACTTGCATAGGTCCTTCAACTAGATGTTTAGAAAATGGAGCTACTTTTTCAACAACAACATCGTGAGCACGCCTAATGCTAATGGCAATCACCAGTAACTGTATAAAATAGGGTATACCTGCATAATTTGCTTCTCTAATATTTCCTTCATCGTATATATGATGATGCGCTAATATCCAAGCAGCACCAAGAGTTAATTGACCGACAACACACATAGGTGCGATACGACTTGATATTGTGAGTGAATCGATGATAGGTGTCTTCTTTGTATCCGCTGAATCAGACCCATTAAGCGCTAGGTATGGTGCATGCGCTACAAGCTGTTGACATTTTTTGTCAGCTATTTTGCTGGTAAGTGCAAACATACTGCATGCCAAAATAGCAAGTAAAGCCTCTCTAAGATCAGCAGTTGTTACTTTATCAAAAAGAGTTAAGAAAAACGCTGGGCTAATAACAGCCGCAATGCCTGGTATTGCACATGCGCTTTTTATAAGCCTACGTACCTCTTCAATATTCTGAAGATATGTTTTCTGCAAGGATTCAAAGTCTGCTCGAGTGTTCTTGTTTTGCTCTTCGTTTCCTTCTGGTAGGTAGTATGACATGGCGTTAAAATTGTTCGCTATTATGCGTCTAATTATTTACAACGTCAAACAGACTAAAACAGCACATCAGTGAGCCATAAATAAAAGAGTGGAGAGGCTGGTAGTGGTTGTTTTACCGCTTACTATTGGGAAACGAGTGTTTTTGCATGCTCAGACGTGGAGACCATTATGGAGGAGGGAAAGCATAATTAGTGAGGTGTAGGTTAATACGCCTGATCTTTTAGACTACTAGAAGACAGGAGGAGGTAGAGCCACTTATTACTATTATAAGATAGTAATAACATGATTTAGCATTTAACTATTTGTATTGAGATAATGCATGGTTAAAATGAACTCTAAAACTAAGTATAAAAACTGATGCTTTGGCACTGTTGCTTTTGCCATATAATTTACATTACCGGTTTTAGGGTCATGAAAGATACCTATAGCTCTTTCTTCCATTTTAGGAGTGTATTGTAGATCGGCTGCAATTTCCTTCCATGTATTAGGAATAGTCTTAAATTGACGTTCAGGTTTTTTTGCCGATAGTAAAAATATTCTTTTATCAACTTCTTCTTCGTCAAAACCTAACGTTTTTAGTATGGCTTCAGGCACAGTGCCGCTATAACATAGGTCAAATATAACTGGATCATGTTCTAGACTGATGCCGCAATTTCTAAGATAAGCCGCTTTTTCCTCACTATTTAATCCTTCATTAAATATGCGAGGGAAAACTAAGCAACGGATTCCCGCATCTGGTTTGCGTCCACGAGCAATGTTTAATGCTCGGCGTGCAATATAAGCATAAATAGAATCTCTCCCAATATATACTTCTAACATATTGCGGCCTTCAGCATGTAATTTATCCCATTCGCTAAATGCTAAGTCGTATAAGGGAATATGATTCAAATATAATTCTCTTACAAAATTTAGTAATTCTTGATATGTAGAATGCATATTGTCTTCCTTCTCACCAGCCAGTTGTTGTTGAGCAATATATCTAGCCATTAGCGTTTTGAGCTTGTCCTCTAGTGCAGGGAAATGGTGGTTGCCATTTTTTAGCGCTTTAAGATCACTTTCCTGATGCAGAGATTCTAATAAGTCACCTAGCTGATGTTCGAAATCTTTTGTTGCTGTGATGGATTCATCATGAGAATTAGGTGAAGCTGCTAATTCAGTAAGTACTTTAATTGTGGTCGATTCTAACTCAGGCCTGTGCGGAGAATAGGGATCATTTGGTACTTCATGAACGCGTATGATTTTAGGATCTAATATGTCAGAGTCACTCCAGTCTTCTAGTTTATACCATTGTTTAGTTTCTTCTCTGACCGATTCACCTGTACTCATGTCTATGTATTAATCAGTGCCACTATAGATAAACTAAAGTCGTCTTAAAAGATTTTTCTTTATATAAACCAATGTTTAATAAATCGGCTTATTAAAGATATATTCAAAAATGGTGAAGAAGCAGGTAGTGGTTACACTTCCTTCGTTTTGCCTTTTACCGTAGCGAAACGAGTGTTTTTGCATGGGAAAACTTGGAGGCCATTGTGGAGGAGGGAATCGATCATTACTGAATAGATAACGCTTTCCTAATCTCTATTTAGTTATTAGAGGAGGCGAGGAGGTAGAACTATCAGTCTAACGCTTGGGGTTAAATTAACGGAAAGGTTGGGGGAAGTTATTATTTGAGCGTCTAAACT
>CAZEGN010000015.1:0-31887 GCA_964512325.1 uncultured Candidatus Peribacteria bacterium
ATTGAGTTTGGTCACTCAAATATTAACTTCCCCCAACTCTTTCGTTAATTTAACCAGTCATGCTTTAATTGGTTTACAAAAATATTACTTAGTATGAATCAAACTCAAGTATTAGCATCCCTGGCATCATTACAACTACCGTTAGGTGAATATATTGTAATGGGCGGCAGTTCACTGGCGATTAGAGGGATAAGAGAGACAAAAGATCTGGATATTCTCGTTACTCCCAAGCTATACAAAGAGCTGGCAGCAAACTGGCCGGAAGATTTGGAATACTTTCGAAAATGGAATCGGCACCGCTTAAAGCAAGGTGAGTTTGAGCTGTATCCTGATTTTTATCTAGAGAAGGCAAATCAATTTCAAGATGTACAAATGCTTATTACTGAAGCTGACATGGTAAATAGCATTCCTATTCAAAAGCTTGAACATCTTATTAATGCTAAATTAGATAATAGCCGTGAAAAAGACTTACAAGACGTCGCTCTGATGCGAGCTTATTTAAAGACAGTCTTTCAAGGCACTATTATCGCGGCAAGTGTGCGGGACTCATCTTGGCTAAAAACTGTACAGACGGATGAGGTCATAACTGCCGACACATGGCAGCTACACAGCGTTAGGATAGCGTATCAGCAAATAGAGCATTTGCAAAAGCAGCTTTTGCCAGGCTGGTATGCGCACTTTTGGACAGCGGAGCAAATCATTGTAGTTTTTCCAGAACATATTTTTGCATTTGATCATACCCCAGAAAATCCCCTACGCGCTCAAGCCATCACTTATGGCACCACGCAAGGCATTCCCCTCGAGCAATTAGACTTCAAGCTTAAAAGCTGATCAATATTCGTGAATAGTTAGACTGCAACCGGCAGGATCCTTCGGCAGGCTCAGGATGAATAGGAGGGAAAAGGAATGCTCATTAATGCCTTCCCTTTATTCATCCTGAGTGAAGCGAAGCGTAATCGAAGGATCCTGCCGGTTTGATGTTGCGCACTTAGAAGAATCCCATTGAGCGCTATTTCATTTTTCGTCATCTACAATTGTTCTTACTTAATAGTTCTTTGATGAAACAACACAAGCAATGCTTTGTGTATATTATGGCGAGTGAATCAAGAGTCATGTATGTAGGCTATACCAACAGTCTCGAAAAAAGAGTCACACAGCACAAATTAAAACTTATCTCTGGATTTACCAAAAGGTATGCCACTAGCAAACTGGTCTATTATGAAATATTTACTAACCCGTTTGAAGGGATACTGCGTGAAAAGCAATTAAAAGGGTGGCGACGAGAGAAAAAAATCAGATTAATTGAACAAGTGAATCCTGAATGGCACGACCTTCACTATATCGATCAAGCAGAGTTCTCCAGTCTAATCCACGAAAATAGTAATCAAGATACAAGCTGTTGATAGCAGGTTTCGCAGTATACTTTTTCGGGGCGGGTGGGAGGGTATGGGGTTTCGAATTTAGTGATGCAATGTGGGCCGTGATTATGATCTGGGAGAGTACAGTCACATTGGCGCGAAAATAATGTTCGTGCTAAGCGAGTGTTGAGACGATCTTGATAGCGTTCATCGTGATGCAGTCTTGGTAGAGGCAAATTTTGGGCGCGATAAAACTGCAATTCTTGCTTAGTAATACGATACAGTCTGCCGGAGCGCGGACAACGTATTACTTTGCTAAGAATGTCATCACTAACAGAGCAAATAGAGTCGGGCAAGTCTGCAGCCTCGATAACCGCACTAGTTTGAGGCACAGGAGGCTCATAATCACACCAAGTGATTGGCCACTTGTCCTGGTCGGTTTTGCTCAGAGGGAAATAGTCAGCAGCTAACGACTCATTATAACCGTGCAGCGAAATGCTCATCGGGAAAAACTGCCCCCACTCGCCAGTACTTTGCATATGCTCAATGATACGTGCCACCATTTGCTCATATTCTGCGGGTAAGTATTTCTTGTTCAAAATACAGTATGCCTGGTTTTTAACTCCCACACAGCCAAAACAGTTGTTGGCTGCACTGATCAAATAAGAATACCAAATGTTTTGCGCATTGATGGTATAACAGCAAAAAAAGTTTTGATAAATATTGGTCGCGGCCATTACCTCCAGTGAAAGCTCAGCATTATAGGTATGCTCAATATCAAGGGCATCTCGCACATTTTTAGTGGACACCAAGTAAGCAGCATCATGTGCATGGTCAGTATCAAAGCTCATCTGCGTATTTTTGCATTGAGCTAAGCAATTACCGCTAGAGTCTTCACAATTGAGCAAAAAAGCAAATTGTCTTGGAACAGCCTGTAAGCCTGCCAAGAAAGCTTGTTTGCCCTGCTGATATTGCGCAAAGCTGCTTAAATCAACAGCCTTGCGTCGTTGCTCATACTCTTCTCGTGTGAGCTGCTCATTATTCCAACAGTACTCTTTGAAGCGCAAATTAGAGCAATTAAAACAATTGCGACATGATTTGCAGGCATACAAGAATGCGCTATCGCGACAATTATCACTATCAATGAGACCAATGCAATTATAACAATTCACTACACCAACACAGTCATAACAAAGCTCACAATCAGAGATCGCAGTGCTATCAGCACAATTACGACAGCCGTTGATGATGTTGCTATAATAACAGTCTTCGTTCTGACCGGCGTCAGAAATCATATAGCAGTTCTTCACATTTATTGTGCAATTCACATAATCGCTATTTTCATTGCCGAGAGCATCATTCAGCAAATTTGGTTGTGGTACAGTGCGTAATAGCTCGGCAAACTGCTCGAAAAAGGGCCGGGTAAAGTCAAATTCACGACCATATTCAGTACCATCCCAGCTTTTATCCCACCACAGTTGCTGATCATACACTTTGATAGGCAAGTTTGGTGGATACATCGAGACCAAAGCTTTACCTGATTTTGCACAAATGTTGCTATATAAGTGATGCTCATTGCGAAAAGCCCAGCGCCTTCTTCTTCTTTCAGCAGGAGAGAGGGTGGGTAAAGGAATGACATACTTTTTCCCAGCAAATATAGGACTCAAGCGTTCATAAAATTCAGCTTCATGTTTCGATATCCCAAAAGACTTTTTGCTGACTGCACACAGCTGCTCCATAGAAAAGCTTTCTTTGCCTCAAACTAGAGTAAGAGCGATGACAAAGCAAGCTGTGATCATAGGCCATGCCTCATGATTCCGGATGTAGAAAATTGTGTAACCTTGAGCGATATTGTTCTAACTGATCAGCACTCACTAAACCTCTATGCACAAACTCAGTCCACACTAATTGCGTATCGAGATCCGGCTGCACTTTTTTTACTAACTCCCTTAAAATATTGAGATATTTATCACTAGTCTTTTCTTGTATTTCATCTTCAAAACCCAAAACAATAAAAGCGAGAGCCATGATCGGGTCAAAGTTTAAAACTACCGATCTTTTTATATCCACAACTTGCTTCCCCACCAATCCTGCGCAACGCTCAAACAGGGTATAATGTTGAGCCGTCAGCAGACGAATTGTTTTACTGATCAGGGTACAGCCGCGCTCACGCTCAATTGTACCTGCACAGCCAGCCGTCACATCTTGTAAAGCCGCTCGCAATTCTTTAGCCACAGCAGACTGCAAAAAAGCATGCAGCAGCAATGCG
Source organism: uncultured Candidatus Peribacteria bacterium (assembly GCA_964512325.1). GTDB lineage: Bacteria > Patescibacteriota > Gracilibacteria > RBG-16-42-10 > RBG-16-42-10 > JACQZO01. The sequence continues at coordinate 3,628 of CAZEGN010000015.1, forward strand.
ATATCCTTATGTGAAAAGTAGCAAAACAACCAGACAGTTCGATTATCCTTTGCCCCCGGCGCCGGAGCATCAAAATTGCCCTGTTTCAACTGCTCTACATAACGAGGGTAAGCCTTCTCTTGTACAAACTTGTCAAAAGCGGTGTGGATATTGTATCTAATCACACTAGCCTCATCGCCAAACAATATTCTAAATTGCTCTTGTTCTGGTGCAGAAAGCATGTAGGACTTTTATGGGGCAGGAAAATACTGGACATTTCAGTGCAAGTCAACTTTACACGCACTCATGACTACCACTATCATTGCTGTGATTAAAAACACGACAAGACCCCAGTCCAAGTTTCACACCGACAACACCTAGCAATGCCGTAACTTTTGCATGCACAGACCTTGTCAAACCCGATAAACGCACCGGTGATTCTGAGAGTCTTCAGGCTGGCATAGAGGACCAGATTAATAGAGGGATAGATTATCTATCTAGATACCCTTACTTTATGATTTGACCAGCCCTTTCGTGTCATTGGCTAAAGTGCCCCTAGACGTTCAAAGCTATTTTCTCGTTGATTCCCCACTTTGGTGGGTAAAAATACGCAATTGGCTGGGTATGCATTTTAAACTCTGCCTTTATTTTCTTGCGATTGCTTTTCAGTTCTGGAAATGCTGCTCTAGCATATTTATCAGTTTCACAAAAAAGTCCCTGACAATCAATGAGTTGCAAAGGTCTTCCCCATAACGACTGGAAGTTAATTCCCAAACGCTCAAATTCCTCCACTTGGTGCTCTTGCATCCACTGAATGATATATTCATAGCTTTTGCCGGCACGATCCTCAAAACACTTCTCTATGCCTCGTTTTGAACCTGGTCCCACTACGGTAAATTCTGTCTCTGAAAAATCGGTGAGTTCACTATAATTGATATCTGTAGCAAGCTGATAGGCCATAAAATCGCCAATGAGAGGATATACTCGCAACAAAGCAAATAGATCAGCAAAGGTCTTACATTGAGCAATCTTTTTGCCGAGCAAGTCTTTCATCATCATTTGCTCCACTAAAGCCAAATGGTTTTGATGTTTTTTTTCATATCCAAATGCTTTAGTAGCACAGGACATATAGGCATTGTGATAGATCACTCCACCTTGTGCACGCCACTTTTCAAGCAATGTGGCGATTTTTAGCGTATCAAAGTTTTGATACGTAATTTCTCCCATATGAGCGACCAAGTATTGCCAGGTATCAATCTTATTAAAAAGCTTAAAAAGAACAATCCGCAGCAATATATCTTCAGGCTTCATGCTCCCGGTATAAATTACGTGGCGAATCAAGTACTGTGAGACACGATCACTAGCCCGGTACGTATTACAAAGTTTATAGGTTGCTAAAATAGGATCATTAGTCCAAGGTTTAGGTTTGTCCGCTAAGCGTTTAAAGAAAATTGCTTGTCGTTCAGCTGCAAAATACCAATAAGTATCAAAAACTCTTTTTCTAATTTTCATGTAAAGTGAAAGAAACAGATAAAAATTAACATAGCGATAGCAAATTGCGAAGACTAAGTTTTGCTTAGTATAAGCAAGTCTATTTTCCTAAAAAACAGCATAGACAAAAGCTTTAGGGTGTGAGAAAATTAAGAGAAACACCAATATGCAAAAAAACATTTCTCCCTGGATACAGGAACTTAATCGCTCCCGCATTCGAACTATACTAGACCAGCACATGCATGGCGAAATAGCGATTATTGGTGGTGGCATCGCAGGTATGACCACCGCCTACTATTTGCTAAAGGAGACTAAAAAACATGTCACTTTGATTGAAGCTGACAAAATTGCCCATGGAGCATCAGGTCACAATGGAGGACAAGCGGTAGACTACTTTGAACGTCCCTTTAGCGATATCGCGCAGGAGTTTGGACTTAAAATGGCGTCAGCAGGACAGCAAGCCATTCAGAGTTCATGGCAACTGCTCCAAAGAATTTTGCGTCACACCAAGATTAATGTGCCCTTTGATCATTTCATTGGCTATGCAGGCTGCACAAACTTGGCGCAGCTAGAGCAACATCTAAAAACGAAGCAGCTAAAAATAAAAGGTGGCGTAAAAGTCTATCCCACATATGTTGCTAGTACTGTTTATTTGCCTGCTCGTTTTTATAAAAAGTATCACCAGCTATTTACCATTGTTTCACCTAAAAAAGTACTTAGGCTGTTAGAAACTGAAAACCCTGACTACATTGCTGCTTTATCTTCGCGCAAAGGTTGCTTAAATAGTGCCCTCTTTGTTGAGCAGCTCGCTGAATATTTAAAAGAAACATATCCTAATCGTTTCCTACTACTTGAACACACGCCCGTGACACAAGTCCAATTAGGCAAAGAGACTATCAAACTGCATACCAAACGTTATTCCTACCAATGTGAGCGCGTCGTACTATGTACCAATGGCTTTGAGCATTTTAGCATTGTGAGTGACACTGTACCTGGTATGAATAAGCGTTTCCATCGCATGATTACTGGTTTAGTCGGCTATATGACAGGATATCTTGAAAAGCGAACCAAAACTCCCACCGCTATTAGCTATTTCCCCAAGAAAAGCCAAGGACAGGTGGATGACCCATATGTGTATGTTACTCGGCGCAATGTCGGTTCAGATCAAAGTCTCATTTGTATCGGTGGACCACAACGAGTGTATGAACAAGACACTCGCTATTCTCGTCACCGTGCCTTTTCGCAGAAAGCGACAAAAGAAATACAAAACTTCCTGGCAAGCACACTCCCCAAATCTGCTCATCGCCCCAAAAAGTTTAATTATCACTGGCATGGCGTAATGGGATATACCCCCAACAATATTCGTTGCATTGGTCCAGATATTGCCGATAAACGATTGCTCTACAATCTAGGCTGCAATGGCATTGGCTTATTACCATCGATTTATGGTGCACAAAAAATAAGCTGGTTTATACAAAACAAAAAGCTAGCATCCAGCATTTTTGATGCTAAGTACCAATTTCGTCCTCATTACTTACCTGAATATTCTTAAAAGTTATGGAGCTTCTTTCAACCCTGGGCATCATCATTATTGCGGCAGCCGCTCTAGGTGCTTTCAGTCATTACTTTAAGCAGCCTATTGTATTAGCCTATATCTTGGCCGGAATTGTAATTGGCCCATATGTGCTCAATTTGCTGCATGACACTGAATTGGTTCATGTTATTGGCGATATAGGCATTATGCTTATGCTCTTTTTGGTCGGTTTGGAAATGAATACTGAAAAGATTAAAGACACTGGTGCCATTGCCTTAGGTGTCGGCTTAGCGCAAATCCTTTTCACGGGTGTAATTGGCTGGGTCATTGTCTATTTGCTAGGCTTTGGAGTTATTGCCAGCAGTTACATTGCTCTGGCTTTAACGCTCAGCAGTACTGTTGTTTGTGTAAAGATATTGTCCGATCACAAGACTCTAAGCTCTCTCTATGGAAAAATTGTGATTGGTATTTTGCTTGTCCAGGACATTGTAGCCTTGATCTGTTTAATTCTGCTCAATAGTTTTGAAAATGCAGCCAGCCATAGTCTGCTTTTTGATTTTGGAATGTTACTAGTCAAAGGAATATTGCTTGGTTTAATTGCTATTTTCATTCTCAAGAAGCCATTAGCTAAACTCTATTTTGGGTTGGCACATTCTAGCGAATTGCTTATTTTAATCAGTTTGAGCTGGTGTTTTCTGATTGCCTTGGCAGCAAATTATATTGGCTTTTCAAAAGAGATGGGTGCTTTTATTGCCGGTTTAAGTCTTGCCAATTTGCCTTATGCTTTAGAAATCACCTCAAAAGCACGCATCCTTCGTGACTTTTTCATTACCATTTTCTTTGTGATTCTAGGCGCAGGCATGACCTTTTCTTCTCTGGGTAATCAAATTGTTCCTTTCGTTTTGCTTTCTCTTTTTGTGCTGATTGGCAATCCTGTCATTGTATTGATCGTCATGAAGTACTCTGGTTTTGATAATCGTACCAGTTTCTTTACGGGAATTAGCATTGCCCAAATTAGTGAGTTTTCACTGATTCTAGCCGCGATGGGAGTTCGTCTGGGCCACATTGATCAAAGCACAATCGCCCTTATTAGCATTGTGGCGATTATTACTATCTCTGTTTCATCATACATGACCACGTATCAGCAGCAACTTTACCGTATCTGTAAACCTTTGTTAGATTTATTGCCTCACAAAGGATCTACTAGCGAAGCAAAAAAACTACAAGCGAATTTGTTTGATCATATTATTATGCTTGGTTGTGGTAGTGGTGGGCATCAGTTTCTAGAAACACTGCAAGCATCACAAAAAAGCTTTGTAGTAGTAGATCATGACCCGACAGTAGTAAATGAGCTAACCAAGAAGAATATCCACTGTATTTTTGGTGATGTTCAAGATGAAGAGCTCTTTCACACCATTAATTTAAGTGAAGCGGATTTAATTATTTCTTTCTTGCCGCACGTGGAGGACAACTTTTTTGCCCTCAGTCACATCCAACAGTTACAGGGGCGAAAAAAACCGATTTTTATTGCCATTGTAAATACCGGACATGAAGGTTTTCGTGTGTTTGAAAAAGGAGCTGATTATGTAGTGGTGAAGTCTTCTCTAGAAGCCCAGCATCTCCGTCAATTGCATGACAGTATCTATCAACTACCAGCCTGCTCACTAGAAAACAAAGCTACCTGCCAAGAAATGTCCCTAGCAGAGCTTAAAAAGAGCATATTAGAAGATAAGGAATATGCGCGGATTGTGCATCAGTTAAGTAGCGCCAGACTAAAAGAGATACAAGCAAGAAGAGGTTAAAAGCTAGATGTACAGCCAGTTATAAAATGGCTAAGAGGCTGGATTAGCAATTTGCTACACACCAATCAGTAGCACTATTGTAGACCTAGGCATACACTATGCTGTGCTTAAATCTGCCCCAATGAATAAACATCACACTATTAATTATATCGAGTTTCCGGGTACTAATTTAGAGGAAATCAAGCGTTTTTATAGCACTGTTTTTAACTGGAAGTTTACTGACTTTGGCCCCGATTATATTGCTTTTGAAGATGGGATATTAGAAGGCGGTTTTAGCAAAAGCAATCAAAAGCATGTGGCTGGAGGACCTTTAGTCATTCTTTACTCTGACAATCTGGAAGAAACTTTCATGGCAGTTACCAACCATGGTGGGAAAATCAGTCAGCCTGTTTTCAGTTTTCCTGGAGGCAGACGCTTTCATTTTGTTGACCCATCAGGCAATGAGTTAGGAGTGTGGTCGAAATAAGTAGAGCCTCAGGGTTGTCATCAGTTTTTTACGCTGCAAGCGCTTTTCTACTACTCGACCAAAATCCTCAATTTGTGCAAAATATATTGGTATTTCAAAATACAGACCAGTGCAAGCGAGAGCTGATACTGTTTGTAGAAAACTCATCGTAGAGTAAAGAAAGAGTCGCTTGACACATTAAGAGAGCTATCTTACTATTCAAGTACACACTTGAATAGATATTTTATGACGAAAGGGGAGTACTCATTAGACAAGAAGGCTGCAATATTTGCTCTTTTTGCTGAACCTAATCGTCTCAAGATTTTGCGTTTTTTGCAGCAAGTAGCAAGCGCGAATGTAACCGATATTGCTACTGAAGTAGCCATGAGCATCGCCTGCACCTCACATCACCTTCAATTACTCAAAGAGCAAGCCGTGGTCACTACTAAGCGCAAAGGCAATAGCATTTACTATGCAGTAAACAAGCAACCATTCATTCAGGAATTATTACAATTATTAACATTTTAATATATGTTCAAACCAAAGATTTTAGTGATATTAGGCAGCATTCGTGAGGGCAGAAATGGGTTAAAGGTAGCAGAATGGTTTATGGGTATTGCAAAGCAGTTTGAAGGTGAGGCTGAGATTGAGCTTATTGATCTCAAGAATTATCCACTACCAATGTTTGCTGATGCTGTTCCTTCTAGTATGCGCCAAGGGCCACATGAAAATGCAGATGTGCAACAGTGGCTAGATCTGATTAATTCAGGTGATGGGTATGTCATCATTACACCAGAATACAATCACAGCTTTAGTTCTGTCTTAAAAAATGCCCTAGACTATCCTTACCAAGAATGGGCTGACAAAATGATTGGTTTTGTCGGTTACGGTGGTATGGCAGGTGGCGCTCGAGCGGTGGAGCATTTACGACAAGTAGCAGGTGAGCTTCATATGTATGACGTGCGTGATCAGGTTACTATTCCAGCTGTCTGGGCCGCCTTTGATGACAAAGGAAAGTTAAACAATCATGAGCTTCATGAAAAAAATGCCAAACTGATGTTGGGTAAAATTATAGAATTAACTAAAAAAATTCGCGGCTAACCTCTTATATGCACACAATCAGAAAAGCAAAGCGGGTTATAACCAGTACAAAGACAACCGAAGGGGCAGGCTTTACCGTGCATCGGCCTTTTCCAACGCAACAACTCATGGATTTTGATCCATTTCTATTGCTCGATGAAATGGGACCAATGCAGCTGAAACCTGGTGACAGCACCGGTGCCCCAGACCACCCTCATCGTGGCTTTGAAACGGTCACCTATTTGCTTTCTGGCAGTATGGAGCATAAAGACTCCCAAGGCAACCATGGCAAATTACATCCTGGCGATGTGCAGTGGATGACAGCGGGCAGTGGTGTTATTCACTCAGAACTGACAGCTGCATCTTTCGTTGAAACTGGCGGAGTACTCCATGGCTTACAGCTTTGGGTAAATTTGCCACGGGAAGATAAAATGGTCAGACCACGTTACCAAGATATTCCTGCCTCACAACTCCCCATAGTGCAAACTCCCGACAAGTGTGGTCAGGTAAAAATCATTGCTGGTGAGGCTTTTGGTCAAAAGGCGGTTATTGAAACACGAACGCCTATTCTGTACTTTCATATCACATTGCAAGCCAATGGTGATGTGCAGATTCCAACACCTGCTGATTTTCAAGTTTTTGCTTATGTTATTTCAGGCACTGGCACTTTTGGGGTTGATCACCAACCAGCTCAAGCACAGCAAGCGGTGATATTCGATACCGGTGACTCGCTTCAACTGAAAAACACGGGAGCAGAAGAACTGAGTGTGATCATTGTTGGAGGAAAACCTTTACATGAACCAATAGCACGCTATGGACCTTTTGTGATGAATAGCGAAAGCGAAATTCACCAAGCAATTCAAGATTATCGCAGTGGTCACTTTGGCGAAATAACCTTCTAATCATGCCAACTGCCACTTTTCTACAATTACGAGATCACTTATTAGGCCTTCATCAAAGCCTACTCCAATTTGAGCGGATACGAGCAGATAATAATTCGGAATTCGCAATTCGCATGGATTCGACAAGCTCACTACATGGTTCGGAATTGAAAGACCAAGACAGAAGAGGAGGAGAAGAGAGGGATAGCTCAAGGGGGCAGGTCATCATCATCTTCTCTCTTTGTCATTTCGAGCAAAGCGGAGCGACGCCGAGAAATCTTGCCGTTTGCCGCCCAACGCTATCTGAACCGCTATCGTAGCATATGGCTCACACCGACAGGATCCCTCCACGGAAGTCGGGATGACGGAAAGAAGAGAAAGAGAGAAGACATAAACAACTGTTTCACCACTATCATTCCTTATTCCTCTTTCCTCATTCCTCTTTCCTCTTTCCTATTTCCTTTTTATTGCGTTTCTATTTTTCTTTCACCATTATCCTCACTCCTCCTTCAACAGGTATCACTTTTGCTTCACGCTCTGATTGCCACTTAATAACTACTAAAATCATCCCCATAATAACGTTCAGACTTGAAGACAGCACTACGGGGAATATTGCAAAGTAGACGGCATAAATTACCCACAAGAGGTTGTTCATTACGAGCAACGCAAGCATTCCCCACGCTAGATCATTCAAGTGTCGTGATTTAACCGCGCTAATAACTTCAGGTACAAAGGTCGAAGCGCTTAAAATACTGGCAGTATAGCCGATTATTTCCCACATATATTTTTGTTTTTTTATCCTTTCTTATCATTATACCTGTTTATGTCTACCCAGAAAAGCTCTAAATAATCTCCCTCAAAAAAATCGGTGAAACCAAGGATCAAATTAGACACAAAGCTCATACTCTTACCGCACCACGCAGGCGCAGACTATCGCCCCGGTCGCCTGCCCTACCGTAGTACAAGCGGACCAAATTACTTTGCCAACCACCATAACCGAGAAGCGCTTTTGCATCTTTTGCCACTACTTCAGCATTAAGTACCGTCCAATACTTTTCATCGAGAGGAGCCCATGCAACAATTCTTTGCATCATTAAGGATAAATATGCTCTGGCACCACTAAGAGTTCCTATTCCTGCTTTTTCATGTAATGCCCGTAAAGCCTTCACCTGTTCATGCCCTGTTTTACCAGCTTGAACTTGTTCATTGTAAGGCAAGTCTTGACGACCATCGACAAACACTGCCTCCCATACCAGACTTTCTGGTTGCCCATTGTTCCACAGCTGGTCGTATTCTAATCCATACGACATTGCCTTATGCTTCATACCATACTGCCCAACTTTACTGTTCAATGCCTGTATTAAGTCTTGGCGAGATAAAGGTGGCACAAGAATAAGTTGAGCTTCCTCCACTTTTTCTATCAATGCTAATTTCTCAGGAGTGAGGCGTGCTGCAATGTCATCCCATGTGGGCGCTTCTTTATGATCAATACCAAAAGCATTCAATGCTTTAAGTGCCCGTGTATATTGTCCACGGTATTTTTCAGCTCCTTCATTCAATGTCGTCACTGAGTGCATTGTTTTTTGTACGGTACGACGAAGAGCTTCTTCACGTTCAATAGACTGTACTACCTGTTCTACTCCATATTGTTCAACAAGTTTAGCCAGCAATGCTCGCTGTTCTTTCGCAAGTCCTATAGACTTAGCTGCAACCGTAAGAGCATGTGCTGTCCCCTCAAAAAAACCTGCATGACCGGCATGAGCGCGCAACTGCTCATGCTGCGCTTCGGTGAGATCAATGATGCGTCTTATTGAAGGTGCTGCATGTACCAGTGCTTTCAATTGTTTGTCATCATCCGGAGCAAAGACAGGCTCTCGAAAAGGCATACCAGCAAATATTATTTTCTCTCTATACTACCACAAAGTAAGCCACGCCATCTACGCCACTGGCCATGGAGTTATCATGAGCAATTTGCCTTCTTCCTGACCTGGCAAGCTGGACCAAATCTCTTCAGTCACATAGGGCATGAAAGGATGGAGCAAGGTGATGAATGTAGTCAGAGTCGTATAAAGAGCAAATTGTCGTGATTTTTTTGCTGACTCATCAGTACCTGTCAAAATAGGTTTTGATTCTTCAATAATTACATCAGCAAAACGATGCCAAATGTAATGATAGATCTTTTCCGCTGCCATATAGTAACGATACTCCTCTAAATCAAGCGTAATATCCTTAGCCAGAGCCTCTATCTCATTTAAGATTGCTTTATCCGATTCAGCTAAAGTCTGTGTATCAGGGACAGTATCACCAATAGCAGTGAGCACGAAACGAGTAATATTCCATACCTTATTGGTGAAATGCTTATAGCCTTTTATTTTATCTTCAGATAGCGGCACATTTGAACCAGCAGGATTGCCGACAATTAAAGCCATACGCAATGCATCCGTACCAAATTTATCAGCCATATCGACTGGACTAATCACATTGCCCTTGCTTTTGCTCATTTTCTTATTTTGGGGATCATTAACCATGCCATGAAAGTACACCGTCTTAAACGGAATATCGCCGGCCAAATAGGTACCAAACATGATCATACGAGGCACCCACTTAAATACTAAGTCCGCACCAGTTTCCATCAAATTGGTAGGGTAGTAGGTTTTAAAATCTGCATTTTCAGGATAGCCTAAAGTAAGCAATGGCCATTGCCCAGATGAAAACCAGGTATCAAATGTGTCCGGGTCTCTTTCCCAACCTTCACCAGGACTTTCCAAAGCCACCTTCGCCTCATCACCTTTAAACCAAGCTGGAATCGGAATACCCCAAATGATCTGACGTGAAATATTCCAGTCAATCGTATTGTGCATCCAGTGCAATAGAATCTTTTTTTCGTAGTCAGGTACAATTTTAATTTGCTCTTTGGTTTCAACTGCTTCAATTACTTTTGCCGCTAAAGGCTCCATTTTCACAAACCACTGATCACGAATTTGCGGCTCAATCAGTGTTTCACACTTGTAACAACGCTTCACTACATGCACATAGTTTTCATCAATCTTTTCAACCAACCCCTTTGCTGCCAGCTTCTCAATAATTTTAGCTCGCGCCTCTAGAATTTTCATGCCCGCAAACTCACCAGCAATGGGCAAAAGCTTACCGCGCCAGTCAATTACCTGCTCCATATCCAAATGATGTCTTTGTGCCATTTCAAAGTCGACATTGTCATGCCATGGTGTAATTGTCATCACACCAGTACCAAATTTCATATCGATTACTGGATCCTTCAATACAGTGGCGGTAATCGGACCATTAATCCATTCCAACTCAAACTTTTGACCATGCTCATACTGCTTATAACGCTCATCATCGGGATGCATAACTACATACTTATCCCCGAACTTTGTTTCAGGACGAGAAGTACCAATAACAAAAGGTCCATATTTTAAATAGTAGAATTTGCCCATCTCTTCTACTGAAGATGTTTCCACATCGGAAAGGGAAGTTTGATGCTTAGGACACCAGTTGATTGTCCTTTTGCCACGATACACCAAGCCATCTTCATACATTTTCACAAAGGTCTGCTGCACTTTCTTCACGATATGATCATCTAAAGTAAAACGCTCTCTGCTCCAATCGCACGATGTTCCCAGACGGCGAACATCGTTGACCATAGCCTGCTTATTTTCAATGGTAAATTTGTAGATCTCATCATAGAGTTGTTGTGGCTCCATGCCGAAACGCGACCGTCCCTCTTTCTCCAGTTTTTTTTCATATACTACTTGTGTCTCGAAGCCAGCATGATCAGCACCAGGAAGAAGCAACACCTTCTTGCCACGCATACGCTCAAAACGAGCAGCAGCATCTTTCAAAGCAATATCTAAGGCATGTCCCACATGCAAACGGCCATTGGCATTGGGCGGTGGCATAATACAGGACCAGGGCGCTTGATGTCGTTCGGGTAAGTTTTCAGGAGTAAAATAGCCGCTCTTTTCCCAGACTTGGTAAATATTTTTCTCAGTATCTTGGGGATTGTAGGGTTGGGTAAATTTTTGATGCATAGAAAGAAAAGTAGCAGCGGACACAAAATAAGCGTACTTGATGTGAAAATCAATTGGGGAGCATTTGATCCACATCAATAAAAACATGTCCGTTTTCCTCCCAAATTTTATAAGCAGCTACTTGATCACCCAACTCGCCTACACCACTTTGAAAATCCCAAAGCCATTGATGTTTTGGACACTCAACTAAACGTTCTTTCAATTGCCCCGCACCCAGGTTACCGTGCTCATGAATACAACGATTATCAATACACCCCAATGCACCTTGATAACGAAAGACAGCTAACTCCTTGCCTGCGACAAAAATAGTTTTGCCCCTCCCCTCTTCAAATTTCTCACTATCACCAATCAGAACTTTTTTCATTTCATGCTTTGACTTGTACTATTTATAGCGAGATAGCAGCATAAAGCAAAATAGACAGCAACTCTCATTGCTTACCTCTATAGACAAAAGCTTGCTAAACTTAAGTGAGTAAAAATTTATTTGCTATGCAAAAAATTATCCCCCACCTGTGGTTTGACAGTGAAGCTGAAGAGGCAGTTAAATTGTATACGTCCCTCTTTAAAGACACCAAAGTAGGAAAAAGCACTCATTATACGAAAGCTGGTTTTGAAATTCATGGACAACCTGAAGGAAAGCTGATGACACAAGAATTTGAACTCGCAGGTTTAAGCATTATTGCCTTGAATGGCGGGCCTTATTTCAAATTCACACCCGCAATTTCATTTATGGTCAGCTGTGAAAGCAAAGAAGAGGTAGATGAGCTTTATGCAAAGCTATCCCCCAATGGCCAAGTTCTCATGGAGCTAGGAGAATATCCATTTAGCCCACGCTATGCTTGGATTGCTGACAAATACGGCCTCTCTTGGCAGCTTATCTATAGTCCTGAGTCCCAATCACAAAAGATCCGCCCCTCATTTCTTTTTGTGCAGGAACAATGTGGCAAAGCTAAAGAGGCGATCACACTCTATACTGCTATTTTCCCCAATAGCAGTATCGGACTGATGTCCGCCTATGGCGAAAATCCTGGACCAGACAAACCTGACAATCTGCAGTATGCCGACTTCACGCTGAACAAGCAGCAGTTTGTAGCCATGGACAGCGCCTACCAGCATCTCTTTGGCGTTAATGAGGCCATCTCATTTTTGGTGCGTTGTGATGATCAAGCTGAAATTGACTATTTCTGGGACAAGTTGACTCCTGGTGGAGATCCCAAGGCGCAACAATGTGGCTGGCTTAAAGACAAGTTTGGCGTGTCATGGCAAATTTCCCCAGTTATACTTGAGGAGATGCTCCATGCAGCTGATTCAAAGAAAGTAGAACATGTGACCAATGCATTTCTAAAAATGAAAAAGTTCAATATTGCTGAACTAGAAAAAGCATTTAATAGCTAGTTGCTGACTAGATCAAAATCAGGCAACGATCATGCAGTGAAGTGCATCTAAATTGGATTTGCAAATCTTATTCGCCATGCTGAAAACGTAGCCCTCGATCCTGTAGATGCACCCCAACTCGGGGTATCGCAAATTTCATAAAGGAGCGAATAAGAGGAATGGCCGCCTGTAAATTGCTTAAGGATAGTAAAAACACATTCCCATCCTCAACCATTGCGTATCTGCTGTAGAAGTCATGCTGTCCACTGACTGAGAGCAACGAATCATAGAATCTACCAAAAGCCGGAATTCCCTCTCTATCTTCCAACAAACAAGGAAAAATTTCATAATCAACAAACCCTCTCCAAGCACTTTCAAATGTGGTGCCGTGTACATGATGATACCCACCATAAAAACGGCTATTGTTGTAAAAAAGAAAATGCAAATACCAAGCAAGCAGACCTTCCACCGCTACTTTATCACTACCAGGCACAGCCGCTACAGTTCTATTTACTTCTGCGGGATAAGCATCGATGTAATCATCCACATACATTCTAAATAAAGCTGCGTAATACATGCTTTCTGGCATACTATCAGCCCCAATTAAATAATCATCCGCAATTAAATTACGCATTGTAGTTCGGAACTGCGCTCGTCGGCGCTCAGATACAGCATGCAGCCACAAGTCATGACCAATTTCATGCGTTATCACGCGTGTATCTTCTGTTGCCACAGTTTCCGGACTAATAGTAATCAAATCATGCTCACTATCCCCTGGATAGTATTCTCCTAAGTGCCTTCTTCTAACCGGTCTCTCCACTAGATAATAATTATCAACCAGTGCAGTCCTTACTTGGTATCTGGTTAAATCAAATCCGCGTAAAGCTGTTTGCAGCATTGGGAATAACAAAGCATGTCTCTTTTGATCAAAAAGAGCATTAGTCGGACGCGGAGCAATAGAACTCAAGTCATAGTCCAAAGAAGAAATCCGATGTTGCGTACTAGTCGGAGCAGCGTTAGCTGCCAGATGAAGCTCTGTCGCTCCCACTACAAATTCCGTTGCACGGTGATGGCCACAAGCGGCAGTCAATACAGCTACTATTCCTGCTCTGACCAAACCTGGTACAGACATGCGTTTTTCAGCACCTCGAGCGAGCTTTGAATCTTTCAATGCTTTCATAATGTTATATAGCGGCGAATTTTAGCACACTCTGTATCATTACACCACATTCAGCAAGCCAGGCTAAGTCATTGCCAGCAACTTATTTCCGTTTAGGAATTGGATTTTGTATTCTTTTCATCGTAATAATTTTGAAACAAGAGTTATCTCTATGGCAAGCAAAACTCTCCCTCGCAAAACGATCGAATTGGAAATTGAAGAGCATAAAGCACTCGTACATGAGTTCAAATTATTACGCAAAGAGCTGCAAATATATAATTCCTGGTCACAACGATTGCTGTTAGCAGTGATTACCGGCTTTGGTACAGTAGTTGGTGCCACATTGCTGGTTGCATTGATCGTGTATATTTTGACCCAGTTGGCTACAATTGAGATTCTTCGCCCTTTTATTGAGAATATTGTGAGCATTGTCGAAAAAACCTAAAGTGAGACGCATAGATATAAAAGATTGGCAAAACAAGTGAAATTAGCTACATTGCGACCACTGTTATCTATTACTCTTTCATGCCTACTAACGAAACCCTCCTAAGCTTTGATGAGGTATCATTTGAATTTGAACAGGAAAAAATCATTTTGGATCAAGCGAGTTTTTCTGTACGCCGAGGCTCGCGCATTACTCTGATGGGCCAAAATGGAGCTGGCAAAAGCACGATTTTTAAATTAATCACTGGGCAATTGCAGCCTACCAGTGGTCGAGTAAACAAGATCCCCAAACTGACCACCGCTACAGCCTTCCAAGTAATGCTGCCTGAGGACAAAGAGCTTACGGTTAAAGCATTTTTTGAAAAGCAGTTAACAGAAAAAGCGTATGATATCGATCGTCGCATTGAAGATGTTTTAGATGTGGTAAATCTACAAGCACCACTCGAACGCATTGTTAAATCGTTTTCTGGCGGACAACAAGCACGCCTGCTTCTCGCCGCAGCACTCATCCAAGACCCAGATCTCTTACTACTCGATGAGCCCACCAACAACTTGGATCAAGCAGGCATTGACCATCTCACTACATTTTTGCTCACCTATCCTAAAACATGCATTGTCATCTCCCACGATGCGGATTTCTTAAATTCATTTTCAGATGGTGTTTTATACTTAGATGTCTTTACCAAGAAAGTAGAGCAATACGTCGGTAATTATTATGATGTGGTAGAACAAATCGCCGCACGTTTAGCAAAGGAAAACAGTCAAAACGCAAAATTGGCCCGCGGCAT
This sequence comes from uncultured Candidatus Peribacteria bacterium, assembly GCA_964512325.1. Lineage (GTDB taxonomy): Bacteria > Patescibacteriota > Gracilibacteria > RBG-16-42-10 > RBG-16-42-10 > JACQZO01. The sequence goes on from CAZEGN010000015.1 coordinate 18,654, forward strand.
TCAGGAAAAAAAAGACAAGGCTAACTTTTTTGCGCATAAAGGAGGCAAACTGCGTCTAGTAGCTAAACGCATGCGTGAACAAGCAGAAGAATGGGAGGATGAAATGGTGGACACACGAAAGGAAGACAAAACAATTCGGCCTTTTACTATTCCAGTACAAAAAGACTTGGCGGGAGAAATAGTAAAAATATCTTCGGTAAAGATTATCCGTGATCATGCACCTAAGACTTGTACTGTAAACTTAGCATTGCGCAAAAACGAGCACCTGTTGCTCAGCGGCCCCAATGGCATTGGCAAAAGCACTTTGCTAGAGGAATTGGCGACAGGAAAAGCGGAAGGGGCAACTATCCTGGATGGAATTCGAGTAGGTTACTATCGCCAAGACTTCTCTACCCTAAACTTTGACCACACAGTTCACCAATCACTCAAAGAAATACTGGTGCCAATTGAGGGGCGACCACTTGAAGAGCATCTCCGGTCTGTCGCTGCTGGTTTTTTGATTACCCATGAAATCATCAACACAAAAATTGGTGCCCTTTCTGAAGGTCAAAAGGGACTAGTGGCATTTGCACGTCTCGTATTACAACAACCAGGACTGCTGATTCTCGATGAACCAACGAATCATATCAACTTTCGCCATATTCCGGTTATTGCTGCTGCTTTAGATCAATATGAAGGGGCTATGATTTTGGTATCACACATTCCAGAATTCATCGCCCAGATTCGCATTGATGAGGAATTGGACCTCAGCAGAAAAGGCTAGAAGAACTTTTTTGCCACTGCCAGAATGCCTTGCTTCCAAGGTACGCGATGCGTCACCCCAGAAGATTTTTCAAACTTATCTAAGTTCGCAATATACCAATCATAATTACGTATCATTGCATCCTTATTTGAATACTTTGGCTTATAACCTAACTGCTTTTCTGCTTTTTCAATTGATACAAATGAGTCTTTGGAAGCAGTCTCATATACCCACTTGTAAAGCGGTGATAGTTTTAAGGCCTCCAAAATTCTTAAAGTCCAAATTACTGGTGCAGCAGGCAAGCCCACAATTTTCTTGCCAAAACCAGCGCGATCAAGCACCGCCTGATAATCCTCTTTCATAGTGGTAAACTCTTTGGCACCAATATTAAAAGTATCATTAGCCTTTGCTGCATCAATGGTTGCTGCTAGATAGATGGCATCACAGAGATCCTCAACATCTAATAATTGATAACGGTTATGGCCAGAACCAATCATTGGAAAGCCATGTCCGTCTTTAGCCCAATCATAGAAAAGTGCAAATACACCTAACCGTTCAGGCCCAACAAAAGACTTGGGTCGAATAATGGTCACAATCATGCCCTGCTTACGATACTCTTCACAAGCCTGCTCCGCCAAGATTTTCGCCTCACCATAAGGTCCAACGCCCTGTTTCTTGTCATCTTCGACTAAAGGATGATGATCCGGAATACCATAGACTGCTGTTGAAGAAATATGGATAAAACGTTGTACTTTTTCTCTCTGCGCTGCTGCTAACATGTTTTTAGTGCCATCCACATCGGTAGTGAAGATTTCTTCTTTCGTATAGAGAGGAAGTGCGGCCGCACAATGAACCACAATATCAATACCCTTCATGGACTCTGTAACCACTTTAAGATCACGAATATCACCCAGAATCACTTCCACTTGGTCCTGTTCAGGATAGTCAAACGGCTCTTTATCTAAGGAGCGCACTTTATGCCCTTTAGCCAGTAAATAACGAATGAGATTAATGCCCAGAAAGCCTGAGCCGCCGGTTACCAAATAGGTTTGCTGTGAATCTGTTGTCATAAAGTGTTTTTTTACTCTAGCGTTGTAACATAGTCACTTCCGCAACACTAGTCTTGAGTTTTAGAGTGATTATGCAATAAATACTATTTATTTTTGGCGCAAGCCATTATTCAATGTTATAGTACAATTTGCTAATCATGATGCCATGAAAATTTTCAACCTGCTTTCTTGGATCGCGAAGTGGCCCTTTACCAAAACACTTGTGGGCGAGCAATTTTTAGCAAATCAGCTTCATTCATATGCTAAGGCAAAAGCAATAATTAAAAGAATCACGCTGGGCCTTGGTATTGCCATTGCGGTTATTATGATCTTACTCATCACGCTCATGGTCCTGCTCATTATCCACCTAGCTCGCTAAACTATGCCCAAAGTGTTTGAGCCTCGCAAATCACAAGTTCAAGGTATTATTTTTCGCTTCGCGCCACAGCTGGAGTTTCTCATCTTGAAAAGAAATGCTGAAAAAGGTGGCTTTTGGCAGCCGATTACAGGTGGAGTAAAACTTGATGAAGAACCAAGACAGACCATTTCAAGAGAAGTTAAAGAAGAAATCGGTCTTATGATTACAGATCAAGCTATTATCGATTTGCACTATCACTTTTTCTTTGATGCTGATGAGCATACGCGCTTTCGTGAAGATGTGTTTGCAGTGGAATTGGCGCCTGACCAAGAAGTAACTTTAAGCTCTGAGCATACTGCATTCCAATGGCTGCCTTTTGAGCAAGCGCAAAAACAGATATATTGGGAGAGCAATAAAAAAACACTAGAATTATGTCAGCAATTTTTGCTTACTTACATTTCAATTTATGATAAAAGTAAAAAATCCTAAAACCGTTTTAGTTCTGGCTGGTATTTTGATTTTTTTGCTTGGTGTAGGACTTGGCATGTTGATTCAACCTGTTCCTTTATCACCCAGTTTTCCCAATGAAATTAATGGTAGAGTAGAACCAAGTACTATTGTCCCCACGGCCATTACAATTCAAGGATCTTTTCTCTGCTTGCCTCATCGTGACACTACCGGACCGCAACCCCTTGAATGTGCATTTGGGCTAAAAACGGCAGATAATACCTATTACGCCTTAGACCTGAGCAAGCTTAGCGAAGAAGCTCAAAACAGCGCTATGAATGCGACATACGAAGTCCAAGGAATTTTTGTCGCACTGGAGCTATTAAGCAATGATCATTGGCAAAAGTATCCTATTCGCGGCATTATTCAAGCAGAAAAGTTTACGCGTCTTGCTGAGTAAGCATGGCAATATTTTCAGGCTGTTTGGGGTCAAACAATATAGTTACAGTGTCCCCCACGCGCGGCAGATTAACTCGTGAAACAGCAGCTTGTAATTCTGCTATAAAGCTCCCCTTACTACTTGCCAAGACCTCAACAGTCAACGCAAGCAAGAATTGATTACCATATAAAGTCACATTGGTATCTTTCACGGCAAGCACTTTTGCTGATGCTTTTTCGCCATGCATGAGCAATTGTTGATCAGGCTTCCCCATTGAACCTGCCATACTGAAACATACAGCAATAAAAGCACAAACCCCTACGATAGTCAGCCCAGCAAATAGGTTTGGCATACTTACTTCAAGCCCTTGTTGCACCAGCCAATAGAGCCACAAAAGATACGGCACAAGCAAAACCACTATGCGCAGACCAAAATTTTGATTAGAAACTAAATGGACCAGCCACCAACAAGCAAGCATGACACTGATAGTCAAGGCATAGGCAAATGTAGAATAAGCAAAATAGTATATTGAATAGTTAAATAGCCAGACAAACCAAGCAATTAGCAATAAAGAGCCACTAATTCGTACTGGTGTCATTTGCTTTAAGGCTGCCATAAGTAATTTGTATAATTTTATCCAAAAGCAGCCTTTTCCTGCCGCTTTAGCTGCAATTACACTAGGACGCTCATTCGCTTTTTGCAAATAAAGATGCGCTGGTTTATCAAAGCTAGTTTAAATGATTAAGCTTTTCAGCTAATCTAAAGGTAGCTGTACTTTCTAGTTACAGCTACTTTTTGAATTTGGTTTTGTAACTAAATGATAGGCAAGCTAAAATACAGCAGCATTAAGCAATTCCATGTTTACATCCAAACTTTTCCCGATCGCATTGATAGCTATTCTTCTGACAGCCTGTGGCAGTACCAATATGCCAGATGACGGCATTACATTAGGCCAACAAGATTCCAGGTACGGTCATAGCATGGCCAATCAAATTGTCATGATTAAAGATGACAAAAGCTTTTTAGAGCATATGATTCCTCATCATGAAGAGGCGGTGCAATCAGCGCGACAGCTTTTACAGTTAAGCGAAAACGCCATGCTAAAAAGCATAGCTGAAAAAATTATCACAGCGCAAACAGCAGAGATTGAGCAAATGAAAACCTGGTATAAGACCTGGTTTGCACAGGACTACAAAGCTGTACATACCTATATGCCAATGATGAGTGATTTAAGTAGAGTCGAAAAAGCAAATGTCGACCGCTCATTTATTGAAGGGATGATACAACATCACAATGCAGCCCTACTAAGCGCTAATAGTTTGCTTTCATTTACTGCTCGTCCCGAACTTATCAACTTAGCCAATAGCATTATTGATACTCAATCAAAAGAGATAATTGAATTGCAAAGCTTACTCAAGAAATAAACGACTAATTGTCAGTTTGGATAAGCAGGTATACACTAAAAGTTAGTTTTAACTAAGCACTATGAAAAAACTACTTATCGCTTTGATCATTGCTGTAGTTTTCGGTTCTGGTTGGGGAATACTGTACTATTTCTTTAGTTAAAGCACATAGACAGGTTAACTCGATAAAAAAGGATATATAGTTAATCATATATCCTTTTTTTGTGAATTGTATAAGGTGCAAATTAGACGGAATATTTTCTTTGGTCTATGCTACAAAAAAATTTGCATGCAAAAAAATTGCATTATCTGCCAGTCTGTTTTTTCAATAACTGAACAAGACCTCGCATTTTACGAGCAAGTTGCCCCTACTGTTGGCACTCAAAAGTTTTTAGTTCCACCACCAACACACTGTCCTACTTGTAGGCTCAAAAGACGTTTACTGTGGCGCAATGAAACTAATCTCTACCAGCGCCAGAGCAGTTTTACTAACAAAACCATTTTCTCAATTTACTCACCAGAAAAGAGCAATCCAGTATATGCGCAGGCTGAATTGGAGTGCTTGCATATGGAGAATTGGGGAAAAGCAGTGGATAGAGAAAGACCCGTTTTTGCCCAGTTTTATGAATTTTTCAAACAGTGTCCACTTTCGGCTCTCAATAATATTGGTGAAAATGAAAATAGCGCCTATTGCAATTATACCTATCAGTGCAAGAACTGTTATCTCTGTTTTTGGGGAGATGTAAGTCAGGATAGTCTTTACAATTATGGTTTTGTAAATCTCAAAGACTGTCTTGATAACTATTGGCTTTTTGATGGTGAATTGTGTTACGAGAATGTAAATGTTTATACCAGTTTTAATAGCAAGTATATCTACAACTCACACAACATTAGTGATAGTGCTTTTTTATTTAACTGTCGCGACGTTAAAAACAGCATGTTCTGTGTAAATCTAAAACATAAAGAATATTGTCTATTTAACCAGCAACTTACGGCGGCAGAATATCAGCAGCGCATTAAACAATATGATTTAGGTAGCTTTAACGCCGTACAAAAGATGATGGCTGAATTTACTGCTTTTAAAGCGCGCTTCCCAGTACGCAACCTAACGAATATTAATGTAGAAAATGTTAGCGGTGACATGAATCAGCACTCACAAAACTGCCGTGACTGTTATCACATGCTAGACTCACAAGACTGTGCCTATGGCATTGATTACATCAAGAATAAAGATGTATATGATTGTTACGGCTGTGTTGAACTGGAACAATGCTATGATGTGCATTGCGGACTCAACTCGCAACGTATTCTTTTTTCATACGACATCAGCAACTCCTACAATTTGCTTTATTGTATTTCATGTCGTAATTGCAAGGATTGTTTTGGCTGTATAGGATTACGAAATAAAAAACATTGTGTTTTTAATATTCAGTATACACAAGCTGAATATGAAGCACTGTTAGCACATATACTGAGACGCATGGTTGCTGATAAAGAATGGGGTGAGTTTTTTCCTGAGCACTTTTCCCCTTTTGGCTACAATGAAAGTACAGCTCAACAATATTTTCCCTTAACTGAAACTGAAGCTAAAAGCTATCACTATCCCTGGACCAAGTATCAAGCACCGTCACCACAAGCACATCAGGTTATCGCAGCCGAAGAATTGCCCGACCATATTCATGAAGTTACTGACTCAATTTTAGACAGCGCGATTCTATGCGCCAACACAAAAAAACCATTCCTTATTACCAAACAAGAGCTAGCATTTTACCGTGAGCATCAGATTCCTCTGCCTCGTCTTCATTCCGATGAAAGAAGACGGCAAAGAATGCTCTTAAAAAATCCTCGCCGCATCCGCTCAAGCACATGTGATCATTGCCACAAAGCTATACAGACCACCGTACCAGCCGAGAATAACAGCATCATATACTGTGAACAGTGTTATGAAGATAATTAGTTTGAAGCATGAGAAGGAAGGGAAGGAGCGAACAATTCGGAATTCGCAGTTCGCAATTCGGAATGAAAAAGCTCAACCAAAGAGAACACGCAGAGAAAGATAGCCAAGGAAACATCCATTCATCTTCTTCTTTCTTTGTCATCCTGACCGGAGCGAAGCGTAGTGGAAGGATCTTGCCGGATGCAGTCTCACGCGACATAAACCTCTATCGTTGCAAATGGCTTATCCCAGCAGAATTCCTCCACGGAAGTCGATTGTAAATGTTAGATAATTCGAGGACAGAAAAAAAGGCACAATTCAAAATTCGGAGTTCGGAAAAGGCACAGACCGAAGAGAAGAAAAAAAAAGAGGAATGAAAAAGGGTGGCAAAAGAAGGATATTCGATGTTAAGTATCGAACTCAATAAACCAGCTTTTGATAACAGTCTTCACACAGAATCTCTTGTTTGGTTGTAGTGGGGAAAGAGGTTTTGATAGTCAACTGACAATGAGCACATTGGGTTGATCGTAAGCGATGCGGATTTCTTAGTTCAATACGAGCTTGGTGTCGACAATGAAAACATTTGTTCGGCAGAGCAAGATGCTGCTGCTGATAGAACGCAAGTTCCTGGGCGATGACGCGGTAGGCTCTGCTACATTGTATACAAGTCAGTATTTCTTTTGTTATTGAGCTGGTAGTCATAGCAATATCATTAGGAATTGCCACTTTTTGCGTTGGTGCTACACTTTCAGCTTCCGCTCGCCACAATGCGCCAAGCTGCAAAGCTTGATCTTGGGTTAAAGGGTAAAGCTCTTGTGCTATTGTTTCATTGTAACCAAAACCAGAAAGCGCAGCAGGAAAAAACTGCCCCCATTCACCTGTGCTTTGCATATGTCTAATTATTCGCGCCACCATCTTTTCATATGCTTCAGGAGAATACTGCTTGTTTAAAATGCAGTACTTTTTGCTCTTCATGCCAACACAACCAAAGCAATGCGAGCTATGAAAACATTGAAAAGAATAAGAGACGGATTTGCAATTATAACAGGTGACATTAAACAAATTCTGATAGGCACCACTACCCACCTCCAAGCAATAATAACTCAATTCTGCTGGCATTCCCCAAGCATAGATATCCTGACAGTCCTTAGAATCATGCAACCAGGAGCTATAAGCACAATCCTGCAGTTTGCTTGCATCGAAGCAATGTGAGCTGTTTTTGCAATGAAAGGCACCATTACCCGTTACATCTTCATTGTGAGTACCAGCCATATAGCGCACAGGGAACTTGACTTCATGTTCCGCCATCAATGCCTTGAGCCTCTCTACTATGTCACGATTGCCCAAATCAAAATGCTGTACTTTTTGTTTATATTCGTCTGGCGTAAGCTGTTGATTAAAAAGGCACCATTCCTTATTGACCAAGTTTACACACCCAAAGCAGTTTTTCAGATTGCTACAATTCACTAAAAATGCTGAATCTGTACAATTGTTAGAGCGCTTGCAATAGGAACAATTATAACAAAGCTCACACTCCACACATTCATAACAGAGTTCACAGTTTTTAATCATTACATTGTCGACGCAATCTTTACAGTCATTCACATAATTACCATAGTAACAATTTTGATTGCGATTAGCCCCGCCAAGCATATAGCAATCCTTTAGCCAACCCGTACATTGATTATAGTCACTGTTTTGATTGTCTACATTATAGAGTGCACAACGAGGCACTCGCCGTAACAATTCTTGGAACTGCTCAAAAAAGGGACGAGCGAAGTCAAACTCCTGCCCATAATCTAATGCATCCCATTTATCATTCCACCACGCTTCATGACTATATACTGGATAAGGCTTATCAGGCGCATGCACAGAAATAATATCCTTTTTGCTAAAATCACACTGGCGATTATAGAATTTACGCTCATTGCGCCAGAGCAATCTTTGTTGTTCCCTACAATTCGGACAGAGCTCCGGAATGGGTATAGCAAAGGTCTGACCGTCAATCACAGGTGACACCTTTTGATAAAATTGCTGATCGGCTGTAGGCACTTCATATTTCTGCTCACAGCGACGACATTGTTTATGCAAAGATTCCATCGGTAGTATTTATTACCCATCATTATCCCCCTCAAAACAATTTTGTAAAACACTTTTAGTAACCAAGCAAAGAAAATGCCTTGTACAAAGGGGTAAAAGGCATGGTACAATAAAGTGTTGACCCTTTTTGACACATGAATACCTTAAAACTGCTAGAACAACTTGGCCTCACTGAACAAGAAGCTAATATTTATCTCGCCGCACTTAAACTTGGCACAGCAAAAGCAAGCTCAATTGCTGCTGAAGCTGGCATAAAAAGAACGACCGTATATCACGAGCTGAAGCTGCTGGCACACAAGGGCTTTGTGAGTGTGCAGTATATTGGCAAGGAACGTCAATATCGTGCTCAAAGTCCCAAGAAAGTTGCTCACCATTACCAAAAGAAAGTAAATGAATTCGAAGCAATCATTCCTCAATTGCAAAGCCTGGAGCGTAAACAAGTCATCACACCAGGCATTCGTTTTCTGGAAACTGTTAGTGAGCTAGAGCACTTCTATGAGGAGATTCTACAAGAATATGCCGGCAAAACATATTTCATCATTGGTGATGCTGAAGGTTGGCAAAGTATAAGTCCTGAATTCATTGAGAGCTATCGACACAAACGTGCTCAAGCAAAAATCAAGACGAAAATTTTGCTTACCGCTAATTCGGCCGGCAAGCACCCTACTGACCCAACGCTCTTGCGTGATGTTCGGTACTTACCAAAGGGCTTCACCTGCAAAAGCACCTTAGACATCTTTAATGAAAAGGTATTAATAGTCAGCCCTGCCCTCAAATCACTTGCCGTGGTAATTGAGATTAAGGCCATGACCGATATTTTCAAAATGCTCTTTCAAATTCTTTGGCAGAAAGCATAGCTTTTCTCGTTCATTTCCCAACGGATTGCCAAGATCAATCACATTCAGCTATATTGGAATACACTAAATAATGCGTATTTTTGTTATGACTGAAGACCTTGATGGTGGATGGGAAGCATTGCTTGATGAAGGCACCCCTTCTCCTACCAAAAAAGCACGAGCTATGTACACGGCCCGCGGCGACAATCACAATCGAGAAACATTGCCAATTCTCAGCCCCACAGTTATCCGTGAAACTGATGGAGATAAAGAGCTGTATCACCCTTCAATCACACCTCCACCATCAGCAGGCACCCGCTCTGCAGCATCAATTATACCCAGCTCTATCCCACCACTCGGCCATCCGGACGCACTCAATGACGTCCCAACCATCAGACCAGGTTCTGTGGATACCACCACTCCTACTATCCCCCGAGCCCCTACAGCACCGTACTTCCCACTATCGCCTTTTGCACTGCTTCCACCAACCCAACCTACACGAGAAACATTACCCAGGGAAAAGCAGGCTACTCACTATATGACAGCTCCTTCTTTGGCTATCGACACACATACCACAAACGGGCACATTGTTCCTGATATTGGTGACATGATTTTCACTCCCGCACCTCCAGCACCAGACAGGTTCGAGTCTTTTACTGATACAGAGCTAGAAGAACTACTCAGTGCCTTCCATGCTGATTATGCAGCTCCCCCAGTAACAACTGCCAAGTCAACTGCTCCAGCTATTGTTTCCACTATAAACACCAGTAATTGTGTTAAACCTGCCCCCAAGAAAATCACCTGGAGTGCATTCACACCACCGCTACCAGAACCCTCAGCCCTTGAAAGACTAGCCACAATAAAAGACAGCCTTTTGAATGCATGTAGAGGCACTATCGCTACTATACGAAAGCGTGCGACCGCTCTACTTTCATCATATACAACAGGAAACAAGTCCTCAGCGGGCCTGGCAGATAAAAAAACAGCCACTATACATTCTGCTTTTAGTGGACATGATTTCAACACCCACCTTGACCCAAGTGAAAGAGCATTCTTCATGCCTAAGGCAAACAGAGCCAGATTTAAGGAAAAGTTGTTGGCAGGATTACAATCTGTCCGTTCAACATTTAAAAATGCGATCTCCGCTGCAACAAAACCAACGAAGGTCACTCCATATCCCAAAACAGGCTTAACTTTTGCGACACTATCTCTTGCAGCAATCGCAACCCTCACCCATGTATCCAGTCCATCTCCCAGCTCTATTAAAGAAACTCAATCTACTGCCATAACAAGATCATCTGTATCAGCAAACAATACCGGAAGAAGCATTCAGCAAGCATCTACAACCATCTCTACCAACATCGATAGGGCAGAACATATTACGCCCACGGCAGTTCCTCCATCATATCGTTTAAATCAAACGATTTACCTACAAGGAGACCCCAATATTCCAGACACTTTTTTATCTGCGCTCTACGGGTATTTGCATAACCCCCAGTTAAGCACACATATCTCCGGATATCATTACTCCCGCAATTTAGCCTCTCACATGTGGCAACAATTGCAGGAGCATCAACCAGAAATTGCTACAAAAATATCGGGGAATCGCCGCGGTTATAGTTTTCAGTTCGCACTCGATAGTAGAGGCACTGTAATACTACGCCAAGCACGAACAGCTAGACAGCACAATCAGTTATCTGCACCTATAGCTCTTGGCCAATTAGCTACTCGCTAATATACGCTTAGTTTCTCCTTTATACATCTCTACATTTGGCTGATCAAAAGCATTAACATTGAGGAGCTGTGCTAAATACATCATCTCAAGCATTTTCCATTGCAAGAACTCACCCAGAGACTCTGCATCTATAGCCGCGAGCTTTACCGTAAAAAATGGCAGCTCTGCTTTTTGGTAGGCCAGCATCACACCCTGCAAGATTGCACTCATTATCTGATCAGTACTCTTGCCAGCAATGTTTTCTACAAGGCCATCCAAAACACCCTGATCAGGTACGGTTATATGTTTATTATCCTGATGTGCGTACACAAACGTGGTCATTTTATCTTTTGGCCCCCCCAAATAGAGCTGTGCCATTGAGTGTAAGTCAGTGGAGCCAATGGATATCGTAGGCGTTATACCTGCATGAACAACTTGACCATCGATGTCTTGCTCTTTGCCTAGACTCTCAGCCATTAATTGTCGATACCATTTGCCAACAGACTCAAGCTGTGGATGAAAAAAGAAAGTGTCATGAATACTTTTGCCTTCTAAGGCAAAATGAAATTGTACACAAGCTGAAAGCAAGGCTGGATTTAAAGACAAATTATGCAATAAGCAAGTATCACGCATTTTTTTCGCCCCATTCAGTAAACTTTTTACATCAATACCACAGGCAAGCAAAGGCAAAACACCTACCGCAGAGAAGACAGAATATCTACCGCCAACCCGAGCAGGCAAACTCTGTACAGCAAAGTTGGAAGCCACAGCCCTTTTCCACAAAGCAGAATTTTCGTCACTAATAATTACTACTCTCGTCGCCAAGTCAGGGAAATGTTTTTGTAAAGCGGCATATATCACTTCAAAATTAACTACTGTTTCTGTAGTTCCACCAGACTTACTAATCATAAAAATTAACAGCTCTTTACTAGAGACAACCTGCGTCGTCAGAAATTGCACGAGTGCATGAAGATAATTGCTTTCATTGGTATCCGCAAAAAGCATTTTAGGAAAACGCTGGGGTTCTAAACTATCTTTGTATCCTAACAAAGCGTCATAAATAGCTTTGGCTCCTAAGTTCGATCCACCAATACCAATATTAATTACATACTTAAGCTCTGGTGTTACCATTTTTTTTAGCAAGTGCTCAGCTTCTTGATAGATCAGTTCATCTGCTGGCAGATTGAGTGAACACTCGGGTGCAGCGTAGCTCTCTGCATCTGCTATTTTTTTTAATCTAGCGGTGTATGTTTCAAGTTTCTGTTGCAAAAAAGCCAAAGCTGGAGAATGAATAAATGATTGATCAGAAAAAGAAAGTTTCATAAAAACAGCTAAGCATGTAAAAGTGAATCCCAATCGGCCGTAAACTTTTCTAAACCCACATCAGTCAATGCATGCCTAATGTCATATATGGTATCAACCTTTTTTAAATCCAATGCTTGGTAGGAGATAGCCTTGAGCTTGGTAATTGCACCACCTTGCGTCGTGGGCTTACCCGCATTGATCCAATCCATTAAAACTTTTAAAGGAATGGTAGCCATATCTACATTCCAAGCTAAAAGAGCACGCAGGTGATCAAGTGTTCTTATACTTGCAGCCAGTATAGCTACATGATGATCACTATTTGCATACATGCGCTGAATGTTACAAATCAAATCCAAACCTTTTTCACCTTTATCATCAAGTCGGCCTATAAAAGGTGAAACAAATACATTTTTAAATCCCGTTAAAGTTTCAGCCCTGTTGGCTGTCATCTGATAGACAGCTGCTGCCTGAGCTTGAGAAAAACACAAGGTCATATTTACACGGATACCAAGGTCAATCGCCTGCTTGGCAGCGGCTAGACCTGCGTTAGTGAGAGGAAATTTAATATGTGCGTTCGGGATCCAGCTAAACATATCTTTGGCAAGGCTCAACAGTTCATCAGCAGTACTGTGCCCGGTAGCAGGGACTTCAATCGAAACTGAACCATAAGGCAGCAGGGCGGCTATTTCTTGCACGGTCTCTTTATAAAAGCCCAGCAATGCAGCCAAAGTAAAAGCTCCTTTTTGCAACTTGTATTCTTGAACATGGGGATTTTTTGCAACCAAAGATGGATTGGTTGTCTGCCCAGCCAATTCTGGCCATAGCTGCAATGCCTGTTTCGTATCGGCAGGGGTTAAATTAACGAAAGAGTTGGGGGAAGTTAATATTTGAGTGACCAAACTCAA
>CAZEGN010000016.1:0-31011 GCA_964512325.1 uncultured Candidatus Peribacteria bacterium
GTGTTCTTGTAAACTACTTATACCAGGTGGCGCGTTTAATTATAGAACTCTCCATAAGATAGATGCCTGTTTAAGATGATGCTATTTATGCTACAATTATGAGAACTTACTATATTAAAATATGTATTCCACTAGGGAACAAGCTATGGGGCCTGTGATAGATGAGGCAGAAGTAGCAAAAGTGGTACCTCCAAAAGAACGTGAAGGAGTGAGAGCCGCACTAGATCAACGAGAACATTTGAGTATAGAGGAAATAGGTCAGCGCCTAGATACGCTGCGTATTAGACTGCTTGATGCGCAAGCTATGGGGAAAAAGGCATTTTTGTTGGAGAAGGCCCAGGAATATGGCATGCAACAAATGATTCACTATTTCGGTTTAGAGAAGTTTATAGCTGCAACTCGACCAATCTTGCAACGGAAAGAGGGATTCTCATGGGTAGCTTGGGTGGAAGCGCTGGAACCAGATGCAAGAAAACGCCAAGAGTTCTATGCCCGCATGGGACAAATGGCTAGGGATTATTATGGTGGTGATGTAGGTGCAACACGTCATAATTCTCCTAAAAACACCATGAATATGGTTGCCCAAGCAGCAGACAATCTAGCCGACAATGATACTGCTTTCGGCAGATTTCTCCATGAAAGAGATATTATGCCTCAAAGAAACCTCCGTTTTTATAGCTTGGCTATCAAATTTTCTGAAGTTAATCAGTCTGAGCAGATGCATCCAGGTGCAGTACCCTCTTTACTCGACAAGCTAGTGGAAACTCAAGGTGATTGTTGGCAGGCGCAGCTATTTTTCAGAGCCGAAAACCAGAGATTAGAAAGAGAAGTATCTGAAGGTGCAACGGCCTTGATACAAGCTATTAATCACCAAATTGATCAGCTTCAATTACGAATAGATCAACAAGTAGCAAGTGAGGCCAATCCCATACTGGAACGACTACAGGGGGTATTTGCGTCTGACGAAAATAGCCCAATGCTTCCAGGCGTAGCTGACGCCACCAGAAGTGGCATTGATGAGATAGCACGCAGAGCCAATGCAGCAGTTGAGCCTCAAATGAAACTACTGCAGGACGCATTGTTGAGAGCAAAGAACATTGCTAAGGGGTATCCAGTTTAGGTTTTTTATTATGTCCATACTAGTTTCTCCTAATAAACGAAATATGCGATTTTGTTGATTTCACGTGAATAGCTGATCTGCAGATATCAATCATGCTATTCTCTCTCAGTGGAGTGTTTATATGAAAAGTAAAATGCCAAGAGTTGTCCAAAAAATCAGTTTAAGACAGATCAAAGAAACTTTACAAAAAGACTTTCCCTACCTTTTAGTAAAGAAAGTACAACTAAAAGGAGCTGGCAAAGATAATACTATTGTGGAAATCAATGGTCATTATATTTTTCGTTTTCCTAAGAAAGATACCTACCACTTGAATACCGAGATTAATGTGCTTAAATTTTTAAATCAAAAAATTACACTTGCCATTCCATGCATTAAGTATATTGGAAAGTCAGCTGCATATATTGGGTATCCTAAGATACCTGGTGCCGCTCTGACATCTGCTAGATTCAATAGATTATCAAGAGAAGAAAAATATCAGGTTGCTAAGGATCTTGCTACATTTATTTTTGAGATTCATCAATCAATCAATCTTCGTAATGCAAAGCGATTAGGTATTCAAAAAAAAGATATATCTAAACTTTCTCTTCTTACTTTGGATACTATTTCACATATGGATGTATTGAAACCCTTTCATGGTTACGCTCAAATGATGTTGAGTCGAGTGAGCAAAAAAGACATCGATAAATATTCTCAAACTGTACTCTATAATGATCTTCATGAAGGTAATATTGCATTTGATATTAAGACAAAAAAAGTTAATGGGATCTTTGACTTTGGCGACATGAAGATTGGAAATGTTGAACATGATTTTATTGATTTATGTAAAATCAGTATTGAACTCACAAACTCAGTGGTGCAGATTTATAATGAGTTGAGTGAGAAAAATCTGGATATTTTAAGAATCCTTGCTATTGCCTGGATTACTCAGGTGCAATGTCTATTGAGTATTGATATTAAGGCTGATTATGCTTTTTATGAAACAGTACTCAAGAGAATAACCAAGTGGACAAGACAGATGCAAAAGTTCTTTATTTAACAAACATTAACCATTGCATATCTGTAGCTTTATCAAGCTCAAAAGCTCGCAAGCTGACCAATAACTTAAGCTAGTGGGCTCTTTTTAAGTAGTCATAGATTATGAGAATGTAATCTATCTTATCGTAGATTGTTAAAATACTATCTATGGTATATGCTTACTTCGTAGATAGTAGGATTCTAAATCTATGCAGAACCAGAGATCAGGAAAATATATTACCCAACTAGGTGGAGATCGTTCTTACCAGGCTTTTATACCTAATCCATTGCCTTTCCGTGTCACTATTGATTCGGATTTACAAGAGCTTCTATCTGAGGCTGACACTGTTCTTGGTAGATTAGATGGAATTGCTGAAGTCCTTCCAGATGTCGATTTCTTTATTTATATGTATGTGCGAAAAGAGGCGACTTTGTCGAGTCAAGTTGAAGGGACACAAGCTACTTTCTCCGATGTCTTAAAGGCAACGGCTAAGGTTGAAGATAGCGAAGTACATAAAGATGTAGATGAGATTATCAATTATGTGAATGCTATGAATTATGGTTTGAACCGTTTAAAATCATTAGCACTATCAAAAAGATTAATTTGTGAAATCCATGCAAAACTATTACATGGAGTCCGTGGCGAGAATAAAACTCCAGGTGAATTTAGAGTTACCCAGAATTGGATTGGCGGCCCAACTATTCAGACTGCAAGTTATATTCCCCCACCATATCATGAGTTGATGACCCTACTAGATAATCTCGAAAACTTTATACACGATAAGATATCCATGCCTAAGTTGATTAAAATAGGACTTATACATTCACAATTTGAAAGTATTCATCCTTTTCTCGACGGAAATGGTAGAATAGGACGTCTACTGATCACCTTGTATCTATGTCAACAAGGTGTATTGAGTAAACCACTTTTATATTTATCAGAATTTTTCAAAAGTAATCGGCAAGAATATTATGACAAGCTGCATGCTACCCATGAAAAAGATGATATAGAAAGCTGGCTTAAGTTTTTTCTGACAGGAGTCATTCAAACTGCACAAAACGCAACTGAAACAGCTAGAAAGATTGTAAAACGACGAGAAGCTGACATCAGAAAAATTACTAATCTAGGGCGGTCAAGTGAAAAAAGCATTTTGCTGCTTAATCATCTCTATAAATCTCCTTTAGTAAGAGTTAAAGATGTTGAAAAGATCACTGATTTGAAGAACCCCAATGCACTTGTCCTCATCGATAGATTTGTTTCATTAGGCATTTTAAAAGAAACAACTGGTAAAAAACGTAATCGTATTTTCGCGTATCAAGACTACATCAACTTGTTTGAAATGGCTCACTAGAGATACCTAAATCATGTCCAACTTTATAGTTATAACTCCAGTCTAAAGTTCGCAAGCTGACCAAGAGAGGGGTATAAGTTACTATATAGAAGCTGGTTTTATGCTACAAGCAATAAAAATCACTTTACTTGATAGCATTGTTTAGCTCTACAATTGAATGTCCCCTGGCTACAAGTTCCTCTTTGCTGGTTTTATAAAGTACAGGAGCGAAGTTTGTGGTAATAAGCTCAGTACTTTCAACTTGTCCTTTATATTTCGTCTCACGATAAAGTTCATTGTAACGAAACCATTGATTTTTCCAGTGCACAAAAAGATGATTCTTTTCTTTGACACTGAACTTTCTTTCATGTGACTGAGAGCTTAATAGCTGTCCTTTTAAATGTTTACCACTCAGCCAGACATGGATCTGAATAGGAGACGAAGATGTATTTTTTACAACTAAATCTACATAGTTATAAAAGACAGTGGCACCACTTCCGAAAGGAAGCACTCTCCCTGAATCGGGAAATACATCGTATGAGTGATGATACCTTTCTAAAATTTTAAATGGGCCATGTAAAAATAGCCAATATAATAGATTTGATAATTGACACAATCCCCCACCTATACCCGCAGTGACCTTACTCTGTGATAGTAGCATCCCTTCCACATAGCCATGTTTTTTTTGAGGTCTTCCAATTGCATGCCAATAAGAAAAAGTCTGGCCTGGTTTGATAATAATTCTATCAATCTGATTGCTTGCCAGTAAAAGATTCTTAACTTTTTGCTGCTGTAAGTGTTCATTGTTATTGCCCAACTTTTTCAACAGTAAAGATTGATGCCTTGCAAGAATTATGGGAAGTAATGACGCTCTTTCAGTTGCATGCTGACTACGTATATTAAGAACGTGTCTTTGTAGACGGTATGTATGTATAGCTAATTGATGGATTAGTTTTGGTTTGCTTAGTTTCTTTTTAAGTAGATAGTTTTTATATTGTTTAACACTTACTAATAATAGTGGCGGAACATCTACAATCATGCTTTGTAATTACACTTTTGGATATTTATACAAGTTATTTATCTCTGCTACAAGCATGTCTACTTATTCGCTATCAAAGATCAACTTAAAGCTATTCATTCCTTCTACTGAATCTGAGAAACAGTTAGTAGTTCCAGTTCGCAAGGTGCCAATAAGGCGGACCATTCTTGACTCTTTGCACATTCAATCATTGCATCAAAGGTTTTTTGACTTGACAGTGCAATTCTTCCCTTCTAGAGTCACGTCTGGAAGCGCCAAACTGATTAGTTACTGAGTTCTAAAGTACATAAAAAATGATGGTTCAATCACAAAAGAAGATATAGGGGCCCACTAATCACTCATACATCAACACTTCTTTTTGCACGCACTGTTTGCATCAATTCTTTCCGAAGTTGTTCCCAAATCACTGCAGACCCAATGCCATAGACAAATAATCCAATGAGAAGGTATTTTGTTCTTGATATGGAGGGCCGCTGGTTCCATTGGGGCACATTTAACATACTTGTATACATGGTCTCTAAAGCTTTTCTTCTTTCAGTCACGGTCTTTTTTGCAAAACCAGTTAAAGATTTAGATTGGTCATAAGAAACCCATGCATGTAAATATAATTCCACCGTTGGGAACTTTCTTTTGAAACGTTTTCGCAACTGAATAGAGCTATTGCTACTACTTGAGAGGGGTCGAAGTAACTTTGGCTTATGATGATTCCTCCAATGGAACTCAATCAGTTTTTTCATCTGAGCATACAATAAGCTTTGTAAGCGGTTTACACGCGCATTTAAATCATCATTTATACCCAATTTATATGAAGCTTCATCAGTGAGTATCTGTCTCATATCCCAAACAGGATCAAAGGTCCCTGTTTTCATAGGGTCTTCGAAGACAATTTGATCAGCAGTTCGATCAAGAATTTCTTCAATTGCACTTCGAGTCTCATCAAATGACAATGGATTTTTTCTCCCTTCTAGATCGTCTTTTCTCATAAAAGTTATTATAATTTATGAAGCGCAGACTCTAACTTCTCACGATATCTCTTCAGGCCAAGTTCAAGGTTTATATGTAATGGATGAGGAAGACTGTCTAGTTTAAACCAACCAATATCAGCAAACTGATGAAAGGTTACTTCGTTCATGTTAAGTATTCAAGTATCTATCTTTACTGTCCACAATTTAGTCTACAGGTTTCATTTTCAGATCAATGAGCGAGAAAGGTAATAATACTTTATTAGTGTTTTATTCTAATTTGTGTCCTTTAACCTATCCTTGGCACACAGAAAATATATGCTGTATATAGTTAGACTTATAGCAATGCCTAGAAAGGGAACCTTTACATCATATTGGTCAGCCAGATAACCAATTATGGGTTCAATTAGCAACATCACAATAGTAAGAAGAAAAGACGTAAGTGAATCAACAGTTGCTCGATGGTGACTAGCAATATTCTGATGCATGTACGCGCTTTTGGTTATACCAAAAAGTCCATGAGGTATGGCAATTAAAATAAAGATTGTAGCACCCCATAATGGTGTTTGTGCAAAGCTAAGTAAGTAAAATAACACTGTCATAGCAATAATTTGTGTTGCAAACGACCATTGATACGAGAACCGTTTTCTTATCGGTGCAGCGAGGTTTTGTGCGAGTGTTACTAAAAGGGACTTTAGCGTATATACGATACCAAAAAAGACTACCGGAAGAGCTAATAAATGCAGATAAACTTGACCATATCCATAAGAAATATCTGAGCCAATGGAAAACATTAGACTAAATACTAAGATGAAGCGTAACTGAACATTATTAAAAACTGATCGTGTCGCACCTTGTAAATGCCCCCAAAAACTATTTTCTTCTAATGGCTTGTGTATAGGTGGTTCTTTAAATGTACAGCCAACAATGAATGAAACGATTAAAAAAAGTAATGAAACCTGAAAGGGAAATAAAGGCGATATTTGATATAAAAAACCTGAAGCAAGAAGAGAAATAAATAGTGGGATTTGTTGATACAAACTTTGTCTAGCCCATAATCTATCGAACTGCTCTTCTTTCCCCTGGGTTTTAAGTGTGTCATAAAAGAAAGCCACATCCGTACCGGATTGAAAGGCATAAGAAATAGCCGAAAAGATACTAGCAAGTATAAAAAGTGAATATTGAGTTGCAAATAGTAAAGTTACTACTTGGAGAATTGAAAATGAAGAAGAAATTATAAGTGTCCCCTTTCGTTGCCATTTGTCTGCTAATATACTCGATGGTAATTCGAATATCATCTTAGTAATGGTCCATACTATACCCAAAAGAGCGATATCCAAAATGGATAGATTCCTATTTAGATAAAAGATTTGGATAATTGGTACGTAGAAAGCGAATTGTGCTAAAGAAGTTACTAAGTAATATTTCCAGATATTGGAAGAAATGCTTTTTTCAGAGAACATACATTGCATGAATAAGAAATAATAGTATTACTGAGAGTGCCAAGATGTACTATTATATTCACTTTCATACAATCGAATTAATCCGCTAAAACATACAGTATTTGATCTGTTAGCGTCAAAAAGTATTTATTATCACCTATATCTCATTAGTGGGCAGATGTAGACAGCTTGCATTACATATTGTATATTACCACTTAAAATTATTATGCCTTTACACACTTCTGCCGACTCTTCTGGTAGTAGAGTCCCCTTCATGCGATCGTCGACTTCTCGAGCTGCTCTGGTTGGCTTGCTCGTAGGTATGTTAGGTACTCATGATGAAGCAAAGAAGCTGACCCCTTCCGATGCTTTAGTCAATGTCGCTTTGCCTGCCAGTAACCAGGTGGAAGCGGTTTCTCCTATTGAACAGCAGAGACGAAATATCCTCGAGGAGGCTCGTAGAGAGCGAGCAGCTAATCGGCCATGGTTGGGCAGACTGCGTATAAAAATGCGGTTCTTACAGCAAGCTGCTAATGGACACGCTCAATCTGATGAAGCACAAGTGTTACAGCAGTATGAAACTAGCTTAGGACAAGTTTCTAGAGCTTTTGGATCTTATCCTACTCCTGAGCATATACATGGTGTTCTGCAACGGAGCTTCGGACATTACCCATATTTAAGACAAGATGATCTTTCTAACCTGTGACCCTTATCCGGACACATACGGCTTCTTGTAAGGGCAGTAATGAGTTATGTTCAGCCTTAATGATTGATAGTGGTATACCAGGTGTTGGTATACGCATTCTTCCTGGGGATCCGCATGATCCACTGATTCGTGGTCATGCTGAAACAACCATGAGATATGTGGAGGGAACTATGGTGACAGAATTTGATATCGCTGGAGGAGCTATTGTGAACCCTGCCGATCATAATAGTATCTACGTTCCTGAATACGAAATTCTTGCTCTCTATCAGCACGATGGTGCTTTTGAACCTCAATATCCAGCACCGCCCGAAAACTATCGCCCACGAAGACGACCATCACCTATGACAGCGGCTAGTATTATTGCTCCCACATTTGTCCGAGCTGTAAGGCAGGATGATTTGCCACCAACTATTCCGTCAACGAGAAGATCTGCTGGTAATGATCATAATCAGGCAGATTCAGATGTTGCCAGAGCTGAGACCACCGAACGCCGTTATCATCATCGTGGTGCAGGTGAAATGTTTAATTTGTTACATGAGTTTTACTTACGCAAAAAAATTGCGCTGGACGCTTCATTTACTGAGCCTCATCCACAAACTCCGGCTTTAAGCTCGAGAGATCTTAATAGACTTAGTGCTGCTATAGAAGAGATTGAGAGCTATTTATACATCATGCAACAAAGGTCACTAGCAAACTTTCACCACCGGGAAATTAGTCCATTTCTGTATCAGCAGATATGTTCTTTACTGTATTTTGGTTATCATATGATGGCTGAAAGTTTAGGGCATTCAGGAGACACTGGTGGAGCGGCTAGTGCAGAATCTTCTCGGGATTACTACCGAGATGCGCTGCGCACTACTCGTATTTACTCTCGCGACGTAGTCACGAATGAGTTTAATGCCAGACTTATGTATGAGTTATCGCCCGATACTCAAGCAAGAGCATTAAGTCTGCTTGAACAGTATGCAAGAAGCATTGACGATCATGGAAATATCATTGTTGAAATCCCTCGCAATGATGAAGGTGATGTGATCAGAGAAGAACAGCATCTCAATCTCATGCCTTGTGCGGAAAGTATAGTTTCACTACTACAGACAGCTACTGATCCCGCCATTCGTCAACGTTTAATAGGTGTTATTCGGCACTGGACCGCAAAAGATGTTGTAATGAAGCATTTGCTTTTGCACACCATGATTCGGCAAGCAGCCAATGGCCGTGATGAAAATCTAGTTGGAAATGATCCACTGATCCAAGAGGCAAGAGCGTACAGAGAGGTTCGATCAGCTGTTCGTGATCTAGCAATTGGCATGCGCAGTCGTCAGTATACTTTAGGAGCTCAGGTACCGAATGAACTGGCTGCTCTAGAAGTTGCGCTTGCGGCTATTGTTGCAAGTGCTAGTCCTCAAGCTAGGCCACTACTAACCAGGGACTTTATGTTGGAGTCGTTTCTCATAGAAGCATTGGAATATGTACGTATAACCAACAATCACGAACTATATGACAGTGAGGGACATTACCTCTATAATTCAATACCAGCTAGGTGGCAACGACATGATGCTAGGCAGCTAGAGGCGCTAACCAATATTACTAATGCTTTAAGAGCTGCTGGTTATTTTCAACCGCCTACTCGACATTATCTAAGAGAGCGACTTGATTTTTATGAGAGGTATCAAGACGCATTGCCTATTACTAGCAACTAATAGTTGTTTATTGTAAGCACTCTCTAAACACTCTAAAGGTAAAGATCAAAATAGATATAAGAAAAAGACCATCTTATTTCATTAAGATTCTTTGGGTTTCAGGAAAGTTAAAGGAACCACCTTTTCCAAGATTTGTAACTTTTCTATTAGAGAACTTTGCGAATGGTAAAACTGCTTAATAAGCAAATATAAAGCTGGATGTAACTCGTTAATCTTACTAACACGCTGTTTAGGGGCAGGAGTCCATGTCCTCCGAATGTCAAAGAACTTTTCAGTTAAAGATATCATTTCCATTTCAGCCATAAAGCTTGCAGTTACTGGATCAGTCGTAGCAATTCTTTGTGCGTATTGAATATACTCTTTTGATTCGTATTCCAAGAGTTGAATTGCTTCACTGTCTAATTTATCTTTTCCAGCATTAAGTACTTTTTCCACTTTTTCTTTTAGTTCTTGTATTTTACCTTTTCTATCAAATAAAACTTTTGCTACTTCCCAAACTCCTGCCGCATCATCTTTATTATTTTCCCAGAACTGAAGAGCTTTCTCATACGTAACAGAACTATTTCAAATACTTGCCCTTTTCTTTTTTCTACATACCTACGATTACCATCATTCACAATAACCACCAAGTCTATATCACTGCCTGCATGATTATTACCTCTTGCCCAGGAACCAAATAAAATTATTCCCTGGACGTTGGAATCACTTTTTAATAACTCGATAAACTCATTAGCAGAGTCATTAAGTATAATCTGGTTTATTTTCATAGTGGTATAAATTTTGCTCATGTTGAGAATTGAGCACTATCTTTGTATCAAAAAAACTGCTCATACTTTTCTGAACTATGGTTGAGCTTATAGGTTCGATAAGCAAACAACAAGGTTGCTAGTGATCTTCCGGAAGACATTCATACCCACGTCGTCCTTGGATATAATGGGCTCTTTTTTAGTAATTGTCACTAAGGTTTCTGCAAGTGCGTATGTCTTTTTAGATAGAAAATACAGCCAGTAATGCCTACAATAAAAGAACTTGTGACAGTGATGATTAGGGTGACTAGAAGACCGAAACCTATCAACATATTGTTATCACCACACACGATATCGGCCTCACAGACAGCTAGTTTAGCGTCAACAAATATAATCGCATTGATACCAATACCATAAATTATCGGGAAGAGAAGCGATAGAAAAATATTGCGCAAGGTAATTTCCTTCAAAAAATAATAAATACTTAACGCTATTACTAGTACAAAGCTGAACCAGATAGGAATTATTGCTATATAAGAAACATATGCTGCTCCTGCAATAGCTAGTAGTGTTAACAAGATTAACACATGTTTAATTAACAACATTTTATAAACTACTATTAAATAATGCGACCTACATAGATGATCTAGAAGAAATATAACATAATTGTACTTTGAGTACTATGATTGGAAATTTGTCCAAATGACTTCAATGCTGAAACTTAACAAAAGCATATCTTGATTCTATAGCGATTGTTCTCACATAGTCCTCAAGCTAACCAAGCGAGAGTTCATGACTCTACTTAGACCACCAGCTACATTGGTTTCTGTTTAAACTGGTGTAAGAAATCGCCTCGGAATACGGCTGGCGCCATTTACATTTGTCTAAGTTATTGCTACATTACAAATGCATTAGCGTAGTAGTACATGAATACAAGGGAGAAACAACTATATCGCGCATTTATTGAGGTCAAAAGCGAAGCTGAAGTAGCGGCTCTCTTGCGAGACTTACTAACTTTGCCTGAAATAGATGAGTTGGCATTGCGGCTTGAAGTGGCTCGCCAACTTAGTGAAGGCAAGACACAAAGAGTAGTTGCAAAGAATAGTGGGGCAAGTATTGCAACCGTGACACGAGTAAACCAATGGCTAACACGTGGCATGGGTGGTTACAAATTAGTTTTGGAAAGACTCTATAATCATCGCCATCAGCGCCATTGAGAAGGTTGCTGATTTAAGTGTGTGCTATTAGCTACCTATCTCAATTGAGTAGGTGGCTTTTTTATTTTTATCTCTAAATATATGTCTTCAAATATTCTAACGCCTAAAGTAAGCATTGCTGATTATTATCCTCGTGATACTACTCTATTTTATGGTTACCCCAGTGGAGAAGCTTCAGGTTTCTATAATACTGTCCCTCCTTGGGTAGAGGAACTAGTATCAGCCAGACCTTTAGCTACTATCAGACCCACTGATCAGATGCAAACAGTTGTGTTTGAGCGACCAGCTCAAACAGCTACTAGGAGATTTTTGCGTGATACTTTGGGCTATAACTTGGTTGATGATAATCAAGTCATAACGCTACCAAAAGAAATTGATGGGAATCTTGTTGATCTAGAACGTAATAAAACTGTAGAAAGAGCCTTAATCGCACGCATTCCTGCAGGGAAGCTAAATATGGCACAGCCATTCAGAGGGCCTAAAGTCGATTCGCTGTATCAAATAGATCCTCAACTCACTACATTTTTAAATGATAAAGCGAATTTACCCCAGTGGGTTGATCAAAAATATCTACCTCGACGATATGCTCAATTTCCCAATGGAGCCGCATTTACTGCTTTCGAAGGAGAGTTTGCTAGCTCTTGTGTAGTCAAAGTCAGCTCATCAAGTGCTGGTGATGGTGTGGTGATATGTAAAAAGAACGCTTGGGGAGGTAATTCATTACTTGGTAAAGCTCGCGAAAAGTTTCGTAATATAAAAGCTCCTATTTTTGTTGAAGAATATGTGGAAAGCGATGAGGAAGGCGGCTATGGTGTTCAATTTGCAATTCCATTTGATAAGGAAAAACCTATTCAAGTGCTTGGATTTGGTCGTCAACTTATTACGCAAGCTGGCGAGTTTTTGGGTAGCTTTATTGACGTGAATGCAAAGCTAGCGGCTAATATTCAAGCCACTTTGGTATCTGAAGTTTTACCGAAAGTGCGACAGATGGGCTGGTTTGGTATGGGTGGACTGGATATTATTGTAAGAAAAAATGGCGATTTATGTATCATTGATCCTAATTTTAGATTAACGGCAGTATCCGCACCACTTATTCAAGCCCTTAATAGTGGCCGTGATCAAAAAGTAATACCTTTTACAGCATACATTGATACTGCGCGTACATGCTTTAGGACTATTTTAAAAGAATATGCCAGTGAAGGTACTAGCAGGCAGATGTTTCGTTTAGCAGCACTGGCTGAAGGAGAACAAAGGCAGAACTTTAATGCGGCACTCCTCTATCGTAATCGGGAAGAATTGAAAGATATGGCGCGCGCTTTAGTACAATTAAAAGTTCGTTCTTTGGCTTTGGATATACTTGCTATTTAATCATGATTTTATGGAAAAAATATATCAGTTGTATCAATTCTTTCTAAAGCAGTTTTATGATGCTATTCCTGGAGTAGTTTCTATTGACTCCGGCAGACCAGGGCCGGTCATTGGCATCACTGCTTGTACCCACGCTAATGAACCCAGTGGTTTATATGTTTTAGATTATTTACTGAATAAGTTTAATATCCAAAGGAACCTGCTTTCAGGGAAACTTTTTCTTGTGGTTAATAATTTGGCGGGGGTTAAGAAATACTTTGAGGCAAAATCAGCAGAGGAAAAACAGAGAGCCAGGTTTCTGGATATGAATATGAATCGTTTACCAGAAAATGTGCTGTCACTTGCTGGCGATGCCTTGCCTTATGAGTTACAGCGTATCCAAGAACTTTATCCCCTCTATGCTACTTGGGATTATGCCTTAGATATCCACAGCACAACTCAGGAAGCTGAACCAATCATGATTTTGGGTGGAACAATCGAGATAGACTTATTAAGGAACATTCCGGCACCAAATATTATTGCTAACATTGATAAAATACAGATTGGGGTACCTGCATTTCATTTCTTTGGTGGAGTCGATCGGGCTATTCCTATTATTGAGCTGGAATCTGGTAGTCATGAAAATCCACTTTCTTTTGCTGTTGCCATCAAAAGCACACTCGCCTTTTTGGCCAATATTGGAGTAATTGTACCCGTCACTACTATGAAAGAAGCGCCGACCAAGTATAACTATTATGAGATAATTGACAGCTTGGTATTACCGAATGAAAGCTATGAGTTAGTACGACCATTTAAGATGTGGGAATTTATTTCTGCACATACTCTTCTGGCCCGAGGCGATCAAAAGGATATACTTTCGACTAGTGAGGGGCATGTTATTATGCCTCCTAATGGTATTCGTCCCAGCAATTATCAGGAAGAAGTTTTCTTTCTGTCTCGTAGAGTAAAACGTATTACTTTGTGATGTGTAGTTTCCTATGTGAATTACAAAGTAGAGTCCCACCTAGAAGCGGGATCGTTGGTAAGTTTAACTATCTCTATGTGAGTTGCATTTTTAAAATGCTAATGCGTTCCATCGTTTCTCGAGAAAACTCGGCACCAAATTACTAGATTTTGTACTATGACTTTCATTGAATTAAGCAAACATTAACTTTGATTTTCTCTTCCTTTGAGTCTTTTAACAGCTGCGGTGGAAGACAACGCTTTCATTTGTGTGATGGCATTTTGGTTTAATCGTATGAGTCTATCACTAGGTGCTATGCCCTCTTTAATCCATTCTGCATTGAGTATCTCTAAATTATTAAGAACTATTAACTGTTCGACGGTTGCACAGTCTCTGATATTACCATCTTGGTTAGGATTTTTGTCTCTCCATGCCTTCGCTGTCATACCAAACAAGGCCACATTGATTATGTCAGCTTCATTAGCATAAACCAGAGACACCTTTTCTTTAGTAACCGTAGGAGGAATCAAGTAATTCTTTACTGCATCAGTGTGAATCTTATAATTTGCTTTTGAAATGAGCCTTTTTACATCCCATCCTAAATCCAATTTCTTTTGTTCATCTTCTTTTAAGCGTTGAAACTCTTTAATTAAGTACAGCTTAAACTCAGGACTTAACCAGGAAGCAAATTCAAATGCAATATCTTGGTGTGCAAAGGTACCACCATTGTTACCAGACCGTGAAATTAAACCGATAGCGTTGGTACTTTCAATCCACTTTTGAGGTGATAGTACGAAGGCATTGCTACCAGCGGCGTTTCTAAAGGAGTCGAATTCGACCCCTTTGAATTTGGGATTGTTGAGCCTTTCCCATAAGCCAAGGAATTCAATGGTATTCTTATTTCTTAACCAGTTTTTAACGATGTCTTTAGGAGATTCAGCATTTTTGAAACGTGCTATGTCAGTAAGAGAGATAAAATCTTTGTCACCAAGCTTCACCAAACTGATATCTGTTCCCTGTACTTGTACTGTCTGCTTTTTCATAAAGGTACAATTTTACCAATGAAGCTCTTACTGAATATACCAGTAGATAAATGAAAGTTACAAAACTATTCCAATGCTCGCCCTGTTAGGAATGGCTAAAGTTCCACAAGCGTATGGACTATTTCCGTATTTAAATATGCTATAGAAGTTCGCAAGGCGAACAGGAGAGGAAAGCAAGAACCACTTATAGACTTATACACAGACACTTTTTGAACTCACCGTGTCTTTTTAGCAATTGTTACTACTGCAGTTGCAAGCATCTCTGGTAAAGGTGTCTGTGGACTACCAGTTAGAGCAACATTCTGATAGTAAATAGCACCCAACTCTGCTCCTGTAGTGCGAGTTTTAGCTGTAGTCCACGCATTAACTACTAATGCTGCATCTTTGCGACTGCCGATCACATCACCAAGTTCTCTTCTTAACAGTTCTGTGGCTGATATATATCCTTCCCTAGGATCATAAATACCATACACACTGCCATCTGTCGTCATATCCATGTACTGAGCACCAGCATAACCTCTTCGCTTAGTCCATCGTGCAGTAGCTCCATTGCCTGGACGAACATCTTGAACATGTAATAAGACACCACCAGGTTTTAATACCGACCATACACTTTCTAACGCATCAGGTAGAAAGCTTGTAGCATCTAAACTTGATAATCCAGTTACGATGTCTAGACTCTCTGGAGCCGCGATCGCTTTCAATTTAAAGTAAGAGCCGGTTACTATGTCTTGGTTAGGATGTCTTCTTTTATTTTCCTTAACTGCAGCTGGATTAATCTCCACTTGTTTCCAATTGGTCGTGGTGGGCATAAGATCACTAACCATCGCCCCCGTTGCCCCTGAACCGATATCCATACCGTTATTAGTAGGAAGTTTATATTCTTTCACTATTCCTCTCACAATAGCTCTTAACTGTCTCCTTACTTTGACCCTGTTTCTTTCAAATCCAAGAGAAGCTCGAGCAATATCTTGCTTTGGCATTTCTCTTTCCTCGACCTCAGGTAAATCAGGTAAAGGGCTCCAACGTACACTTTCGGTTTGGAGAATTCTGTTTGCTAGACAGGTATCTCTTACAATATCTCTAATCATCACGCGTCCTAAACAGGGCTCCAATTCGCTTGTCTCAACTTCATGACCATCATAAGAAAACTTTGGCATAACATTTTAAATGAACATGCATAATAACATTTATATGTCGTAGGTCAATCTCTGTGAGGCAATCTTAATATATCAGCGGGTCTGGCCTCTTTAACGGCTCGTAAGCCAACCAAGAGTACACAATGCTTTTATAGAAAAATGTGGCTAGGTTCTAATCTGTTTTTTTGTAATGTACTTTTTCTTGTGCCGTGATCAGTTCATTGATGATTAAGGCCCCAAAAATTAACGAGCCACCTATTTGCTAAATAGATTACGGTGGGGTGAGCTTATTCTATTTTTACTTGTTCAGATTTCGCGACTGCAAGCATGTGATAGAAGTTTTTTTCATCAGGTATTAAAGCCACTTTTGCTGCTAGTCTATCTGAGAAGAGAGCGGCAGTAGGGCTCTGTAAAGCCTGAATAAGATCCTTATAGGCAGCAATAAGCTTTTTCATGTGAGCTACAATATCCGCTTGATTTACATTTATTCCAAGATGTTTGCTCGAACTAATCACAGTATCAGTGGGATTGTTTGTATGATTGAGTGTTTCTATATCATCACACACTCGCTTTAAAACTGCTAAGTTATCTGCTTTTATCCACTGTATCTCCTCACCTGTTTTTGCTGTATATCCATTAGTCATGCCAGTGTCAGCTATTTCGGCTGCTCGTCTTTGAGCATCATGCTTAAAAACTGCACAGTTTTTATCAATCTCTTTCATCATTACACCCAATTTAATGAGACTGTCGAATGAGAGCTTTTTGTCAGCAAGAGCTTCTATTGCAATCTCGAGCGCATTTAATACCTCTATGAATTCAGCATGGCCGGGGATATGCGGCATTTCGAGTGGGAATGTTTTAGTCATGTCTGGTGGCATAACACTGCTTAGGCAAGCTGGGTGATTTTTGCTTCCATGCGATTTATTATTTCGGCTAAAATAATCTCATATGTGCGATCTGTTGTTTGTATAGCTCTACTTTCGCTATCTAAAGACTCCCACTTTTTATGTAACAACAAGGAAAGGTCTTTATAGAGTGACCACGTCAGCACTCGTGTCTTTAAGCTGCGATCTGATTGCGTTCGTGCTTGGTAATAAGCTAAGTAAGTGTCAATATCCACTTGTTCTGTGGGGGATGCCAGCAGTCCAGCCAAATCAAGAGCTGGATCCCCTATTCCTGCTTCTTCCCAGTCTACATACTTGATAGCATGATCACTTACTAGAATATTGCCCGAATGGAGATCACCATGTATGAAGGCTAAACTTTTAAGATCCATGAAGGACACAGCAAGCGTTTGAATCTGAGAAATAAGGCTGTCTATTAGTTGAGATATGCGTAAGTCTTGAAGCACCTCAGGATCATTTTCTCTTCTGAAGTTAATCTTCGCTTCAAATAGCTTTACTATGTCTACCCCATTTACAGCAACGTGATTAAAGTTGTGAAGTCTCGCCATTTGCTCAACATGAGCATGAATTAGTTTCTCATTCCAGACTAAAGGTGATTTGCCCTCAATAAATGATTGAATCATGTATGACTCTCCTGCATTCTCATGAAAAATGAAAGGAATCGGGCCAATATCTTTTGGAATTGTTTGAAGCATTTGAAACTCAGATTTGAGTTTGGGAATCAATTCAGGACGATGTGGTATCCTAAACACAAACACATTGCTCCCAATGGAAGCTTTGAATATATGATTATTTTCTCCATTACCAATCTTGGTGATTGATAGCAAGGATAAGTGGTTGGTATCAATGGAGAGTTCTTTTTTGTATTGCTCTAACGCATGCTGAATTAAGCGAGTGAAGTCGTTCATGGTACTCATTAAGCTATCACGCTTCTAGATTAACATCGTGATTGATAAATACAAACCGCTCTTTTGCTATTAGAAAATGATAGTCACAATAGTGTCAGCAACCAGGAGTCAGCATTGGTAATGATACAGAAACCATAACAAGCCTCCGCTACTTTTTATGGTTTAAAATACTATAATGCCTTTTTGAGCAAAGAACTTTTTGAATTGCTGGTATGGCAGCTCGACATTTTGTTGAGAATCAGCATTTCTGCCACTAGGATTGTGAAACGTTAATGTCTTTTTGTTTTTATCATAACCAATGATCAGTACTAGATGTCCCCCTGCTTTGTTTGGTCTACGCTCAGGCTCATGAATTTCGGCATTTACAGAGGCAATCACATAGCCACTTTTAGCCAGAGTGCGAGAAATTTCTGAGAAAGTAAGCGCCGATACAGGCTTAGCATCTAAGTCGTATTCCTTTTCTACAAAAGTACAAAAAGGTTTGTAAAAAAGACCAGGGGAAGTTTTTAATGGCTCTCTATAACCTCTATACTCCATGCATTTCTTGGCTAGAGTCACCAGAGGAACTGTTTTCTCTCTTTTATGCGCCAAAATCATCTTTAAACACGCCATGCCACAACCATTCCAACTCCAAAGTGCATACTCCTCAGGTGAGCTAGCTCCCGAGTTCCTCCAACGAGGATCATCTTGCGCCGCTATCTTTTCTGCAAGTATATCAGCTACTAGTTCTGGCGATTCCCATTGACTATAATAGGGCACATGAGCATGTAAAAAAGTCTTTTGGTCATTTCTTGTCACAAAGAACATCTTTATATGTTTGAGCGCAAGACGCATTCTTTTTAGGAAACAAGCTACTACCATCATTTTAGATCACGTGTTTTAAGGATTTACGTACTTCTGTGATGAAACGGCTATATTGTAGCACGGTAACTATTGATTGCCCTCTCTGCAGTGTCAAAAGTGATAATACGTGGATGATTATCAGGTTTCGCCATCTAATCTATGTCATCGACCTTCTGAGGCATACTATCCCATTTATTTACAGGCAATTCATACTACCACATTTAAATACAAATGAAATCTGCATGCATTTTTCCATCGATTATCACTACTCACATGTGCCTCAATCTGCATCTTGGTTCTTCACTTGTAGTTACGGTCATTAACTAGCGGATTAGTGGCAAGTTTTGGCACAATAATTGTGTTCTGTTTTTTCCAGGCATATACTGCTAGTGTCTGAGGACCAATATGATTATCAAAATACCGTATATCATTATTGCAACGATTCTGACCTTTCTGGGAACAATATTTTGTGGTGCCTTTATGACATTGCCTCAGGTTTATGCCAGTGAGCCTATTCATTGTGCACCAAGTGCTCTACATCATCATGAAGAGCATTCAACTGAAAACTTGCCCTGTCATGGCAGTACAAATCACAGCCATCAACCGGATAGCTACACTCTGCAGAGAAATTCTAGCGGTGCTATTGATGGTGATATCGTTACTAAAGTGTTTTTTCAGCTGCCACTCCAAGAAATCCTTGTAGCAGGAACCCGCCATCCTCAGCATTTCGGCTATATGCATGAGCGCTGGCGCTATCGGGCCCAGCATATTCAAATACGGAAAAAAGAATGATCGGTAAGCAAAACTTTGTGCAAAGCATTATTGCATTTAGCACTAACTTATTAGCTTTACTTACTTCTTATTCTTTCTATGAAAAAAATCCCTGTTATGGGAATCACTGTGGTAACAATACTAGCATTATTTGTTGGGTTTATTATTTTTGTCGGCACTAAATCTCGTGACTATGAAGGCATGACGAGTAGACAATTAGCCTTACGCTGTCTGCCTGCAGAAGGAAATACTGTCCACACCCATCAACACATCACTATAATGGCAAATAAGCAGGCAGTCGCCCTGCCTGAAGATGTGGGAATTGACCGAGCAAGTGGATGTATCCACCCTATTCATATGCATGATGATGCCAATCTGATCCATGTGGAGTCACCTGCTGTAAAAGACTTTATCCTGGGAGACTTCTTTGCGGTACTAAAACAGAGTTTTGATAACTCTCAAGTTCTGAATTACCGAGTCGATGCAGACCATGGCTTGAAAATGTATGTCAATGGGCAAGAAACCAATGATTTTGAGCGCCTTCTTTTAGAAGACAAGCAAGATATTTTCATTACATACTATAGTCTCAAAGACGGTCCCGATCCTCTTCCTCAACCTTATCAATGGGCAGAGGAAAGTCACAATGAAGAAAAACCACACCTTTAATCTTAATTTACTTTTATCTTATGAAAAAACAGTATATCACTATCGCGCTAATAGCAGTTGTCATTCTTTTATTGGCGTTTATTTACTGGCCTTTTTATAGGTCTTTATTTTCTGGCCCGGTCACAGCAACTCAGCCAAGCATGTCTAGTATGATGGCAACGAGTAACCTTGCTACATCGCCACAGCATTATCCTGCGAGCAATAGCAGCGCATTAGACACTAGAGCTGAAGCTAAAGCGGCCCCAGTAGTAACAGTTGATAATGGCGGTATCTATGCAATGAACGTCAGTGAAGTCAAAAAGGAGATCAATGGCAAAGTGATACCCTTGTTGGCCTATAACGGTTCAATTCCAGGTCCCACTATCCAAGTACAGCAAGGCAGCACTATCCATCTTCAGCTGACGAACAACCTAAACATGGCGACCACACTTCATCCCCATGGTCTTCGTACTGCCATTGCTTTCGATGGCGTTCCAGATGTGACCCAAAAGCCCATTAAGCCTGGTGAAACCTTCACTTATGATCTTACCTTTCCTGACCCAGGTGTGTATTGGTACCATCCTCACTTGCGTGAAGATGCGACCCAAAGTTTAGGGCTGGCTGGAAACTTTTTAGTTGTACCGACAGAAAAGAGTTACTGGAATCCGGTTGAATATGAGTGGACCGCACTACTCAATGACATGTTGATTGACAAGAGTAATCCCAAACTAACAGTCAATGACACGCAAGTAGTTAATGCGCTTATGGGCACTTATGGCAATACTCTATTGGTGAACGGCGAAACGAATTATCAGTGGGAGGCAAAACAGGGTGAGCGTGCTCGTTTCTATATCACCAATGCATCTAATGTGCGTCCTTATCAACTTAACTTGGACGGTCTTAAGATGAAACTGGTAGGTAGTGACAATGGTAAATATGAGCAAGAAACATGGCAGAATCAAATTATGTTAAATCCAGGTGAAAGAGCTATTGTTGAAACATACTTTGATATTGCCGGCAATTTTGCATTTACTCACCAAACACCCACCAAGACCTATCAGTTAGGGGTTATTCGTGTTGCATCGAATACAGTTGACCCAGCGAAAAAACAGATATTTGAACAACTACATAATAACTCTGACATTGCTGCCAGTATTGATCCTTTCCGAGAAGCGCTTAATAAACCAGTTGATAAATCCTTAAGGCTGAGCATGACAATGCCCACTCACGCTATGATGGGCGGCATGACGCAAGAAACTAGCACCGACGGTATTGAATGGGAAGATAAAATGAGCTCAATGAGTAGCATGATGGCCAACAGTGCTCAATGGGAAATAATTGATCAAGCAACTGGCAAGAAGAATATGGATATTGATTGGCAATTTAAACAAGGTGATCAAGTTAAGCTCAAGATTACCAATGATGGCGACTCTATGCACCCCATGCAACACCCTATTCATCTCCATGGTCAACGCTTCTTAGTAGTAAGTGAGAATGGCGTACGGAATACGAATCTTGTTTGGAAGGACACCGTATTAGTGCCCGCAGGACAAACGGCAGAGATCTTGGTGGATATGAGCAATCTTGGCACCTGGATGCTTCATTGCCATATTGCAGAGCATGCTGAGAACGGTATGATGTCATCATTTACTGTGAAGCATTAATATACCTTCATATGACTACTACATATGTTTGTCCAATGCATCCGCAAATAACCTCGAGCAAGCCTGACACCTGCCCACTTTGTGGCATGACATTAATTAAGGTGAAGGATGAGGATAAGAGTATGCAGGTGCATCATGGCCACAATCTCAAGCAATTGAGCTTTTGGGAACGATTCAAGCTGAGCATGACCATGAGTATGGGCATGGATCATACTGGTATTGGCGGTGGAGAAATGGCGGCGCTCATGGAAAAAGATATCAGAAACAAGTTTTTCTTTTCACTGATTCTTACGATTCCAATCGTTTTCTATTCTCCTATGGGACGAGAGTTGTTTGGTATTAATCTACCTATTCCATTCTCACTCCCCCTATTTCTGCTCTTGCTGACAACACCAGTTTTTTTCTATGGTGGCTGGCTTTTCTTGTATTCAAGCTACCAGGCTTTGAAGCACAAGAATCTTAATATGTCGGTTCTGATTGCTGTAGGCATTAGTGCTGCCTACTTTTCTAGTATCTTACTTAATCTTTTAGGCAGCTCAGAATCGTTCTACGAAGCGGCAGCTATGCTTATTACCTTTGTTCTTTTTGGCCACTGGATGGAAATGAAGTCACGTCGGGGCACTACCGACGCTCTCCAAGCTCTCTTTTCACTGGTACCGCCTCAGGCCCGATTACTGCGCAATGACAAAGAGGTCCTAATCGCGACAACTGAGGTAAAAAAACACGATGTCCTGATTGTTAAACCTGGCGATAAGATTGCTGTTGATGGTGAAATTATCGAAGGAGAAAGTGCCACCGATGAATCGTTGATCACGGGAGAATCTTTGCCAGTAACTAAGCGCACTGGCGATCAAGTGATTGGAGGATCTATCAATCAGTCTGGCACTTTCAAAATGAAAGCGCTGAAGATTGGTGATGAAACAGCCCTTGCCCATATTGTGAAAATGGTAGAAACCGCACAAAACTCGAAAGCACCTGGTCAAAAGTTGGCTGACAAATTTGCTAAATACCTTGTGATCTTCGCCGTTGGCGCTGGGATTATCACCTTTATTGCCTGGTACGGGTTCATGGCTGAATCATTCCTCATGGCCTTAACATTTGCTATATCAGCCGTGGTTATTGCTTGTCCTGACGCTCTCGGATTAGCGACACCTACGGCAGTGGCTGTGGGCACAGGTATTGGAGCAAAGCACAACATTCTTATTAAAGATGCTGCCACTTTAGAGTCGGTTTCCAGAATTCAAGCTATTGTTTTTGATAAGACAGGCACTCTCACAGAAGGCAAACCCACGATCACGGATATTGTTGCAGTTAAAAAAGGAACTGAATATGAGTTACTTGGTTTGGCGGCATCCATTGAAGCTAAATCAAATCATCCATTAAGTAGAGCGTTGCTTCGAAGAGCAGATGAAGATGGAATAAAGCTACAAGAAGATGTGCAGCATTTTGAAAGCCTGGCAGGCCTGGGTATCAAAGCGAAGATTCAGGATAAAACTGTACTTGTGGGCACACTCAAATTAATGGAAAGTCACAAGGTTACTATTGATCCTCTTCGGGCAGAGATCGATGCCTTATTAGCTGCAGGCAAGACATTAATGATTATTGCTGAAAACACTAAGGTCGTGGGTGTTATTGCTGCCACTGACCAAGTACGTAGTTCCGCCAAAGAGACTATTCAGGCATTGCAGTCTCAAGGTATTGAAGTGGCGATGATCACAGGGGACAATAAAGCAACCGCTGAAGCCGTGGGAAAAATACTCAGCATTAATCGCGTCTTTGCGGAAGTATTGCCTGGAAATAAGGCGACGTATGTCCAAGATCTACAGAAAGAAGGCAAGTTTGTCGCCATGGTTGGTGATGGTATTAACGATGCTCCGGCATTAGCACAAGCTGACATTGGTATAGCTATTGGCGCTGGTACCGATGTGGCAGTTGAAACAGCAAAGGTGGTGCTGATGAAGTCAGATCCCAACGATGTTCTGAAAGCGATTGTGCTTAGTAAAGCAACCATCCGCAAGATGAAACAGAATCTCTTTTGGGCTTCTATTTACAATATCTTGGCAGTACCTTTAGCCGCTGGTGTTTTGTATCCCGCTTTTCATATTATGTTGCGTCCCGAGATAGCTGCGCTACTGATGAGCATCTCTTCGATCATTGTGGCTGTAAATGCTGTGTCTCTGAAACGTGTTGAGAAACAACTTACTAAATAATTACTTTTACTATTTAAAATTTATTCTATGAAAAAGTCATCTTTCATCCACGGAATAGCAATTGTGTCTGGTATTTGGGGAATGTTAGCATTAATCGGTGCTTGGTTAGCTGGGGAGAGTGGCACTATATGGGGATTTACTCAACAACATTGTTTCTTTGATGCAATCGTATTAGAGCTCATCTCGGTCTCCGCAGGTGTGTGTGCTATCTATCGTAGGCAGTTGGAGTGTGAAAGCCGTTAAGGACGCAAGATGAACGCTAGTGTGATCGTTCCTGATAATTAAAGTCACTTCATACTTTGTTAATTTAAATGAATATGCATAATAGATCATTAAACAGTCACGAACCAATTCATGGCAGTGTATTCTTGTTAGCTTTTAAGCTTTTTGTGATTCTATTTTTGAGTGATGCTGTATATCTGTTAATTGATAGATCTTTGTTTGAAGGATTACAGATGGATACATATCACAATCTTGTTTTACTATTAACTGGTCTTTATATATTCAAATCATTAGTGCAAATAATTTTGGTTTTATGGGTAGTATTTCATTGGCTGTATCACAAATATCATATTGATTACGCTCAGAAGAAGCTCTATGAATACAAAGGTATTCTCCATAGTAAAGAACATATGTCTGATTTGAAAAATGTAAGAGATGTCTCAATGGAACAAACTATTTTTGGTAAAATCTTTAATTATGGCAATATTGTATTAACTATCTCTGCCTCAGGTGGTTATGCTGAGAAAGTGCGGATGAAAAGCATTCAAGAGCCGAAGTTATATGTGGATTTTTTGGAGGCATGTGGTAATTAGTTAACTTTTAAAACTTTTTGGGGTAATGGAAAACTGTCCTTAAAACCTTGTTATTTGTCATTTTTTCTAGCCTTTATTTATGCAACACTATCAAGAGACTGTTTCCATTACTGCTACACCAGAAAAAGTATTTGCATATATTAATGACCATGCTCGCTTTTCGTCACACATGAGTAAATCATCATGGATGATGGGAGGTGGGCATATGGATGTATCTATCGACTCTGGACAAGGAAGACAAGTAGGATCCCACATCAAGCTTCAAGGTACAGCGTTTGGTATGCAATTATATGTTGATGAAGTAATAACCGCCTATGAACCTCCCTATCTAAAATCATGGGAAACGGTAGGCATTCCCAAGCTGCTTATCATTGGTAATTACCACATGGAAATCGTCATCGAGGCTCAAAATAGCAAAATATCCTTGCAGGTGGCTATTGATTACGCCCCTTCGAAACAACACCCATGGTTGAGTGCTCTATTCTCTAAGTCCTATGCTAAGTGGTGTGTGAGACAAATGATAGTTGGTGTTCAGAAGCATTTTGCAAATTCATAAAAAACTTCTGGATAGCGAGCAGTTTGGGGAACCACGAATCCGCCAGGATTCGTCTTATCCTCATCCTTATGCTAAAAGTGAGGGTATTTTTCTAGTTAGCCAACTTGTACAGATTCGAAGGATGAGTATTAGGATAAGGTAGAAAACTAATAGCGATTTTAGGCAGTAATTTGAATCTTTTCTGATTTGAGAGTAACCTGGAGGGGAGGTTAATTAGAGTGTATGACTCATCTTAAAAAAAGCAAAGCATTGCGTTTGGTGAAGCAAGCCACTGGCACCCTTACTAAAGTAGGGCAAATGGTTGAAACAAATTCTTATTGTCCAGATATAATGCAGCAGGTCGATAGTGT
The DNA here is from genome assembly GCA_964512325.1 of uncultured Candidatus Peribacteria bacterium. Classification (GTDB taxonomy): domain Bacteria; phylum Patescibacteriota; class Gracilibacteria; order RBG-16-42-10; family RBG-16-42-10; genus JACQZO01. Next base: position 25,438 of record CAZEGN010000016.1, read on the forward strand.
AATAGGACTGCTTAAAACTGCAAAACGTGAATTACTGGCAGGACATTTAGACACGTGTGTTGCTCATCAGTTAGAAGAGAATAAACCAAAAGCGATTGCAGAATTACTGAAGATTTATAACTTGTCGAACTGAATTCAGCATGTATAAAAAGCTTCTTACCCTATTTCTGAGTTTCATGATCATTGGATTAAACAGTATTTGTTTAATGTCATTTAATCACGCAATGGCGGATACAACTCATGTCAATCATGAAGATATGTCTGAAACAGCTTGCATGAATTGTGATATGCCAAATAGCGCGAATACGATGTCATGTTGTTTTGATACTGATGAGAAACAAGTAAATTTAACTGGATCTAGCCGGATACAATCTGACAATCAAGAGTTGCCTAGCTTTATTGAACCGGCAATTACCTACCTTGATACTACGACAACTCAACACCATAAGTACTTAGTTTTAGCCTATAAACCACCCCTGATTCGAGTTGGTATCACTGTTAAGAAAGAATAAATAAAAAGAATACCAAATGTTCTTTTATTTCTTATCTTAATTAACTATGACTGCAAATCAAAAGTATAAAGTGAAAGGGATGCATTGTGCATCGTGTTCAAGCATTATTGAAAAAACACTGAAAAAACAACTAGGCGTTCAATCCGCTGAAGTTAATTATGGCACTGAGACCGCATCCATTTCTTTTGATCAGAGCAAAACAAATCCACAAACATTGTCAAAAATTATTGAACCTCTTGGTTATACATTAGTTATTGAGGCACAACCCAGTTCTATTGCACCAGCTAATCAAATTAAGAATCAAAAGCTAGACGAACTTGCTGTTATGAAGACTCATGTCTATGCGGTACTGCCCCTGGCAATCATCAGCATTTTCTTCATGGGGTGGGACATACTAAGTCAGTTTGGCGCACTTGCTCCCATGACTACTAATTTGTATGAGTTTTTCCATCATCTGCTGCCTTTGATGGCTACCTATACTTTGTTTGTAGTAGGGAAATCTTACTTAAATGGTGTTTACCGCTTTATTCGTTTTGGTAAAGCTAATATGGATACGTTGATTGGTATTGGTACTCTTGCCGCCTATCTCTATAGCTTTATGCTCACAGCCTTGGAAGAGCCTCTTCGACCTTATTTAGATGTGGAACATAACTATTATGATGTGACAATTGTAGTGATTGCTTTCATTACATTGGGGAAATACTTAGAAATGAAGGCAAAACTAAAAACTGGTGATGCTATAGAGAAGCTTCTCAATCTGCAGGCGAAAACTGCACTAGTTCTGAGGCAAGGTAAAGAGATGGAAATACCTATTCATGAAGTTGTGCAAGGTGATCATATCATTGTGAAACCTGGGACCAAAATTCCTGTGGATGGAATTCTTATCGATGGTACTTCCTACGTTGATGAATCAATGGTTACAGGCGAACCAATGCCGGTCCAAAAGGACAAGGGTGATAGTGTGATGGCTGGTACGATGAATACTTCAGGCGTATTCACATTCAAAGCTATAAAGGTTGGTGCTGAAACTTTGCTTGCTCAGATTATTCGTATGGTCGAAGAAGCTCAAGGAAGCAAGGCTCCTATTCAAGCGTTAGCAGACAAAATATCAGCTATATTTGTACCTGTTGTACTAATAATTGCTGTTCTTGCTCTTGATGCATGGCTAATTTTTGGGACACCACCCCTTGGTTTCTCTCAAGCGCTTTCGTATGGACTGGTTTCATTTGTCGGAATACTAGTGATAGCTTGCCCTTGTGCATTAGGACTTGCTACGCCTACTGCAATTATTGTAGGGGTTGGAAAAGGTGCTCGAGAAGGAATTTTAGTGAAGGATGCAGCTACTCTTGAAAAGCTTCATCAAGTAGATCTGTTAGTAGTGGACAAAACTGGCACCATTACCCGTGGGAAACCAGAACTAGTATCGATTCAAAATCTCTCCACGCAAACTGATAATGAAATTGTTTCTATCTTAGCAACATTAGAAAAAGGGTCAGAACATCCCATAGCTCACGCAATCATTTCTTTTGTTGAAAAAAGGGGGCTAGAGCTTGGTTCTATGAGTAATTTCAAGGCTCTCGAAGGAAAAGGTGTTAAAGGTACTGTCAATGGTGTGGAGTACTTTGCTGGAAATGTAAAACTAATAAGTGACTTGCATTTATCGATTGACAAGGAAGTGATCGGGAAGGCAACACATGAAGGTAAAACCCCTGTAGTATTAGCAACTCAAGAAAGAATTCTAGGTATATTTATGGTAGCTGACGCCATAAAGACTGAAGCAGTTGAAGCAGTGATGAATCTGCACAAACTTGGCATCAAGATAGTAATGCTCACAGGCGATAATCAAAATACGGCACGCTTTATTGCTCAGCAGGTCAATATTGATGAAGTAGTTGCAGAAGTAATGCCTGCAGATAAACTGTCCAAAATACGCGAGTTGCAAAAAGATGGCTATATAGTAGCAATGGCTGGTGATGGAGTGAATGACGCACCCGCGCTTGCTCAAGCAGATGTGGGTATCGCTATGGCTACAGGAACAGATGTTGCGATTGAAAGCGCAGGTATTACGATTCTTCATGGTGATCTATCTAAGCTAGTGAAGGCCATTCGTCTTTCGAAGTTGACGATGCGAGGCATTAAGCAAAACTTATTCTGGGCATTTATTTACAATATTGTGGGCATACCGTTGGCAGGCGGCATGTTCTATCCTCTTTTTGGTTGGCTCCTTTCACCAGTCTTTGCTGGCTTCGCTATGGCGATGTCGAGCGTATCTGTAGTGAGTAATTCCCTGCGGTTAAAATTTAAAAAGCTGTAAGCTTCCTAGCTATTACTTAAAAATTTATGAACAAACTTTATTGGGTACTTATTTCATTATTAATTGCCTCACCATTTGTAATAATTGTCGTGCTGCTTAATGATCCGAACAACAACGCTAGCAATAAGAACTATGATGAAAAGATATATGTTGCACTTGAGGCAGAAGGTCAGGTGGGTGTCATCGATGCCAAAAGCAGAAAATTCATTACCGCGATTAATTTAGCTAATCTCCAAAATAATACATTTGTAAAATATACAGCTCACAATGTCCAAGTTTCACCTGATGGAAAAAAAGTTTTGGTAACAGCAAATATCAAGCGTGGTTCAATGGGTGGTAAAGAAGAGAATGAAGAACAAGCTGTTACTGATGGACTGTTAGATCAAATTTTCATTATTGATCCGCTCACAGACACTATTAAAGGAGCAATAGCAATTGACAGTGACACCCATTTAGCTCATGTCGTCTTTAATACAACCAGTGACACAGCTTATCTTGCGTCACAAGAAAAAGGGAAAATATATGCTGTGGATCTTAACTTAAATAAGGTTATTAGGATATTTGATTTGGGTGAGAACAGTGAACCTCATGGACTACGTATCCATCCTGATGATTCTAAGCTCTTTATCGCTCTCATAGGGAAGAAGTCTTTAGTTTCTCTCAATGTAATAACTGGCGAAATACAATCTTTCCCATTATCTGGAGCCGCTATCCAAACTGCAGTTACGCCGAATGGTCAGTATGTACTTGCAACCGTATATGACAGTAAAAAGGTTGCATGGGTAAACTTCCAAACTAATCAACAAGGATATATTGATTTACCAACTGATGCAAAAGGTCCTGTACAGATATATACGACGCCAGATTCACAGTATGCATATGTTGCAGATCAGGGATACTATTTTGAACAACCGACAGCGAATACAGTGTATAGAATAAATATTCGCGAGAAACTCGTAGATCAGACTGTTAATGTAGGTAGTGCTCCTCATGGAGTGGTTGTGAATAAAACGGGCGCATTTGTGTATGTCACTAATTTACTTAGTGACGATGTTTCTGTAATTGATACAGCTACATCTAAAGAAGTGGCTCGTATTTCTGTAGGAGAAATGCCCAATGGCATTAGTATATGGAACAAACAAACTGGAGGGACGCCATAAACGTATTTATGATTTTTACTACACTAACTTTCTGTTCATGAAAACCTATCTATTCCATATCAAAGGCATGCACTGTAAAGCGTGCATTTTACTTACTGAAAGTGAAGTCGCTGAGCTGCCCGGTGTTGCTTCTGTAAAGTCCTCTCTGAAATCGCATCAAATTGAAGTACATGGTGATTTTGGTGATAAGTCCGAGACCCAAATTATGGATACATTAAATGGTGTTTTAACCAAACATGGTTATACAGTCTCAATTGAAAAGACTGTTCATACAATTAAGTGGTCCGATTTCCAGGTGGCTATTCCTATTGCCATCGCCTTTATTGCCCTTTTCATACTTCTGCAAAAACTAGGAATTGTAAATCTCGTTGGTGGGTCAGAAGTGAGCCTTGGCACTGCAGTAATTATTGGTCTTATTGCGTCAGTTTCTACCTGCATGGCAGTAGTAGGTGGCTTAGTACTTTCAATATCAGCTAGTTTCGCTAAAGAAGGAGATAAAGTTCGTCCCCAAATACTCTTCCATATCGGTCGCTTGGTGTCCTTCTTCATTCTGGGTGGCTTCATTGGTATTCTTGGTTCATCATTTCAACTCGGTGCAACTAGTACTTTCATCTTAGGATTGATCGTGGGTATAGTTTTACTCATCTTGGGGCTCAACCTATTAGATGTATTTCCCAGTCTCAAAAAGTTGCAAATAACTTTGCCTGGCTTCATTGGGAAACGCGTTCATGGACTGAGAAATATCAATCATACGTTAACTCCTATTCTCATTGGTATTGCTACTTTCTTTTTACCATGCGGTTTTACTCAATCTATGCAAATCTATGCCTTAAGTTCCGGCCACTTTTGGACGGGTGCGCTGATTATGTTTTTCTTTGCCTTAGGAACATTGCCTGTATTAGCTATCCTCAGCTTTAGCTCTTTAAGTATTCACGGAAAGTTACAATCGGGCATTTTCTTTAAGACTGCCGGTATTATAGTAATCTTCTTTGGTGTTTTTAATTTGCTTACCAGTTTTGTAGCCGCCGGTTTTATTGCTCCCCTGTTTAACTTTTAGCATACTCTATGAAATCAATTATCATCACTATCATCGTCACTATTGCTAGCACCGTTGCCCTGATACTTGTGATCAGCAATGCTGGAACTAGCCCCGTTAACGAATCTGCCGGCCAAGCAATAGTAGTAGATGACACGCAGGTTGTGGAAATTAAAGCCAAAGGTGGCTATTCTCCACGAGTCACAACCGCAAAAGCAGGCATTCCAACCATAATCAAAGTAACAACCGCTGGCACTTTTGATTGCTCTGCTGCTTTGACTATTCCAGCGCTGGGTTATAGTAAACATTTACCACCATCTGGTATTACTACTATTGAAGTACCAGCCCAGCAGCCAAACACCGTGATCCAAGGCATTTGTTCTATGGGCATGTATAGCTTTGCCGTGAGATTTGTTTAGTTTTAGTCTGGCCAACAGTCATCAACGGTTTTGCCATGATCGGTTAAACCATCCACGACTGTTGGCTTACTTCATTCTCGGAGAATTCAAGGATTAAACGCGCCACCCAGTAAAACTTGGTGAGGAGTGAGGT
>CAZEGN010000017.1:0-26201 GCA_964512325.1 uncultured Candidatus Peribacteria bacterium
TTGAGTTTGGTCACTCAAATATTAACTTCCCCCAACTCTTTCGTTAATTTAACCCAAAGTCCAGTAGGAGAGCTTATTGTGCATTGTTGCCGAGGGCACAACGCGTAAATTAGTAACACCCTCTTATTTTCCTTATACGCCGGACCAAACTCCATCAGAACGACTAATCTCCTCTAAATTTTCTTCAAGTATTGTCCTGTGTACGATTCCTTTACCTTCATAATATCTTGTGGGGTACCTACAGCCAAAATTGTGCCACCGCCTTCACCACCTTCTGGTCCCAAATCAACTATCCAATCGACACACTTGATAATATCAAGATTATGCTCAATGGTAAGCACGGTATTGCCACTCTCTACTAATTGATTCAGCACTTTTAGTAAACGATCCACATCAGCAAAATGAAGACCGGTAGTAGGTTCATCAAGTACGTATAATGTCTTTCCGGTACTGCGGCGTGCTAGCTCTGTGGCAAGTTTTACTCTTTGTGCTTCACCACCAGACAAGGTATTAGCTTGCTGTCCAAGTTTTATATAGCCGAGTCCAACCTGTAAAAGGGTCTCTAAAACTTCCTTAATTTTGGGCACTGGCGCAAAAAATTGTGCGGCTTCTTCCACAGTCATATCAAGTACCTGTGCAATATTCTTGCCTTTATAGTGAATTTCCAATGCCTCACGATTATAGCGCTGCCCTTTACACTCATCACAAGGAACATATAGATCAGGCAAAAAGTGCATTTCAATCCGCATAATACCGTCACCGTGACAGGTCTCACAGCGTCCTCCTTTCACATTAAAACTAAAACGTCCAGCTTTATAACCACGCGTCCTTGCTTCAGCAGTAGCCGCAAACAGCTCACGAATATCAGAAAACACTCCAGTATATGTTGCGGGATTAGAACGCGGAGTACGACCAATTGGCTTCTGATCAATATTGATAATTTTATCAATATTTTCTAAGCCGGTAATTTTGCCATGAGCACCTGTGGGCTTTGATGTACGATTGACATGATTTTCTGCTGCCTTGACCAAAATCTCATTGACCAAGGTTGATTTGCCAGAACCTGATACGCCAGTCACAGCAATGAACTTGCCCAATGGAAACTCGACGCGTACATTTTTGAGATTGTGTTCAGTCGCTCCTTCAATAATGATCTTATGATCATTCTTTACCCGCTTTTTGGGAGGGCATTCAATCGCCTTAGTCCCAGATAGATATTGTCCAGTAAGTGACTTAGGGTCCTTTTTAATTTGATCGGGAGTACCACAGGCAATTACTTGTCCACCATGCTTACCAGCACCGGGTCCAATATCCACAATATAGTCGGACGCTAACATGGTATCCGTATCATGCTCAACAACAATCACCGTGTTGCCCAAATCACGCAATTTTTTGAGCGTGGCAATTAAACGATCATTATCACGCTGATGGAGACCAATTGATGGCTCATCCAAGACATATAATACGCCCAAAAGCTGCGCACCTATTTGTGTAGCCAACCGAATACGTTGCGCCTCACCGCCAGACAAAGTACTAGCTGAACGATCCAGGGTTAAATAATTAAGACCAACATTATTGAGAAACTGCAAACGATCAGCGACCTCCTTAACAATACGAGCTGCAATCATTTGCTGATGCTCAGACAAATTCAAATGTTTAAAAAACTCAATCGCTCTTGCCACTGACAAAGCAGTAACATCAATAATTGACTTTTCTGCTACCAGAACTGCCAAGACCTCCCTTTTAAGGCGCTTACCTTCACACGTAGGGCAGGTAAGTATTTGCATAAACTTTTCTATTTCACGACGTACATAATCGGATTCCGTTTCATTATAACGCCGCTCCATATTGGGGATTACCCCCTCATATGTCACCTTCATATTTCCCTCAAACCCATACTCTTTTACGCCTTTAATATAATAGACATCACTACCAGTGCCATGAAGGACAATTTTCTTAGCTTCAGCAGACAGCTCTTGATAAGGTGTGTTAAGACTAAAACCATACTGAGAGCCCACCTCTTTTAGTATACGATTGTACCAACCTAAACGAGAGGAAGTCTTAGCCCAAGGCACAATTGCACCTTCCGCTAAAGTTAAGCGCGGATTAGGAATAACCAAATGCTCATCCACTTCAAGCTTGGTACCCAAGCCATGACAAGCCTGACAAGCGCCATGAGGACTATTAAAAGAAAAGCTTCTTGGCGTAATCTCTGGCAAGCTAATGCCACAATATACACAAGCAAAATGCTCACTAAACAGGGTTTCTTCACTGGTAGTCATATTTACTAACAGCATCATGCCTTCACCAAGTCCCAAAGCTAATTCAACCGAATCTGCCAATCGGCTTAAGTCTTCCTTTTCATAACTACTTTTTGTGATCAAACGATCAACAATCACTTCAATGGTATGACTTTGATTCTTATCAAGTGTAATGGTATCTGAAATATTATACATATGACCATCTACTCGCAGCCGCACAAAGCCTCCTTTTCTGATTTGATCAAACACCTTCGCATGCTCACCCTTACGGTCTTTTACTAAGGGTGCAAGCAGCATTAACTTGGTATCAGGAGCAATAGATGTAATCTGATCAGTAATTTGCTGTACAGATTGTTTAGTGACAGCACGACCACAGTTAGGACAATGAGGTTGTCCCACTTTGGCAAAAAGCAAACGCAAGTAATCATAAATTTCTGTAACTGTACCTACAGTAGAACGAGGATTGCGTGAAGCACTCTTTTGATCAATTGAAATAGCAGGGGACAAGCCATCAATCTGATCCACATCTGGCTTTTCCATTAACTCTAAAAATTGACGTGCATAAGTGGATAAGCTTTCTACATACCTTCTTTGCCCTTCTGCATAGATAGTATCGAAAGCAAGTGATGACTTACCAGATCCGGATAACCCGGTAATCACAATTAACTTTTCGCGCGGTAGCTCCAAGTCTATATTTTTGAGATTGTGAACACGAGCACCATGGATAACAATTTTATCAGAAGCCACGATGAAAAGGGTTATAGCTTTCCGTATGCTACCCTCAGCTCATGTGTTCGTCAAATCTTTCAGACTTCCATGCCATTTCTCTGTATCCTTTGCCAGTCATAAGAGAGCCTATAAGTCTCTAATGAACGCACAATGGCAGCAAAGATAGCCCAAACAGACTGGCTTTTGTAAGCGAAGCTATTCCCAGATTCTCGTGCCGGATCGTAATCAGCTATATAGTCTTGCTCAATAAAAGCAACTGGCACTATACCGTAATCCAAACAAGATTTAATCAAATGCGTATTTACACTAGGTGGTAAAACCACAATATCACCAGCAGCCAATGCTAAATGCACATTTCTTTCATTATTTTCAAGCTGCAAACATTGCTTTAACAATTGAGCACTACAGTACTTTGTATCAACCACAATCAACAGCTGCACCCCTAAACTACTTAAAGCACTCATCAACTCATCAAGAATCGCCTTATCCCGCATGGAAACAAACAAATGCGCTAATATCACCACCAAAGGCTTGCGTGTATCGCTTTTTATGCCCTTATCTATGAGTAAAGCACGTTTATTTTCCTTTCTCTTATTAAGAGAGCGATATCCAAATTGCGCCGCCAGAAAGTGATCTTCTTCTGGCGTGGTTGTAATCGTCGGCACAGTTGCTTGCTTGTTGATTGGCAGGAAAAAGCGGGTAGAGCTCGAAGTCGGCATAACAAGTATTTGTATTGATATTAATCTTTTAAGTATACCAACTATTTCTTAGCATCTCTACCTATTAAGCACTAATTTCCTCTATAAATGTCCACTAAAACTTGACAACATAAAGATTAACACATAAAGTAGCAGATCCCCATATCCCCAAGTTAGAAACACCAATTCCCCCAAGCTGCAATTTTTTGTATAGTGATCCTGTCACTATACATTGATTGCCATGCATGAATTAAAAGCAGAATTAGAAGCAGTTTCTTTAACTCTCTCTCGGTTGAGAGACTATCTTTGACATTCCCAAACTGAAACAGGAACAAGAAAGCCTCATTATAAAAACTGAACAAACAGATTTTTGGCAAAATCAAAACACAGCGAGAGCTATCAATGAGCGTCTCCACGAAATTACAGCCACGCTTGAGCAACTAGATGATCTAGAACGAGAATTTCAAGAACTCAGAGATCTGATCAGCATCACTTCCCCGGAAAATGATCCCGAACTGGCAACAGAGCTACAAGCAAAAGTTCCTGACTTTATCCACCGGCTAGAACACTTTGAAACCTTAACCTTATTGCACGGCAAATACGACAAAAGCGATGCTATTTTGACCATTCATGCCGGCACAGGAGGAGTAGATGCCCAAGATTGGGCTGAGATATTATTTAGAATGTATTCGCGCTTTTGTGAACATGAAAACTTCAAAGCCAAGCTCATGAATCACGCCCCTGCAGATGAAGCAGGTATAAAAACCGCAACACTTGAAATCAAGGGGCTATATGCTTATGGTCTTCTAAAAAGTGAAAATGGTGTGCATCGCCTCGTACGCATTTCACCTTACAATGCTAAACATTCACGCGAAACATCATTTGCTCTAGTGGAAGTTACACCCGTTCTGCCTGACAGTGGTCATATTGAGATTCACCCAGATGACTTAAGAGTAGATGTATTTCGTGCGGGCGGCCATGGAGGACAGGGAGTAAACACTACTGACTCCGCAGTGAGAATCACCCATTTACCAACAGGCATAGTGGTACAATGTCAAAATGAACGATCCCAATTGCAAAACAAAGAGCTAGCTCTTAAAACGTTACGTAACCGTCTAGCAGCTCTAGAGCTTGCTGAAAAACAAGACGAACTCAAAGAACTGAAAGGCACACATCAAAACAGCTGGGGACATCAAATCCGGTCATATGTCATGCACCCCTACACTATCGTCAAAGATCATCGGACCAACACGGAAGCTACTGATATTGAAAAAGTGCTTGATGGTAACATCATGCCATTTATTGAAAGCTATTTAGAGCAAAAGTAGTAATGACCAGAATGAAAAGCTTGCAAGTAGAACTAAAACGGCAATTGAAAACATATTTTGCCCCAGGAGATACTTTCATTGTCGCTGTATCAGGTGGAGTAGACTCCATGACTCTGCTTGATCTAATAAGTCACATTCCTAGTTATCATTTTATCATCGTTTCTTTAAACCACTCGCTGCGTCTTGAAAGCAAAAATGATGTTCGGTTGGTAAGAAATAAAAGCAAGTATTACAAGCTTCCTTTTCATAGTCAGACATTAAAAGTTCGAAGCATTGCCCAATTAGAGCGTCGTGGCATTGAAGAAGTAGCGCGAGATTTGCGCTATCAAGCATTACAAAAGTTTAAGGCGAAGTATCACGCCCAGGCGATTATTACTGCACATCATCGGAATGATCAGCTAGAAACCATTCTTTTCCATCTCATTCGTGGCACAGACGTACAGGGCCTAGTAGGGATGCCAATCATTAACAGTCACGGCATTTTCAGGCCACTACTGAGCATCGATAAAGAAGACATAGTAAAATATGCTCAGGCACACAATTTGGAATGGTGCGAGGACAGTAGCAACACAGATGTTAGCTTTAGTCGCAATCACATCCGCCATCATTTGCTAGAACATTTTCCACCCAAATTAATGCAACAATTGTCAGATCAAGCATTAAAAACCAGTGAGGCATTTAATGAGTTTACTCAGGGCTGGATCAAAAAAAATTTAAGGAGATCATCAAAAAACGCCCATTTTTCACGTACCGATTTTTTACAACTCCCACTCTACCTTAAATTTCATTTACTGCTTTATATAAGTAAATATTTCTTACACTTACAAGATTACAGTTTCAGTTGGTTAAACAGCATATACCAGTGGATTACAGCATCTCATCATGCTAGCAACTACTGTCGCAACAATCAGGTTTTGTTTAAAAATATCCACGGAGAAATCTTTGTTTATCAGTCAACAACGAAGAAGCTAGCAAGCAGGCCTTAAGAATACCAGATTCTAAAGCCATTTCGACCATATTGATTTCAAGCATCTTCACCAGTAGAATTCACTTGCTGTATTTAATTTTTTCGCATGGAAAGACAAAAAAAGACCACTCCTCGCAGCTATTTGACTATTATTGTTCTTGCTCTAGTTCTTTCTCTTTTTGCTATTTTCTTTAGTGGCGACTTTTTAGGTCCCACTCCTAAAGAGGTAGGTATCAACGATATTTACCAGCTTCCGAGTGACGCGATTGATTCAATTCAAATTGAAGGCAATACCGTCATAGCTAAGCTAAAAGACAATACCTATTTAACAGCTACCAAAGAAGATGGCGATATTGCACGCAACCAATTTGATCCCAATGTTAAAGTATTTGTACAAGATAATAGCAGAGGAGAATTATTACTCACCCTATTAGGCAATGTACTGCCAATTATTGCGTTAGTATTCTTCATTTTTATTATCTTTAGACAAGCACAAAGCAGCAACAACTCAGCCATGTCATTTGGCAAATCTCGAGCCCGACTATATAGCAAAGAAAACAATCGTGTCACTTTTGCTGATGTAGCAGGTAATAAAGAGGCTAAAGAAGAGTTAACTGAAATAGTCGATTTCCTCAAAAACCCTAAAAAGTACGTAAAAATTGGTGCTAAAATTCCTCATGGTGTCATGCTTTTTGGCTCACCAGGTACAGGCAAAACACTACTTGCCAGAGCGGTAGCAGGTGAGGCTAATGTACCCTTTTTCAACATTTCTGGTAGTGAATTCGTAGAAATGTTTGTTGGTGTAGGTGCCAGTCGTGTCAGAGATTTGTTTAATAAAGCGAAGAAAAATGCACCTGCAATTATTTTTATTGATGAAATAGACGCGGTTGGCCGTCAACGTGGTGCTGGTTTGGGAGGTGGAAATGATGAACGCGAACAGACCCTTAATCAAATCCTTGTTGAAATGGATGGCTTTGACACCAATGCAAACGTAATTGTGATGGCCGCTACAAACCGTCCAGATGTTCTGGACCCAGCATTGTTGCGTCCAGGACGATTTGATCGTCGCGTGGTAATTGACAATCCTGGACTTGATGATCGTGAGGCCATTTTGCAAGTACATATCAAAAACAAGCAATATGAAGAAAATATTAACTTAACAAAAATTGCCAAACAAACACCGGGATTTAGTGGTGCTGATCTAGCTAACCTGGTGAATGAAGCAGCACTGCTTGCCGCTCGTCAGAATCGCGAAAAGATTTCACAGAAAGATCTTGAGCTTTCAATTGAAAAAGTAATGCTTGGCCCAGAACGCAAATCAAAAATTTTGACTGAAGAAGAAAAAGTATTAACTGCATATCATGAAGTAGGACACGCTTTGGTTGCAAAAATGCTTATGCATACTGATCCTGTCCATAAAATTTCTATTATTTCCCGCGGACATGCACTGGGAGTAACATGGTTTTTGCCTGATCGAGATAAAGCGTTGGAATCAAAAGCACATTTCATGGATGAGATTGCCGCCTCTCTAGGTGGCCGTGTTGCTGAAGAAATAATGTTTGGTAAAGACTACATCACCACAGGTGCAAGCAACGATATTGAAGCGGCGACAAATTTGGCTCGAAAAATGGTTACTCGTTTTGGTATGAGTGATAAAGTTGGTACCGTTGCCTATGGCAATCCGCATTCATCAGTGTTTTTAGGCAAGGAACTAGGAGAACAACGCAATTATTCTGAAGCTCTAGCCTTTGAAATTGACGAGGAAATTCGCCGCATTATCGATAATGCCTATAAAACCGCCAAGGAAATTTTGTCAAAACATCGCAAGATACTTACTCATATCGCGGAAACGCTTTTAAAAAAGGAAACTCTTGATAATCAAGAATTCGATCAATTCTTTGCTGACATGTCAGTCCCTGAAAAACGATCCCAACCCAAGCTATTACCTATTGAGTAGTATTTACCATGAACTTTTATCCTTTTTTGGAAAAAGCCCATTATGCTGGAAAGAACATGCTGCTATTTCTTATTTGCAATAGCAGCATTATGCTTATGGCTATTGCGTTTCTACTTGGCTGGTGGCTTTGGTATGAAAGCTTCTTCGTAGTTCTACAGGAAGTACTGACAAATACCCATATTGAAAGCACTATTGCCGGTAGCCTCATCCATCAAGTCTATACCATAGGTACTAGTTTAGTGATCTTTTTGGTGCTGCTGACAATCGTATGGCGCGTAAGCATTCCGTTTACTTATGCCCGCCTGAATTTGATGACTACCAGTAAAGCTTGGTGGCATATATTTGTTTTTGACTTCAGCAAAATAATACTGACAGCACTATCCATCACTAGTTTTCGCTATGTAGTCTCACAACACCAGTGGTTGCTTAGTGCTCTTGTTACTCTTTTTACCATCGCCTTGCTCTCTTTTATCCGTTTTTATGAAACAATCTACTTTTCCTCTCCGCATGTACATAGCATAAGTTCTATTTTTAAAAGCTGGTTCTCTCAGTTAAGGGATATTGTTTTTTTACATGGAATAGACATTGTGGTCTGGACTATTAGTTTTTGTATGCTGGGGCTAATTATTGCAAGTTTTACGTATTTGCCTTTTGTACTTGCTGCGTTGTTTTTACTTGCCAGTGTATACCTGTTGGGTCGTATTCTGCTAGTATGGAAGGGTTTATGGTCTTACGCTTCATATGCGCTGCACACTAATAGCATCACTCAATGAATTATCCAGAAATCTTTAAAAAAGCGTGGGCAATAACAACAGAGCATCGGTATTTAAGAGTATTAGGCTCTATCGCATCTCTTTTTGCTTTGCTGATTGGTGCTTTTCGTATTCGTTATATCTTGCCTACCCCCATCGGAACGGGAAGAGATGTGTGGCAATTGCTGCAAACGCATACAGACAATCCATTGGGCTATGCAATTTTATTAGGATTAGGGCTCATTCTGCTCTATGGCTTAGCCTTTGTTTTAAATATTATCAGTGAAGGCGGCATTATTAGTGCTATTGCCAAGATGAGCGATCATCAAGCACAGTTGAATTTGAGCAAGACTATTTCATTGGGTTTACAAAGCTTCTTGCCTCTAACTGAATTCCGAGTCTTGACCAATGCCTTTCACATAGGCTCATACATCATGTATGTGCTGTTGATTCGGTTTTATCTGAATGTTTACATACCTGGAAATACTATTATTCAAGACTTTTTTCCATTCATTATTATTTTCGGTGTGGTTGTTACTTTTGCGACTATTTTCCTGAATTATGCTGATTATCATCTTGTTATTCATAAGTCTACAGTAGTCGATGCTATTAGAAAAAGTGGACGTCTGGTAATTTTTCACTTTCAGGAGACACTGCTAATTAGCCTGCTTATTTTCTTGATGATTATCAGAACATTGCTCAATTTATTGTTAATTTTCGGCTTACCTGCTATTGCCGTATATATCACGACTTTTACACAAGTCATATTGCCCCAAACAGCAGCCATTGCGGTAGCAGTAACTTTTGTAGTATTAGTTTTTGCCTGGTCGGTCATTATTTCTGGCACACTAACCGTTTTTACCAATGCGGTATGGACATTGACCTTCTTAGAGCTTGAAAAAAAGCAGGATCATAAAATCTTGATGAGTGAACCTGATATGTAAATATGAAAGGAAAAACTGCAAGTCTGCTCCTAAATATTATCAAATCAAGCAGTATACTTCTGGGCATCGCCTCGTTGTTAAGCCGTTTGCTCGGATTAATGCGAGATCGCTTACTAACACACATGTTTGGTGCAACTCGTTTAGGGGGAGGACTCAGCGAGCTTGACGCCTACTACGCAGCCTTTCAACTGCCTGATCTGCTCTACCAGATTATTATCCTTGGCACGATTTCAGCCTGCTTTATCCCATATTTTACTGAGACTTATCATAAAAATAAGACGGAAGGATGGAAACTGGCTAACAACACGCTCACCAGTATTATGCTAGTAATGACCGTTGTTGTGATTGGCACGATTGTATTTAGTAGACAAATACTTAGCTTGATTATTCCAGGTCTAGACCGTGAGACCTTTGATCTTACACTCCACATAACTCGTATCATGCTGATTTCACCACTGTTTTTTAGTATTAGTGGGATCACTGGAGCGATTTCAAATAGCTTTAAACGCTTCACAGCCTTCGCTCTGGCCCCTCTGCTTTATAATCTAACCATTATTCTGGCTATATGGTTATTAGCACCTAGCTATGGCATTTATGGTGTCAGTATTGGGGTTGTAATAGGAGCCTTCTTCCATGCTTTTCTACAAACCTGGTCGGCATTGCGTGCTGGCTTTAGGCCGCAATTCTATATTAATTGGGAAAACAACACTTTCCGACAAATGATCAAAAGTAGCGCGCCGCGTTTACTGTCACTCGCAGTTTCAAGAATTAACACCATGGTAGATACCATTCTCGCTTCATTGCTCGTTACGGGCAGTATTACCATATTTAACTTAGCACAAAATATACAAAGCTTGCCCATGGGCGTTATTGGTGTATCGATTGCGGTAGCCAGTTTTCCTGTATTTACTGATTTTATTAATCAAGCAAAACATAAAGAATTGCATACATTCATTTGTGATAAAGTGCGCCGGGTAATTTATGTGTTACTTCCAATCACAGTAATTACTATTTTGCTAAGGACAGAAATTATTCGATTGCTCTTTGGTAGCGGTCGATTTAATTGGACCGATACTATTATCACTGCCAATACACTTGGTATATTTGCGATCAGCTTTATTGCTCAAAGTTTAGTACCAATAATTACGCGCATATTCTACGCTTATAAGGACACTACTTCACCGCTTATTATTTCAATTATTACTATTTTCATGAATATCATCTTTAGCATGCTATTCATATTTATTTTTGACCTCGAAGTAGTTTCACTTGCCTTGTCTTTTACAATAGCCAGCTTTATCCAAATTGCTTTTTGTATCAGCTTTCTTTACTCCAAATTTAATCTGAAAATCTTTTCTAAACACGATGTCTCTTTTTATATTCAGACCATCATCGCCACTATTATTTGTGCTACTATTGCTCAAATTGTAAAAAGTCTCAGTGGCTTGCTTTTAGACCCTCTGGATAGCTTCCTAAAAGTAAGTACAAAAATAGCGCTGTCTGGTGGAACAAGCGCTATTTGTTATATCTTGATTCAAACACTTTTCAAAAATCCACTCTCTTGGTTGCTTAAAAGGAACTAAGCAATAGGTGCTACAGACACATAAGTAGCAACTCTGACACTTCCATCAAAGCGCTTTCTCTTTTTCTCTACAAACTCAACCACACCATCTACTAAAGAGTACAAAGTATAATCCTTGCCCTGACTTACATTGGAACCAGCAAAGTATTTATTGCCCTTTTGGCGGATAATAATCGCACCAGCAGAGGCTACTTCACCTCCAAATAATTTCACACCAAGACGTTTTGCTTGGGAATCACGACCGTTATATACCGTACCACCAGCTTTTTTCGTTGCCATAAAAAATAAACCATTAAATTAACCGGCAGGATTATAGCACGTCATTGCAGAAATACAAATCAAAATTATGCGTTTTTAGTCGGTCTACAAACCAATTTGGTAATTTCTCTACCAACAATCTGATTAGAACGAATATAATCAGCTTGAAAGACTTTTTCCCAGCCAGCTTGCAGTAGAATGTTCCATGTTCGTAATGCCAAACGAGAAAAACCGGCATCAGTACTAACAAAAGGCGTACCTAAAACGATAGTATGAATATGAGATTTTAACAAACGAGAAAAAAACTTTTGATATAACGGTTCAACTTCTTGCCAAAAATGACGCAGATCAGAAGGGGAAGCTGCTTTTTGAGTCTGAGGCTGGCCTAAAAAGCCTTCAGCAACAATACAAGAAGCGGATGCCGCTTGTTCTGTCCATGGCGCAGTAATATCCTGCTGCCAAATGGCTTTAATATAAGATCGCTGATCAGCATTGAGTAAAGCATTAGCATTTTCGCAAGAGGCGAGCACCGCCGCCTTATCCTTATCGCTGCCAAGGACGGTCTTATTCAGTAAGGCAGCTTCAATCAAAATAGTACCTGTACCGCAGAAAGGATCCCAAAGCATATCCTGAGCCTGAATACCGGCACCATTAATCATTATCTGTGCCAACTTCGGAGGAAGCATGCCCCTTAGCATTGACCGAGATGGCTTACCATAATCACGTTCGCTATAAGCTTCAATTGATTGTTGCCCCACTGCTATACCAAACAAATACTGACCAGGACTCTGCTCCAACCAACAAAAAACCAGGCCTTTTTCAGCTAGAAGATATCTTTTATCTAGGCGATAACGAACCTTACGGTTCATAATTGTCTTAATATCTTCAAGCATACTTTTTCGCTCATGGTCACTTATATGCTCAGCAATGAGAGTCATTTCACGACCAGAGAGCTCTTGTAGCCAGCCCTGCAAAATCATCTTGGCTTTTTGCCAAGAATCAAACATATAGTCATGAAACCAAATAATTTCCTTCGTTCCCCCCAATTGAGATTGCAAAGTCTCGAATACTAAAGTGGCAGCATTCTTATCATCCAAAGTGAGTCCCAAAGCATGTGGCTTTAAAGGTCTATTTGCTAGAACTGTGGTCAATTCCCATTCCGCTAAAGCGCGATTATTTCCCAAACAAAATAAATACATAGATGAAAAACAAGTCAGTGAAGCCCATAACAGTCATACGGTATACTGAATACCATTAACTGTAAACGTATGAAGACACTTAAAAGGATAGGTAACAGTCTATTTATTATACTAGCAAGTATCGCTCTTAGTATCAGCAGTTATTATGCCGGCTATTATAGCAGAACGATTCAGACTCAATGCGACCCTTTTCAAATTATTAATGACAGTCCACTAAAGCCATACCCAAACATTGATGAATTGCTCAAAAAGACAAACTAGTCTTCCAACATGCGTGCACCGGTAGTTGTTTTTTCTAAGCGTACACGATCAAGCTCAACTGGGGGAATGCGTGAAAGGAAGTATTCATTAATGTCGGCCAGAGCCACTGCTTCACGTTTGCCAGTTTTCATATCACGCACAATTACAGTACCCTCCTCAACCTCCATCCTACCAATAAGGACGCAGTAAGGAATACGGAACTTGTAAGCAATATCAGCCTGCTCCTGCATACTTCCTTTACCCATACTGCCAATAACCTTAATCCCTTGATTGCGCAATTGATAGAGCAACTCCAAACTTCTTTTTTTAGCCTCAGGTCCAAGTTGAGCAACGTATACATGGATATTATCTTTGAAAGGAATAAAGATGTTGCTATGTCGCATAACATTAATCACTTCTTCCAAATTAATAAACAAGGACCTTCCTGAAATACCGCTTTCTTCAGCTTCAGCTAGAATGTTTTGGTAGTGACCGATATAGCCCACCTTTTTCTCATTGAGATAAATTTCTCCATACAAAGGTTGAAAAAAAGTATATTCCGTCGGGAACAAATTCGGTAGCCACTCGAAGTCAACATTTAATGCACCCAAGTACTCTTATAAAGGATCAGTTGCGCATGGCTTTGCTGAGTTTTTCAAGTTTTGGCGCTAACTTTGCCAGAATCTGACAATCCTCCTCCGCACAGGTCAATAGCGGCAAGAAATTTTTGTGTTCAGCATCTTGTTTACAATTAGGACACATTGATCTCTCTTTGCCTAAATAATATTGTTCAAGTTCTTGCAAAAATTGTGCACGCGTCTCTTGATTGCCAACTTTGCCCAGCTTTATTTTAAGTTCCGCTTTCATACCGACATCGTCACATACAGTTTGCCAAATTTTCAGCAGCTGGGCATCCAGTGCTGGATCTTCTTCACCCAAAATTTCCACATCAAAACCAAGATATTGTTTCACCAAAAGGTTGCCTTGTTGTTCTTCTGTGGCGAAACACAAATCCAGGGCATAAAGCTCTTGCGGCTGAGGATCATCGACCATTCTATGAGTCACATAAGCACGCCATATCCCCCACATAAACCCACTACGCAACACCAAATCATTGGTCACATTGCCCGCTAAATTAAAAGTAACTTTATGTCCCCACTCCGGACCATGAGGTAAATTTTCAATAATTACCGGCCTTTCAAAAATGGGTGTGGTAATACGTCGTATACCAGATTGACGACAGCGGTAACGGATAACTTTCTTAATATAAGAGGCAACGCTATGTTCATCTGGCAACATATCGCGCATGCCACGGGGAGGACTGTAAAAAATACCTTTTTTTGCCACGAGAATTAAATAAGACAATAGTATTAATGACAAAAATAGGGGAAAGTCGCAAGAGCAATTGCAAATTAGCTCAAACATCGGTTATAAAAACTACAGTAACCGATGTTCTTTTTTCCCCGTATTAATAAGTAAGCAGAATAAACTTTTATGAAACAATTCACTCTTGGTGCCTATTTATGCATTGCTACGCTCAGCTTGTCACTGCTAACCACACCGACTTTTGCTGCCACAGCGACAACTACTACAGCGACAACTACTACCCCGACACCAAGTGCCACAACAACATCACAACAGCCCACTTCCACTAGCACTCCAGCTTCTACAGCAGCTCCAACAAACACACCGACAACTAGCAATAAGCCTGAGGTGCTCTTTAGTGATATCACCCAAGACTATAGTGATTATGCTGCAATTCAAGCTGTTGTACAGAACAGAATTATGAATGGTTATGGTGATGGAACATTTAGACCTGACCAACCAATTACACGTGCCGAAACAACAAAAGTAATTGCTCTCGCCACAAAGAAAAATGTATCTACCACAGCAAAAATCAATCTACCCTTCAGTGATGTTTCACCTCAAGACAGTTTGCTGCCATACATTCAATATAGTTATGACAACAAAATCATCAAAGGCTATCCAGATAAGACATTTCGTCCAGGCAAACCAGTGAGCCGTGGAGAGTTTCTCAAAATATTCATGTTGACCACTAATAGTGTATTTACCGACTATAATACAGGTGAAGCCTTCTTAGATGTAGCAGCCAACCATGATTTAGCTAGTTACATTTATTCAGCTCGCGCTCTTGGATATATTAGCGGCAGCAGTAATGGCTTGTTCTATCCAAACCAAGCAATTACACGCGGAGAAGCAGCCAAAATTATTTCGATTTATTTAAGCTATCAGAACTACGACTTTCCAGAACCTTCAGCACTCGC
Organism: uncultured Candidatus Peribacteria bacterium; assembly: GCA_964512325.1. Lineage (GTDB taxonomy): Bacteria > Patescibacteriota > Gracilibacteria > RBG-16-42-10 > RBG-16-42-10 > JACQZO01. Next base: position 15,201 of record CAZEGN010000017.1, read on the forward strand.
GGTAAAAATGGCTGATGCCATTAATCAAAAGCGAAAAGATGCCGGAAAACCACCTTTAACACTCGATGCCAAACTCTCTAGCATTGCTGAAGCACAAAGCAAGATATTATTTAATCAGTGGCACTTTCTCAGCAAGGAGGCCAAGAAGAACTATGAACAGCAGCATGCACGTGACGCTAATCAAGACACCCAACTTCCTTGGACATCGCATCGTAATGCCAGTGGTCTGACTTTTGACCAGTGGTTTTCGCTCGCCAGCAAGAAATACACTATTGGCTATAGTGAAGCGACACAAAATATCGCACATGCCTTTTATGACAGCTCAACTCCCAGCGACAGAGTATTAGATATTATCAATAAGATGACTGAGAAAGGACCGGACAAGAACTACCTATATGCTCATGCGTATAATCTCTTTGGCACCTATGTCGACTATACTCATATCGGTCTTGGCATTGTCGTAGGCGATGATCCTGAAGAAATGTATGTAACTCAGATTCTGACAAAATAAACGTCCAATTGACACAAATCTTAACCTAAGATATCAATTAAACGCTTCGATTATATCAATCCATATGGCAACTAAGCCCACCAAAACACGTTCCAAAGCCACCAAAAACACTCGCAGTCAGCAAGAAGAGGTGCTTTTAACCAAAGAAGGTCTAGAAGCATTAACTATTGAGCTTAACAATCTCAAAACAGTACGCCGTCGCGAAGTTGCACAACGTTTGAAAGAGGCTATCAGTTATGGAGACTTATCAGAAAATGCGGAATATGCAGAGGCACGTGATGAACAGGCTTTTGTTGAAGGAAGAATATTGCAACTCGAACAACAGATCAAAAATGCAAAGGTCATTTCCGGCACGAATAAACATGTCACTGTGGTCCAAATTGGTCATACAGTGACACTAAAGAATCTGCAGACCAAATCAAAAGAGACCTATACTATTGTTGGGTCGACTGAAGCTGATCCAATGGCAGGCAAGATTTCTAATGAATCTCCTGTTGGTAAGAGCATTTTGGGTAAAGGCGTGGGCGAGAAAGTAGATATTGCTGTACCGGAGGGTCGCGCTCAATATGAAATTTTACAAGTAGACTAATCGGGGTCTACAACCAGCTTTAATCCTGGGTCATCTAGATCCACAACACGGATACCTTGGATTAAGGCTTCACGATTTAGTGCTATGTTTGATTTCCTAATTTCTGCACGTTTCAGCAGAGGATTTACCTGCCTGATGATTTGAGTTAGCAAAGTTTGCTCCGTATTAAATACAGCAAGCTGATTTGCTGTTTCTACAAATTGACTATATTGCGTTTGCACCAAAGTACTAGCTGGATCAGTAGTAAGAATTGTATTAACCTCACGCAATAGCTGCGCCTGGGTCTGTGTGTTATTAGCGATAATAGCAGCTAACTCTTTTAAACGCGCCGCAGCTTGTAATAACCACTGCTCAGTAGCAATAGTGCCCTGATTGAGCTTGTTTTCATATTGTCGCAAGCCCGCAGCTTTATCGCTTTCATTAACCAAATAGGCAAACACATCAAAGTTTAGAGTTTGTTCTAATACACTTGAAGCCTGTAAAAGACCAATTCTCGGCTCATTTGCCGTAATGATAGTATTTTCATCTACCGAAAAGTTTGGCTGCATAATAGCATTATATTGTGCTTGACCAAGCAAACTAGCTGCTTCAGCAGCATTTTCTACCGCAATTGTTTTTTTGCTTTCTTCAATTGCCACGGGCGCATCTGTAATAGGAGCAGACTCATCACCACTAAAAAGGACAACGAGTCCCCAAATAATTAAGAAGAGCACAATTGCTCCCAGGAGAATTTTGCCCCAAGGAATAGACTGTAGCGTCTCACGCAGACCTGACTGTTCATCATTCTCGAACTCACTAGGAGTCAGAGCCCCTTCCAATGCGCTATTAGCTTCTGATGGGGTATCAACTTGGCCAGAACTATTATTAGTTGTATCCATAGTATGTGGTTAGCTATGCATGTGCGAATAAGTATTATGACAATACCAAATCAAATGTCAATATTTGCATTAAAGCGCTTACTCTTTTATAGTGCGTTCGCTTTCCAAGCCGAGGTAGCTCAGTGGTAGAGCGAAGGACTGAAAATCCTTGCGTCGTGAGTCCGATTCTCACCCTCGGCACCACGATCGCATCAGCGATCGTCTTCTCCTCATCCTCATCCTTAATCTCAAACAGCAGTATATAGAAGTACTGGCGATAGCGATCGCAGGATTAGTATAAGGACAAGAAGGGAATGTTTTAATTATATTCAGGGCGCGTGGTGGAATGGCAGACACGCAAGACTTAAAATCTTGTTCCTTCGGGAGTGTGGGTTCGATCCCCACCGCGCCCACCACGATCGCGACGAGCGATCGTCTTATTCTCATTCTGATCCTCAATCTTATTCTATTGGGACTACTTCAACGTGATCGAAGAATAAGAATAAAACGAAGTAGAACATGGGTTGAGATTTTGTTAATGTTTTGGTCGAATATCTTATACAAATGATCTATCTTATCGGAGGTCCTCCTAAATGTGGTAAAACGACATTAGCAAAGAAAATGTCCAAGCAGTTAGGTATTCCTTGGATCTCTGCTGATACATTACAAAGCATTGGAAGAGAGTATTCGTCCTCTCTAGAGCTGAAAAATAAATACCCTCATGCATCAATGCGAAAAGGTAACAAAAACAATGACAGTTTTTATAACAAATATACCACTCCAGAAATAATCGCGGCCTACAGAAAGCAAGCAAAAGCAACCGCCTTGGCCATTGAGACCCTGATTCTCTGTGAAATAACAGACGGCAATGACTATATTATTGAAGGATATCAAATTACCCCGTCACTAGCTGTAAAGCTAAGAAAAAAACATGGACCAGACAAGATCTCGGCTATTTTCCTTTCAAAAAGAGATTCAAAAGAGTTTGTCCGCAATATAAAAAAGAGCACAACTCCCAACGATTGGATTCTTGCAAATACCAAAAAGGAAAAGACATTTGAAAAAATTGCTGACATGATTGGACAATATAGTATTTACTTTGAAAGTGAAGCCAAAAAATCTGATTTAAACTATATCGATCTGAGTCAGAGCTTTGAAGCTAAATTGCCACAGGCAATAAAGATACTATTAGACAATAAGTCGTGATTAGCAACTATACGGTTCCCTAGAGACTGATACTGAATTCATTTAGATGAATAGTAGATCTTTTCATCTTGCATTGTGGCCTCTTCGATCAACACCATTTTTCCATTCCGTGCCTCATGATAGACATTGTTCACAAACAGCACCCGAAAGCTAAACAGCATGTAACCACTGCCACTACACCCAATAGAGTTAAGACTAGCGGGGAACCTTAGTATTAATCGATGATGAACTTTTAGCCGCAAGCAAACTTATGTTACTTTATCCTAAAGTAATCTTGTATTATGAATCTCATAGATTTACAAAACCGAGCTTTAGAAATAGTAAAACAGTATGAGGAGCTCAATAAGGTACAAAAAAGAGCAAATTGGACTATTACTGAATATATGCAGGCCTTTGTGGGTGACGTGGGTGATTTAGGCAAACTCATTATGGCCAAAAACAATTTCCGCAGTATTCCCAACCATGAAGAAAAGCTGCAGCATGAACTGGGAGATTGCTTATGGGCTCTATTAATAATAGCTAAAGAACTCAATATTGATCCAGAAAAAGCTTTTCTGGGAACAATGTTAGATATTGAAAAGAAAATAAAGTTACAGCTGTCCAGCTGATTGAACCTAAAGGTTCAACCCATACTGCGCCCTACTAGCTAACAGGGGACTAAAGTAGGAGAAGAACACGCTTTCTTTTCCTGTATTGCGACCTCTTTAATGAGTACTTTCCTGCCACCTCTTATTTCATGGCGCACACTCTTCACAAACAGAACCCTGAAATTGAACAGCGTGTAACCACTGCTCCCGCGCCCACGAGCACTTCAATGCGAGTCTGATTCTCAATCTTATTCTAGAGCATGAGCATTTTTGTGCCCCTGGAAGAATAAAGCTCAGAATGAGAATTAGAGACGCCACTTCATCAAGAGCCCAAATTAAAAACCAATACGACGTGTCGGTTCCTGTTCCCAAGGGCTTTTTTGACCAGGACCGGGTACACGGGGAACCCATACTGGCCGAGGGGTGGGTGCAACTGAAGGTTCCTCCAACTGATCAGGTCGAGAAGGAACCCGCTGAGGAATGACACCGGGCTGCGGAGGCATTTCACCAGGATGATTACTTAAAACAGCTAACACAGCTCGACGCGCACTATCAGAACCAAACTCATCATTTATTTTTTCTAGGTGCATAAAGTTTTTAAACAAATCAAACTACTTCTATCTTAGCAATACATGCTAAGATAAATTTATACAAGAGAATGCCCCTAAGGCCAAATCGAAAAAATCTCACGATTGAACAACCATTACCCCAACGCCAATACTGTTACTACTTAGATTTATGATTAACCCCCAAATATTAGCCAAGGGCAGATTCGAACCCAAAGATATATTTGTCAGTATCCACCCATCAAATCGTAAAATTGACCCAGCAACCGAGGCTCAAATTGAGCTACTATAGCAAGACACACTGAAACAAACGAAAAAAGCTGGTAAGCATATTATAACTGAGACGATTAGATACCGAATGCAGTCATGGTTCATATTTTTATGAACAGTTAATACATCTTGTAAAAAACACAATGACAGGTAGTGTGTAACAAAGTAATCGTCACTACTGTCATTATGATCAAGGTATTCATATTATTACTAGCCCAAGGGCTCTATTCAGTCAGTGACTTTCTAGGAAGGAAAGGTATGGCTGAGAATGGCTTTTCCGCAACAGTACTCACACAATCTTGGTTTCCGCGGTATCTATTGATTCACTTACTAGCAATGATTGGCCAGCTTTATATATTCGCTAATTTTAGTCTTGGCAAATCAATGATTCTCTTTGGCGCAGTATCCATCTTATTAAGTAATACTTTGGGCGCACTTTTGTTAAAAGAACCGATTACACCAGCTGCCATTATTGCTACAGTGTTAGTCATCACTGCCATGATAGTTTTATTTTATGAATCAGCAGCTTGACTGGCTGCGCCTAGAAAAAATCACACCTGGGAACTTTCCTTTCTCTCCACCCACCAGCTTTCATCTTTACTATCAGCATACCAAGCATCAGATCTCGTCTCTAAAACTGCGCTACATAATTCCTTAGCTATTGCTGTTTTTAAACGTTTCTGGGCATTTTCTATCATTGCCTTAGCTCGCATATTCCCTAAATCTAATTGTTCTTTTAGTGTCATAATCCATTCCAGATTGTCAGCATCCTTCGCTAATATGGCTTCTTGAGTTTGACGCAAACGATATTCCGAAAGCGCAGCTTGTAGCAAGTCAGAAAAGGGAAGGGGGGCACTTATTTCTCTAATAATCTTATCTTCATTCACCTGTACATATTGTTGATGTACATAGTTTAAATCACTGCATCGAGTTTCCAGCATATCATGGAGCAGACACATAAGGATAACCTTGCTCATATCCACATTTCCTTCTAATTGCGCAAGCACCAGACCTATATAGCAAGCTCTGTTAATGTGCTCTGCCACACTTTGATCACCTGAACCAAGAAAGGGGAAAGCTGTTCTGGGAGTTTTTGCTAAAATTCCCATCTCAAAAAGAAAATTAGCATTCGCACGCATAGACGAAACTGAAAAGGACATAAAACAAATTAGTTAAGTAGCTTCATTTTATGTAACCTGACAAAAAGACCTTGTCATCACCAGGCAACAATAACAGAACACCACAACCCAACATTTCTACAAGCCAAGAAACTGTTGTCAAAAGATAACAAGTTAGCGAACAAGAGTGGCATCGTAAGTCTCAGCCATTGCCCACAGCATGTTAAATACACTCAACATCATCGCAGCAATGACCTTGCTTTCAATCACAACAGCAATATTTTTATGATCAAAAGAAAATAACACTACCTTGTCATTAAATATATCAAAGCCTCCGGAAATACCTAAAGCCTCCGGCAAGACTCGAATCATAGTCAGTCGCGCTTTTTCTCCTTTACTAACCTTAAGCTTTTTCGCCGCCTCAACCGCCACCAGCGTCGCTCGCAGCAGAAGGCGAGATCTAATACCCCTCCGCACCCTTTTAGCAGCAGCATCTTCACTCCACCCGGGCACAGCGCGCCTAAAAGCATCACCATCACCAAAAATACTAATATCACGAGCCTCATCCAACTCCATTTGCAGAACCCGCCTCATCCCTTCAAGCCCTTCAAACATTTTCACACCAGGCTCACGCTGAGCAACAGTAAACAGATACCGCAATTCATTCAAATGCTGTGAAACTAATTCCAAACGAGATTGTTGCATGTGCAGCAACTGACTAGGATCAACAGGAACAATCATCAATCCAGCAGAAGCCTTCACCGTACTCAGCAATCCCTTAGACCGCAATGAACGAACAACATCATAAGAGGCGCTGCGATTCAAGTTTGCCAACAAAGCAACCTTGCTAACTAGCCCCTTTCCTAGCTGTAAAGCAGCAAGGTAGAAAGCCGCTTCACGCTTGTCTAAACCAACGGCCAGCAATATCTGCAATAAGTCAGACATGTCTTTTTTCATATGATACAACTAATACCCTCACAAGGTAGCACCCATAAGCGATTTAGCAATATGTTTTTAAATTACCAGCAATGATCTATAATCTGCCCACCTGGCTCCGTAGTATAACGGATAGAACATAGCCCTCCGAAGGCTGAGATAGAGGTTCAATTCCTCTCGGAGCCACCAACGAGCACATGTACTCGTCTTATCCTCATCCTTATCCTCCTTTCTCCGCAAAGGCTATTTTTCAGTGCTCGAAGGATGAGGAGAAGGAGAAGGATAATCTTAAGACAACAAATGAGATAAAGGTATGTATGCCAACACCTATCAACACACAAACGACTAAACCACTCAACCAACTTTTCTAACTGTAACAAAACGTACCAAACCTGCCAGCTAATATGCTAACATCAAGTTGTAAAATAACACCGGCGACCACAACTGTATGCATGTGCTCCAAAAAAACTGGTTACAAATAACCATTATCATCATCTGGACAGTGATAAATAGTTTGGTGTGGTGGGAGGCACCTGGTGATGACTTATCATCTATTTATATAGCAGCCAATTTATTACACGAAGGTAACAAAGATGCCCTCTACGAACATGACTCGACTCTTTTTCACGTTGTTAACTCTACTAATTGGCAAACAATAGCTAACAAAAAAGACTTCCAAGGTTTTTTGCATCCTTTTGTTCATATACCCATAGTTGCAACTATGGCTACACCACTAGCAAGTAACCTGACCTTTTCTGATTTTAAACATATCGTACTCTTATTTAGTTTAATAGCTCTTGCAAGCTCATTAGTACTAATTTCTAAGCTCTGGGCACCTACGCTTTTCAAACCAATCAACTTAGCACTAACTTTAATCCTTTTATCTCTATTAGAACCTGTACGCTACAGTTTATTTCTAGTTCAAACCCAACCTTTGATCTTTTTAGCTACCTTAGCCAGCATATGGGCCAGCTTAAAAAACAAGTCAATTTGGGCTGGCATACTATTAGCAGTTGCAACAATAGTAAAAATCACCCCAATGGTTATTGTTGGCTATTGGCTATTCACCAAGAGAACAAAAGCAGCAGTAAGCTTTTTTATTAGTTTAGTTAGTCTCATACTGGCAAGCGTTTTATTTAACGGCATCACAACAAATCTTGATTACTTAAAGAGACTGATGGAAATCAGCCATATCACTTTAGCAGCATTCAATAATCAAAGTTTCAGCGCCTGGGCTATCCGTTTGTTTCTACCCAAGGAAGAAGTATTCAATTGGCACATATATAATATGCCAACAGTACTTTCATTTATCAGTATCATGCTCATAACAATGAGCCTATTACTCACCATTATCTATTTTAAAAGAAATGAGGGGAAAGTGTCCCTAATAGACTTAGATTGTATTTGTATTTCATTGCTACTTCTGATGAGTACTGTTTTTGCTCCTATAGCATGGAGTCATTACTTTATCATGCTACCATTACTGCTAACAGCGCTATTGATTATTTTAAAAAACTCTCAATTTAAATACATCTTTATAGCCTTAGTGATCGGTCTAAACTTACAACCATTAGCAATAGATAGTATCAACCTAGCGAGTACTATTTTTAGTATTACATCGGCACAATTTTATTCTGCACTTATTGTTGCCAGTATCATTTTATCATACTTGACGAGAACCCCACTTCACCCTCATGCTCGCAGACAATAAATTCTTTGTCTACCAATCTTCTAGTATATTACATCTACAACACGGCCGTAATATAATGAATAGGAAGGCCTGGATAGAGGTTCAATTCCTCTTGGAGCCACCAACGAGCACGTGTGCTCTTCTCCTCATCCTTACCCTCCTTATAACTTTTCCCTTGAAGAAGGCCATTTTTCAGTGCTCGAAGGATGAGGGTAAGGATAAGGATAGGGCAAATAGTGACTAATTTATGTTGAAACTTTTTATGGCTGTTTCCACGTCGCCTAAATCAGTTGCACCACTCTGCACGGCAGCCGTAATCGTGTAGATAACACTATTCTTTACTAACATCGCTTGACGATAATTAGTCACTACATTGTTAACTGTTTGACTATAACGCCACAACAATGCTGACTCATCACTAATCGTCATTTTTTCTGATTCGAGTGAAGCAGCGGTAGCACGTAGGCTAATCTCATTATTTGCCAAGACCGCATTTATATCATTGCCATTTAAAGGCTCCGCCTGGACAGTCAAAATACCATCCACAGAGCGCAAAGCAGAATTCAAATGCGAAATAGTAACCAGTTTTGTGTTATCAACAGTGCTAGGAGTCCAACCGGAGGGATACTTCAAAGAAAAGCCATTGCCCTGATAAGTAGGCATCGTCAATCCACAAGCAGAAACGACAAGTAGAGCAAAAAAAGCAATGCTAATCTTCAACATTTTCTTCATAGAATCAGTAAATTCGACTCAATTAAAATACCATCCTATTCGCAGCCTGCCAACCACATTATTGCCGCTTTTCATCAGGCCCAATAAATCCAATCAGCTTGCGAATCCTACCATCACGCATTTCAAAAACATCACAAAAGACCAAGTCAAGCACCTGCCCTTCTTTAGTCCTAGCCTTCACAGTCCCTTCAGCTACCACAACATTATTCTCCTCAGTCATACGAGTAAGCACGACAACTGGTTTACCACTAAAAGCTTCATTTTCAATCTCCTTATCAAAAGCCGCTTTCCCCTGATGATGAAAAAGCCCAGGCATGACCCATTCAACATCAGCAGTTAAACAGGACAAAATCTGCTCATGATCAAGCTTATTAAAGCCATCAATATACAGCTCAATTGTCTGTTTATTTATGCTCATCTTATTATCATTAAGCAATATTCAAGTTGACCTACACCGAAACTTCGGTGCAGATTGGAGCGGGAAACGAGATTCGAACTCGCGACCTTCTCCTTGGCAAGGAGACACTCTACCAGCTGAGCTATTCCCGCAAAAATTACCACGTGCACAACCTAAGGAAATACGAACAAAAAGTCAAATAAAATAACAGCACATAGCAGCTTATTAAGCTACCCAAAAATTCAAAGCGTGCATAATAAGCAACAAAATCTGCAAAGCATAACTTGGCAAGGCAATGTAGAGGATATTTCTTCTATTCCATAATGCGAGCACAATAAAAATTGGGAACACCATCAAAACATATCTTGTATATGCCATCATTATTCCTGAGAGAGCAGGCACCACCCCCATCACAACCGAATACCAGAACAGACGTGGCTGCTTCAGACGATAGATAAAATAGAGGCTAATGAGATACAAACCGAACACAATTCGGTCAATTATACTATTTATAAAGCCATGCAGTTCAAGATCTATATTTAGAAAGTTAGCCTGTAGCCATTGCCAGGGGTGAAAAAGATTGAGCAAATTATTCTTAGCCAGAAAGAATTCCTGAGCAGCGAAACCTGTCCAGGGAGAGCCTGTACTAAAAGCCATAAATAACAAATAGAAACTAAATCCTGCTAGCGCACCTAAAGCGATAAAAAGCGGAGCTAGCAGTAATGTATCCTTTCTATACTTTGTTAATAATAGGCGTGGCAATTCAGACAAGAGAGGAATAATCAGCAGAACACCCAAAGGACGCGCCAATGAAGCGAAAAAAGCACCGAGTGCAGCGAGTAGAGGTCGCTTTTTATCCCATAAATAAAACACCGCTAACACCAAAGCTAAAAACAGTGATTCACTATACATCAGATTCAAATAAAAACCGGTGGGGAAAAGCATTAGCAGCAAAGAAGCATAAAATGCAACCTCATCATCCCACCAGTTAGCAACAAGTTTATAAAACAATATAATCGCGGCGACACTTGCAGCGTTTGACACAATATAGCCCGCTAATAAAGCATTAGGACCAAACCAAGTCACAATAAAAGTTAACCAAGGTAGCAACGGATAAAAAGCAGCACTAGGCACAAAGTCACGATATCCAAGCTCAACCAGATAAGTATAGTGTCGTGCATCCCATGTGCCAAAGCTCAGCCAAGACGACCAAGGTCTCACTGCCAGATTAGACAGGCCATTAGCATAGCACTCATAGCAAAAAGGCAATAAATGGCTTGCCAAGTAAATAATTAAAAATGTCGTCAATTTAAGCAGAAGAGCTAATATCAACAGCTCACGCAAACGAGTTTTTTTCTGACCTGTTTTTTTCATAAAACCACTAAGCATCTCTAAAGTAAGGAAATTACGGTTTAAAGCCAAGCCCAAAAAACAATTTGCCTTTTTAGACAAATTTGATTATGGTCTTGTCGCATTATTTGCACATGGGATTGTAGCTCAGTTGGTAGAGCAGTTGCCTCTTAAGCAAACGGTCCCGGGTTC
>CAZEGN010000018.1:0-26087 GCA_964512325.1 uncultured Candidatus Peribacteria bacterium
GATGTTGGCTTAGAAGCAGCCATTCATTTAAAGAGTGCGTAATAGCTCACTGGTCTATTGAGATCTTGCGCCGAAAATGTAACGGGGCTCAAGACTTGTACCGAAGACACGGACGTGTACCATTTTAGGTGCACGTGGTAGAGGAGCGTTCTCATCAGCGGTGAAGGTGAATCGTGAGGTTTGCTGGAGCGATGAGAAGTGCGAATGTAGATATGAGTAACTTTATGGTTGTTAAAACCAACCACACCGCATACCCAAGGTTTCCCGGGCAACGACAATCGACCCGGGGTTAGTCGGTCCTAAGGTGAGGCAGAAATGCATAGCTGATGGACATACGGTTAATATTCCGTAACTACTAATAATTCGACAAAAACTGCTTGGTTTTATGTGAGGATACTGTTTTATGAGCCCTTCGGGGCGATTAGAAAGTGCCTTACTGCGACCTTGTTGTTAGACGCGGAGGGACTCGGAAGGAAATAAGGGGCGCATCAATGGATTTGCGTCCAGAAGGCGAGGCGTGAGATGTAGGAAAATCCGCATCTCTGTTAAGTCAAGCTGATGGAGAAAGTTCTGCTTTTAGTGGAGCTCAATCCCTTATGGTTCATCTGACAAGAAAATCTTCGTAGTCGAGAATTATTAGTATCCGTACCGCAAACGAACACTCGTGGGTGAGTCGAGTAGACTAAGGTGATCGAGCCACTTCTTCTCAAGGAACTCGGCAATCAAGCAGCCGTAACTTCGGGATAAGGCTTGCCTTGCACCATAACGGTGCAGGGCCGCAGCGAAAGAATTCAGGCGACTGTTTATCTAAAACACAGCTCTCTGCAAACACGTAAGTGGAAGTATAGGGAGTGAGACCTGCCCAGTGCTAGAAGGTCAAAAGGAGGGGTGCAAGCTCCGAATTTAAGCCCTAGTGAACGGCGGCCGTAACTATAACGGTCCTAAGGTAGCGAAATTCCTTGTCGGGTAAGTTCCGACCCGCACGAATGGTTGAACGGTCTGAATACTGTCTCGAGAAGAAACTCGGTGAAATTGCATTATGAGTGAAAATGCTCATTAACCATGGTAGGACGAAAAGACCCTGTGAAGCTTTACTGTAGTCTGGTATTGGATTGATGTGAAAAGTGTGTAGTATAGGTGGGACGCGTTGATCCTTCCGCGCTAGCGGAGGGGGAGCGGTCAGTGAAATACCACCCTCTTTTTACGTCGATTCTAACTCACGTTGTTTTAACCAACTGTGAGGACAGTGCTTGATGGGCAGTTTAACTGGGGCGGTTGCCTCCTAAAGAGTAACGGAGGTGTGCAAAGGTGCTCTAAGGCCGGATGGAAATCGGTCTGATAGTGTATTAGCAAAAGAGCGCTTAACTGTAAGACTAACACGTCGAGCAGATGCGAAAGCAGGCTAAAATGATCCGATATCTACACGTGGGTGTGATATCGCTCAACGGATAAAAGCTACTCCGGGGATAACAGGCTGATCGGGCCCAAGAGTTCATATCGACGGCCCGGTTTGGCACCTCGATGTCGGCCCGTCGCATCCTGGGGCTGGAGAAGGTCCCAAGGGTTTGGCTGTTCGCCAATTAAAGCGGTACGCGAGCTGGGTTCAGAACGTCGTGAGACAGTTCGGTCTCTATCCACCATGGTCGTTAGAACAATTGAGAGGACGGATCTCTAGTACGAGAGGACCGAGATGTACGAACCTCTGGTGTACCTGTTGTCGTGCCAACGGCAGTGCAGGGTAGCTATGTTCGGTAGTGATAACCGCTGAAAGCATCTAAGCGGGAAACACGCCTCAAGATTATTTGTTCCATAAAATCCCAGAGAGACTATCTGGTTGATAGGAGGAAAGTGTAAGCCCTGTAAAGGGTTAAGCTGATCCTTACTAAAAGATTTTTTGACTTATTTTATATACATAGGTTGGTGGACGAAGGTGTTCTTTTAGGACATTTTCGTCCTCTTACCTAGCCTAGGTTTAGCTAGTAACCTGGAAATAATTTACACTTTACTATTATTTTATCTTTTCTGTCCTGGTGATTATGCCGGTTAAGGTCACACCTGATCCCATTTCGAACTCAGTAGTTAAGCTTAGCCGGGCTGATGGTACTGCTGGCTTTGCCTGTGGAAGAGTAGGTAGTCGCCAGGACAGAGGAGATAAAGTATGGTGAAGAGTGAAATTTGAAGTTAGAATTTGAGAAGGCCGTTTAGCAATAGACGGTCTTTTTTTAATTCAAAATTCAAGATTCAAAATGAAAAGAAAGAACAAGGGCGAGAGAAAAAGAAAAGTATAAAGTCGAAGAAATAAGGAGATCTCTCCATAGTAGTCGAGATGAAAAGAATGAGCCGCGCCACCTTTGAATTTTTCATTTTGAATCTTGAATTCCCTCTTCCTCTTCTTTGCTCTTTGCTCTTTGCTCTTCTATAGTGTTCTCGTCTTATTTTTATTCATGAAAGTTGCATTGGTTAACGATTGGCTTACATCATTTGGCGGTGAATTAAAGGTGTTATTGGCCATTGCGGATGTTTATCCTGAAGCGCCTATTTATACATCTGTTTTTGATGCCAAAAAATTGAGTGTTTTAGCAGCGCGTGATATTCGTACTACTTATTTGCAAAAACTGCCTTTGGCTACAAAAATTCATAAGATGATGCCAATGCTTCGGCCCAAGGCATTTGAAAATATTGATTTGTCAGAGTATGACGTGGTGATTTCCTCCAGTCATGCGGAGGCGAAAGGTGTTATTACTAAGCCTAATACAGTGCATATTTGCTACTGTCATACACCTACGCGCTATTACTGGAGTGACTATCATGAATATCGTCAAAGAATGGAATTCGGGATTTTAAATCCAGTAGCGAAGTTCATGATGCCTCGTGCCATACACAAGTTGCGTATGTGGGACTATCTGGCTGCACAGCGTGTGGATCACTTCATAGCCAATTCTCATTTTGTGGCTAGTCGTATTCAAAAGTATTATCGTCGAGAAGCTCATGTTATCTATCCACCAATTGATACAGAAGCTCATATCTATGATCCAACCATTCAACGTGAGGACTTTTACTTCGCTATGTCACGATTAATCCCCTATAAAAAAATGGATATTCTGGTCGAAGCTGCTAATCAAGCAAAAGTGAAGCTAAAGATTGCTGGTGTTGGGCCAGAACTAAAGCGGCTCAAACAATTAGCTGGTCCCACAGTTGAAATATTGGGTTTTGTTACTGATCAGGAAAAGATAGCGTTAATGCAGAAAGCTAAAGCATTTTTGTTTGCGGCAGAGGAGGATTTTGGTATTGTGCCGGTTGAGGCTATGGCCTGTGGTTGTCCCGTGATCGCTTATGGTCAAGGTGGTGCAGCGGAGAGTATTACTAGTGATACTGGTGTATTGGTTGCCAAGCAAACAGCCGACGCATTTGCAGCTGAATTGCGACAAATGGAAAATAGAAGTTTTGATCATCAAGCCATTCGCCAGCATGCTGAAAAGTTTTCTCTACGCCGCTTCCAAGAAGAACTGCGCACATTTGTACAAAATGTGCGGTCTTAAGAAAAAAGGCTACTAGATGTATCCCATCTAGAGCCTCTTTTCTTGGAGTAATGTTATGCCTATCGGGTTTTTGCTAATCCTATACTTTGAGAAAATCTGGTCAAAAAGTTGCTAGGGGTGGGCTCATGTAAAGAAGCTTTCCATTCTTTAATCTGCATCGAAATTTCATTCTGCTTTACTTTGCTTAGTGCTCTTTCAACACGTGGAAATAGATGCTCTTCTTCTTCTTTTACATGGTGCTTGACCTGCTCTTTTAACACAACAAGTTTCGCTTCCCATTCGTCATTATCAATATCGCCCTGAGCCAGTTCAGCCAAAAGAATATGCATCACATGATGCTCTTCAAATGATTCTAGGGTTAGAGAGTGTGTTCGTGCTAAATTCTTAATCGCTGGATAAAAGAACTTCTCTTCAGCAGCAGCATGGTTTTCTAATTCATCTTTCAACCTGGCAAAAAGGTGGTGTCGAGGCTTGTGTTTATAGACATTGAGACTTTCTAAACGACTAAAAAGTCCCTCGACTTTTCCATGGTCAGCTTTGAGTAAAGTAAAAAGATTCATAGTAGGCATTTTAAGGATTATTGGGTGTATTCACACGACGAATAGTGCTCGCATTATGACTTGCCAAGATATTTTCTATTTGTTGAACATTGTCTGCTGTACTTGGCACAGCCAGTAGCAATCCACCCGAACGAATGTGTTCTTCATAAACGCGTGCATCTTGTTCTGGTATCCCTAAACCAACTAGTGCCCCCATTAAGCCTCCCGCTAAAGCACCAGTAATAGCGCCAGAAGCAGTCACTGCAGCAGCTCCTGTTAAACCAAGAGCGGAGGCGAGTGGCCCCGCAATGAATAAAGCACCAATGCCGGGAATAGTGATGGCTCCAATGCCAACGAGTAAGCCTGCTAATCCTCCTAATACGCCACCAGTGGCAATACCACTGACAGTACCTTCAGCCACATTGGTACTAGTAGAGCTGAGAGAGCTATTTTTTGTGGTAGTTTCCGTGTCATTATCGCGCGTAATAATTGAGATATCTTTAGTTTGAAATCCATTATTTTGAAGTGCAGCAAGAGCAGAATCAGCTTGAGAACGGGTAGGAAAAACAGCAATAACAACAGAATTCATATGGATAAAAATTAACGATACTACACTGCTTTTGCGAAAATGGTATTAATAATTGACAGGATAATCGCAAATATTATCGCTGCTAACCATCCATCAACCTGGAACCCTGGTACTAATCGAGTGGCAAGTAGGACAACGACTGCATTAACCACTAGCGTAAAGAGTCCCAGTGTAAGAACATTTACCGGTAGTGTGAGGAGCAGCAGTAATGGGCGAATGACAGCATTGAGAATTCCCAATACAACAGCAGCAATTAATGCTGTGCCGAAAGTATTTACTCTCACACCAGGGAGTAAATAGGAGGTAAGTACAATAGCTAAAGCAGATAATAGCCAGTTGAGTAGGATAACCATAAAATATTCTTAAGTTAAATAGATGGATTAAATAGAGAACTTAGCAGTTAAGTGCGGATGCCTAATAATCTAAAAATAAACACCACAACAGCAATAACGAGAAGAAGATGGATGAGATTGCCACCAATCTGAAAGGCGGAACCGCCAAGCCATGCAAGAATAAGGAGAACAATGATCAGATCGAGAACGCTCATAGAGTAATATTGTTAATGGTTAAATTTTAAAAAAGCACCTAGGCTTTCTTAGGTGCTTTGTTGATTCGAGCTTTGACTTTGTCCCATTCGCCCTCCAGCTTTTTGCTGATAGCTTGGACCTCTTTGTCGGCCCAGTCTTTGCCTTCAGCAATGCTGATTACCGCTTCCGCTACGATTTCACGGTAGCGCTTTTGAGTAAGCTCTGCTTTATCAGAGAGGTCGTCAATTGCAGCTAACACGCGCCCCTGAATTTCCACATAAGCCTGCTCCAAGTCATCACTAACTCGGCCAAATGTTTCAGTAAGAAACTTCTGAACACTCTCTCGAGTTTCATTAAACCCAGAGGCTATGTCCTGTGCCTTATTCCACAAGTCTTTGCGAGTCTTTTCGCCAGACTGCGGAGCAAAGACAAGCCCTATTGCAGCTCCTATTGCCGCCGCAACCGCTAGCCCAAGTGCACCGACCCCACTGTGGTTGACAGTATTGCCAGATGTGTTGTGTGACATGAGGTTTGTCGTTAAAGTCAACTTTTACACTAGGGTAATTTTTTGTTTTTGGCAAATATAGCTATTTAAGAAATACTAGAAATTGTGTCAAAAATGTTGTATTAATTGCTTTTGAGAGATTACATCTTATGACTGACAAGATAAGACCGGAGGCAAATTTGCGCGCAGGAGAAGATGCGATGGTGCAGCCAGTAGCTGGTGTTATCTTTGTGGAATTACATGCAGATGAAGAAAGGACATTTTTAATTCAGCATCCTAATGGGGTGTGGGAGTTTATTGGGGGTAAAAGCAAGGCGACTCCAGATGCTCATGAAACACCTCGTAGCAATGCTTATGGTGAGGTATTAGAAGAAGTGGCACATGTTCCTACTGATTTTAAAGAGACTGACCTTGCGGCATTTAGTCATCACAGGGTAGTGCGACCAGGGAGAACAACTTTAGATATTCATCGCTTCCTTGCTGTGTCACCGTTTTTTGGAGATGAAATTCAGTTTACTGGAGATGCAGATTGTACAGGTATGCGATATATAGATAGGTCATTGTATGAACAACTGACGGCAGGAACAATAGAAATGGAAATGAGAGCTGAGGTTCGGGCAGATTTAGATAAGCTTTTTGCCAGTGAGAGTGCGACTGGGTCAATGCTAAATGCGGCAACTCATACGCCAATGTTTGTGAAAACGCTTTTTATTAATGACGAAGGTACTGCTGTATTCTTGCCTTTTCATCATACGAATACTCCTGAAAAACCTATGGTAGCTATGCCAATTAGACAACATGGTTTGCCCCATCACTTGCATCATACTTTGGCAGAGCAAGCAAATAAGATAACAGAGAGTTTTGTTGACATTTCTCGGATGAGGCAGAAAAAGGTTTTTTTAGGCAGGGTTCGGTATAATGATGAAATTGCGTGGTTGAGTATGTACGTTGCTTATGAACCTGACGTGGCGGCACTATATAATGATGGCACTGCTGGTGCTGCAAAAGGCATCTGGTTCAGTGTGGATTTAAAAAATACTTATTGGGGTTTCGATGAAATAGAATCCACACGAATAGCAGGCGTTGTTCCTGCAAAGTATCAAAATGAAATAACGATAGTAATGCGTCAAATGGTCATTGACGCAAAAGTGCAGCAGCGCTACAACTTGCGCGAGTTGTTACGTCCTTTGGTCCCGCAAAGTCAAAGAGATATTAGTATAGTACTGGAACGTCCTCCTTTTGTGATAAAGGAGAAGTAGAGGGAATAAACCTGCGAATAATCTTATAATGATCTAAGTTAAATTGGAGATCATAAGTATTTACTATCTCATTGCTTCTTTGCTCAATTACACACCATTGATTTACACAGAAAGTGTCTGTGATTTTGCCATCTTTGGAGGTTTCAGTGATGGTGATGCTTTCCTGATAAGGCCAACTTTGAAGACGTGTTCTGGCAAAGCTTTGTAGTAGTCGTGTATTATAATCTGTCGTCGACTCTTTTATTAAGCAAGCGCCATTACATTTTTTGAGATGATATTGAAAGCAAGCACCGCTGACTTTTTGAAGGTTAAGCAATTTATGGCACAGCGTATGTTCCTGACTAATGGCGCGTAAATAGTTTTCGGCCTGCTTTTGAGAGGTGAAAATTCCCATAATATCTTCCAATTCATCTAAGGCAATATTTTCAATGTAATTGCCAGTAATAACAAAATAGCCAGCAGTATTGAGTGATTTTTTTAATGCAAAGAGTTTTTTAGTGCGACGTAATTGGTGATTATAGAGAGGGTAAAGTTCTTTTACTAATTTGCTTTCTAAGAGTAAGGCGCCCAGTTCGCCAGCCGTAGGGATGATCTTAATATCTGCTAGATTTTGATTAATGTTAAACTCTTTAGTCTCTTTAGTGCTTTGTTGAAAATGCTGTTTTACTCGTTCTTTGATATTAATACTTTTGCCTACATAGAGAGGGGTCTTGTCTTTATCATAGAAAATATAAACACCTGCACATTCTGGCAAGCCTTGGACAAAATAAGGTTCGATGTGCACTGGTGTTTTATGGGTATTAATTATTTGTTGCATGGCCAAGTCAATGTATGCCTGATCAAAGTGTGTTGGTAGCAGCTGTAAAAAATCCCACACGGCCTGAGCATCGGCTAGGGCACGGTGTCGATCGGTCGTGTTTATTTGAAACCGCTCGATAATATGAGCAAGGCTGTGGCGGTGAAATTGCGGAAAGAGCTTTCTTGATAGTCGTACTGTGCATAGTGCAGAGGGGTGAAACTGCTGATTTAAGCGAGCAAACTCGGCTTGCATAAAGCCATAATCAAAGGCTGCATTATGAGCCACAAAAATACAGTCAGCTAGTATTTCTAATAGAGACTGTGCAATGTCTGCAAAGGTTGGTGCGCCTTTAACATCATGTGTAGCTATGCCGGTGATTTCAGTTATCCTGGCAGGAATTGATTCGCCCGGATTGATTAAAGTCGAGTAAGTATTGATGACTTTGTAGTTCTCAACGACGATTACTCCAACTTCAATAATGCGATCAGTACTGAAACGTAAGCCTGTTGTTTCAATGTCAACGATTGCTAAGCGCATGAGGGGAAGTTACTAATTACAAGTTACGAATTAGGAATGGATAGGTATAAGGGGCAAGATCTCTCCATGCTAGTCGAGATGACAGGAGGAGACAATGAAGAAAGCACAACACGCTCTCAGCAGAATCTACAATTTATCATCCATGATTTATAATGCGTCTTCGTGCCTCGATCTATGTCATTGTAATTCTTGTCTCAATTCCTGCAATGGTGTATGAAATAAAAAGGTCTTAACATTATTGCTATGCCACAACTCAAGGCGGTGTCATTATGGCAAGATACTCATGTGATAGCGGCAAAAGCGGAAAGACTAACAGCTGATAGAGAGGCCGATGTCTGTGTGATTGGAGCTGGTATCGGGGGCGTGACGACAGCTTATTTGTTGGCTAAAGCTGGCAAAAAGGTGATTGTGCTTGAAATGGGTGAATTAGGGCAGGGAGAAACGGCTTTGACTAGTGCCCATTTAGCAAGCGCCCTAGATGAAGGTTTCATAGAGTTGGTTAATCTTTTTGGCGAAAGGGGGAGCAAGCTAGCGGTAAAAAGTCATGTCGCCGCAATTGAGCAGATTGCAGACATAGTAGAAACGGAAAAAATTGATTGCGATTTTAAATATGTGCCCGGTTATCTGTTCTTTGACGATGAACAGAAGGATGAATTAGAAAAGGAGTTAAAAGCGGCTAAAACTAGTGGTTTAAAAGCACAAAGAATAAATGCTCTGCCTACTGGCCAGTTTCATAATAAGATAGCGTTGGAATTTGCCAAGCAAGCACAATTTCATCCACTAAAGTACTTGGATGGAGTCATACAGGCTGCTCAAAAGCTCGGAGTGGTTTTCTATACGCAAGCAAGAGCGCTGGATGTCGAAGAACTAAAAACTAAGGTATTAGTAAGACTTGAAGGAGAAAGAAAAGTACTAGCAAAACAAGTAGTAGTTGCCACTAATACGCCATTTTGTGATCGGGTGACGATGCACACCAAACAAGCAGCATATCGGAGCTATATTGTAGTGGCTGATGTATCCGGTATTGATGCCGATGCATTATTTTGGGATACTGCCGATCCGTATCATTACGTCAGATTTTTTCAGATTGGGGATAAAAAGCTTGCGATCATTGGCGGAGAAGATCACAAAACAGGACAAGATACTACAAATGCCGATCTGCACTACGAAATTCTCTATGCCTGGGCTCTCCAATATTTCCCAACATTGGGCAAGATAAAATATCAATGGTCGGGCCAGATTATGGAACCGATTGATGGGCTTGCCTATTTGGGACTAAATCCTGGGAATAAGAGGATATATATTATCACGGGTGACTCAGGCCATGGTTTAACACATGGCACTATTGGAGGTATGATTATTAGAGATTTAATTACTAATCATAAAAATCCTTGGGTAGGTCTGTATAATCCCGCTCGAAAAAATATCAAAGCGGCAGGAACATTTCTGAAAGAGGGACTGAATATGGCAGTGCAATACAGTGCTTACTTAAAAAAAGACGAGGCGAGACATATTAGTCCTAATTCTGGTGCTGTAGTAAGTGAAAAAGGCAAAAAAGTAGCCATCTTTTGTGATGCGAAAGGTGTCATGCATAGGTGCTCAGCAATCTGTCCGCATCTGGGCTGCATTGTGGATTGGAACGATAATGAAAAAAGCTGGGATTGTCCTTGTCATGGGTCACGCTTTGATGCTAAAGGTAAACTGTTAAATGGACCCGCTACAATTGATCTCCCTCAACTATGAATCTGCTTAATGAATTTAAAAAGTTTGCTATTAAGGGCAATGTAGTAGACATGGCTATCGGTATCATGATCGGTACTGCTTTTAATAGCGTTGTGTCTTCTTTAATTGCCGACATTGTGATGCCACCTTTAGGATACTTTACTGGTGGTATTACGTTTTCGGATTATAAAGTTTTGCTAAAGCCAGAAGTTATTGGCGCGGATGGTGGGGTAGTCACTAAGGCAGTGAGTATTAACTATGGACAATTTGTTCAAGTGCTGATTAATTTCCTTATTATTGCTCTCGCCATGTTTTTGGCTGTTAAAGTGATGAATATGATTCGTGAGCGCTGGGCAAATCAAGAAAAAGAGGAGGGACAGTCGTCGCCTCCTCAAGACATTGTGCTACTAAGGGAAATTCGCGATTTGCTCGCGAAGAAAAGAAATAACTAGTGTCCACGACCGTGTCCCGACTGCTGATGATATTTCATCACGGTACGAGCCGCGACCTCCTTGGCACGAGTGCCATAACGGCCACTTTTTTCAGCGCTGTGTTTGATGTGTTCGTACATTCTTTGCTCTTTTTTATTGACACCACGTAATGGTTGCGACCTGGCTTTTGTTGCTGGCATAAAGTAGAAAGTTAATGGTAATAAGAAATTTTACTCTGCCTTTTAAAAAAGTGAAGCAAGCATATTGCTGAAATCAATTTCACTTGATGGAAAAGCTAGCTATTTTTACGATCAAGCCAAATTAATAGATATTTATGAAATTTGACAATTTGCATCCACTACAGATGTTTGTATTACGCAAAATGATGGCCTTGCCTCGAGCTCGATTTAGAGATTTGAAAATAGCGGGATTTACCACCGATCATGTAACTTATCATATTCAAGCATTAGTAAAGATTGGGCTCATCGAAAAAGCCGCAGATAATTATTATGTGCTTACCGATAATGGAAAAAGCTTTGTTGGTCAGATTGATGAGCATACTGCTACTCTCGAAGGTCAGGGCAAAAGAGGAGTGTTGGTGCGACTAAGCAAGCGAGAAAAGGGTAAGACGCTTTATTTGGTAAATAGACGTTTAAAGCAGCCCTTTTATCATTATGTAGGTTTTCATACTGGAAAAATAAAGGAAGGTGAATCAGTTCATACTGCGGCAGCAAGAGAACTCAAAGAAGAAACTGGTTTGGTAGCAGAATTACACTTGGTTGCTGTTTTTCACTGGTTGGACTACAAGCCTGATGGAGAATTTTTAAGAGATATCTATTTTTATGTTTTTAATGCTTTTCAGCCGAAGGGAGTGCTAATAGAAAATAATCCAGCAGAAGGAGTTGAAAACTTTTGGGTGACACTGAAAGAATTGAAAACGTTAAAGACGTTTCCTGGATTTTGGCAAAAGGCGATGTTATTACAACGAAAGAGTGATAGGCAAGGTCACACAGTGAAGTTCGTAGAAAAAGAAAGAGTGGTGAGTGATTATTAGCGTCTGCTTGCTTCACATCTGATTTAGGGTGTGAGAAAATAAAAGCTCTTAATCTTGATACAATGGAAAAGAAATCATCACTCCCAACATTGAAACTGGTCGACAATGTGCCGATTGCAGTTCGTTTTGATGGTGTGCAGGGCAAAGAGCTTTTTAATGAGCAGTATGGTACAAAGTCTTATATGTATATCCTTTATGACCTGTCAGATAATGAAATGAAGAAAGTATGGTTCGCAACAGAAAGACAGCAGGCAATTCTGCAAGAACATAATATACAGCCCAATCAGATATATACACTGCTCAAACACAAATTGCCTGAAGACAAGTACACCCAATTCAAAGTTACTCCTGGTGAAAAGGTTCACTTAGATGCATTAGAGAATTACTTAGCCAATAAAGGTGATCAGGATGGTGAACAATGGGATTACATTGCGCCAGAGGCAGCAGCCTGGGCCCTAAAAAGTGCGGTAAGTGCATATGATTTATTTGCGCGCAATCATATGTTGCCAGGTGGGGAAAACCTAATAGCTGAGCTAGAAAGCATTGCATTAACATTCCTGCGCATGCAAAAGAATGTGATGGCTAAAGGGCAAAGGGCCCAAGAAAAGGCTGTGCGCTAAGACCCTTGAAATATTTTTTAGGAGTATTACTATCTGCAGACTAATAAAATCGTATGAGTAGCGCTCCCAAAAAGGCGGAGAAAATCAAAGTTGGTGTGTGTGTGGTTCTGACGGACGCTGATAATAGAATATTATTAGGCAAACGGAAAAATGTGCTTGGTGATGGAACATGGGGATTGCCTGGCGGTCATCAAAAAATCGGAGAAAGCATTTTTGAATGCGCAAAAAGAGAAGTGTTTGCAGAGGTCAATATTGATTTGGAAAGCATGGAATTATTAGGGGTAAGTGAAATGGTAGAGACTGGACTTGATTATCAATTGGTAGAATTAGGTTATAGCTCTAACCATTGGCAGGGAATATTAGAGCTGAAAGAGCATAAATACTGCAGTGAATGGCAGTTTTTTGCGGTAGATGAGCTCCCAAAAGATATTTTTATTCCCCATTTGCCAATCGTACAGGCTAAGGTAAAAGAGTTAAAGGAAGGCGGAAATGTAAGCAAGAATTTGTATGATGTGGTACATCCTCATTTTAAAATTTTCATCCAAGCTTACGTGGTTAACAAGAAGGGTGAATTGCTTATGGGATTACGCAAGGATCCTTATGATAAGGGCAATTGGGGTTTGCCCGGTGGACATTTGGACGTGGGAGAAACATTGGAGGAATGTGTTTTGCGTGAACTAAGAGAGGAAACCGGCATTGTGGCTCGTACTGCAACGCAATTTGCTTTAGTAGAGCAACCGATGACTCTTTCCAATAAGCATTACTTTCAATACGGCTTCCTTATTCGCGATTTCGACGAAGACTTTGTGCCAATTAACGGTGAGCCAGAGGATGTAGAACGTTGGGAATGGTTTAATATCCACAATATGCCCGCTAATCTTGCACCTACGCAGCGGGAAATGATTCTGAAGTTTTTGAAGCTCAATAAGATTACTTTTCAGAAAAATTAAGCCAGATCACCCTTTAAAAAGGGCTACTTGTAGTCAAAGTAGTCTTTTTAAATTCGACACAATTCCTGGTTGTTGACAAGCTTGTGGAGTGTTGTTAATTGACATTGCTTGGTGAGAGGAGGAGAATCAAGCAGCCTTAAATATTCCTGATGAGAGATGTATTGATTAAGGTTGAGGATGATCCTGATCGTGGTTGGGCAGTTTATTTCGGACTTGGTGCTGAGATTAGTGTGGTAAGGGATATGGTACGTAGAGTGTGGGGAAAGGTTGGTGCAAAAAAAGAAACATATGAAGCGGCTGCGCTTCCTCCGATTCAACAAGAAATCGGTGAAATTGGAAAGATGCTAGCACGAATGCTGCTCGTGCGTACGATTTGCGAACGTGTAAATATGCAGGAAGACGTAGATAAACGCTTGAAGCAATTAGCGGCACGACCAATGCACTCTGTGTACCGAGCTTCTGTTGAGGCAATTGAGGAAGAATTTGTCGTTTTATGTAGATTAGGTAAAAATGACTTTGCAAAAAATTAACCCATTATTATGATAAAACTTTATGGTGGACGTGCAGGTACTAGTTTGCGTTGTCACTGGTTATTGCATGAGGTAAAGGCTGAATATGAGCATGTCGCGGTTGATTTTGCTAGCAAACAGCATAAGAGTCCTGAATTCCTCAGGCTGAATCCAATGGGACAAGTTCCGGTATTGGTCGATGGTGATTTGGTGTTAGCTGAATCTTTAGCAATTAACAATTACATCGCCGAAAAGTTTCAGCCTGAATTGTTGGGAAAAACTATAGAGCTGCGTGCACAAGTATATCAGTGGAGCTTATGGAGTATGTTTGCCATCGGTAATCGTCTTGGTGATCTTTTTGGTTACAAGATGCGTAATGAGCTGACTCCTGAAATTATCAAAGCGACAGAGGAAAAGGTGGCACCTTACTTTCAAATGCTTGATGATAGACTAGCAGGTAAAGATTTTTTAGTAGGAGATAGCTTTACGGTAGCTGATATCAATGTTGCTATTACCATCTCTTATGCCGATGCAGTCGGCTGTGATTATCAGCAGTTTGTAAATGTGGTACGGTGGCTGAAGCAGCTTATGACTAGGCCGGCATTTTTAGCAGCTAAACAAGGTTAATTTATGTCTGCGATCACTATTAAAAATTTGAGCAAAACATATAGCAATGGTAAAAAAGCTTTGCATAATGTTTCTTTAGAAATCAAAGAAGGAGACTTTTTCGCTCTGCTAGGAGCAAATGGAGCTGGAAAAACAACCATTATTGGAATTCTTACCGCATTGGTAAATAAAACAGCCGGAGAAGTATCTATCTTTGGCATTGATATTGACACTGATCATGCAGCTGCGAAAAAGTTGATTGGCGTTGTTCCTCAGGAATTTAACTTTAGTATTTTTGAAAAAGTGTTTGATATTGTGGTTTGGCAAGCTGGGTACTTTGGTATTCCTCGCCCTGATGCTGAAAAAAGAGCTGAAGAGGTTCTGAGAAAGTTGGAATTGTGGGAAAAGAAAGATCAACCTGCGAAGAATCTGTCTGGAGGAATGAAGCGCCGTTTGATGATTGCACGCGCCTTAATGCATCACCCTAAGTTTTTAATTCTTGATGAGCCGACGGCTGGGGTGGATGTTGAGTTGCGCAGGGGCATGTGGGAATACTTAGTCGAACTCAATAAACAGGGGACGACAATTTTGCTGACTACACATTATTTAGAGGAAGCGGAAGAATTGTGTAAAAATGTCGCTATTATTAACCAGGGTGAAATAATAAAAAATGATAGTGTGAAAAATATAGTAAACTCATTAGAATTACACACTTTAATTCTGACAACATCAGTTCTGCCAGAAAAGTTTAGCTTGGATGGCTTTCCCACAAGACCTATAGATAGCACTACTTTGGAAGTGGACTTAAATCCCAAACAAACTGTGACGCAAGTTGTAGATGCTCTCAAGATTTTAAAAGTTGAGGTTAAAGATATACGTCCTAAAGGCAATCGCCTTGAAACCTTTTTTCTTAATCTGCTCAAGTAATAATATTTTGTATGCCGACATCTTTAAATTGGATAGCATTAACTACCATTGTTCAAAAAGAAATTGTGCGCTTTATGCGTATTTGGACTCAGACACTTTTGCCTCCGTTAATTAATCAATCTCTCTACTTTGTCATCTTTGGTACTTTTATTGGCTCTAAAGTGCCAGCCGTAAATGGTCTACCTTATATGACTTTTTTAGTGCCCGGTTTAATTATGATGGGAGTTATTAATAGCTCGTTTTCCAACGTGGTCAGTTCATTTTTTGGGGCAAAGTTCCAACGCAATATTGAAGAATTATTGGTCTCACCAACTCCTCATTGGGTAATTATTGCTGGTTTCACTATTGGCGGCATGCTGCGTGGCTTTTTGGTAGGTGTCATTATTTTTATAATTTCCATGTTGTTTGTTGCGCCTCAAATTTATAGTCTTTTCATTATTCTTTTCTTTATTATTTGTACTGCCTTGGTTTTTGCCTTAGCGGGCATGGTCAATGCCATGTATGCGACCAAATTTGATGATATTAGTATCTTCACTACTTTCATTCTCACCCCCTTAACTTATTTGGGTGGTGTTTTCTATTCAGTAAAAAGCTTGCCGCAAGTCTGGCAATATTTGTCTTATTGTAATCCCATTCTCTACTTGATTGACGGCTTTAGATATGGATTTACAGGCAAATCAGATATCTCACCATTAATTAGTGCTGGCGTATTATTAGGTATGACACTGATTTTAGTAGCATATAATGGTTGGCTGTTTAAAAGAGGAAAAGGACTTAGGAATTAATTCGGAAATCGGAGAGCGGAATTCGGAATTAATGGTGAGGAGGAAATAGTGAAAAGTTGCTTGTTACTTCAAAAAAGGAGGGGGAACAAAGTTCCCCTCCTTTTTTATTTCATTCTGCTCCCTGTGGCTAGCTTGCTGACGCCATCCGCTCTCCGACTTCCTACTTCCGAATTCTTCTTATGATCCACCAAAGTGCACCCATCACGCCTGTACTTCCTAAAGCGGGTAGTGTCGCTGCACCCGTCTTTGGTAATTGGAATACTGGAGGCGCAACATATACTGGTGCTGGTGGTAGTGGCTCTGCTGGTGGCGGTGGCAATGGATCACTTGCTACAGTCACTGCTGTGGTGCGACAGTCTCGTTCTGTCGCTGGATCTTCAAATGCTTCAGTAAAGTTGACGAGAATGTTTTCTTCACTTGTGCCGAGTAGGTCATCACCTTGGTATAGGCCTGCGGTGTTGGTTACCATACCACCAAGATTCAAGAGACATACTGCATCAATATCTACTCCCGGTGCATCACCACTGACGCTGCCGGATGTATCTTCAATCTGAATATAGCGAATCCATGGTAAGTCAGCATCGCCAATGTCGAAACAGTCAGTGTCGCTGCGGCTTCTACCAACACGTTCAAAGTCTCTGCTTCTGGTAGTTTGGCTCACTGATACAGTATAGCGTTCAGTGCTTCTATCTCCATCGGCTGCTAAATCTTGTTCAGCGATACAGAAGTCATCACCATCTCCATCCACCACAAGCTTGGTTAAGCCACGTGTGCGGTTGGCAATGTCGAGCACAATTTCTCCGCCTGAACCCAGTGATACATATTCATCATCGCGCGCGCCTAAGGCAGCATCAGCATCATTATAGTCTGAGTCTGCAATATCTTCATCACGAACGCGTTCAGCGTAGAACTGGTCATCATCGCTATCAGCATCGGCGTCTAGTCGATAGTTTCGTAGTGGGAATTCATCGCCATCCACGATACTTACTGTGTAATTAATTGTTGCACTAGCATCTCCAGCCACACTCATATCAGTTACCACCAGCTCATCATCGTCAGTACTTACTGTACCACTCGTACTGGTGGCAGAACGGACATCTTCTTCTGCAGCTGGAATACTATCTCGTACAGATAAGTTGCTGCTTGTGCTTGTACCAGTATTGGTCACAGTTACACGATAGCGAACATCATCGCCAAGCTCATATACATCTGATTCATTAACCACAGTTTTATTGATGCTTAGGATCGCATCATCAACTGGAATACCAAGCGCAACGGTAGTGGTTGCTGTCGTACTGCTCGCATTGCTGCTGGTAGTGCGTGCTACGTTTGGACATGAAGTCGCAGTGGTTAAGTCATTTCGCATCACAGCAGTAAAGTGCACTGTGCGTGTTGTTCCAACAGGAATTGAACCTAGGCTCCAAGTTACTGTATTGGTGCTGCTATTAATGGCACCGCTATCTTGAACAGTAATATTAGCGCTACTAGCGACACATTGAGGGATTAGGGTATTACCCACTGTGCTATCATCCAAATCATCACTAATCACCACATCATTAGCTGTGTAGCCACCGTTATTCGTTACCGTCATGGTATAAACAACCGTGTCTCCCGCTGCTGGAGTGGTATCGCTAGCAGATTTTGTCATGGCTAGTACTGGTACACCAATCCGAACACAAGCTGAATCTGTCGCACTAAGATCATCATCACCAGTGGCAGTGACACTATTACACATCACTGTCGTGTTTACGGCCGTAGGCACTGTTCTGCCAGTTAGGCGGATGCGTAAAACACTTTCAGTGCCAACCGTAGTGGCTGTTGTAATAACACCAGTGCTGGTATTCACTGAACAACTACCATTATAGGTAACACTAGTATGATTAGTCAGTGTGCTACCAGAAGCTGTCGCACTGGCGCATGTCCAGCTGCTAGTCCCAAGTTGACTTGGAAAGGTGTCTGTGACCACTAAGCCTGTGACTGCTTCCGCACCAGGGTTGGCGATATCAATATAATAAGTAATTGCTCCACTTACTGGTACCAATGGTGCAGAGCTGCTAGCTGAAGTATTCACTGTAGTTTCAGCTGAGCCGGAAACACTAACGGTTTTTTGTACTACTAAGCTAGGTCCACCACAAGGGCTAACGGTCAGCTCATCGGCAGTGTGATCAAGAAGGGTTGATCCTGTCTCAGTCGCAATTGCTCCCAAGGTGTCTGAAACATCATCACCAACTGTAACGGTATTGCTAATAGTACATGCGTCTCCACTAAGATCGCTGTTCACAGTAGCTGTAATAACAATGGTTAAGCGTGCATCACTCTCCAGTGTGCCGAAATTTGTAGTGTTCAGAACATCATCACCTGTACCACTACAGCTACTGCCGGTCTCAGGATTGCCTCCACCCAAGTCACCATTTAGATCACTCTTAGCCCAGCTACAGCTGACATAGGTAAGGCTAGGGTCAAGTTCATCTGATAATGTGCCAGCTACCAGATCGAGCACAGAGCTACCAGTATTGGTAAGGGTAATGGTGTAGCTCACTGTATCACCAGGAGCAACTTCGGCAGCTTCACCGAACTCTACATCAGGCGTGCTCACTTGTTTTGTGAGTTCATATGCGGGCTCTGCTATGTATGCATTCGCACTAAACTCTGAGGTTGATCCAAAACAGTCAATTGTGACCGCAGAAAGAAGTTGATGATAATCAGGGTCAGATTCGTTAGGAGGAAGCCCGTTCCAACATGCTTCTGGCAAGTCGCCAGGTACCCAGATACCAGTACCAGCACCTACACTTCCTGCTGCCGCTGCTGACAGATCGTCACTTGAGGCTGCTGTTAGATCGGCATTACATAAATGAGCATCATTATCATCGGTTTCACTGTCCCAACACGCAGTGGTTACTGCAGTTGCTGTTGCTGTGATAATACCGCCTGTAAAAGATTGCACGCTAATATCTTCATTTGGATCGATAAAGTCAGCAGGGTTGATTAACCATGAGCCATCAACACTATCTTCAGCGACATAGGTGCTGCCCAAGAATCGGTAACCTTGGCCATGACCTAAGCTGTGACGGTCGAGGATATCACCATTTTCATCTTCTTCATTCCAAAAGTCGATATCACAATCGCTACGAATATCACCATAAGCACTCGGAATCTGGTCCTTATCATCACCAGTAGTACAGATCACTTGATACACTTCTACTAATGATCCTCGTGGAGCAATACCTGTGATCTCAGTTGCAGTCGAAGAGGCGTCAATGCTCGGTGCATTGATTAAGCGATTAGCTCCGGCATCGGGATCAAAGGAAATGTCTTCAGGCGGCAGGTCATAATTGTCATTTTCAGAAATGTTGAAATCTACTTCAATGCTATCTGGCTGATTAGGCTGCCAATAAGGTAGCTCATCGCCACACTCATAACTGGTTCTTTCCAGGCCGTTTGTTTCCCAGTAAGATCCATCAAAAGATGAGTCGTCTGGGACGTCGAGGGCGGCGGTGGCGTAATCTTCAAGATCAATACCAATACCATATGATCCACTGCCTGTTATCAGATTAGAAAGGCGAGAGTCATTAAAGAATATGGCATTTTGGACAAATGTATTTTGCACACTCTGGATGATAACTGGCTCATTATTATCATTGAGAATAATGTTGGGCAGATTATGTCTAACAGGCAATTGTGAGTGAATATTGCAGGCTAGAGATTGAATATATACGCCATTGCGGTGATTATAGGCAATGGTGTTGTTGAAAAACTTATTGTTAATTGATGGACCCAGTAATTGGCTACTCAGAGGTGTCATAGTATCAGCGTCCCCTGAACTGTTTGGTAAGTCATAGGCAGTTGCCTCCTCAGGACATGATTTGGGAGCATCACTAAGAGTAAGTACATCATAAAAACGAATGGCAATACCATCACAGCCATTGTGGCCATCAGCATGGAGTGCACTGTTTATATTAGCTGGCAAATCCAAGCTAATGTCGTCAATTAACGGCAAGGGAAATGTGCCCGCAATAGCGCTGTCATCACCGCTAATCGGAGCGGTGCCAATGAAATTGCCTAGAATAAAGTTGTCATTAGATTCTAAGAGGGTAATACCATCTCCATATGCCAACGGGCTTCCATTATTAGTGATAATATTATGTCTAATGGTAGCACCATCAGCATTTTTGAGAGTAATACCAGAGCCATCATTCCCTTGATAAGCATCTCCAATTCCTCGCTCTTCTTCACCAGTAAGATTACCAATCAAATTATTGGCAATGATACTGCCACTAGCTGTGATTCGGTCAAAAGCGTTTGTATTATTATTTTCTACATAGCCACCCTCT
The DNA here is from genome assembly GCA_964512325.1 of uncultured Candidatus Peribacteria bacterium. Taxonomy (GTDB): domain Bacteria; phylum Patescibacteriota; class Gracilibacteria; order RBG-16-42-10; family RBG-16-42-10; genus JACQZO01. The sequence goes on from CAZEGN010000018.1 coordinate 20,230, forward strand.
ACTCGGATACCATCATTGCGGCTACCCACAATGATATTTCCTTCCACCACGTTGTCATTGGATGGATTGTCTAGGGCGTGGATACATACACCATGACCAGAAGCTCCAGTGGCTGTATAATCAAAACTACTAGGGTCTCTGCTATCCGCCCCAATCCAGTTTTCCAAAATAGCATTGTTGCCGCCATCTACGATTTCAATAATATTTCCAGGTGTATAGTCACTTGAGCCTGTTAGTTTTAGATGAGTGATGGTTACATCATATGCAGCAATATGTATCAGCGGCAATGATAACGTCGCTGTACTCGTACAGGCAGATACTGTTACTCCTTCTTGATTACTGTCAAAGTCAACACTAGGCAATAATCTCACTGCCGGTTCATTAGCAACGATAGTTCCCTCAATCGTTAAAGGGTCAGCATCAGTAATTTCTAATGGATAATTTAGGGCAATGTCACCATATATACTTTTATCAAAAATAATACGGTTAGGGCCTGATGTGTTCATGGCTAGTTCCACCGCACTTCTTATGCCACAAGATGCTGCTAGCACTGGATAGATATCACAGTTAATAGCTGAACCGTTGTCACTTGCATCGTTTACAATGATATCTTCGCCCTCGACAAGGGTGATGCTCGAATCAACAGCTGCAAATAGTAGCTGTAAGTTTTTCGGTATGGGTACTAAGCTACCTACAATTAATACAGCGGAAACCAATGCAAAAAGCTTTTGCAGTCGTGGTTTCTTGCTGTGAGCAATAAGGCGAGAAAATGGCTTGTTTGCACGGGGGAACATATGTTTTTTGTGTTAGTTTTTTTATTCTATCGAGCCATTATACCACAAAGTGAGAGCAAAGTTCAAAAAAGAGAATGGAGAATGGAGCGGAAGTGTGAGTGGGAGGAGGGGAAGGTGTGAGGAAATCTCTTGAGGAAAATGGAGATGAAGTGATCGCTTCTTGTCTCTGCGCTTTGAGCTCTGACCTCTGAGCTTTTCGCATAGACTACAATGCATCTTGGCGTCTTTCCTCTTGCATTTCCTGTCCGTTTCTTAGAATCTAGAATCGCTCATTGATAATTGGTCTTTCTCTTTTTGAATTTTGCATTTTGAATCTTGAATTCTTTCTTATGGCTTACTCCTGCGCGCGTGCTTCACATGATTGCAATGAAAGCTTTTTAGGAACTGCTTCACCGTTTCGCTATGCCTTAATGATTGAATATCATGGTGATTTCCCTGAGAGTGCAATTATCGGAAGCAATCTCCCCGCAGCTGTAAAAAAACATGTTTTAAAACTATATGAAACAAAATCAGATATACGTATCCTGTTAATGAAAAAGCAGCTATATGGTGCATCTAAAAAACTGTTTTGGGCGGATTGTGCACCCAATGAAATGAAGCTGTGGCACTATAGTTTTGATAAGTATGAAGATCTTTTACAGCTAAAGTTAGGAGAAATGAATAAACAGTGGCAGCTCGTAACCGAGCCACAGTTTTTTATTTGTACCAATGGTGCACATGATCCATGCTGCGGGAAATATGGTCAGGATCTATTTGCTGCTAGTGAGTTGCAATACAATAATGTCTGGCAAACCACACATCTTGGCGGCGACCGCTTTGCTGCTACTGTTTTAGCTCTACCTACGGGCATCTATTATCGACGAGTTCATCCCGCTGCACTTGCTGAAATTATTGCTGCGCATTGGCGAAGGGAAGTTTACCTGCCTTGTTTTGGGGGGAGAAGTGTATATGCCAGAGCTGCTCAGATAGCGGAATATATGCTTAGAGAAAAAACACACGTAAAAGATCTTCAGCGCTTTACGCTGATTACGCAATCCAGTGTAAAGAATAGACATACAGTGCAATTTGCTGATCAAGCTAAAAAATACACGCTTGTCTTGCAGGAAGTGATTGAGGAGCGTACAGCTCTTTTAAGTTGTCATGCGAAAACGCCATCGCCCCTAATGCACTATGAGCTGTTAGACTTTGTAGTAGAGCCTTTTAATGTTAACTGATATGTCATTGCGCCAAAGTTATCGCTATTTTCGCCAGCCGCGTTTTATCTTGAGTACTATCATAGGACTATGCTTTCTCGCGCTGAGTACTGGCTTAAACTATGCTGCTGGTAGTTATGCCTATCAAGTAATGAGCAATGGTGTAACCGATTTAATTCTCGATCAGCTCCCATTGTATGATGTGAGTCTGGTTTTTATTAATGGTGCTGTGCTAATGGCGATTGTGGCCTTAACCCTTACGGTATTACAGCCTAAATACCTTCCGTTTATATCTAAGGCGGTGGCGGTGCTTTATTTTTTTCGTGCTATCGCTTTAACTCTCACTCATTTAGGACCTCCGGCCGATGTGGAAAACTTGTATTTAGCTTCTAGTATTACTGAACGCTTCATTTTTGGCGCAGATTACTTTTTTTCTGGTCATACTGCGCTGCCTTTAATATTTGCATTTACCTTTTGGTCCAATAAATTTGCCCGTTATTTCTTTTTGGTCTGTGTGCCGGTATTTGGTGTGACCGCATTACTAGGCCATGTGCACTATTCGATTGATGTGTTTGCGGCACCGTTTATTGCGCATTCCAGCTTTTTAATCAGTCAAAAGCTTTTCAAGTCTGACTGGAACTACATTAGCTCTAATGTTGCGCCCGGTCCGGGAAATAAATTGTCAGCATAAATGTAAAAAGCTACATTAAACACAAGAAAATAAACCAACGCTCGCCTATCTATAATTTATAATCTTAAAATCTCCTCCCATGGCTAAAAAGTCTAGCACCAGTGCTCTTACTAAAGAGCAGCATGCAGCACAGGATAGAAGATATGCTGAAAATCATCAGTATGACTATGTCATTATTGGCACAGGTAGCTCTGCTTTAACTGTAGGGGCACTTCTGGCTCACGCAGGCTACAAAATATGCATGCTAGAGGCCCATGATATCCCTGGTGGTTATGCGCAAACTTTCCGTACAGGTGATTATCAATTTTGCGCTCAAGTGCATTATATTTGGGGTTGTGGCCCGGGAGGGAAAATCTTTGAGTTTCTGAAGCACATTGGTTTAGAAAAGGATATTACTTTTGAGCTCTATGACAAGAATGGGTATGACCATATGGTTATGCCTGATGGTACGCGCGTGAAAATTCCTTATGGTTGGGACAACCTGATTAGCAACATTGCAGCGGTCTATCCTGACCAGAAAGAACCAATGGTTCGTTTTGTTGAGCTGATAAAAAAACTAAGAGCGGAATTTCACACTTTTCCTGATCGTGCGCTAACCTGGAAAGACTATTTGAAAGCTTATAAGTATCCTACGATTATAAAATATCGCATGGCTACATTACAGGATGTATTTGATGAAGTTGGCTTGAGCAAAGAAGCACAGGCTGTGCTCTGCGCTAATGCTGGCGATTTTATGTTGCCACCTAAAAAACTGTCATTTTTTACATACTTAGGATTATTCGGTGGGTACAATACTGGTGCCTATTATCCGACCAAGCATTTCAAATATTATGTCGATCGCCTGGTGCAATTTATTACTGATCATGATGGTTGCCACGTCTATTATGAAACACCAGTTACTAGTATTGATCTTAAGGATGGCAAAATATCTGCAGTGCATACTGGCAATGGCAAAATTTTTACTGCTAAGAATTTTATTTGCAATGCCGATCCACAGAAAATGGCTAAAATTATTGGTTGGGACAAGTTCCCTGCTAGCGAGCAAAAGAAACTGAGTTATAAGTATTCACAAGCAGGAGTTGTTATCTATTTGGGCTTAAAAGATATAGATTTGCGTGAGTATGGTTTTGGCGCATTTAATATTTGGCACTTAGAAGATTGGGATATGAATAAGATGTGGGATGAAATGGGAGCCGTGAATTTTGAAAAGCCCTGGATATTTATGTCTACACCCACTTTGCATACACGTGAAGGTGGCAATACGCCTGGTTCGCAGCACCAAATCTTAGAAATTGCTGCCTATACAGAGTATAAGCCTTTTAAAGATGCGCAAACCAAAAGCTATGTTGATTATGCCAAGCTGAAAATGAAAATTGCAGATCGTATGCTTGAAATCGTAGAGAAAAAGTATATTCCCAATTTGAATAAGTATATTGTCGTAAAAACTATCGGTACTGGCACTACCAATGAAGATTTCGTCAGTGCGCCTGAAGGCAATGCTTATGGCTCTGATATGACACCTGAACAAGTGTCAGGAAGACGGCTCAAGGCATTTACACCTTTTGCGAACCTTTACTGGTGCAATGCCTCAAGTGGTTGGGCTGGTATGTATGGTACCGTGTCTACCGGAATGAAATTGTATATGGACTTAACTGGAGATGTTTTTTATAAAAATGAACAATCTCCTACTGACGAAGAGTTTATTAATAACTTGTCAGATAAAATCTAATTTAGCGCTGTTGTTGCTTATGCATTGTGTACTGGGCTCTATTCATCACACCCAATCTCCAACTAAACTTCGCACTTCATATTTCTAATTTCTAACTATTTCCTATGCGTTTCGCTGTTGTTGGTGCCGGTATTGCCGGTTTGGCCTGTGCTTATGAGCTGCAAAAGGCTGGTCATAGTGTCGTTGTATATGAGCAGGCAGACTTTGTGGGCGGAAGAATGTCCTCTCGGACAAGAAATGGCTTTATATTTGATATCGGTGCTGATCACCTCTGTGAATGGTACACAGAGATGAAAAAGTATTGTACTGAGTTTGGGATTGAATGGGAACAAATGCGGTTTCTTAATTATGGTATTATCAAGAATTTGAAGATTTTTCATCGTGAAGATGCAGCTGGCTTTTGGGGTAAGATGCGTTTGGCAGCACAATATTTTCTCACACCTACGGTACAAGAAGATTTCTTTAATTTAAGCAATTTTGCTGCTTTTGATGATGAAACGGCATACGACTTTATGGTGCGTCGTTTGGGTAAGCAGGCATGTGATTATTTAGTAGATAGTTTCTGCAGTACGTATCAGTTCCATCGTGCGACTGAGATGAGCAAGGGAGCAGTATTTGGTATTTTGCATTCGCTTAAAACACATCGTGAACGCTGGGATTTGTATCGGACCAAAGGGGGAATGCAGGCATTGCCTAATGCTTTTGCGAGTCGTTTGTCCGTACAGCTCAATACACCGGTGACCGCAGTTGAGGCTGCTGGAGAGAAAGTTGTCATCAATAACGCTGAGGCTTTTGATGCTGTCGTTATGGCCTGTACTGCTTCTGTTACGGAAAAAGTTTATAAGAATCCTACCTTAGCTCAGGCTACCCTTTTGCAGCAGGTAAAGTATGCCGCTTCAATTAGTGTTGCTTTCCAAGTACAAAAGGACCGCTTAGGCGAAGAAAGTGTGGTTTGGGTACCTTATGTTGAGAGCAGCAAAATATCTGGTTTTGTAAATGAAAAAATGAAGGGAGAGGAATTGATACAGGGAGATAAAGCTTTGATATGCACTTGGCTGCATGAGGACTTTGCGCGACAGCTAATCAGCAAAACTGATGCGGAAATATTTGCGCTGGTAAAAGAGGAGTTGGTGCGTGTCTGTCCCTGGTTTTCAGCGACAGATCAATTAGCGAACCATGACTTACAGCGCTGGCCGGAGGCTATGCCTAAGTTTTATGCTGGCTATCTGCGCAAGGTAAAAGACTTTGAAGACAAGCACCAAGGTGGTCAAAAAGTGTTTTTCTGTGGCGACTACATGAATAGTTTGTGGACAGAAGGAAGCATAAGGGGGGGAAAGAGGCTGGCAGAGAGAATAACAAGGGAATTATAGAAAGGAACCACAAAATATGCTCTATTTTTATTTCTGAGCCCTGTACATATACGGTTGCATGTTTTGACATGTCTTGTATTG
>CAZEGN010000019.1:0-23096 GCA_964512325.1 uncultured Candidatus Peribacteria bacterium
GTGTTCTTGTAAACTACTTATACCAGGTGGCGCGTTTAATTATAGAACTCTCCCTTGACCAAGGCTTATACTTATAAAAATCTGCATGTCTAACAAAATCATTTTTCTTACACTCATTACATTCGCAATTATCTTTGAAGTGATTGGTGATGTATTTTTTAAACAGTGGAGCACCAATCAAAAGCTGTGGTCATTACTGATAAGACTAGCTATATATGCAATTGGTACAATATTTTGGGCAATCTCTATCAAATACGAACTGCTTTCAAGCGCAATCTCCATTTTCACAGTACTCAATTTGATTAGCGTTGTGTTGATTGGCGTACTCTTTTTCAAAGAATCATTGTCCCCAGTGAATTATCTGGGGATAGTGTTGGGTGTAATGAGCATTGTGCTTTTAGAGTTATAAATTGATTGCTGTACCACCAAGTATCAGCATCGGGCAAACCAATATGGGCTAACACAAAGCTAAAACGATAGACAGAAGGCATAGTGCAGTTAGTATGCTTCTTGTATAAATTTTATGTTTCTATGAAAAAAACGAGTATAGAAAGAGTAGCTGAGGCACCTGCCAAGGCATTGGAAGGAGTTGTTGCTTTGGCAGCAAAAGCAACAGGCACTATTCCCGGCATGCGCAGAATGAGGCACTATTGGCATATACTTGGGCCAGGGCTAACTACTGGTGCCGCTGATGACGATCCTTCTGGCATTGCTACCTATTCACAGGTTGGTGCCCAATATGGGTTTAATTTTTTGTGGCTATCCCCTGTCACATTTCCTCTCATGGCAATTGTTCAAGAAATGTGTGCCCGCATTGGCCTAGTTACAGGAAAAGGACTAGCTGCAAATATCCGAACCCATTTTTCAAGTCGACTATTACACCTCTGCACAACACTTCTTTTAATCGCGAACACTTTTAATATTGGTGCCGACTTGGGTGCAATGGCACAAGCTACACAGCTATTATTTCCGCAGATCAACTTTTTCACACTCGTTATCGGATTTGCTGCTGTAAGCTTAGGTCTACAAATTTTCACACCGTATGTACAGTATGCAAAGTATTTAAAATGGTTGGTATTAGTGCTCCTTTCTTATATCATCTCTGCGTTTTTGGTTGACCTTAACTGGACTGCAATTTTTTACTCAACCATCAACCCCACACTGACATTTTCCAGTGAGCAGCTGCTATTAATTTGTGCTGTGCTAGGAACCACCATTTCTCCCTATTTATTCTTTTGGCAAACCTCACAGGAAGTAGAAGAGAAAATATTAGGAAGAAAACACAACAAAAAAAGCTTAGCAGGAACAAACAAAAAACATATCAAAGACATGCGCACTGATGTTTGGTCTGGCATGTTTTTATCAAATGTTGTCATGTTTTTTATTATCGCCACCTGCGGTGCTGTCCTAGCAAGCAATGGCATTCACCATATCACCACTTCTGCACAGGCCGCAGAAGCATTGCGCCCACTTGCTGGCAATGCAACCTACTTATTATTTACCATTGGTATTGTTGGTACCGGTCTATTAGCAATACCCGTCCTGGCCGGCTCAAGTGCCTATGCACTGGCTGAAAGCTTTAATTGGAAAATGGGACTCTATCGAAAGCTCAACCAAGCTTACAGCTTTTATGGCATTATTATTATCTCTATGCTCATTGGCATGGGTATGAATTTCGCAGGGATTAACCCTATTCAAGCTTTGATATGGTCTGGCGTAGCAAATAGCTTCATTGCACCCATTGTCTTGATTTTTATTGTGATTTTGAGTGGAAAGAAAGCAGTAATGGGCAAATGGGTAAATTCAAAAATTACTACTCTATTGGGCTGGCTTGTCGTTGCTCTTATGTTTTGTGCTAATCTATTTGCTATTGGATCAGTAGCCTTCTAGTGGAGACTAGAAAAGTTTTATCCCATATGAACAATAATTATATTGGCAAACCAGTGAGTGTTACTGTTGATCGCCCTCTGGGTAGTAAGCATCCAAAGCATGACTATTACTACCCCGTGAATTATGGATTCATTGCCAATACTATTTCAGGTGATGGCGAGGAATTAGATGCGTATATACTGGGAATTTATCAGCCTCTAGAGTATTTTAATGGCGAGTGCATCGCGATTATTCACCGCACAAATGACAATGACGACAAGCTGATTGTGGTCCCCGCTGGCCAAAAGTACACTGATGAGCAAATCCGTGCACTCACGGAATTTCAGGAGCGCTTCTTCGAATCAGAAATAATTCGCTCGTGATTATTCAACTAAAAACGCCTGTTTTTTCTGTTGATACTTATCCCATTCTTGTTTCAATTGCGGAAACTTATCCAGGTTAGCATCTTCTTGAAGCAACAAAAGTGCCGCTTCTCGCGTTTTATAAATCAAGTCACTATCAGTGAGACTAGCCATTTTAAAATCTGGCAAGCCACTTTGCTTGGTGCCATAAATTTCGCCAGGGCCTCGCAGCTGCAAATCTAGCTCTGCTAAATCAAAACCGCTCGTGTGTTTTTCCATAGCTAATAGTCGTGATTGTGCAGTCTCAGACCGACTATCGGTAAACAGCAGACAGTATGATTGTTGATCACCACGACCGACACGCCCTCTAAATTGATGTAGCTGTGCCAAGCCAAAACGGTCGGCACCTTCAATCATCATAATAGTTGCATTAGGCACGTTTACACCAACTTCAATTACCGCGGTGGACACTAAAATGTCTAGCTCTTTACGAGCAAATTGTCCCATGATTTCATCTTTTTCTTTTGGCTTCATTTTGCCGTGTAGCAAGCCGACCTTGCGGTGCTTAAAGATCTCATTTTGCAGCCGCTCATATTCTTGTGTGGCCGCTTTTACCTCAAGCACATCCGACTCTTCAATGAGTGGACAGACCACAAACACTTGCCTACCTTTTTCGATTTGATCATCGATAAAGAGATAAGCCTTTTTTCTCTCCTTCTCACGAATGACGCGAGTCACAATTGGCTTTCTACCAGGAGGTAGCTCCTTGATCAGAGAAATGTCTTGATCACCATATAAAGTCAGCGCCAAACTACGAGGAATAGGTGTAGCTGTCATCAAAAGCAGGTGGGGAGACTCATGGCTCTTGAGAGTGGCGCGCTGTTGAACACCAAAACGATGCTGCTCATCAACCACAGCCAAACCTAGACTAGAAAAACCAATTCCTTCTTGAATTAAGGCATGAGTGCCAATAATGATGTCAATGGTTTTGTTCTTGAGAGCAATATTTATGTCTTGCTTCTGTTTTTCAGTAGTAGACCCAACCAGCAACTCTACTCTCATTCCATATTTACTAAACAACGGAAATAGTGTTGCCGCATGCTGTCGAGCTAATATTTCTGTTGGTGCCATTAGTGCGCCCTGATAGCCAGATTTAACAGCCTGGAAAAGTGCTATGGCAGCAACAATCGTTTTTCCAGACCCAACATCTCCCTGTAACATACGCAGCATTGGCACTGTTTTTTCCATGTCTTTGAGAATCTCAAAAGCAGCGACTTTCTGATCTTGTGTCAGGCTAAAATTTAAACTGGCGACAAACTCTTTTACTTCAGCGTTAAGAAGCTTCATCGCCTTCCCCCCCCTATCCTCAGCCTGCCAAGCAATACGTTTTTTTTGAGCTGATATTTGCATTAAGAGCATTTCTTCAAACGCCAAACGAAACTTAGCAGCGACCACTTCTTTTTCACCATCAGGAAAATGAATTTGCTGAATTGCCCAAGCCCGAGAAACAAGCCCATACTTTTCTAATAAGATCGCTGGCATAAACTCCTCAAATTGCTTCGTCAAAAGCAAGTGATTGTAAATTTGGGTTCTCAGCCAGCGTGACGAAACTCCCTCGGTCTCAGGATAGATTGGCACAAGGCGACCAGTATGAATCTGCTCATTCTTTACCACTTCTATTGATGGTCCCTGCATGCTTAAACGACCAAATGCGAACTTCACCTTTCCCGAAAGAATAACTTCCATACCAGGTTTAATTTGATTGATCAAAAAAGGCTGATTAAACCACACTACCAAAAGTGATCCGGAATCATCACTAACCTTAGCCTCAGTAAAGACTTTGCGATGCTTCGTGCGTACATTTTTGATCTGATTCACTACCACACGTAAGGTATTCTGTTCATTTTGAACGACATAAACAATTTTACGGATATCGGTCTGATTATCATAGGTACGAGGATAATGCAGAAACAAATCCCTCACATAAAGTATCCCCAGCTTCTGCAGCTTGGCAGTCATCTGCTCCCCCACTCTAGGCAATTCACCAATAGGACTATTTAAATGCAGCATACAATATCTTTCTTCTCCATTGTTAATCAAAAAAAGCAAAAAGTGCAAAGACCTCTTTCATCATTCTCTATCTATCGCTACATCCTTAGGCAAAAAGGCCACTAGTTCACTCAGTAGGTCTTTGCCTTTAGGCACTTTTATCACCAGATTAAACCCATATTTTCCTACTCTTCTATGCGTCCAAGCTGGTGTCGGGCCCAGCACCTCAAACTCTAACTTTCTTGCTTGTTTCTGCTCAATGAGAAAGCCCTTGAGTTGCTCTACTTTCTTAAAGGCTAATTTATTGGTCTTTTCATAGACAGTCAGCCTTAATAAATCACAGAAAGGCGGATACCAATATTCTTGCCGGAAACCAAGCTCTTCAGCGCGAAAAGCATCATAGTCATGCTTAACCACGTGTCGCAGCACATTGTATTGAGGATCATATGTTTGAATAAATACTCGCCCACCTTCACTCACTCTCCCCGCGCGCCCCGCTACCTGCGTCAGGAGCTGAAATGTCTTTTCCTGGGCAGAATATTCAGGAAAATGAAAGGAAAGATCAGCGAGTATTACCCCCACCACCTGCACCTTTGGCAAATGCAATCCTTTTGCAATCATCTGCGTGCCAAGCACTATGTCATACTTATGATCGAGAAAGTCTTGATAAAACTCATGATATTTTTGCGGTGAGGTCATGGTATCACTATCCACACGTGCAATTCTGGCGTAAGGAAAGAGCTTTTCTAGCTCCAGCAGGATTTTCTGTGTACCACTCCCTAAGGCCTTTAAGGTCACACTGCCGCATTGCTCACATTGCATGGGTGGTGTTTTGGTAAAACCACAATAGTGACACAATAGTTTAGCTACAGGATCATACCCCGCTAGCGCTGTATCCAAATGAACAGTAAGGCTCACCTCACAGTGAGGACACATCTCTCTAAAACCACATTCTCGACACAAAAAGGTACTAGCAAAGCCACGCCGATTCAGAAACAACAGTATCTGTCTTTTTGCCAAAAGCTCCTCTCGAATTACCTGCTGTAAGCGATCTGATATCGGTGAAAAGTTTTTTGCTTTTAATTCATCGCGCATATCGATCAGTTCCACCTCCGGCATGCCACCTTGAACACGACTCGGAAGACTAAGCACTTTCTGCAAAGGGTTTTGATAGGTTGTGATATTTGGAGTAGCAGAGCCCAGCAGCAAGATGCTGCCCGTGAGCTCTCTTAATTTCCTGGCTACGGTTACAGCATGATACCGCGGGCTTTGATCTTGATGATAGCTCTGTTCATGCTCTTCATCGACAACAATAAGCCCAAGCTTATTAACTGGAGCGAAAAGCGCACTTCGCGCCCCTAATACAACATTTTTTTCTCCTTTTCTAATTTGTCCAAAAAGCCTTTTCTTTTCTGCAACCGTTACACCAGAGTGCAACACTGCCAATTGACCAGGAAAACGCTCCTCAAAACGTCGCTGGGTTTGAGGTGTAAGTGCAATCTCAGGAACCAACACAATCGCCTGCTTCCCCATATCTAGCACAGCTTGCAAAACCTGCAGATAAATTTCCGTTTTACCTGAACCAGTAACACCGTGCAAAAGCCAACTGTCTGCCTGCCCCTGCAAAATCTGCTTTACTACTGTTTCCTGGGTAGAAGTAAGCTGTAAGTGAGCAACCTTTTCCTTCACAGATTCGCTTTTTATCGGTTTTGGTTTCGTTTGTCTTGGTACTTTCCAATGCTCTTTAGGCAAACAGACAAACAACGCCTTTTGTAATGGCACAACATAGTAGTCCGCCATCCAATATGCCAATTCAATATAAGCGCTACTTAACACTTGTTCATGAATAGAAATAATCTCCTTAAGAGTGTACCCATCAGGAACAAAGGGCGAGGTGCTACCCAATACAATTCCAAAGACCTGCTTATTACGAAAGGGCACTTTGACTAAAGAGCCGATTTTAATTTGCTCGGTAGAAAGATAAGTTAAAGCACCTACAGTTAAACAATACTTCTCCGTTAACATTACCTGATAAAACAATGGCTCGTTTTTTTGTGTCATGAATATAAAAAAGGCTGGCACTATCCACATGCAGTGTATCACAAAACTAATGCCGAGATTGAAACTGACTTTTAGCCATCGATTAGTCAACGAGATTTATTTCATTTTTGTTTCCGTACTGTGAATATAGCTTTTCGCGAAAAGCCTCTATTTTTTAACTAGTAAGCTTATGGTTATAAAACGTTGGTCAAAGTTGGCATTGTTGTTTTTCGCAACAAGTTTCGTGCTCAGTTATTCAAATGTAGCTTTAGCTAGCACCAGACTAGACATTGTAATCAGCGAAATAGCGTGGGCAGGATCAGCCGACAGTGCTTCTGACGAATGGATTGAATTGTACAACAACACAAGCACTCCTGTGGATTTGAGTGGCTGGACCATTGAAGATGATAATGGTGCGCAAAACTATGAACTGAATGGAATTATTAGCGCCCACAGCTATTTTCTGATTGAAGGCCGTGAAATAGCCACCTCAATCCAAGCTGATCAAGTAAAGGCCTTATCATTGAGCAATGCTGGTGATAGCCTTACATTACGCGACATTGTTGGCAATGAAATTGATAGTGTGAATAGTAGCAGCTCCGCTTGGCCTGCAGGCAACAACACTAGTCACGCCACCATGGAAAGAATCAACAATACAGCCGAGGGTGATAATAACCAAAACTGGCGCACGAGCACGATAAACACTGTGGCCACTGCCAGCACAAGTAGTGCTATTATCGGCACCCCAAAGACAGCAGGAACAATGCAGGAAACCCCGCAAACAGTGATGGCTCTACTATTATTAACACCAGACAAATCCACTGTCCATCAAGGTGAAGAGTTTGCTTTGATCGCTAGTGTAAACAACGCAACGAACATTAGTAATTGGGGCATTGATCTTTTGTATGATCCAAACACTCTTGAATATGTAAGCAGTATAGAAGGTAACTTTCTTAGTGACAGTGGCACCGTTGCAACATCCTTCCAAGGCGGACTAGAAAATAATATGGCGGGCCGTATTGTACTAGCCGGAGCGCGAACGACAAAACCACTTGTCGGCAAAAGTGGCAATGGCGAATTATTTACAGTGACTTTCAGAGCCAAATCAAACATTACGCCAGGCAACACAATAATCAGCACAGCTAATAATAGTTTCTTTAGCACACCACATGCACGCGTAAGTTTTTCTGCCTGGCCACAGGCAGAGGTCAGTTTATCAAGAAACAACATCACCATATCCCCTATCACCAATCTCCTGATAAGCCCGGGCAGTGAACGCTATAGTCTTACATTAACCTGGACTCCGAGCACTACAGCCAACAGTGTCTATGAAGTATATCGTAAAAACACAGCACAAAACTTTCAGCTATTGGGAACAACAACGAATACAAGTTTTACCGACTCCGATCTAGTTTCCAATGGTGGTAAGATTATTCCACACAGTTCGTTTACGTATCGTGTCATTGCTACCCAAAACGGACAAGCCAGTGACGGAGTTGATGGTATCGGCATTGAGACTCGGGGAATAAAAGGTGACAATAATCGCTCCGACCGTGTAGATGGCGAGGACTTAGAAAACATTGCACGTCTATGGACCACCGACTCAGCTGAACAAAACTTCAATTCTCTCGTCGATACGAGCTTGAATGGAAGCATTGATGGTAGTGACTTAATTGATTTAGCAGTTTCTTGGGCGAAGACATATTCTTAACCAAAGAGGAGATTTTCTCTCCTCTTTCTATTTCTATGAACGTATTTCTCTTTCTCACTTTACTTTTGTGCCCAACAATCTGTTTTGCGAAAGGAACAATTACCTTAAAAGAGCTTTCAACTGATGAGAGTAAAAGCATTTATACGCTGGAAGCAAGCAATATTGAAAAGGGCATTATTGGCATTAGTGCAACACTCAACTTATCTTCCGACGTTCATTTGGAGAAGTTCATCCCTGGAAACTTTTTGGAACAGGAACCAAATTCCAATGTACAGTATTTGATTGCACCAAAAACAACTGATCCAAGCAAGCTAATGCTCGGCATCGCTTCTTTAGGAGCCAAGCCAGTAAAGGGTAATGGCATTATCACGACTCTTCATTTCACAAAGAGTAAAAAGGCGCAGAAAAGCATTATCAGTTTCAGTGAAACGGTAGTCAGTGGCATAGAGAATAGCCAACGTAAGGATTTTACTGATATAACCTGGTCTTTGCGGCCGCAGGCATTGACCAATTCGGGGATAAAGGCACTTCCCGCAGTAGTACTTATTTCCTTTTTGCTTGCGCTTCTTTTGACAATGCGAAGCCTGACCTTCAAAAAAGGGGCTAAAATGTGGTATAATTACCTGAAAACTCACAAAAACAAACATGTCTCCTCTCAAAAAACATATACCGACCAAGAAAAAGGCTGGCGTAAAAAAGGCAACTAAAACAACTGCCTCCCTAACGAAGAAAATTGTTTCTTGGGCTAGTTTTTTAACCGCACCAAAAGTAACTAAGCCTAAAAGCAAGTTAGTGACTATTCGCAAACGTGGTCTTACCAAAAGACAAATTGGCAAACGCGGCTTCAGAAAAGTCGACATAACGATTATTGGTTTTGTTGCACTCCTTGCCATTTCACTCAGTTTTTCTTCTCTACAGGACTATTTCAAAGCAAGTATTCTATCACTTGGTCAAAAAAATGCTGTAGTAGCTAGTGCTCAAAGCAGAATTGGTATTGGTTATAGATTAGGAGGAACAGGACCAGATGGTTTTGATTGTTCAGGCTTTACTTCTACTGTGATAAAAGAAGCTTTGGGTATTAGTTTACCTAGAACATCACGTGACCAATACAGCGTTGGTAGAGAAATTGCTTTTGATAACCTTGGTGTAGGAGACTTGGTGTTCTTTGCTACCAGTGGAGGTTCAAACATTTCACATGTCGGTATCATTACTTCTATTAGTGGCAATCAAGTAAAAATGACCCACGCCAATAGTTATACTGCTAAAGTGCAAGAAGAAGACATAAAAAACACCGCCTACTGGCAACAGACATATGTTGGTGCCCGTGAAATTACCAATGCAACCAAAGAAATTATTGCAAGCACAGAGCCAGATCCTACTTACAAAAAGCCCGCAAAAAGTAGCCTTGGCGATGAATACAACAGCTACTTTCCCCCATCTGAATCAACCGATCCTCGTTTAAAAGTGGGAGCCGCTACTATTGAGACGAACACTACCAGTACAAAAGTAATTAGCGATACCAGCGTGCAAGCAACGGCAAAGCCAACATCTTCTTCTACAAGCACACCAACAGCCAACACTACGCCAAGTGCTACCAGCACAGCACCAGCAACCAGCAGTGCTACACCAAGCGCAACTGCGACACCAACAGTCACAGCCTCACCTAGTGCTACAGCAACAGCAACTACTACAGCCTCACCAACAGCTACTTCAGTTCCCAATGCCAAAAGCTTTTCTGATGTAAAGAAAGATCATTATGCCTATGCTGCTATTCAAAAGCTAAGCAGTCTTGGTGTGATTAATGGTTACAGTGATGGTCGCTTTGGTCCAGATGCTTCAGTTACTCGCGCTGAATTAACTAAAATGGTTTACCTAGCAGCAGAGAAAAATGTGAAGAATATGAATACCAATCCATTTAGTGATGTAGACACAACGAATCCACTCTCTAAATATATTCTCAGTGCTTACCGCGACAATCTCATTAAAGGCTACAATGACTTCACCTTCCGTCCACAAAATTCAGTTACTAAAGCGGAAGGAAGCAAAATCATCTTAAGAGCATTTAATGAACCAACTGAAACAGCAAAACAAAAAGTGAATGACATCGCTGATCTAGGTGATCTTGAAAACTATATTGGCTATATGATCAATCACAAATTGTTGCCAATAAATGACGGTCTCGTTCGACCAAACACTCCTCTTACTAGAGCACAGACAGCTTATATTCTAGCATTCTTGATTGATTTATAATCACCTCTAATTTCTCATCCCGGCAATAAATATGCTACAATAATCAGATTTTTCGAAAAAAAACAAATATCAACCTTAAACAGTGCGTTATGTCTCTCCCCCAAAAACACATCATTTCAGGCAAATACAAAAAAACCTTTAGCGCTCGCTTCATTGCAGGAGCAAGCATTGCCTTATTAATTTGTTTCAATTTTGTACCTGAATTAAACAGCTATTTAGCTTCTTTTGCTGATGAGGAGAGCGTCAGCGCACAGTCGCCAGCTCAACCTCCAACAACTCGCTATATTCTCGTCAATGTTACCACAACTGATACCTTGAATGAGTGTACGATTAGAGAAGCTTCATCACCTTATGACGCGGTCGATCAGCGTTGTGATCTAGGTCTAGCTATTACAGCAGCCAACGCAGATACTCTGGTGACTGATAATCCCGCAGAGAAGACGATATCAATAGTCTTTCATAAATCCGTGACAGAAATTTCTTTAGGGTCTAATCTGCCAGAGATTAATAGACCTAATAATGGTCCGCTAATAATTGATGGAATTAGAACAGCCGGAGCAATCACAAAGACAGTACTAAGAGAAATTACCACATCCACACCGAGTTTGGATTACTTTTTTAGAATAGGCGGAACAACATCTCAATTTGTAAAGATTCGTAACTTTGCTTTTACGAACTTGCAAGCCCCAGCAGCTTATGCAATTACAACAGACACCTTAGTAACCGATGAAACAGAAACAGCACTGTTAAACTATCTAGAAGTAAACAACAACTACTTTGGAACACGAAATGGCCGTGTGTTAGATAACACTGATCGCATTGCAGGCGCTATCAATCTGTCATTACCACCAACCTCACTAGATTCCTCAAAACCAAGCATTCATATCCATCATAACAACTTCTACAATGTGAGTGGCACTAGCGTTAGAATAGCGGCGGTGGAAGGCGATGCTAAATGCAATAGGATTGCTGAAGCATCTACAATTTCAATAAGAAACAACACTATTGGTCTAGCCACCAACTTTACCATTGATCCTGGAACATCAAATGGCGGGGCGTGGGAGGGAACTGCGATTTCTCTATGTGGTATCAAGAATGCCACTATTACTGACAATACTATCTCTAATTCAGTTAAAGATAGCTTTTTTAACACCGCGATTGCCTTATTGCGAAGCACTGCTAAGGTAACTCGTAACTCTATTGGTACTACACCAGAAAATGACCATAGCAGTATCTATGGCTATGGTATTAGTCTAGTTGAAAATACCACTCCAATTACCAGTATTAGTTACCAAGATGCCACATCTTATGTATATGGCAACACCATTCAAAACTTAAAATCACCACCGTTAGAAGAAACAGACAGCAATTGTTTTTCTTTTCAATCGACCGCAGCCCGAGGCAACGCATGTGCTGGTACCGGTATTTTTATTCTTGGCAGTAGTGCAAACTGGATTTACGGTAACACTATTGGCAATGAAGATTTTCCCAATGAAGGTTATGGCATACAGCTATCAGGCCTAGGTACTGAAGACACCATCGGTGTATCAACCAATAATAAGATTTTCAGCAATATTATCTCCTACAACCGTGCCGATGGTATTCAAATAGATTCAATTTACGACCCTGCCAACGAAGAATACTTCAGCAATATTGCTTGTACCGGTATAGGTGAAAGTGGATATACACGAATCGTTACTAATAACTGTTTTAATACAATTGTTCAAAATAGCATCTTCCGCAATGGTGCTTTTAATGGGGAAAGCATTAATACTGGTGCAGAAAGCAATGAGGGTGGAATTGGTATTGATTTAAAAAACATCACCGACTCTTCTGAACAGAAACTTGGTACAACACCATACACAGGTAGTGGTACTTATAATGACTTAGATATTAGTGAAAACGACAACAATGATGCCGACCGTGGAGGCAATGATGTACTAAACTACCCACACATTGAACTTTTCAATCTTGAAAATACTGCCTCCGGCTCAACCATGTATGAAATTCGAGGCGATCTGGGATCAAGCATAAATGGGAAGTACTGGGTGGAAGTGTTCTTAGTACAATGTCCTGCTGATGGTGGCTCAACACCGGCCATCAGTGAATTAAACGCCTTCGAGAATTGTGATACTGACTCGATAGACCGAGCATCTCAAAAAGGCGAATCTTCTGGTCAAGGTTACCAATTCCTTTGTGGCACACTAGTAGATAAAACTAGCGTAGCCGAATCAGATGATTGGTCATGTAAACCAAGTGACTTTGCATCTTCAAGTCCAACACCGATTCCAACTCAAGGTCTCGTCGTAGCTACAGCTACCAAGTTTATGTTTGATGCTATTTATAATATTCCTCCCAGCTATAGCACGACTAACCTAAATATTGGTCTGCCTGAGACATTCTTAAATGCACATACTCAATTTAATTGTGAAATTGCTGTCGAGTTTATTGCAAACCTAGAAAGTCGCTGTGGCGGACTTGCCTCTCCAGATACGGCCCGAAACTTTAACAATTATGAGTACTATATAATGCGTAGTTTGGGCAATACCTCTGAATTCTCTCAAGCTGTCTTTTTGCCCCCATCGCAAGTTACTATTTCAACTACAGTTCGCGCCTGCACAGACCTGACAACAACTAGTTGTACTGATGCTTTCCAAAGAAATATTATCGGTTTTGCTGGTGATGTGGTTGAGTTTCGAGTTGAAGTAACAAACACCTCAAGTGATACAGCAATAGACATTGACTCACTGCTGAGTCAAATTACGTCAGGAATAGCGCTTCAAAGCTCAAGCTGTCAATTATTTCTCAATCAAAGCACAACCCCAAACACAACCCGACCTACTAGCGGAGCCACAAACTGTGCCGCCTATATTATTAACACGCAAAACCTAGATTACACTCCCACTTCTGCCGTAACTTTAAATGCAGGTCAAAAAGCGATTGTATATGTATTAGGCCAAATTAGCGCAAGCGCAACCCCAGGTACTTATCAAAATACTAGTAGTGTAGAAGTAGCCAATATTTGTGACCCAGATCTTGGTACCAGCTGTTCTAGCATAGCGACTGTGGATGTCGTCGCAGAACCCTCATTTTCTTTAACTAAAGAAATCGTATCACCAAATACTGATAGTAATACCGCATTAGAAACAGTACAGAGCAGCTCAAGCGCTCAAACAGTGAATTACCGCATTACTGCCAATTTCCAAAACTTGAATCATCTAGCCGTAGCCGATTATGGCATTACTGACAACTTTCCCACCGCAATCAGAACAGGCAAAGTAATTACTTACCAAAACTGTACCTATCAAATATTTTACAGTGATGATACTGATGGCGGATCAGGACCATGTGACAATGCTACTAGCATTAACAGTACCAATACTACAGCCTTAACAATTTGGTCTGGCAGCCACTTCCCTGATACTGCAGCAGCCAGCTATGGCATAAGAGTGGTAATTACCTATCAAGCCGTTATACCAAGTGAAGCACTAGTAAGCGGCGATACCAATAAACAAATTGTTAATACTGCAAGTTGGACAGGTCCTTATGCTGAAGAAGCAGCAAGAACAGATTCAGCTACCCTAACAATTACTCCACCAGCTACCACAGGAGGAACAACATTAACAAAAACAGTTACACCTGCGGAAATCACTTTAGGTAGTAGTGCACAAACAGTTACCTATACGATTAGATTAGTAAAACCAGCAGGTGAAGCCATTCCTTCATTTGTTTGGACAGACACTTTCCCAACCGCGTCGACAACAGGCACTCCATTCACTATTACCTATGCAAACTGTCAGGTAACGATTGAGCCTCTAAGTTCTTCTAGCTTACCATGCTCTTCGTCTTTCCCAAGCACCAATTTTACTTCAGGAAATACTATCAACGCTAATACAGAAACCATTGTATTTACCTACACTGCAACCATTCAGCCTACCTCAATAACAACAGCTCAAACAGTAACCAATACAACTAACTTTGCAGCTGAAACAAGTTTGGGCAATAAACTTGTCATTTCAAGAGACGCAAATTTAACCATTCGACCAGCTTCAAGCTCAGGTGGTACCGCTACACCAACCATTGTAAAACGCGCTGATAACAACGTTACCTCAGCGTCTCGTACTGCTGAACGGATTTACAAACCTGGTGATACTGTTAATTACACCCTTACATTTTCAAATACTGGCTCAGCAGCAGCCGCTAGTGTCACTGCTTCTGATCGCCTACCAGACAATTTGAATAACATTACCCTTGGCACTCAAACAGGATTAACCGCGACAATATCAGGAAGAACGCTCTCTATCCCGGCATTTAACCTTTCTACAGGCACAAACCAAGCATCTCTTACATATCAAGCAACTCTAGAGTCTCGCTCTGATTATGATCTAGATAACGCTGACTTGGATACTGATGCTGACGAAAGAGATGATGACTTCTTCTTAGATGACAATGCTGATCTCGATACAGATATACCATCCCGCAACAATTCCCATCGTCGTGAAGATGATATCCTCGGTGCACCAGATGGCAAAGCTCTATCGCTAAATGACGATGGATCCGTAACCATTGACCTTGGTGAAAAACGCATCGTAAATGGCACTGGTCCGGACTTTGGTATCGCAACCTTACTGAACCTTGCAGGCGATACTGACAGCAGCACCGCACGCTACAAAGTGAGTGTGTCACAAGATGGCATTACATTTACTAATATTGGTGGTGATGACAATGAAGAAAGTGAAAACTTTGATCTTCGCCGCGTAAATCTTCCTTGGATTCGTTTCATCCAAATCACCGACACATCAAGTACTGTAAAAGGACCTGCTCCTGGTACAGATGTGGATGCTGTTTGTCTATTCAACATTGGTGTAGAAGAAATAAACCAAGCTGCATTAACCTACAATGGTACAACATTCCGTACTTCAGCTCCGATTGTAGTAGATATCACTTCTACTTTCCGTAATAAACCTGATCCCGACAATTGTACTGCACCAGCCGTACAACCTGCTGATGACAATGCTCCATTACAGCTACCTCCAGCACTTTCTCCTCCTCCTGTGTCCAGAAATCAGCCAACACCTGTCCCTCCCGCTCCAACACTACCTAAAACAGGTGTCCAAATGATAGCAGCAGTACTAGCAAGCGGTGCGTTTATGTTAGTAAAAAGAAAGTGGTCTAAAAACAAAAACTAAGCATGTTTAAGCTAAGTTCAATCCGCCATCATCACATTGCAATCGCTGCAATTTGCAGCCTCGTACTAGCATCTATTTACCAAAGCATTGTGCCCCTGCCAGAAGCCAATGCAGATACGGTAACTATTATCATTGATACAGAGAATACTTTTACTAGTGCAGAAATTCCTTGTGGTAGTATTGGCGTAGAAGATAGCGACTGTGGATTGGGCGATTTGGACATGTACTTTAACAGTTATCTTAATACGCCTGCTAATACTACAAATAAGCAATTTAAAATTGTGTTAGGTAGTACTATCAACCAAATAAATCTCACCCAAACTATTAACCTTAGCCTACCGAGGGCCTGTGCTAATTGCTCAATTGAATTTGATGGCACAACCGCATCAAACAACAAGGCTCCGATCTTAAGCAGCACAAACCCAGCTACTAGCGTAAAGCCAGGCATTGCATTTTTGCTAAGTGATAATCAAACAGCAACAACTATCAAAAATGCTCATTTCCAGGGGTTTACTGAAAGCGCTATCCAAGTAAGCAATATCAGTGCAAATACACACACCATCACCAATAACTACTTTGGTGCATTGAATGGGTCTTCCCAGTCTAATACAAAAGCTGTAACTATTCTCAATAGTAGTAATACAGTTATTCAAAACAACACCTTTGGTGGCAATAATGGTAACGCTATTGAGCTTAACGGTAGCACAACACAAAACACCCGTATTAGTACTAATCTTTTTGGCGTAAGCAGCAGCTCTGATCTCACATCAACACTTCCAGCCATTACAGAATCCGCAATTGTAATAAATGGTGCCAATAGCAATAGCATTGAAGGAAATATTATCACCAATAGTGGCGATACAGGAATTAAGATTCTTAGTGGAAATAACAACACTATTAGTGACAGCAATCGATTTTTTAATAACACTAATAAAGCTATCTCTTTACTAGGAGCAGCCAATGGAGGACTAGCTTCACCTGTATTGGACAGCGTACAAAAACAAAACAATATTGTCACCATCAAAGGAACAGGCACTAGTGGTGCCAACATTAGCTTTTATCGAGCAAATAATCTGGCCTCACCCGTTGTTATTCCTGATAGCACTGGCGGCGAAGGCTTTATTTTCCTTGGTTCAGCTATCATTGATAGTTTGACAGATCGTAATCAAACTTCAGGTCAATTTGAATTTGCACTCTCACTTACGGCTGAAATCGGTCAGATTATCACCAGTTTTCAAACTCTAAACGAAAATAGCTCAGCTTTCAGCAATAATGTTCCCGTTACGCAAGCGCCTATTCCGACACCGACACCAACTCCCACACCGACCAGTACACCAACGCCAACTCCCACACCCACAATTACTCCAACACCAAGCGCGAATAGATTACCTATAGCGAACGCTGGTAGTGATCAAAATGCAGTTTTAAATACCGTTATTCAATTGCATGGCGAAGGCTCGATCGACCCAGATGGAGATCAACTAGGTTATCGTTGGGAACAGCATTCATCAGATCTTTATAAAGTAAACCTCAGTTCAAATACATCAAGCACCCCCATCTTTACTACCCCTAGCACTATTACCGAGCTACAAACAAATCTACATTTCTCACTTGAGGTAAATGATGGTCGTGGCGGTATCAGCAGAGATGAAGTAACTATTCATATTAGCAGAGACCGAGTAAAACCGGTCGCTAATTTGCTTATTTTGCCAGCAGAAAGAGTTGCTCCAGGCACTGAAATTATATTAGACGGTAGCAATAGCATTCTTGATAGTAGTAGCGTGCAAGGCGAATATCATTTTCGCCAAGTGGGCAACACCCAAATCGGAGTAACTATAGATCAAGAAAGTCTCTCATCTTCACAGGCACGTGTTCTAATTCCTGCCAGCCTCACTCGCACTACAAGCTTTACATTTTCACTCCAAGTAAGCGACAACAACTTACTGAGCGATATTGTTACCGCTACCGTAGAAGTAGCTCCCCAGTCCAATGACAACGAACTGTGTACAGATGAATTGCCTAATGCCAATGCTGGTACTAATCAAACACTATCAAAACCAGCTGGTAATATTGTTGTTTTAAATGGTATGCGCAGCAATGATCCGAATAATACACAACTAAACTATAGCTGGAGACAATTAAGTGGCGGTATTAGGGTTGATATGCGTAATACCAATACGGGAATTGTAAACTTTACTATTCCCGCCTTTACAACTTCGGAAATTACTCTGAGCTTTTCATTAACAGTCACAAACACTTGCGGCCAAAGTGGCTCGGATATTACCAAAGTTACTCTAAAAAATGCCGATTTAGACAATGACGGTATGAGCAACGAGCGTGAGGAAGAGCTAAAAACAGATCCTTATAAAAAAGACACCGATGATGATGGCTTAAGCGATTATGATGAAATCAAGAACTTCTGCCTTAATCCATTAAATACTGACAGTGACAATGATGGTCTCAAAGATGGTGAAGAAGATATCAATCATAACGGCATTACCGATGGCGGCGAAACAAACCCCTGTCTCTATGATACTGATGGCGATGGTCTTCCGGATGGATTTGAAAAAAGATATCAACTAAATCCACTTAACCCTCAGGATGCTAAAGAAGATATAGATAATGACAATCTGACGAATATTGAGGAGTTTGTATATAAAACAAACCCAACAGTAAATGATACTGATAGCGATGGTTTGCCTGATGGTGTGGAAGTTAAGGGCTTAAATCGTACTAATCCTATTAAAGACGACACTGACAATGACGGCATTATCGACGGCAATGAAGACCGTAATCATAACGGCATCACCGATGGTGGCGAGACTAGTCCAGTTCGCTTTGATAGCGATTTTGACGGTTTAGCAGATGGTTTAGAGATAGGTCTTGGCAATACTCAAGGCAAACATACAGACCTGACTAAGTTTATGCCGGACCTAGACCCAATCAGTAAAACAAGCCCGCTAACTCCCGACACGGATGGTGATGGTATTTTAGATGGCATTGAAGATAAAAATCGCAATGGCGGAATTGATTGCGGTGAAACGAATCCTCTAGATACCCAGAATCTACAAAAACCTTGTGCTAGTTCTACAATGAAACCAACTCCCATAAAAAAGGACGCGCGGACCACCGACCCAAATAGTATAAAAGTTCAGAAACCACTACCTACTCCAACCAGTTCTGGTCTAGTGCAGCTAGTATCTCCATTAAGCAACTTTAGCATCTCCGTAGAAAGAGGTGATACTAATCAAGAACCAAATTTGGGATTACCATCAATAAATTTCAACTCAGGTGCAAGCATATTTGTCTTGCCAGGACTGCTATCTAATACCATCCCTTCAATTTTAGTGTTGAGTAGCAAATTATAGAGAGTCTTCACCTTTGCTAGAAGAACTTTCTTTTTGATGTTCTAGATAGGCTACCCTAGCAAAAAACAGCACCATAAAGCAGCACATAGTTATTATTGCTGCCAACTTTAATACAGCGCCATTAAGTAACAGCGAAATGGCCCCAAATAAAGCAGTAATCACATACAGCAAATAACAGACTTGTGGCACCGAAAACCCTAAGCGCAACAAACGATGATGCAAATGTTTAGTGTCCCCAGCCATTGGTGATTTCTTATCTATAAAGATTCTTCTACAAACTACCCAAACTACGTCTAGTAAAGGAATTCCCAGTACTAAGAAAAATGTGGCGATCTTCGCACTAGAAAATATCGCCAAAATTGCTAATGAAAAGCCGATAAATGTAGCACCAGTATCACCTAACTTGATCTTAGCTGGATAAAAGTTGAACTTAAGAAATACAAACAAGAGAACAGCTAATAATAAGGCCACTTTGGCAATTGCAGGTTGATTAACAAATGGCAACAAACTTAAAATAAAAAGAACAATACTACTTATCGCTCCTATTCCAGTAGCCAAACCATCAACGCCATCAATCCAATTCATCATATTAATAAACACTAAAATCCACACAACAGTCAGTGCTTGAGCAACTATAGGCCAAGTAGCATTAAGAAAAATGGCAGTATTGTTAAAAGGATTAGTCAATACAGCAATTTCAATACCGGACATGACCACTATGATAGCGCCCACAAGCTCAACAAGAAGCCTTTTCCACCAAGCAATTTTAAATCGATCATCAAGCAAATTAACACCAATAATTAAAACGCCACTCACAATGAAGCCTAATAGTTTTTGGTCCAGTGGCAAAAAAACAGGTAATGAACAAAAAAACAATA
This sequence comes from uncultured Candidatus Peribacteria bacterium, assembly GCA_964512325.1. GTDB lineage: Bacteria > Patescibacteriota > Gracilibacteria > RBG-16-42-10 > RBG-16-42-10 > JACQZO01. Next base: position 19,717 of record CAZEGN010000019.1, read on the forward strand.
TAGCTAAAATAATTCCTCCTCCCCGAGGCTTTACCATAGTGTGTGTACTATGCGCTTCAAATCTATCTTTCAACCCCCACCTTGGAAAAACCAATACAGCTTTTTTTAAAAGAAAATTGGCAATTAAAGCGACTACTAGAGTGTAAAGCAAGGTAAAAATTATCTCCATGTGACACATTGATTAAATCTAAGCAGCTCCCTTTCTTTTTATTACTGCCCACACCGTGCGTAAGAGAATTTGTAAATCTAACCACACCGACCAGTTTTGGATATAATAAGTCTCTAATTTCACCTCTTCATCGAAACTAAGATCAGACGCACCGCTTACCTGTCCCATACCAGTCATACCAGGTTTTACTCTCAGTAGTCTTAATTGTTTCGTAGTATATTTAGCAACTTCCTCTGGTTCATGTGCCCGTGGACCAACCAGGCTCATTTCGCCACGTAATACATTCCACAACTGGGGCAATTCATCTAGTCTAAATTTCCTTAAGTATTTTCCTAAAGGCGTGATACGCGGATCATTTTTTAATTTAAATAATGGTCCACCTTTTCTTTCATTGAGAGCCATTAATTGAGGTTTCATCGCATGAGCTCCGACAATCATAGAGCGAAATTTGTACATAACAAAAGGCTCTTTGTACTTTCTATCCCCTACTCTTTTTAAACCAACAAATACAGGACCAGGAGTAATAGTCTTAATGAGAATTGCGATAATAATAAAAACCGGTGAGAGTATAAGAAGACCAATAAAACTAAGAAATAGATCAAAAATTCGTTTTATTACCTTATTCCAGCCACGCAAAGGTGTAGGCAAAACCTCGACCAAGGGATAATCACCGACAAACATTGACTCCATTCGCTTTGAGCTACTAGCAAAAAAATTAGGAATATAGCGATAAGTAATTTTTCTATCAGCACAGAAATCAAAAATATCATCCTCTACGGCTAATTTATGATGCTCAAGTGCATTCCATACTTCATGGATAGCTAACTCAGCGTTTCCATTTAAAAACCGCGCAAATATCTCGTCCAAGGCAAAATCGTCAAAATCAGTATCTTTAATAAAACCGATAAGCTTAAATCCTGGCATCTCTTCTAAAGCTTCCACTAAATGAAAAGCCTCTTCTTTTGAGCCCAAAATTACAACTCCTCTAATACCCATGTTTAATTTATAAGTAAAACGCCGGAGTAAACGTAAAAAAGCTCGTGCTAAAAAGGCACACAAGAAGAAAATAAGAATAGCAGTGACTAGCAATAGACGTGAAAAGAAAAACTGCTGTTGAATAAAAAGCAAAGCTAAAACAACTCCAGACCAAAGAAAACAAGCATAAACCAGCAAGCCTGTTTCCTTCAAAAATGTGCGCGGTTCAAATGAATATAAACGTAATGAAAAAAACACAACCAGCTGAAAAACAGCAATAACAACGACAAAAGGCAAATACAAATCAAAGCTAGGCACATATTCTAAACCACCAATAATACCACTCGTTTTTAGTAAAAAAGCAACAATAAAAGCCCCAACAACAGCTAAGATATCAAGAGGAATTTGAAGTAAGACAATCCAGTCAGAAACTTTTGTTCTCATGAAAAGAGCTTAGAATTAAACCTTTCGGGGCATGATGATATTAACATAAGCCTTGTCATCTCCCTGAAGCATTGCCGCACTCGTATCGCTGTTAACATTTAAAGTAATATTTGCATCTGGTATATGCTCCAAAGCAGCCAAAAGATGATTAGCATTAAATATAATCTTCTTCATTTCTCCATGACCATTGCCACTAATTTTTGACTGATCTTTTCCTACTTCTTGCATCTCTCCAGATACCAACAATTCTGTTGTGTTCAATTCAAGATATAAATTATGCGTTCCGGTTTGTGAAAATAAACTAGTTCGTTTTACAGCCATAATGAATTCTTGTCTATCCACGTTTATGTTCGTACTAAAGCTAACAGGAATAATTTTTTCATACGGTGGAAAATTACCTTCAATCAAACGTGAAATAACAATCACATTGTTAATTGCAAATTTCACTTGATTTTCACCTACAGTAACAGCAACCTCCTCCTGTTTCTTTCCTAGGATTCTCTGTAACTCTAAAACAGTGCGGCTAGGTACGATAATTTTAATCTCCTGCTCGCCAGTCGTAGGAATCATAATAGTGCGCTCAGCCAAACGATAACTATCTGTGGCTACCAACTTAAGAAGGTCTTGTTTTTGCCAAAACAAAACACCCGCGAGAACAGGACGAGTTTCATCATTTGCTGAAGCAAAAACTGTTTTTTCTAGACCATCCAAAATAAGCTCAAAAGGCAAGTTAAAATGGGACTTTTCTTCAACTTGAGGAATAAGAGGAAACTCCTGAGCATCAATTCCTTTGAAAGTTGTTTCATTTTTTGCACTGCGAACTTGAAGAGAATGTTGGGGCAATAATTCTAAATTGATTTCATCCTCAGACAGCAAATTGCAATATGAGCTGAAAAGTTTTGCTGGAACGGTAATACTTCCAGGCTCTTCAACACTACATTCAAATGAAGTAATAATTGCTAGTTCCAAATTGGTTGTAGCAAGCGTTACTGAATTGTTTTCAGCTTTTATTAAAACATTAGCAAGCACTGGTAAAGTTGAACGAGTTGGAATAGCTCGGGTAACGATATCTAAAGCCTGTGTTAATTTTTCTTTGGTGCAAGTCAATTTCATAGAAGAGCTTTATCTCGTAAAACAGAGTACCAACTTTTTTGTTCTCTTCAAGTTTGAACAGCTGAGCCTTATTGGTTTATATATTCTTTTTTTTATAAAAAAATAGTAATAATAGGTACTAGCCAACCTGGTATAAAATGCTTTCTTATCTGTGTATGATTGGATGCTTTTGTTTTGCTATAGGCATCTCTCTCTTGTGCAAATCTTTCGCAGCTTCTGTATGACTATTTAATGCTCGCTGTTTTTGGGTTGGGCTTTGGTGTCGGATATTTCTACTGTGGAAATATGGTGAGTAAGTTCAAAGAAATACACTGGTGAGTGACAATTTATAAAGATGATTAGAAACTATATAAGATACTTCTCAAACCTGTTCTTACTTTTTCAACCTTTTTGCGCAAACTTTTTGCACATTACTCTTCTTTTGTTGATGAAAAGAACTTTTTCGCTTTTGTAAGGACTTTTTCTGTTAGTTCTTTTTCAAGTCCCTTATTAGTAAGATACTTTTCAAGCAATTGCTGAGGCTTTTCGTTATCAGCTTGAGAATATTCTACTGTCTGCTTATTAATCTTGCTTTCCTTATCCTCGTAATTTCTTTCTATTCCTGCAAAATAAAATGCGTCTTCAATGTATTTTTGCAATGCATCAAGATAAATGGAATTTACAAATTCTCTTGAGCCAG
>CAZEGN010000020.1:0-21324 GCA_964512325.1 uncultured Candidatus Peribacteria bacterium
GTGTTCTTGTAAACTACTTATACCAGGTGGCGCGTTTAATTATAGAACTCTCCCCACTTTGCCAAACTAACCGCTCAGTGTTATATTCGGAACGTTCAAAGTCAAATATGGTCAACAAGCAATTTATTATTATCAACTCTTGGATTAGCCACTACTAGTGGTGAGAGTTGCTTAGTATTCAAATTGCTGAAGCGCCCTCACTACAGAGGGGGCTTTTTTTAGTTTTAACTCTGCTTATATGGATGGCAAAGTTCCTGTAGATCTTCTCGATCAGTTATATGGCACACAAAAGTCAGTACTTCATATTCCTACGATTGATGATGAAAGTGGTCTGGAGGGCATTTCAGGCATTGAACTTTACGGTCCAAGACAAATAGCAATGGCACGAGTTCATGATGGCTTTATTATTGCCCAATCAGTGCGGACAGCCGTAATGGAAAAGTTACGCATCCTACAAGCACTGGGCATTCCCACAATTGATGCACAGAACATTGCATTTATTGAATATGATCCAACCCAGAAAACTCTTTCTGAAGCAGCACTGAGAAACAGAGAGGCAATTGTTAAAGTATTGCAGAGAACACAGCCAAGACATTTGGTACCATTTTTTCAAAGTAGTAGATCTGACACACTAGCCAAAGAACACAGTTTAATGCTTCCAACTACTAGCCACAGCACTGTCGAAGCAGTGAATGACAAATGGCTGAGTCAGGAAGCTTGGCAAAGTCTGGGCTTACCGACATGTAATGGCAAGCTCGCAACCAATCTTGACGAAGCTGCGGAGATATTAAGATCTCTCACTAAGTATAAAGCGGTTTGTATTAAAGTTCGCCGCTCAGTCTCTGGTCAAGGTGTCAGCAAAGTTTCCAGGCAGCAAGCTTTAGAATATTTAAGAGCAAAGCACACAGAACTGCTACATCACGGTGTTATTATTGAACCATGGTTTGAAGATATTAACCCAACAACAGGCTTCCCAAGCGTACAGGTGTATATCGCTAATCAACCAGCAGATGACATGGTAATTGCTGCTAGTTATCAAATTGTTAAAGACAATGTACATAAAGGCAACTTCGCAGCACCGAAACTACTTGAGACGCCAGGGTTAACAGCACACTTATCAACATTTTCCACCTGGGCACGAAACAAAGGTTTCCGAGGGATCGCAGGTATAGATTTCATCGATGCAGAAGGGGAGCTTCGATTTTCAGATCCCAATATGCGTCAGACTGGAGTTACTTCCGCAGTACTACTAGTTCACAAAATTACAGGATCTATTAACACTACACCCTGGACCGTAAATAATAATATCGCTACGGCAGCAGGACTTTCACCTGAAGATGCGGTGAAGATTCTAAGTACACATAACCTTTTGTTTAACCCGCAAGCAAAACACGGCATCGTTCCCACCAATTTAGCCACCCTACCTCATCAAAAAGTAATGCTGTTAGCAATAGGCGCATCGCAAGAGCATGCAAATGCACTGATGACTCAGGCAGCAAAAAAGTTTCAACTCGCAACCTAATTATTCTTTATGCTACAGCATTTTCTTCAACAATATCCAAATGGTATCGCACAGTTCGAAAGTAATAAAAGTGGGCCAACCATAACACTGGTTGCTTATACTCATGGCAATGAAATTGCAGGCATTGCTGCTTTCGACTATCTGCTCAATCAATATCAGATTCAGGACAAACTTTGCTGTGGCAGATTACAGCTTATAATAGGTAATATTGCTGCTGCCCTTGAAAACAAGCGCTGCCTAGAAAAAGATTTTAATCGAGTTTGGGATTTTTCAGCAGAAGATAGCAATACAGTTGAATATCAAAGAGCGGAAGAAATAAAACCATATCTTCTCCAATCGGATATAGTACTTGATATTCATTCTACCAGTAGACCGTCAATTCCTATGGGACTAGTTGCCCATCCTCAGACGGTACCAAATGCTTTATTGGATGCCTTAGTAACACCCTACTTGGTCTATGACATACTACCCTTTTTGCACGGCAAGCCACTTGTAAGTTTTGTGCAAGAATACAGACCAGAAGCAATATGCCTGGCAATTGAAACTGGGCAACACACTGAGGAGAATAGCAGGCAAAGCGCGATTTCAAACAGTCTAACGCTGCTGAGTCATGCCGGCATTATTGCGCCAATTGATATGCCTAAGAATCAAAAGAAAAAAATAAAAGTACATACTGCAATATATGCCAAAACATTAGAGACACACTTTCTCTATAGCAAAAATCCACAAAGCTTTGATGTCATTCCCGCCAAAACCGCATTTGTCTTCGATGGTGAAAAAGAACTACACACTGAAGAGGAAAGCGTCATACTTATGCCAAGTGCACCCACGTACATTGGGGAAGAAATTGGTTATTTAGCAGAAGAGACAGCATAAGAACCTATTATTAGGGGCCATTCTTTCTAGAAGATAGTAAAGCAAAGAGCGCCTCTCGGCTCTCTTATGCCCCACTGCCCACCATTTGCACCCTTGGCTGGCCTCGAATTAACTTAATGCCGCATCGCCGATCACAGCTTTAATGCGCCGTATGCCTTTAGAGGAGCTTTCTTCTTTGAGGATTTTGAAAGCCTTAAGCTCACCGGTATGTTCCACATGAGGTCCTCCGCAAATCTCCTTTGAGAAGTCACCCATGGTATACACTTTTACTTTGTCACCATAGCGATCTTCAAAAATACCAATTGCCCCCTCTGCTTTCGCCTCATCCACAGTCATCTCTTTCCAGCTCACTACCAAATCACGACGAATCTGCTCATTCACGATTCTTTCTACTTCAGCTTTTTGTTCAGCGGTCATAGCAGTTTCATTAGGAAAATCGAAACGAAGGCGCTCTTGCGTAATGTTGCAGCCCCTTTGCTCCACATGATCTCCTAACACCATACGTAAAGCCTGGTGAAGAAGGTGAGTGGCTGTATGCAATTTTCTGCTCTCTTCTGAGTGATCAGCAAGACCGCCAGCAAATTTTTGCTCACTGCCCTGGCGTGATAACGCTTGATGCTTTTTAAAGGCTTCATTAAAACCATGCTCATCCACAGAGAAACCAACTTCAGTGGCTAATTCTTTGGTAATCTCAATTGGGAAACCAAATGTATCATACAGATGAAAAGCCTCCTCTCCATTAATCACTTTCTGACCAGTTGCTGTCAATTGTTGTTCTAGCTTTCTAAATTGCTTTAAACCATTTTCCAGAGTTTTGCCGAATTGATTTTCTTCGTCTTGCAAAGCTTGTAATAAACTAATCGGATTTTTCATCAGCTCAGGATAAGCCTCTTGGTACATCGCTATCACCATTGATCCCAATTGCTCCAAGAAATTGCCACTAATACCAAGCTTGCGTCCATGGCGCACTGCACGACGAATCAAACGGCGCAGAATATAGCCCTGATCAACATTGCTTGGGCGCACATGATCTGCCAATAAAAACATTGCCGCCCGAATATGATCCGCAATAATTCTCTCTGAAACTGTGTCTTGAATAGTAGCTAAGGTGCGAATCTTTTCAATCAAAGGCAGAAAGAGCTCAGTTGCATAAATATTGCTCTGCCCATTTAACACCATCAAGGTGCGTTCCAACCCCAAACCGGTATCTACATTTTTTTGTTTCAGTGGCTGATAAGCGCCATCCGCAGTCCGATTAAACTCCATAAACACATTATTCCAAATCTCTACCCAAAGCTTATTGCTTGGATCATACTTTTGAGGTGCTGGCTCGATACCTGTCCAGTAAAATATTTCAGTATCCGGGCCTTGGGGACCTGGATGCTTGCCCCCTGATGGCCACCAATTATCATCTTTACCTAAAAATGCAATGCGCTCCTCCGGAATACCCAATTCCCGCCAACGTTTAAAAGAAACCTCATCGCGAGGAGCGGTTTCATCACCAGCAAAGCAAGTCACCGCTAGGCGCTCAACAGGAATCTCTAAAACTTCCGTAAGCAATTTGTAGCTAAGCTCAATTGATTCATCTTTAAAATAGTCACCGAGAGACCAATTACCCAACATTTCAAAAAATGTATTATGAGTATTATCTCCGACTTCATCAATATCATCGGTACGCACACACTTTTGTACATTTGCTAGCCGTGTACCGCGGGGATGCTTTTCGCCCATGAGATAGGGGACAAGCGGGTGCATACCAGCCGTAGTAAAGAGCACACTCGGATCATTCTCCGGCACCAATGAAGCACTGGCAATAATGGCATGTCCATGTTTTTCAAAAAAGTCGAGATATTTCTTTCTGAGTTCTTTAGCGAGCATAGGGGTAATTAAAAGTTTAAAATTCAAGATGCAAGATGCAAAAACCGAAGCCGAAGATATGCTTAGGCAAGAGAATTGTACTGAAAATGGTAGCTTGCTGTAAATAAGCACCAATACAATCCAGGTTAAATTAACGAATGAGTTGGAGGAAGTTAATATTTGAGTGACCAAACTCAATTAACTTCCCCATCAAATGTATCACACCATCTTGCGCAGAATCATCTCTCATCCTCAGTACGCACTAACTATTGTCAGAAGATTAGTACAAAGACGAGCTAAAGCATGTCCTTACTGTGGTAGCTTAGGACATAGACAGCTTCACCATACTGACAAACGAGGCATTCACACCTTCCGTTGTAGTGCGTGTAGCAAGACGTTCTCAGAACTCCTGGGAACAATCTTCTTTCAGAGTAAGTTGCCTCTCCATATCTGGTTACAAGCAATTCTGCATTGGAGTATGTCCACAGGTTCACTCTCTGCTGCTGAGCTAGCCAGGTTAGTAGGCATTTCACATCCATCTGCTTGGAGATTACTCATGAAGATTCGCACAGTACTTGCAGCTACAGATCCACCTGACAAGCTGCTTCTTGGCATAGTAGAAATGGATGAATCTTGGTTTGGCAAGAAAGAAAACCAAGAAATTTACTTTGGCATAGTCCAAAGACAAACACGAAAGCTCTTTCTCAGCATTATTCCTGACTGTACTGAAAAGACTCTTATGGACCAGGTAGAGCAACATGTACTTCCCCATGCTCGAGTGAATACTGATGGTTGGGCTGGCTACCATAGTGTGAGTATTCGGTATACGCATGATGCAGTGAATCACTCCAAGGCAGAGTTTGCACGAAATGATGCTCATACGAATACCATTGAGCAAATCTGGGGCATGATCAAGGGAATACTCAGAACTATTCACCACGGTGTCTCAAAGAAATATAGAAACCTCTATCTCACACAATTTATCTTCAGATATGAGCATGAACATTCTCACAACCTCTTTAAATTAACCCTCTCTTTATTATTTTCTCCAACCTATTGTTTAATTTAACCACAATCCACAGCTGTTATTTGCAGATGAACAAGTAACAGTATAGGATAGACACCTATAAGATATAGTTATGATTGAACATCCAAGATTTGTGGAGTGGGAAACTGTAACCACAGATTCATTAGTCAACTTCCCCTCTGAACGTATTCCGGAGCTACTTGCAGCCTGCAGACAAGCAAGATTAGTTGATCAAGCCATAGTAAATGGTCAACCTAAAATGATCGCCAAAATGCTCACTAACAAAGACGCATTGCAACACACAGCCACTATACAGCTTGAAAAGGGCATACTTGCCTTGATCATCCAGCTGACACCATCTGCTGATAGATCGGCTATCAAGGATATTCTGAACTAGGCATTCTCTACCAACTAGCGCTTCAGCTTTTTAAGCTTTTTCTCTAGTTCTTCAATCTGATCACGCAGTTCAGCTGCTTTTTCAAATTCCATTTTGCCGGCAGCCATATCCATTTGGAGCTCAAGCTCAGCAATAACTTTTGCAATTTCCTCTTCCGGCAATTCGCTTAATTTGGGCGCATCCTGACGTAACTCTTCTTGTGGTCGAATATCACGAATCTCTTTGATAATTGTTTTAGGCACAATGCCATGTTCTTTATTGTATGCTTCCTGAATTTTGCGACGACGTTCTGTTTCTGAAATCGCTCTCCGCATCGCATCAGTCATCTTGTCTGCATACATAATCACATGCCCATTTGCATTACGTGCAGCACGACCAATAGTCTGAATTAAAGCCATTTCAGAGCGCAGAAAGCCTTCTTTATCTGCATCTAAAATCGCAATCAAACTTACTTCAGGCAAGTCTAAACCTTCACGCAATAAATTGATACCCACAATAACCTCTATCTCACCCAGACGCAGATCACGCAAAATATCCAAACGCGCCAAAGTATCAATATCAGAGTGCAAATACTTCACCTTTATTCCCGCTTCTTGTAAATATTCCGTTAAGTCCTCTGACATACGCTTGGTTAACGTAGTAACCAATACACGCTCATTGGCGGCAATACGCTGTCTAATTTCAGCAAGCAAATCATCAATCTGATTCTCTGTTGGCTTCAATGCAATCGTTGGATCTAGTAGCCCAGTCGGACGAATCAATTGTTCCACGACCACATTGCCAGACTTGTCTAACTCATACTGGCGCGGCGTAGCGGATACATAAACAGCCGTGCTAATTTGCTTTTCAAACTCTTCAAAAGTAAGAGGACGATTGTCATAAGCCGAAGGGAGGCGGAAACCATAGTCAATTAAACTCTTTTTACGAGCCAGATTGCCATTAAACATACCCCCAATTTGCGGAATGGTAATATGAGACTCGTCAACAAAAAGCAGATAGTCATCAGGAAAATAATCAAGCAGGGTAGCCGGTTGATCACCTGCTCCACGATTTGACAAATAGCGAGTATAGTTTTCAATGCCGCTGCAGTATCCCGTCTCCAGCATCATTTCAATATCATACTCTGTGCGCTGACGTAGCCGTTGAGCTTCAACTATTTTGCCCCATTCGGTCAATTCTTTTGTTCTCTCCTCTAATTCTGTTCGAATTCTTTCCACAGCTCCCAATATGGTTTCACGCGATGTAACAGCATGCTTAGCAGGAAATATTTCAACAGATTTAAACTGAGCCACAATCTCACCAGTCAAGGTATCAAACTCTTGTAGCTCTTCGATCTCATCCCCAAAAAACGCCACCCGCACTGCGGTATCACTATAGGTAGGATAAACCTCCACCACATCACCACGCGCACGAAAAGTACCACGCGTAAAAGCAATGTCATTACGTTTATATTGAAGATCAGCAAGATGACGTAAAAGCTTATCCCGCTTGTACTGCATTCCTGCTTCAAGCTTTTCAGCTACATTTCCATACTCCTCCACTGAACCCAAACCATAAATACAGGAGACTGAAGCGACAATGATAACATCTCTTCGCGTGAGCAAATTTTTGGTAGCAGCATGACGATACTTGTCTATCTCTTCATTAATAGAAGCATCTTTTTCAATATAGGTATCTGAGCGAGCAATATAAGCCTCTGGCTGATAATAATCATAATAAGAGACAAAGTAATTAACAGCATTCTCCGGAAAAAATTCTTTAAACTCACTATAGAGCTGTGCCGCCAAAGTTTTGTTATGTGCCAAAATCAAAGTCGGCTTCTGAATCTCATTAATAACATTAGCCATAATAAACGTTTTGCCCGTACCAGTTGCTCCCAGCAAAGTCTGCTCTCTTTTTCCACTGCGAATTCCACTTACTAATTCCGCCAAAGCACGAGGCTGATCACCGGTGGGACTATAAGGTGCAACCAGCTTAAATGGTTTATTTTCCATCACGCCAAAATTACATAGTAAGTACATATTAACAGCAATCTCCACAATGGCAACAAAACAGTCCACAATTAGCAATTGGCAAGTAGCAATTCACATTGCGAACTGCGAAGTACGAATTGCGAATTCAAATTGCGGCTGTTAGCAAAATAAGGTAGTCTGCACCTGCTTTGTTACCTTTATTTTTGCGCTTTAGCTTTAAGTTATATGAACCCATCCGATAGTACTGCTTCACCCTCCGAAAATAATAAATCAACTAGTCCTTTCTTTGACCCGGTTGATGTCAAACAATCCTTTCCCAAGCTAGAACAGGAAATTTTAAGCTTTTGGCGAGAAGAAAACATTTTTCGCAAAACTTTAGAAAATCGCAGTGCAGGCAAAGAGTTTATTTTTTATGAAGGTCCACCTACTGCTAATGGCAAACCTGGTGTTCATCATGTCATTGCCCGAGTTTTTAAAGATGTAATTTTGCGCTATCGTACCATGCAAGGCTACAAAATTGAGCGCAAGGCTGGTTGGGATACGCACGGCTTGCCAGTTGAATTGCAAGTGGAAAAGGAATTGGGCATTTCAGGCAAAAAGCAGATTGAAGAATATGGTGTTGAAGCATTTAACAAGAAATGTCAGGAAAGCGTTCATCGCTTTACTAGTGCTTTTGAAGAGATGACCGAGCGTATAGGCTATTGGGTTGATATGAATAACCCCTATATCACTTATAAGCCAGAGTATATCGAGTCAACCTGGTGGATACTGAAGCAAATTTGGGAAAAAGGGCTACTTTACAAGGACCTTAAAATTGTTCCTTATTGTTGTCGTTGTGGAACACCACTCTCCAGCCACGAAGTGGCGCAGGAATATCAAAATGTCAAAGAACTTTCGCTCACCGCGCTAGCTAAAATAAAGTCTGAAAACAGCAAGCTGGTAAACAAAAACGAGGAGGTTTATTTGGCAGCATGGACAACGACTCCTTGGACTCTACCCGGAAATGTTGCTATTTGTGTCGGGCCTGAAATCCAATATGCTAAAGTCAAATTAGCTGAAAATAAATGGGTGATTATTGCCCAAGATAGAATTGAAGCGAATAAAGAGGTTTTTCCTCAAAATGAAGCAGGGGAAGCAATAATTGAAATTCAAGAGACATTTCAGGGTAATGAACTTATTGGCACCGAATATGAGCCTTTATGGGATTTCTATAAGAGTGACAAGAAAGGTTGGTATGTCATTGGTGAATCATTTGTTACCACAGCGGACGGTACTGGTTTAGTGCACATGGCACTCTACGGTGAAGATGATTTCAATGTCATCGTCAAAAACAATTTGCCTCGTATTCAGCATGTAAATAAAGAAGGTCGCTTTATTGCTGGTAGTGGACCATACACTGGTCGTTATTTTAAAGAAGAGGGGCTTGATATCGAAATTCTCAAAGATCTCAGCACAAGAGGACTATTGCTTAGAAAAGAAAAGTACGAACACAATTATCCTCATTGCTGGCGCTGTAAGACACCACTGATCTATTTCGCAATTAGCTCATGGTTTATTCGCATGTCGCAGCTACGTGACCAGCTCTTAGAAAACAACAGCACTGTGAACTGGTACCCAGAGCACATTAAAGATGGTCGCTTTGGCAATTGGTTGGCTGAAGTAAAAGACTGGGCACTATCGCGCAATCGCTATTGGGGTACACCATTGCCTATTTGGGAATGTCAAAGCTGTAATCGTTCTGTGTGTATTGGTTCAATGACAGACCTACAAAAGAAAAGTGGTCAGCCATTACCAAAAAATGATCAAGACGAATTAGATTTGCACCGTCCTTATATTGATCAGATCACACTCAATTGTGAGTGTGGCGGCACCATGATTCGCGTAGAGGAAGTAATTGATTGCTGGTTTGACTCTGGAGCAGTTCCAACCGCTCAAGTCCATTATCCATTTTCAAGCACAGAAGAAGACTTTTTACAGCACCACTTTCCTGCTGATTACATTTGTGAAGCAATTGATCAAACCCGCGGTTGGTTCTATACGCTGATGGCAATTAACACTATCTTGTTTAATCGCAGCCCCTATAAAAACGTTATCTGTCTTGGCCATATTTTGGATGAGAAGGGACACAAGATGAGCAAGTCTCAAGGCAATATTGTTGATCCAATGGAAGTAACCAACACTCATGGTGCTGACGCGCTACGCTGGTACATGTTCAGCGCTTCTCCACCAGGTCAACCTCGCAATTTTTCTAAGAATCTGGTAGAGCAATCATTACGCAAATTTTTGCTGACACTGTGGAATGTGTACAGTTTCTTTGTTACATACGCTAACGTGGACAATTTTCAGCCAAAGAAGTTCACAAAAGTGGTAGCCCTAACCCATACCGAGTCTGAGAACGAAACACTAGGCTTAAGTAGTCTAGACAAGGCCCACAGTTATCATTTAACAGAACAAGGTCGTCGTGATGCAGATGGCATTGCTCAAGAGCTTAAAAAAACGCATATCGATCATATCTACGTTTCACCGCTGTTACGTGCCCAAGAAATGGCGCAAATTTTAAGTCAATTCCACAATGTGCCGATTACTACTGATGAACGCCTAACAGAAATCAATGTTGGCACATTTGAGGACAAAGCAATTAGCGATATTCAAACCTATCTAGAAAGTCTCAAAAATCCTTATGCTGAAACCTTTCCAGAAGGTGAGTCTTACTTGGATGTAGAGAAGCGTGTCTTTTCTTTGCTGGAAGAGATTAAACACAAGCATGATGGTCAAACCGTTCTACTGATTACCCATAGTGCCGCCAAACGCATGGTAAATAAATACTTTTACCATACACCATCGGAAGGAGTATTAGATCAATCAATTATTCCAGGCAAAGTCGATCGCTATATTATGATGTGGAGCGAACACAAACTTGACCGCTGGATTCTCTCTGAATTGCACACGCTGATTGATAGTGTCACCATCGACTTAGACAATTATCGCATCTGGGAAGCAACGAGCAAAATTGAAATCTTTGTCGACAACCTCTCTAACTGGTATGTGCGTCGCTCTCGCCGTCGTTTTTGGAAAGCTGAAAATGACAATGACAAAGTTGGCGCCTACCAAACACTTTTCCATGTGTTAACCCACCTTACAAGAGTTATTGCTCCATTTGTACCATTCGTAAGCGAACACATGTATCGCAATTTGATGAAGGAGGAATCGGTACATGGCGCTAATTTCCCCCAGTCTTTAAAAACATTTATCAGACCTGCGCTCAATGAAGAAATGGCCTTTATCCGTAGCATTGTTAATCTTGGACATGCGATTCGGGCCGCCCAGAAAATCAAAACTAGACAACCATTAGCAAAAGCAACCATTGTCTCACATCACCGCCTCAACGAAGAAGAAAGACAGGTAATCGCTGAAGAATTAAATGTGAAAGCAATCGAAATGACTGCCAATGAAGATGGTGCTATTAAACGCACTGTAAAACCGATAGCATCAATTATTGGCCCCAAATACGGCAAAGATGTGCAAGCAATTATCAATGCTACTAAGGCAGGTAACTTTGTAATCAATGAAGATAACAGTGTTCTCATAGCCGACAAATTCACTCTACAGCCAGGTGAATATGAAATGCAGTATCAAACAGAAGCAGGTTTAAGCATCTTAAGTGAGGGCAATATTGTAGTAGCATTGGATACTACCCTAACTGATGAGCTTATTTGGGAAGGCTACGCTCGTGAAATTGTCCGTGCCATTCAAGAAATGCGCAAAGATGCAAATTATCAAGTTGACGCCCGCATCAATGTGAACATTGAAGTATTAAGTGATGAAGAAACTGCGCACAAAGTACTAAGCAATTTCGGCACCTACATTGCGCGAGAAACCTTAGCAAATACCCTCAAAGACGCCAATCTCATCGCTGATCGTGAACAAACAATCAAGATCGACGCGATTGAACTACTAATTAAAGTAGAACTGGCCAAGGAGTAAAGCTACTGCCAAAGCCCCAACAGTCATTAAGAGAGTATATTGCACAATATGCTTTCTTAATGATTTCACTGAACCAAAAGCAACGATGATGCATTTGAGCCACATATTACTAATTAAGCCCAAGGTAGTAGCGATAACCGTCTGAGCAGGAGTAATTGTTGCTGTGCCGAATAACTGTGTAATAGTGATCGTTATCGCATCACTATCGGCAAAACCAACAATAAAACTGGTCAGATATAAGCCTCTTGTACCAAAGTACAAGACACTGGTCTTAGCAATAAAGGCAACACAGATAAATAGTAAAGCGAAACGCATCGCACTAGCCAAACGAAATGGATTTTTAAATGCTTCCATATCATGACTAGCATCTGTGGCACTAGCACGCCAACGCCAAATAAAAATCAAGCTAATAATAGTAAAAGCAACAATTGGTCCCAACAATAAGAAAAACATCTCACGATTCAAAATCGTAGCCATTACTAGAATTCTGAAGAAGGCGATCATGGTAGTCACCACACATCCTGTCAGTAGCAGCTTTTCTGGGATATAGCTCGTTTTCGATAGCTGCGCCATATTGCTAGTTGTAGCGGTCGAAGAAACAATTCCGCCCAAAGTCGCAGTTAACAACACACTATTCTTGCTACCCAACAGCAAAGAGAGAATGTATCCAAAAAAGCTTACCCCAGTAATTAATATTACTATCCACCATGCAACATAAGGATTTAAAAACTGCCAGCTATCGATATAGGAATTAGGAAGGAAAGGCAAAATAACTGCTGTCAAAACAGCAAATTGCACTGTTGCCAGCACTGCTTCACGCGGAATGACACCTAAGAAGTGTTTCACATCACTCTTAAAGGAGAGAATCAAAGCAATCACTACACCCAAGGCCAAAACAAAGCGAGCATCAATAAACACAGCCAATCCACCTAGAAGAAAAGTAAGGATTAAGCCGGTAGCCGTAGTTAAACCCACAGCATCAACCTTTCTGCTTCTGATATATTGCGCAATCGCAATTAAAACTACTACCAAACCAAGACAAATAATAAAAAAGTTCGGAAATGCATACTTTTCCAAGATAGCAGCGATAAATCCCCAAATACTGACTAGTAAAAACGTACGTAGTCCTGCTAGCAGATTAACTTGGCTATGCAAGCGCAAAGATTCACGTTCCACTCCGATTAAAAGCCCAATTGCCACCGCAATTGCAAAAGGAATAAAGTACGTCGACAAATCAATCATGACCTTTTGTTTTTATATTATCCCCTAATTATACTAAAAACAGCCCAAAATGAATAGGAGGAGAGCAATTAGCAATTAGCAATTAGCAATTAGCAATTAGCAATTGGCAATTTGGCAGTCGGAAGTCGGAGTTAGGAATTTTAAGAAAAAGAAGCAGGAATATAGCTTATTAATCCTGGTTACTTCAAATGGACGCTTTTGGAAGCCGTCACTGCACCCTTCTTCTTCCTTCTACAATTGCTCATTGCGAACTGCGAATTGCCAATTGTATACTGCCCTTGCCCCTAGATTTTTTATGTTCAAGATTCCCGCCAATATCGCCGCTTTGCTCAAAAGCATTAGCACCCAGCCCGGGGTGTATAAAATGCTTGATAAAGACAATCAGATTATTTATGTCGGCAAAGCAAAGAATTTGCGCAAAAGAGTAAAGTCTTATTTTCAAAAGACGAAGGAAGTTTCGCCCAAAGTCGCTGTCATGCGCGAAAAGGTAGCAAATATTGAATTTGCAATCACCAGAACAGAATTAGAAGCCTTGGTACTTGAGACAAACCTGATCAAAACTATTCGTCCCAAGTACAATATCTTGATGAAAGATGACAAAAACTATGTCTATGCTCGCATCTCCAAAGAAGAAGACTTTCCTGAAATATGTATAGTGCGTCGCTTTGAACGTAAACCAAAGTACCTCTTTTTTGGACCTTATACTTCAAGAGACAGCTTAGTGAAAACACTAAAAGGCCTACAAAAAATGTTTCCCTATCGCACTTGCGAGGGGGATATCATAGAAATCACACCAGGACAAAATGAAATTCATCATATTAACCGTAAAACACCCTGCTTAGAGTATTTCATTAAGCGCTGTCAGGCACCCTGTATCAGTAAAGTAACCAAAGCTGAATACCAACAAAACATGGCCGCAATTATCAATATTCTTAAAGGTAACTTTGACCATTTAATTGCCGAATGGGAGGAAAAAATGCAGGAAGCAGTTGCTAATAAAGCATTTGAAGTAGCTGCCCGCTACCGCGACCGACTGCAGGCCGTACAGACTCTCTCTGAAAAACAATATGCCACCCTCACCTCAGGCAATAACCAAGATGTGCTTGCGCTCGCTAAAGAGGCAGATCAAGCAGTGATTGCACTATTCATGGTGAGAAACGGTCATGTTATTCAAACTGATCATTTCAATCTAAGTGACTACAGCAAGGGCAGTGATGAAGAAAGCATTTTTACCGCTTTTATTGAACAATATTATAGCGAGGCAGCATCTATTCCCGATGAAGTAGTGGTCAGTATTAGCCTGCTACCAGAGAATCAAAAACTACTGGAAAGTTTTTTAACAAGTCTGAAAGGAAAAAAAGTAAGTATTATTGAACCGGAAAGAGGCGAAAAACGACAATTAATTTCAATGGTGAAAGAAAATGCTGCTTTGCAGTTAGAAAACAACAAAAGGAATTGGCAAAAAGAGCAGATCAGTACCACAAAAGCGATTGAATCATTACAAAAAGCACTAGGTACGAAAGACCTGCCGCGCCGGATTGAGTGTTATGATATTTCTCATATTCAGGGTACAAGCAAAACTGGTTCAATGGTGGTATTTATTGATGGCAAACCTGAAACTAAGCTGTACCGACGTTTTCATATTCAAACTCTTGCCGAAGGTATAAACAATGATTTTGCATCATTGCAAGAAGTGCTCAGTCGTAGAATCAAATATCTAGATTCTCTGTACCGTGAAAAGAAAAAAAGACGACGCGAAAAAACTGAGGCTTTGTCCTTACCTGAGCGGCCAGATCTCATTATTATTGATGGCGGAAAAGGACAATTGTCCAGTGTGGTAAAAGCATTGAAAGCCGAGATCAAAGGAGGACTCAAGGTCGTGCTACCTCAAATAATCAGTTTAGCTAAAAGAGAAGAAGAAATATTTTTCCCAGGCAATTCCACCCCATTGCTTCTGCCGAAAGACACTCCTGAATTTTTCCTGATCCAAAGAATTCGTGATGAAGCTCACCGTTTTGCCATTAAAGGACATCGCAATTTACGCAGTAAAAAAATGGTAAAATCAAAACTCGATTCTATACCAGGCATTGGTCCCAAACTTAAGAAAAAGCTGCTTCATACTTTTGGCAGTGTGCCAGGTATTCGTGAAGCAGCTTTAGCAGATCTGATTAAGGTGGCCGGAAGCAAAATGGCCGAAAGGATTCGCGAGTTATTATAAACTATTTCTTTTTTGGAGCTGTCTTTTTCTTGGCAGCAACTTTCTTTTTGGAAGTAACACTGTCTGTTTTAGCAACTGGGGTAGATACTGGTTTTTCAGAAACAGCTGTGGTTGTCGCCGCGACAGGACGAACTGGTGTTGATAACATTTCCAATTGCACCCCACCACCCAAACCAGCAGAGAAATTATAAAGCCAAGCGAGAACGAGACCATAAATCATACCCACAATCAAAACAATGACTGTCAAAATACAGGTCAACAATAAAATCTCTACGGGCTTAATCGTCAGTGTATTGATCATTAATTGATTATCCGGTGTGAAACTTTGCCAACTAAGCGATAATGCTCTTTGGCCCCAAAAAACGGTAATTGCATTGAGAATAAGTCCCAAAAGCAAAGTTACGGTCGCTGAAAGCAAGCCATATATTTTAGCGAGAGAAAATGGTTTAATACGAGCGACAGTTTGGAGCATAAAATTTGTTATTTATTACCTAATTGAAACCTATACTTAAGCTTTTTTATGGTCAAACCTCTACGATTGCAAAAATATATTGCTGATTGTGGAATATGCTCACGTCGTGAAGCAGAAACTTTCATTCAAGCAGGCCGCGTTTTGGTCAATGGAAACCTCGCCGTTTTAGGACAGAAAGTGGATAGCTCTGACATTGTCAAAATTGATGATAAAGTGATCCAGCCACAAGCAGGTACAAAAGAGACATATCTGGTTTATAAGCCAATTGGTTATACCTCTTCGACCAAAGACACACATGCTGAACTTTTAGTAACCAGTCTTGTTCCTAGTGCTACCCGCTTATATCCTGTAGGTCGTCTAGATAAAAACTCTGAAGGTTTAATTTTGCTCACCAATGATGGCGAGCTAGCACATATATCAAGTCATCCAAAATTCATTTTACAGAAAGTATATGAAGTTGAAATTAACCCTTCCTTTAGATCAAGTGACAGCTCGTATTTAGCGGCTGGCATTCAGGATGGCAATGATTATTTAACTTTAGACAAGCTCGAAGTTATTACTCCAAGCTGCTTAAGGATTACACTGCATCATGGCAAGAAAAGACATATTCGGCGCATGCTTGCCAAAGCTCATTATCACGTGAACAAATTGACCCGCATTCAAATTGGCCCCTTAACTCTTGCCTCCCTCAACAATAAGCCGTATCGTTTACTCACTCAGCAAGAATGCAGCCAATTGACCAGCTAACAAATGAACTTCTAATTCTCAACCTGCATGTCACAATCGTTTCTCTTAAGTGCCTTTCTCTTCTATCAAGCAACACAAAATTCTGTGCTCTTAAATCTGCCCCCCCTAGATTTACCAGCAGGAGTACAGACACAGGTACTAGCCGAAAACAAAAGCTTTGATCCCAATTTGTTTGGTATAAAAAAAGACACCAATGCACTTGCACCAGTAATTGCTGCCAAGGGAGCCATTGTAATGGACGTAAACACGCAAGCCATTCTCTATCAAAAGAATGCTTTTATGCACATGCCTATTGCCAGTATTACTAAGCTCTTCACTGCAATGGCAGTCTTGGATCAGGAGCCAGATCTGAGTCGGGTAATTACAGTAGACAAGTTTGCTGCCGATATGCCCGCCTCCAAGATTTATTTGAAACCTGGAGACAAACTCACGCTGCATTCATTGCTACAAGCAAGCCTCATCCCATCAGCCAATGACGCTACCCAAGCATTGGTGGATGGTGTGTTTGGTACTACTGAAACCGGGCTAGCAAAAATCAATGAAAAAGTACAAGAATTGGGACTTATTAATACACACATTGCTACGCCGATAGGCTTTGATAATCCGGACAATTATTCCACACCATTCGAATTAACCAAGGCTGTATATCATCTCTATCAAAACTACCCGACTATTCTTGATTTGGTAAAAGAAAAAAACCTGACCATCACTTCTAAACTTGGAAATACCTATCAGCTACGCTCCACCAATCAACTCTTGGGCAGCTATATAGATATCGAAGGTTTAAAAACCGGAACAACACCCGAAGCAGGCGAGTCCTTTGTTTCTATTGGGTCTTATCAGGGACGTAAGTTTATTACTGTCGTCCTCAATAGTCCTGATCGTTTTCAGGAAACGAAAGTACTCTATGAATGGGTTACGAGACACTATCATTGGTAATCAGGGCATGGTATAATGGGGATAGCGTAAAGAAAACAAAATGAATTTCACTTCCCTCAGAGCCGTTATTCGGAACATCAAGAGTCATGTGAATTGTCCTCAATGTGATAATAGTTATTCCAACGATGATATCACTGTTGTTAGCTGTATTGGCGACAAATGCGCTATTGTAGCACAATGTGATTATTGCAAAACATCAATCATGATTACTGCCAGCTTAACTCCTCAGGGCATGACTACAGGAGTCACAAAAAAAGAACTAAATGCAGATGTCACAAAACTAGAGTCACAAGAAATCGTGAATTCTGAAGATGTGATGCAAGTTCATGAATTTCTCAAAAATTTCAAAGGCAATTTAGGTGACATGCTTCAAAAGTAAATTATTTCTCATTCGTTTTTTCTAAAAGCACTAGGGATAAACTAGTGCTTTTTTGTATTTCGTGCTGTAAATGATTGAGCACTATGAACTTGCCACCCAGGCTGTCTTTTCTTTAGCCGAGATAGCATGTTATAGTGTTTTCTCTGTGTAATAATACAAAACATGACAGACCACAAAAGTATCACACTGGAAACAGTAGGTGCTGCCCAGTTTATAAAAGAAAGAAGACTTCGCACCATAGAACCTTTTTTATTAGGACGCTTAGGCGTAAGCCGTGTTTTAGATAGTGATAATCATCCTTATATTCTTAAGACCGACAAAATCCCTCCTGATCAAATAGCCTTATTAACCACACCGCTGCCTGTCGGAGTCAATGCTTTTATCAGATTCCCTTACGTAGAAGCGATTGGCACAACATCTGCAGAACAAAAGGCCACCTGGGTACTGATGGAAGATGTGCAGGGCAAAAAAGAAGCAGATCTCATAGATACAGACCCCCAATTCTGTATTGATAAAAATTGGGAGATTGCCCAGGCTTATCAAACAGTAATCGCTACATACAGCCGACGAGAACCCTTAGCGGTCGATGCAGCAGCAACCTTTGCTTGGCTCTTTGACCGTTTGGAAAAGTGGTCTGCAAAGATTATAGAAGCGCAGCTCATTACTGCAGCAGATGTAGCCAAAATCAAGGCAACCTGGGACAACCTAATTGCTGAAAATGGTAATCGTCTGATCGCAACAGTACATGGCAATATCCATGGTGACCATGTCATTTTCCCTGAGCAAGGCCCTAGTGTCATACTCGACCCTGTAATATGGGTGCGACCAGGAAGAAGCGAATACTATGATTGGTTACGCTCACTTGATTGGATGATACTCAAGTCACGCCAGCCAGAAGCAATGATGAATCTAGTCATAAAAAATATTCGTCAGCGACTGAATCATATTCCCGAAGAAGAACTGCGCGCATTCATTGCTTTACGAGCCATAGGTTGTCTTGGTGCTGATATCTTGGGAAATATGGATATACCGCCTAGTGAAAGAGAAAATGAAAGAAAAAACTGTTTTATCAGTTTGATCCAGGGCCGTTTTTCACTTACACAACGGCACTAATTTGCTTTTCTCCACAATCTTCATTAGATTATTCACTTAAAAAGTGCCTATGTTTCCTCGTGGACCACAAGAGTTTCTCTATCGAGACCCAGACTTCGCGGCACAACTTGCGCAGGAGGGGATAACGTTATTTCATAGCCTCGCAGCGATTGAACGAGATACAGTTGCACACCCACACCGCCAAGCCTTAGCACGTATCTTAGTAGATAAAAGATTTGTCGGTATTGATCCTGAAGGAACACTGACCATAGTCTGTCCAGCATCAGCACAATCACCGCATGAAAGAGCGTTTACAGATTTTTGTAATGGACAAATGATACAGGGAGTACAAATGCCCTGTATTCACCCTGCTTTTAAAAGAGCTCCTCACCTAGTCACTTTTTTTGAGAAAGGCCCGTATACAACAGAATGTTATGCTGACACTGATAGCACATTCACTACTATCGCAGCTGCACACACCGCTTTCCAAGAAGCAGCTCACCGCTATGCTAAACATCAAGGCATTAAGCCATGTAGCACTGAGGCAGCAAAGTGGACATTGAGCAGAACAGTTGGCTGGCCGGCAAAAAACTTACGCTATGACCGCTGTTTCTCAACTGTATCAGCATACGTCAATGTTGGCCGCGAACTTGCACCACATGCTAGCACCAGTGATAAAACCATAGGTTGGGCGCACGATGATATTCACGGTGATCGCTGTGTGTGGATTAACGGCATGCTCCACTTTACACATCTGAAATTGCATACACGTCCCTTAGCACATTGCTATGATTTGCTACGCGCCTGGGGACACATGCTCCTTTTTAGTGCTAATCCTGAACAACTTGCTTCTACCATTTCAGCTAAAGTCGCCGCACTTTGCTCCCAAAATCCTGAGCATGCGCGGGGCATTCGTGCCCTATGGCGTATGCGTTGCAGTGGCATGATGAGTGATATTTATCGTCATCCTGAGCGCCGTAATGATGACAAGTTTTTAAGGGTACTGAAAGTTTTCAAGCAAATCGTTGAAGATCAGCTTAGTTAAATACTCGTGGCTGATAATCATGCTGCGTGGCAGCCAAATACTTTTTGAAATCAGCGCTAGTAATGGCAAGCGAAGCAGTATTTTCATTGGGGTGAAAACAAACTAGTTCATGACTTAACAAATCTTGATCAACAATCACTTTTACCTGATTGTTGGCATCATTTATTAGGCCAAAGGGTGAAACCGAGCCTGGTGTCACTCCTAACAAACGCTCAAGATCATCAGCACTAGCGAATTTCACCTCTCCTTCCGCTAATTCACGCTCCAATGCTTTGAGATCAGCACGTTTATGAGCTTGAATAATAATCAAATAGTACCTGCCTGCTTTCTTCGTGTATACGAATAAGTTTTTAGCATGACCTCCAGGCAATAGAGTAGTCAACGTCTCTGACTCAGCTACTGTAAATACAGCATCATGCTCATAAACCCGATAATGAATGTGTATTTGATCAAGAAAGTCAAAAACAGCTTTTCGCTTATTATTCATTGATAACAAAGTTAATAATTACCATATGCTTAAGTCAGGAAATCAATATAATCAACCCAAAAATCCAGTTTGCTGTAATTTACCCTAATTTTTTCACGTTTTCCTGCCAAGGCAGGATAGTTAAATTAGGCCAACGTTGTTTCCACTGTAAAGCTTTGGTTTCATAATTTATTTGTTGCTCCGCTCGATTGCGATTAGGACGGATAGTAAAACTAAGCACGTCAGACAATCCATGGGGAGCAAAAATTTCCATTTCTCCTTGATCATTCAGTTTAACTGCTAAACTAGCAGCTGTACACAGCCAAGAAGCAATAGGTTGCTCAGTGCAAACAAAAGGCTGCATTTCAATCTTAAACTTTTGTGGGTACCAAATATGGACTCGAGCCTGATTGCGTAGTTCTACTGGGATATTGGTCCCAGCAAATATAGCATTTGCCTGTTTAATATAGGCATCTTCCGCTTCATAAGAATAATCTGGATCAAAATAGGGGACATCATAGTCCTTAATACCAAATGTGCTTTCTAAGCCCGACAAATGATTCCAAATTGTTTGGGCCACCGATCCACCAGCCACATACCAATTAGGCAATTGCATTGTTTGTAACCTCTCTAACACAGTCATTAGCTGCTGATTGGCACGAATGGCACTTTTAACAACCCGTAATTGTTCCTCACAAGTAGCATATTCCCATGACTTCATAAGCATAAAATATTTGCTTACACCATAACGCCACTCACCCCCAATCAGGCAAGCACTTTCACTTGCCCCCCTGTCCTTATCCTTATCCTCATCCTAATCCTTCGAGCACCCAAAAGCAGCCTCATTATCTTGAAAGTCTCAAGAGGATAAGGATGAGGAGAAGACGAGCACAAGTGCTCGTTGGTGCCCCTGGAAGGAATCGAACCTTCACAACCGGTTCCGAAGACCGGGACTCTATCCATTAAGCTACAGGGGCAAGGCGACAGGAGTATAGCAAGATAGTTTAAAATTTGAAATGTGAAGTCCAAAGTCCGGTTAAATTAAACAATAGGTTGGGGAAAATAATTTTGAGAGAGTTAAGGTAAAG
>CAZEGN010000021.1:0-12196 GCA_964512325.1 uncultured Candidatus Peribacteria bacterium
GTGTTCTTGTAAACTACTTATACCAGGTGGCGCGTTTAATTATAGAACTCTCCCCCCTCTCTTCTTCATTGCTAATTCCTTTTTATCAGCCTATACTCCCAGTTGTTTATTAAACTCTTTTTATTTTATGTACGAAGCAAAATCGTTGCCATATTCACAACTCACAGGTATTTCAGAGCGTACTTTGGCTATTCATCATGACAAGCTTTATGTCGGTTATGTAAATAAACGCAATGAGATTGAGGAAAAGTTGAAGGTTATTGATCGCTCTAGTGCAAATGCTACCTATAGCGATTTGCGTGCTGCAAAGGTGGAGGAGACTTTTGCTGGAAATGCGATTGTTCTTCATGAAGCGTATTTTAATGTTCTTGATGGTGATGGGCAGGCCAGTGGAGAGTTGGCTGCTCAAATTGAAAAAGATTTTGGCTCTTTGGAAAATTGGATTAATGATTTTAAGGCCTGTGGTATGGTTGCACGCGGTTGGGTGGTATTAGCTTGGGATCTGAATGATGGTCGCTTGCATAACTATGTTTGTGATGCCCACAACCAGGGCGGCATGTGGGGCACTGTCCCTGTTATTGTATTGGATACTTATGAGCACGCTTATATGATTGATTACGGTAGTGATCGTAAGTCATACATCGAAGCATTTATGCAGCAATTGAATTGGAATGAGGCTAATCGCGTCTGGAGCAGAGTTGGAGGTTGGACTTTGAAGTAAGCTGCTGCGTGCAATATTTGGTTTAACAATTTGCAATTAGAAATTCGCAGGTAGCAATTGTGGCTCAGAAAAAGTTGCATTGTGGGTGGCGCTTTTTTATGCAGTTTAATTGGCTATTAATCCCTGGGAATTGAAAATTGTTAATTTAGACTCCTTTCACTTCTTTACCAGAATAAAGTTTCGGGTTATACTCGGCCCGTGTTTCGCCCAGGTATATATGGAGAGATGGCAGAGTGGTCGAACGCGGCGGTCTTGAAAACCGTTGAGCCCGCAAGGGTTCCGGGGGTTCGAATCCCTCTCTCTCCGCCACGAGCATTTATGCTCGTGCTTATTCTTCATCTTATTCTCATTCTTCAATGGAACAAGGCTGTCTTGGTCGTGGCGGAGAAGGATAAGAATAAGAATGAAAAACTGATTGCACTTAGACAAAGGGAGATTTTGTGATGTAGACGTTGGTGTGCTTTTATTTTGTAACATGAGTAGATTTGATTTTACTTGTTATGGCCAAAAAGGCCCTTGATAGACAAGGTGAACTGAAGGATGCGACTAAAACTACGTTGGGCAATTTGGCCAGACGTGAAGGTGTAGATAGCATGATAGCTTTTCTCAATCGAATAAAAGAAGTGCGTACCGACCTTGCTGTAGCAGTAAAACCAGCCGAGGGCGTAGAGAGATTTGAAGCTCAATATACCCAAGCCTTAGCAGCATTGCACGCGTTTCGTATTGATACAAAAGGTGCTCCATCATGGGAGCGAATCAAAGCAGGGATTACTCCTGAGCAGTTACGATTAGTAGAACGTATGGACCACCCCACACTCGTACTAACGCCACCAGTGACCATAGAACAAATGGTTTCTGCTATTAATGAAGTGGGTGAGTTGGGTATTGGAGGTTTTCGGTATCGCTTTTCTATTGATCTACTCTATTATGGTGTTGAGGCAGAAGGTGAGCTTACATGGACAGTAAGCATTGTTGAAGGGGGGACAGCTGTTCGAATGCATGACGCTCTTCAAAGAAAAGGTGGTCAGTTCCGTGAAAATCACGAACAGGTTGCTGCTTTATTAGGGTATTTGAAAGTAAAGGGACTGGCAGCATTGAGTGGAGAGAGAAACTATTTAGCAGCAATGATGACTGCCTTGGGACAGGGGCAGCCTATAGATAAGAAAAAGTGGACTATATTAAATGCGACTGCAGTAGAGACAAATCCAAAGTCGCTTCTTGTTTTTGGTACTTGGGATGGTGGTCAGATCAATTTGAACAGAGCGCACCCGAGCCGTCGGGACGAAAATATCTGTCTGCGTGGTGCGGTAAGAATTAAGTTTTAAACATTTGCTTTGATTTTTGATTTGATCAACTTTTGAGTGTTTTGCCGTCAAGTTTAATCAGGTCGGGGTGATTTACTTTTCATTGTGTGGAGCTTAGGCTTGCTGGTGAAATCTAAATTACTTATATGGCTGAGCCAACAAATCCGCAGGTGACTTTTAGTGAGCCTCAGGTAACTACACTTAATTTGCAGTTGGCTGGTTTGGGTATGCGTGTTCTGGCGGTTATAGTTGATAGTGTTTGTATTAATATTGTGGCTGCTATTTTGGGGCTAAACCGGGTCGCTTACTATGGTGGGTCTATGTCTTACAATGGCTTTTTTCTGTTGGGTCTTGTGTATGTAATTGGCTTTTGGATTTGGAAATCGGCTACTCCCGGTAAAATGCTGTTCGGAATCAAAATCGTTGATGCTGAAGGCAAGAATCTAACACCTGCTAAAGCGATTGTGCGTTATATTGGCTATATTATTAGTATGGTGTTGTTTGGATTAGGTTTTATCTGGGCGTTTTTTGATAGCAAGAAACAGGGCTGGCATGACAAGATCGCTCAGACTTATGTTGTCAAAGCATAAGTATGCTACCTGAATCCGCGCAGAAGGTATTTCAAGGAAAGATATTTTCGGTGTGGCAATGGCCGCAGCAAATGTTTGATGGTTCATTTGTTACTTTTGAGAAGCTTAAGCGGCCAGACACGGCTAATATTTTGCCTGTGATTGGTGAGAAGTTGCTTGTGTTGAAGCAAATTCAGCCGGGAGGCAAGGAACACATTTGTTTGCCCGGTGGAAGAGTGGATGCGGGTGAGACTCCAGAAGTGGCTGCACGAAGAGAGCTTCTTGAAGAAACTGGTTATCATGCGGAGACTTTGCGTCTATGGTCGGTAGTCACACCAGAGGAGAAAATTGAATGGCAAATTCATACCTATATTGCTTCTCCATGTGTTTTAAGAGGGCAAGTTGAGCATGAAAATGGTGAAAAGATTGAACAGTTTTTGCTATCTTTTGATGAATTTCTTTTGCTCGGTGAGAATCCTCTTTTTCGTCATGCAGATCTAGCATTGTTGCTGCTCAGAGCAAGGCTGGATACAAAAAAGCGTGAAGAGTTACAGCAATTGATTTTTGCTTAAGTTATGGAGCACATCGCTATTATGAGTGCAAAAACACCATTTCTCGCCAGGGTGGCTACAGGTGAGAAGGTGATAGAGTCTCGTTGGTGTCGATATAAGCGTCCTCCTTGGAACAAAATTCATGTTGGTGACCGAGTATATTTTAAAAACAGTGGCCAGGCGGTTTCTCTGCTGGCAACTGTTGCGAAGGTTGAGCAATATGGGGATTTGGATGCTAGACAGATAGCTGGTTTAGTGGAGAAAAATGCAAAGGCTTTAGGGATCTATCCGCATGAAATACCTGCGTTTATAGATAGCCAGAAAACAAAGCGTTTTGCGATTTTTGTTTCTTTGCAATCGATACAAACGGTTGAGCCTTTTTTGATTGATAAAACTGGTTTTGGAGCCATGTCAGCCTGGATTACAGTGGAAAATGTGAAGACGCTGGCTAGACGTAGTGAGGAAAGATAAGGTGGAGGTGGGGGATAAACAGGATAATAATTCGGGATTCGGCGTTCGGAATGCGGAATTGAAAAGGCAGAGACCGGAGAGGAAGAGCGGCGGTCCAAGAGACCATGTGTTCATCTTCTTCTCTCTGTGTCATCTTGAGCTTGCCGTCCAACGCGAGATGAACCTCTATTTTTGCACTAAGCTTACCCAGCAGGATCCCTCCACGGAAGTCGGGAGGAAAAAGGGATGAGGCGGATGAAAAGAGAAGAAAGTTAGGCTGATGAGCTGAAGAATTGATATGACTGGTACCTTATCTATGAATATTGTGCTTTGTTGTTGGTGTGTTGTTTTTGCTTTTCATTGACTTTAGTGCTCAATGTCCGTAGACTCTCCGTGCTCATGTTACAATATATATGCGTCAAGGTAATGCAACTAAAAATCGTCGCCGCCAACGCCGTCATGGCTTTTTAGCTCGTATGGCGACTCCCAATGGAAGAAAGGTTATCGCTCGTCGCCGAAGTATCGGTCGATCTCGCTTGGCTGTTTAAAGTAAAGCTGTGTTGGCCCGTAAGTATCGTTTAAATAAGAGAGCGATAGGGCATGTGTTTAAGCGGGGCACCCGTTTACATACGCCCTTTTTTGCTGTTCTTTTTGCAAACAAGTATCATGAATTTCCCCAATACAGCGTGGTAATTTCAAATAAGCAGGTGTCCATTGCGCCGCAGCGTTCTCGTATCAAAAGACGGTTGCGTGCTATGATTCGACAGGTATTTACTGATATTCCTTACGATGCGATTTTCTTGGCAAAGCCTGCAGTCCTCAATGCTACCTGGCCAGAGCTTCTTACAGCAGGCAAGGAGGCTTATCAAAAGATGCAGCACTTATCTGCCTCGGTTGCTGATAAAAGTATACCAACAGACAATATCACCTGATCATAGCAGGTTAGGTAAATATTTGTATCCGTATGGTTATTGCAAGTTTTACCCTACTTGCTCACAGTATATGTATGAATCCTTAGAGAAATATGGGTTGTTTTTGGGTACTTGGAAGGGTGTGGGGAGGTTGTTTCGCTGTAATCCTTGGCATTGTGGGGGAATTGATTTGCCTTGATTTAAGCTGGCTGCTATCCTTCATTGGCACTGGCGTTTTTCCTTAAATACTTATGTCTTTTTTTATCTCATTGTGGGACGAAATATTGTTTCGGCCGATCTATAATTTACTGATTTGGTTCACTTCATGGTTGCCAGGACATGATTTGGGACTTGCTATTATCCTGCTTACATTAGTAGTTCGATTGGTCTTGTTTATTCCTACATATAGCAGCTTTAAGCAGCAAAAAAGCATGCAGGAATTGCAACCTAAGATCAGTGCGGTAAAAGCTAAATATGCGCATGATCAGCAAAAACAGGCTCAAGCAATTATGGATTTGTATAAAGAACATGGCGTACATCCTTGTGGTAGCTGTTTGCCAATGTTGATTCAGCTTCCCTTTTTGTATGCAATGTTAGCAGTGCTGCAAAATGGTCTTAATCCTGAGTATACCCGATTTTTATATGCACCTTTAGCTGGCTTTGATATCAATGTTATTGATCCACACTTTTTGTGGCTGAATCTTACTGCAAAAGATAGTTATTATATCTTGCCAATTATTACTGGTGTTACGCAATACATTACAATGAAGCTAACCCAAGTAAGACAAGAAAAGAAAATTCATGATATTACTCCAAATACGTCTAAAGAGCCTAAGCAAATGAAAGAAATTGAGCAGGCTACCAAATCAATGACTTATATGTTCCCTGTGTTAATTACTTGGATTGCGATGGGATATCCTGCTGGGTTGGCTTTATACTGGATATTCTCTACCATTTTCGGTATTGGGCAACAAATGATTCTTAATCGTCGAAATTAAAAGTTTAAAATATGGAAGAATTGCAACGCAAAGCGATTGCTTTATTACAAGATTTACTCGCAAAATCTCTCCTCGAAATAGAAGATTGGGAAACTGAGGAAAAAGAAGAGGTTCCATCTGCAGAAAAGCTGATTCGAATTAATCTCAAAGCAAAGATACCTGCCGTCGCAATTGGTCGTCAGGGTGAAACTTTGTTTGCTTTGCAGCACTTATGGCGCTTATTGGTCAGACGATATGTGGATCCTGAGTTGGAAGTTGTGTTGGATATTGATAATTACCGCAAGAACCAGGAAGCAAATGCGGAGGTCATTGCTCAAGAGGCTGCTGAACGCGTGAGAAGTTCAAATGCTGCTGTTGAATTGTCTCCAATGCCAAGCTATCGTCGTCGTGCTGTTCATACTATGTTCACTCGTCCAGAATACGCTGACTTGGAAGCTTTTAGTGTGGGAGAAGGCAGCCATCGGAGAATTAAGGTGCAGTTAAAAGGTGCTGCTCCAATCTCTACTGAAGTTTAAATCTTGTCTATGTCTCATGTTGCCGATCTTCTTTTGATATTTGGTTACAGTGCCCTTGCCTTTATTGTAACCATGCTTATGACACCAGCATTTGTACAATTCTTAACTAAGAATAAACTAGGCAAGCAAATTCGCGAGGAAGCCGTTGACGGCCAGCCATCCACAATTTTTCAGCAGTTACATGGTAAGAAAAAAGGGACACCAACTATGGGGGGTGTTTTGGTATGGGGAAGTATTACGGCAATTGTCTTATTGTCTGGCTTATTGGCTTATATGGGGATATTACCCACTTCGTGGTCAATGTGGGATAGAGGAGAGACATACTTGCCTTTATTTACTTTAGTAGTAACGGGAATTTTGGGGGGAGTGGATGATTATTATAATATTCGTGGGATTGGTGCAAAAAAGGGGATTGGTGCTAAGCCTAAATTGTTTTGGCTCATGCTGTTTGGTCTTTTGGGCGCCTGGTGGTTTTACTTTAAATTAGGCGTTGATCAAATTCATATTCCTGCTTTAGGGGATTTCTATTTGGGACTGTGGTATATACCTTTGTTTGTATTTGTGATTAATGCTTCCAGCAATGCGGTCAATGTTACTGACGGTCTTGATGGTTTGGCTGGCGGCTTGTTGATTATGGCCTTTGGTGGTTTTGGAGTCCTGGCCTTTATGAAGGGGCTGGTTATTCTTACGGCTTTTTGCGGTATGCTCATTGGGGGACTAACAGCATTTCTTTGGTATAATATTCCACCAGCACGGTTTTTTATGGGAGACACCGGAGCACTCTCATTTGGTGCCACGCTTGGGGTGATTGCGATGATGACGAATGCTGTTTTTATGCTACCAATTATTGGCTTTGTCTTTGTACTAGAAACACTTTCAAGCTTGACGCAAATTGTTTCTAAGCGTTTTTTTAAGCGTAAAGTGTTTGCTATTACGCCTTTACATCATTTGTGTGAGCATTGGGGGTGGCCTGAATACACTGTAACCATGCGCTTTTGGATTATTGGTGGGCTATGTGCGGTGTTCGGTGTGATTATTGGATTACTGGGCATTGGTATAAGATAATATCATTCCTATGAGCGGATTAATTGTCTTTTGTAGTATCCTTGTGGCTTTCGCAGTTTTCACTGCTGTACATACAATTTACAACTTAATCTTCTGCTTAAAGCCGAGTAAGCATTCAGAGCATCTCAGTGAGGAACATGGTATGGTGACTGTTATGATACCTGCTCGTAATGAGGAAAAAGTAATTGAGAAGTGTTTGCGGTCTCTTTTAAAGCAAGATTATCCACACTTGCAGATTTTGATATACAATGATTTGTCTACCGATAAGACTGGCGAAATAGTCGATCGTTTGGCAGCAGAAAGCAAACGTGTGGAAGTTATTCATGGTACTCATTTGCCCAAAGGGTGGGCAGGTAAGAATCATGGCTGTCATCAAATGAGCAAAGTAGCAAATGGAAATTGGTATTTATTTGGCGACAGTGACACGGTTTATGAACCGGATGCAATTACGAGAGCATTAGCTACTGCCAAAGAACACAAATTGGAGTTCGTTTCTTTTATGCCACGTTTTGATAATGTCTCTTTTGCAGAAAAGACATTGCTGCCGATGTTTTATTTTTTCTTATTTGCACTATTTCCAGTAGCGCAGATCGGTAAGCATCCTAATCCAAATGTTGTTGCCGCTAATGGCTCTTTTATTCTGATTAAACAATCGCTTTATGAAAGCATAGGTGGGCATGAGGCATTAAAAGATAAAGTGTTAGAGGATGTGTTGATGGCAAGAAGGGTGAAGTCACTAGGTAATAAGGTTGGATATGGTAATGGTGCTGAACTTTATTCAGCTCATGTATATGACGATGTCGCTGGTATTTGGGAGGGCTTTAGTAAAAATTCTTTTGCTTTATTTCATTGGAACTATTTTCAGGCAAGTTTCTTTATTATTTTCAATTTTATATTCTGCGTGCTCCCTTTCATTTTAGTGGTTTGGAGTTTATATGTTGGTGAGCCATTAGTGCTGTTTGCCTCGCTCCTTGCCTGCGGACTTTATTTGTTTGATATGTTACTGATCAGTATTAGTGTTAGACAGGGTTTTTGGGGCGTAATCGCATTTCCCGTCAGTAACTTTTTAGCTAGTTGCGTGGTGTTAAACTCAATGTATCGTGTCGCAACCAAAAAGGGGCTCACCTGGAAGGGGAGAAGCTATGAAAGATGAAGAATTCGCAAGTCTGAATTCGGATGGATTCGGCAAGCTCACCACAAGGTTCGGAATGCGGAGTTGGTAATTTGAGGCTGTTCCAGTTGCACTTCTCTAGTAGCTTCGATATACTTTGGTTGACATTATCGAATCAATAGAGTCTACCTTATTAAGTTTAGGTTGGCTTTTTACTAAATAACCGAAAAATTTATGCAATCAAAATTTGCTGCTGCCATTGCTCAAATCTGTGATGAGAAACATATTGATCCTAAAGTTGTTCTGGAGGCGATTGAAGCAGCCCTAGGAGCTGCTTACCGTAAGGACTATGGTCACCCTGACCAAAAGCTTCGTGTGGTGTTTGATGCGCAAACTGGTTTGATTAATGTCTATCAACAGTTTGATGTGGTAAAAGAGATCGCTAATCGTGAATACGAAAAGCTTTTAGCGGATGCGAAAAAGATTCGTAAAACCGCTAAAGTAGGTGAAACCGTGGAAATTGAGGTGACACCGAAAGAGTATGGTCGCATTGCTGCCCAAACAGCGAAGCAAGTAATTATTCAACGTGTTCGCGAGGCTGAGCGAGAGGCTATATATAACATGTACAAAGATAGAGAGGGTGAATTATTAGTCGCTCAGGTGCAAAGAGTGGAGCGTCAGGGGGATGCTTTTATTGATATGGATAAGGCGACTGTGCTTTTAGAGCGGATGCATCAAATCCCTGGTGAGCGTTTACATAATGGCCAGCGTATTAAAGTTCTTCTTGAAAAAGTAGCTCATAATGATAAGGGACCTCAAATTATTATTTCCCGTAATCACCCAGATTTAATTAAGGCCTTACTTGAACTGGAAGTTCCTGAAGTGCGTGAGGGGATTGTGGAAATTAAAGGCATTGCGCGTGAGGCTGGTATCCGTACTAAGGTAGCGGTAGCGGCGAAAGAAGAGGGGGTTGATCCTGTAGGAGCTTGTGTCGGTCAGAAGGGAGTCCGTATTCAAGCGGTTACTGATGAATTGGGGCGTGAGCGTATTGATGTGATTGAATGGGCAAGTGATCCGGTGAAGTTCATGATTAATGCTTTAGCACCAGCGAAAATTGTTAGTATCGAGCTCATTAAAGATCAAAAGCTTGCAAAGGTTTATGTAACTGAAGACCAGCGTTCTCTTGCAATCGGTAAGAGTGGACAAAATGTGCGTTTGGCCTCTATTTTGACGGGTTGGGAAATTGATATAGAGGATTTCATTGCTGCTGAAACTCAGGCGGATGAGACTACAGCTGAAGCCGAAACAATCAATGTCGCTGATATGCCTGTGGCTTCTACTCGTGATCGTGCACTGCCTACAAAGACGGTTGAGGTTGCAGATCAACCAGAAGTGAAGGTTACTGAGATTGAAAGTTTATCTTCAGTAGAAGAAAAGGCCGCTGAGAAACCTGCCAAAGCAAAGAAGAGCTCTGCTAAAAAGGTAGCAACTAAAGCTACAAAAAAAACGGCTGCAAAAAAGGCTACTAAGCCAAAAGCTGCAAAAAAGAAAGCTTAAAGATTGACGTCAGAGATATTATCACTACTAACGTTTAACTCTGCTTGGGGTTGATTGTTAGTAGTGATTCTTTGTGTGAGCCGACTTACATTTCCTTCAGTATCGTAAGCTTTGATTCCTAATTCATGTCTGCCCGCCTCAGTATCTATTGGAATAGTAAAAGAGGTGGTGTAGGGCTTATTTTGTAGTGTGATAATTGGTATTGAATCAAAGGTGAATTCCACCTTTTCAATGCCTTGCTCATCGGTAATGTCAGTGCTAATCAGGAAGCTCTGCCCGGGGTGAAAAGTTGTCCGTTCTGCTGGTTCGAGTAGCACTATTGACGGTGGAGTGACATCAGTGCCTACAATTACCCCGGTTTGGAATACAACTTGTCTGCTATCTCTCATAGTAAATACTATGCGCAGCACATAAATCGTTCCTGGAGCACCTTCGGGAATTTGATACGGAATCTGATGGAATGGACCATCAGTTCTAGTTGTCACTTCCTTGCCATCAACATATACGCTTGCTCGAGCAATTTCTTGCGGATTTTGAATGTTAAATGTGGCGGTGTTCTGGCCCACAATTACTTTGCTGCCTTCCCATGGAGTTAGCATTGTTAATCCGCTCTCTTCTGCTGAAAGTACTTCACAATATTCAGTTGGAATTTGCGTGGGAGAATCAACATAAATAATAGGAATACCATTATCAGAGCTACCAGAGACAGTGTTAGCAGGTGATGCTTTATTGCTGCTTACCCAAGCTTGAATGGCTTCTTCCCAGCGTGGCAAGGCTCCATCCTCTGGACGAATATAATAAAGAATAGAGTGATAGCTTTGATATACATAGAGAGCCACATTGGCTTGGCATTCTTCAGTAGCTAGTTTTCCCGACACTTGGTCTACACGTGCAGAGATAAAGTTTTGCTCTACTTTTGTTGGCACGCCATATTCAGGGAATAATTCTGTGCGTATTTTGTCACTAGGGGTGTTGCCGCTTGGTAAAAGTCCTGATTGGGTACTAATCGCTACTTCTTTAATTTGTTCAGGGCGTATAAATTCTTCATTTGGTTTATTAGCTAATGCTTGTGTCATAAATACTTTCCATATGCTGGCTGCTGTGCTTATTCCATCTGCGGTTAATACCGGTATCTCACCTTTGTTATTTCCAGTCCAAACAGCTGTAACGATTGAAGGTGTGTATCCTACTGTCCATAAATCTTTAGGCTTTTTGACATTATTCACAATATTGATCGACGTTCCAGTTTTTACAGCCACAGTTCGATTAGGAATAAAAAGATTGGTCCAGGTTGAGGGGCGGGCATTATTATCAGAAAGAATATTACTAATCAGATAGGCTGCTTGAGGATCTAATACTGGCTTGCCGTCGGTGTTCACTTTTCTTTCCCATAGTACTTTGTTCTTGTCATTCGTTATTTTAAGAATTGCTCCAGTATCAATGCGGCGTCCTTCATTAGCAAACACACTATAAGCGCGAGCCATATCCAGCGGAGTAATCTCTTCAACGCCCAGGGCTAGTGACAGACCTGTATTAGCAGCATCACTTTTATCCACATACTCTACCCCCATATTATGTACTTGATCTAGCGTGTCTTCCACGCCAGCCAGATATTGCGCTGCTACCGCTGGAATATTGAGCGAGTTTGCTAGTGCAGTCCTTACTGTCACAGGACCACGGTATTTCCCATCATAATTGGCTGGAGTATAGCCATTGCCGAAATCGGTTTTAACATCAAAAAATACTGTACCCGTACCAAATCCCTTGCTAAATAAGGTGGCATAAGTAAATGGTTTGAAGGTGGAGCCTGGTTGGCGCTTGGAAGTTGCAACATTTACTTTTCCATCTATTTTGTCATCAAAGTAGTCCCGTGAACCAACCATGGCGAGGATTTCGCCTGTTTTGGGATCAAGTGAAACTAGGGCCCCATTCGCTGCGCCATAGTTTTTTTCGTTTTTTAGTGCGCCTTCTTTTACTGCTTTTTCAGCGATTTCCTGCAATTTGGGATCTAGACTCGTGTAGACATTCAGCCCCTGTATTTCATTGCCATAGGTTTGTGCTAATTCCTCCATGATATAAAAAACGAAGTGTGGAGCTTTGATATTGTCTTTATATGGCGCAAAAACAATTTGGTCATTACTAGCTTTGTTGAACTCAGCTTCATTTAAAAGATTGAGGCTTCTCATGCGATTGAGAATGAAAAGCTTACGTCGCATTACGCCATCATAGTTGTTATAGGGGGAGTAGTAGCTTGGTAATTGAGCGATAGCGGCCAGTGATGCACTTTCTGCTATTGTTAGATCTTTGGCGTCTTTTTTAAAATAGGTTTGAGCAGCTGCCTGTACACCATAAGATTGATATCCATAGAACACTTTGTTGAGGTAGAGTGTCAGAATCTCTTCTTTGGTGAAATGTTGTTCAATCTCTACTGCCAAAATAAGCTC
>CAZEGN010000021.1:12296-19586 GCA_964512325.1 uncultured Candidatus Peribacteria bacterium
GTTCGGCGTGCACCCTCGTCACCCGCCTCATAGAGCAAAGAGCCATCACGTGCCAAAATCTTGGTCGTTGAAGTGATTGAATAATTTGCTAATTCTTCCGGACTCGGTAATTCCTTTAAAATCAGCAGGATATAGATAAAGAGACCAAGTGAGCTTGCTAGGATAATACTTAAAGTTGCTATTGCTCCATACCACAAATAGGTCCGCCAGTTTCTCTTTTGGACAGTGTCGGCTAGTGGTTTGCTGGTGAAGTTGATCTCAGGTTGAGCCGCAGTTGAAAGTGGTTTACGCGTTGGTAGTGGGTGTCGTGCTTGAATTTTGTGGGGGAGTCGTTTGCGTGGGGGCATTTTTTTGATCGTTATAAGCTGTATAAGCCATGAGTAAGCTACCGGCTAGAACCAGGAAAATACCTAGTGCGGGGTTGCCAGCACGAGAGCCACCATCGAATACATAATTAAGCATTTGAATTAAACTGCACACACCTGCAATAGCACCTAAAACTAATTGCACTTGGACTAATGGCCAGGGGAGGCTAGGAAGCTTTATGTTTAATTTGGGCAATAAAATTAATAAGAAGGCAATTGCTGCTACCACCAAGTTAAGCCAGCCAATACTGCTTGCGAGATTGTTTTGACTGTATGTGTAGTAATCAGTTACATAGGTGTACGCGGGCAGAAAGCTGCCAATGATTACTACTAATGCGCCACCAGCAATGGCTTTTTCACTATTGTTGAGCTTCTGTGCAATATCTTTAGCTTTGCTTACAGATGCTTGCCATTGTTGATTGTTGTTTGCAGTGGGGGGATTTGATTCAGCTGGTTTTGTAGGAGTAGGATTGTTATTTATTTCGTCAGCCATAATAATGAAAATATAAATCGTCGCTATCATAGCAGAATGTGCTATAGTGCAGAAGGTGTTGCGGGGAGAGTTAATCTGGCGCTTTTAGAGGGGTGTGTTTAATTGCTTTTTGTTAATACTTACACTGCATGGATGCTAATACTACTAAAATTGCTGCCATTAGTTATGTGCCACTCCTGAGCGTGGTCTGTATACTTGGTAGGGAAGAACATTTTATTCGTTTTCATGCGCGGCAAGCCTTGGTGCTTCACATTTTCTTTTTTCTC
Organism: uncultured Candidatus Peribacteria bacterium; assembly: GCA_964512325.1. Lineage (GTDB taxonomy): Bacteria > Patescibacteriota > Gracilibacteria > RBG-16-42-10 > RBG-16-42-10 > JACQZO01. The sequence continues at coordinate 13,421 of CAZEGN010000021.1, forward strand.
TGGCTTTTTATTCCCTGGTGGTGGGTAACTGTAATTTTAGAGTTGCTGGTTTTTAGTGGTATTGTTAGCGGCTTTTATTTCGCTTCCCAGGGGCTTGAATTTGAATTGCCAATTGTAAGGGAAATTTTAGCTAAAACTAAGCCAAAGGTTTGACTGTTGCTGGTGTCTGAGTATAATAGGGCGTCGATTTAAATGTCGAGACGGTGATTATTTTATCTATTTTTTGTGTTTTATGAGCAGAAATCCAGAGTTAGCATTTGATTTTGCGGGAGAAATGTTTGATGAGCCCATTGATGAACCTCCTGCCCCGGGGACATTTGAGCGTGTCGGTGAACTAGGGGGGGCAGTAATGCTTGATTTAATCAAGCTCTATATTGTGAAGCATCGCCTAGCTGAACTGCTTGATACTTTTCAGCTTGAAGTCGCTCCTCGATTCACTGTGAGAAACTTCTTGAGATCGGTGCTGTTATTTCGGAGTACAAAAGCCAATCCTAATCCGCTAATTAGAGAAACTGTGAACGCTGAGTTGCACTCAATTTTAAGTGTCTCATTTGCACAGTATCTTGATCAACCTGTTGCAGGGGAGGAGAGACGAGATAGTGCAATTGGTGCTTTGCAAAAAAGAATTAAAGCATTGAAAGACTCGTTGCAGGCTTGCGCTACTGTAGATGCGAGTCTATTAACGGCGATTAATACCTATGAAGATATATTAGATGTATTGGCTCATAGTACTCGTCAGCTACATGTTGCGTGGCATGAATCTTATCAACCCCAAAAACAGGATAATAGCATCTCCCGTCCTTCAATGAAGCGTGTTAGTCGTGATCCGAAAGTTTTGTGGGAGGAGCGTGGGTACAGTGATATTTGGGACTTTTTGAATGTTAACTTTAAGAAAAGTGTTAACGCGGTTCCTGCGCCTGCATTTAAAAAACGCTTTGCTGAACGAGCTGGATCTCTTCTAAAAGCTGAAGAAAACCTTATTCTGGTTGAAGGTTCTGGACTTTCTTTAACTGATATTGTGGTGGAACTATTTGCTTTTTAGTAATCTAAAAAGAACCTGGGACATGATAGTCAGCAGGTTCTTTTTTATGTGTTAAAAGAAAAACTTACTTGCCTTTGATTTCAGTAAATAAAACGTGTTTGCGTTCTACTTTTGAAAACTTTTTGAGAGCTAGCTTTTCAGTAGTGTTCTTCTTGTTTTTTACAGTAACATAAGCACGTTCTCGACCTTTTGTTCCATCTGGTCTTTGGAAAGTGTGTTCAAGAGTTACCCAGTAGCGATTCGTTTTCTTCGCCATAAATCTTTAACTTAGAGCGCGGACAATTTACCCTGTTAAAGCTTAATTGTAAAGCCTTTGAAAAGTTGAACAGTGCAAATTAATTGAGATTTTTCTCGGTTAAAGCTTTATAGAGTGTTGCTTTTTGAAGCAAAATTGCGCCAATGCCAGTAATGCTAAGTATGAGCTGCATTATTGGTCCTAATACTGGCAGTAAAGATAATAGGCTGAGAGCAAGTAAACTTAATAATAGGTAAAAGCTAACGGTGAGTCGGTTGTGGGTTTCTGCAAAGTTCACTTTGGCAATTACAGATACCAAGTAAAATGCGGTAGGAATAGCACTGAAGAAAGAGAGTGTAATTAAAAGGAAGGCAATTATTAATGCTAGGGGAAGGCCGATAAGGCTGATTGTGAGCAAGGGAATAAGGATGAGAGCTGTGATGATACTAATAATGCCTGTGACGAAGCTGCTACCAGGATGTGTTCCTATATTAGTGCTAACCGCAGCCACACTGTGCGGGAAAAGGTGCAGTAGCAGCATTGCAAATAGCCAGGCGCTGAGCGTGCTGAAAATGATAATTGTCCACATTAGTTGAGCGGGTTTTTCTGCTGTTTCTATGGGGAGGGCTATCGTTTTGCCGTCGATTCGCGCTCCTGGCATAATGGTTGGAGCTTGCGCGCTAGCAAATTTAAAGTCACCGTGAATGTGTGTGTTGGGGCCTAATAGTATATGGGGCGCTGTTACTTTCACTGAACCTTCTATTTGGGCGTTGATGGTAATGTCTTGTCCTTTGAGACGGGCATTGCCTGCTATTGTCGCCAAGATTTGTGCGCGATTCGTGTAGAGGTTTAAATCTTGATGCAAATTGCCCTCAATGTAGGCTTCACTAGCTGCAATGTAGGCATTTTTTAGCACACTGCTACTTTTATAAAGTGAAACCTTGCTCCCGGCAGTAATGAGATCGCCGGCGATTGGTCCTTGGAACAATAATTGATTTCCTGCAATAATTGCATCGCCATTAATTGCGCCCTGGATCATGTGACTTTCCCCAGTGGCAATGAGATTGTCATTTATATTGCTAGTTGCTGGTAGCGTTATATCTCTTCCTAATTGAATATCTGCTGCATGGGCGGTAAAGGAAATTGTGCTGCAGAAAAAAATAATGGCCAGATTGAAAAGGTGTTTTTTACACATAAATTGTGGGCGTCAACTTATGGATACGATAGCATGAAAGGCATAATTATAAACATGAATATTATTAACTTCGCTTGAATATTCTTCATTCTTCATGATCATTACGCTATCATGCTACTGTTCACTGTAATCGTTATATGAATATTAGTAGTAGTCAGTTAAAGTTGTTGGGTATTGTATTCGGTATTGTAGCCTTGTTTGTGCTGGCATTTGCCTTTTTTACTCGTGGTACTACTGGCACTAGGCAAACTGTTGATTTGGTCGTGTGGGGAGTTGGTGATACACAAGACGACTTTAAGAAAGCATTTGCGGGCTTTAGCGATGTGGTCGAAAAAAGTGGTGCTTACGGCAATGTTAAGTTTAGTATTACGTATAGAGCTTGGCGTCCAGAAGAGTATGAAGACTTGTTGTTGAATCAATTGGCAGAAGGAAAAGGACCAGATATTTTTTATATTCACAATACATGGCTTCCTAAATACCATAGCAAGCTTATTCCCTTGCCAGCAGAGCAGATGTCGCTAGACAATTTTAGAGAGCAATTTGTTGCTGTCGCTGCTAACGATTTAATTTATGATGGGGCGATTTATTCATTGCCTCATTATGTTGATACTTTAGCGACTTATTATAATACTCAACATTATCAAGGTGCTGATACAGGAAGTTCTCGTCCTGCTTCGACCTGGTCTGCATTCAAATCACAGGTGGCTGCTTTAACTACCAAGAATGGTGATCAGATTACACGTGGGGGAGCTGCTTTGGGTACTGCTGAAAATATAAAACATGCTGTTGATCTCCTCTATCTATTCTTAGTTCAGAAAGAGGTAAAAGTTTGTAGCAATCAAGACTGTTCTACCATTACGGTAGCTGATAGTGCAGGTTTTAGGGACGCTTTGCGTGACTATCTCAGCTACAGTGATAGTACTGCGCCGAATTATGGTTGGAATACTACCATTCTGGAGGGGTTGCAAGGTAACAATATCTTCAATGACATTGATGCCTTTATTCGGGGGCGGGTAAGTACTGTCTTTGCTTATGCTAGTGATTATCAGCAGATCAAAACTCTGGGTGCCAGCAATAATCTGCGTTTTGATATAGCTGAGATTCCCCAGACTGATAATGCCGCGACAGTAGATAAAGTGGCGTTTGCGAGCTATTGGTCTATGGCTGTAAGTCGAAATACGACACATGCACAGCTCGCCTGGGATTTTATTAAATATATGACAACAAGACCGGTTTTGGCTGAATATTATGAACTTCATCCTAGACCAGTAAGCAGAGAAGATATGATTGATACCAGCACATCAAATCCCTTGCGTGTGTTTGATCGTCAGTCTAAGTTTGCGCGAAGCCTACACATTTATGACAATACCCGCTTCGCGGCTATCTTTAGTGCTGGCATAGATCGTTTGGCTATTAAATCTAGCAATATCGGTGCTGTTATTAATGCATTTGCAGAAGACTTAAATAAAGTAATGGCCCCATTTCGTAATCTTAATAATTAAGTTAGTATGGTTATGATCATTGACTCAAAGGCTTTCTCTGTAGTAAAATTAAACGAAACTAACAAAAATAACATGTTTCAAACTTCAACTGGCAATTCTCAACTCGCAGTTACTGCGCAACGAAAGGGGGTGAGTACGATGCGACGTCTCACTCATGCTCTGGGTACTCTGATGATTGGTGCAACTTTGGCTATGCCAGCACCAGTATTAGCAGCTACCGCTGGTCTTGGTTCAAGCACATTTACCACGCCACCTAATGTTTCTGATCGTCCTTTTTTGGACCTGCTCAGTAGTATTATCAACTGGATTCTTGGTTTAGTTGGTACTGTAGCTGTTCTAATGCTGATTTGGGGTGGTTTTAATTACCTTACTTCAGCTGGAAATAGCGACCAGACCAAAAAAGCAAAGCAAACTATTACTTATGCGGTAATCGGTATTATCATTATTGCTTTAGCATATACACTAGTAAACTTTATTACTGCTAGTATTGCTGGTCTTTCTTAGTTCTTTATTGTTTCTTTCAAGACAAAAGGACCTTAAGCATTCAGCTTGGGTCCTTTTCTTTTCTTCCTCTCTATGTTGTCTACTCTTACTCAACACATCTATTTGGTCCAAAATGGTTTTGCCACACAAGGTTTTCATGTGCCCGAAGCATTGGCGGGGAAAACTGACTTGTTGATAACTGGACAGGAGATAGTCAATTGGATTTTGGGATTTGTGGGAACTGTGGCCTTTCTTATGATTATTTGGGGGGCATTTACGCTGCTCACCGCAGCTGGCAATGCAGATCGTATAAAAAAGGGAAAAATGGCTATTTTATATGCGGTGATTGGCATTGTCATTATTGCCCTTTCTTATAGCGCATCGATGTTTTTAGCCGATAATTTATCGCCGGCAGTATTGAATGCTCCTGCAACACAATCTACAGCTATTGGAACAAGTGTTCCTGGCATGCCTACTAGCCCGAATAGTGATTATCGCTTGCTTGCACCAGCGCCATAAATTAGCGATGGAACTTCTTGTGAATATCTTTGAGGCGGTTATCTGTTAAATGCGTATAAATCTGGGTAGTGGTGATGCTGGCATGACCGAGAAATTCCTGTACCGCTCGGAGGTCTGCACCATTTTGTAATAAGTTAGTCGCAAAGGAATGGCGCAACGTATGTGGCGTGACATGCTTATGTATACCTGCTTTCAGCGCTGTGGTGCGAATCATATTTTGAATGCTAAGGGCTGTAATGCGCTTGTGTTCACCTGTGCTTTGTATCCCTTTATTTCTAGGGCGGCTATAACTAATGAAAAGTGGTCGCCATTTGTCATCACGAATGGCGAGATAGTTTTCTAATGCTTTTTTAGCACGATCGCTAATAAAAACTATACGTACTTTGCTACCCTTACCTCTTACGGTGAACTCCTGACGCTCTAAGTCAACTTGGTCACGGTTTAGCCCGACAAGTTCACTAACACGCAAGCCAGTAGAATAGAGCAACTCTACAATCGCCTTATCTCGTATTCCCTGTTTTTTGCTGGTATCAATTGCTTTAAATAGTTGCTTAAGTTCATCATTGCTTAAGAATTCGACTATGGCCTGCTCGATTTTGCCTACATCAATTTTATCAGGGCTTAAACTCGGAATGTCCATTTTGCCTAAATATTTGAGAAAGGCTCGTAGGGCAATAATGTGATAGCTTTGTGTTTTTTTGCTGAGCGGTAGGCCATGCTTGTCATTGAGTCGATTGAGATACAGTCGATACTTTTGTACTACTGAGAGGGTTATTTCATGCGGTTTAATCAGACCGGCAAAGTCAATAAAGCGCATTAAATAATGCTGATAATTGATAATTGTCTTAAGCGACTGGTTTTTATCTAATTCCGCGTGCTCAAGATATTCGGTGATGTAATCAACAATGCTTTTATTATCTTCCATGGTGGTGGCTGGAATTCTCTAGCTTAGACTGCCAAGAAAGATGTGTAAGATCAAGAGAGCTTTGCATTATGGATTATAAATTATAGATGATAGATTGTGGAATTGGTAATTACGACGATATTTCTAGGCAAATAAAATGTTTTGCGCTAATATGCGGCAGCAATCGGGGATCGTCTAATGGTAGGACAACAGCCTCTGGAGCTGTGAGTTGGGGTTCGAGTCCCTATCCCCGAACCAGCCTGCGCTCGGAGAGCTTCGGCTGGCG
>CAZEGN010000022.1:0-15619 GCA_964512325.1 uncultured Candidatus Peribacteria bacterium
ACCTCACTCCTCACCAAGTTTTACTGGGTGGCGCGTTTAATCCTTGAATTCTCCACATCTAAGGGAAGCCTTGTGAAATATATGACAATGTGCAACTATTGCTTCTATTGATTTTATATACATGACCATCCCAATCGAACACTCAACCGATCAAATGCGTGAAGTTGTTTCCAGGGAAATTGAGGAGCACTGGGCCAGCAGAAAGGCTGCCAGAGCAGAGCTGAAGGGAATCATTGATTGCAGAAAACTGGTTACCTATCTTAACAACTTCCTTTTTAACCTACCATCGAGTTTAGGTCGCACCCAAAATGAAGTTGAACTTACTAGAGCAAAACGTTCAAGAGCAAAAGACCGAGGCCGTTATATTAGCCTGTATCGTGAGTTGGTAGATGAAGAATCATCAACTCCATACTATGGAATGTGTAATCTCACCATAGAATCAATTGTTGCAAAGGGGCACTCGGAACGGTTTGCGCGGAATACCACAACAACACTAAAGCATGACGTAGCACTGGCAATAAAAAGCGCTGGCTTTGATGAAAAGCAAGTCATGGAGCCGGTTGATAAATTCTATGCCGCCAAACGAATAGACGAAGACGTGTATCGGACACTCTTTTTGCCCATTTTTATTGAGCTGCGCAGATTAGGATATGCTGTTAAGGATTTAACCTTGTGAATAGAATCATGCGTGTAGTAGAGGAACAAAGACTGTTTTCTCAAACAGAAACTATAGATGTGATGGCTTTGGTAGATAGCATTGTCATACCTACGCATTGGTTAGAGGTAGATAAAACTTCAAAGAAGCAGAATCAAGTGCCAGTTGATACAGACTTTTTGCATGCTCTAGGATTAGAAGTCGCTTCAAAAGAGGCGATGAAACAAGAGCGATGGGAGCAGTGCTTGCATGCGATGTATCGTAAGGTCAACCAAAGTAGACAACCTGAGGCGAGACTGCTTTGGGAGCTTTTTTTAAGAAAAGGTATTTCTAGTCTAGGCCAGTTTATTGAAACCACTACGGTTGAGGATATTATTGCGGCTGCAGACCAGCCCCATGTAAAAAAGGCGTTTGATAAAAGAGGCTATCCTCAAGACAAAGTAATGCGAGGCGAAATATGGTGGAATGAGGATATGGCCGGAAAATGGTATCGGATACTGCTCAGAATGTTTGACCCTCACGCTGGACTAATAGATGAGCAGGGTTGCCCCAATAGTGCACTCATTATTGAGCTCGCAGAACTGCTACTCAACGATGCTGTTATTCCCTTTGTGCGCAAACAAATCAAATTGGGAGTCAGTAGGGAAATAGATTTATGTAAATCGATTGAAGATGCTATTCGAGTAATAGAAGTCAACAGGCTCCCTCATGTGCAAGAACAAGTAGAAATAAGAGTGAGCAGAAGTGTGCGTATCACGTTAGATGCAATACTCGGAGTTTAAACTTGTTGTGATGCCCATACAAGGGTGATAAAATTAAGAGATCAAACTAAAACTAATATGCGCCGACATAACGAAATCAGAGAGATGGATGAAGGACTCATTGCACCCAGGGCTTTGCGAGCATTTATTGCGCGCGCAAAAACTTTGGGAGGAGTGTCAATGGGAATGAATGAAACACCATTTAATCCGAGTGGAGTCGTGACGGAACACGATGAGGTTATGGGTATGGTTACTAATATGGCACCAGAAAAACTTGGTTTTCTATCACCAGCCCTAGTTGGGGAATATGCTAAAGTTGATCCGCTCCTGACTCATAGAAGTGCCAAAAGCATAGAAGACTCGTTATCCATGGTGTTTAATGGCAGGGCAAAAATTGAAAGGCATGGATCAAAGCCGCTTGAGACTGCGACACACCATGAATACACGATTATATCATTAAGTAATGGTCGTAAACTATTACGTCCCAAAACTTACAGCTATTTGGATGAGGCAGGAAATGAGCAGCATGTTACAATCACCTATACTGCATCTGGGGAAATTAGTGCCATTCACAATATTTGGAATGGCAGATTGTGCGGAATGAGACATTATAAGTACAACCAGTCTGGCTATCGCATTGCAGAAATGGGTAAAGAGTTTGATAGACAGGGAAATGTAGTGAGAGAGGAACGTACAAGACTCGTCTTTGAGGATAATCATCATGATGTTCCTGCAGCGTATGATTTAAGAACAACATCTCCGCTTAGGCCTGTAGTAGCACTAGGTGAAGTTACGGGAAAAGTTAGTGAACCGCCGACCACACTTTCTCCTACACATTTCAAAAATGGAAATAGCGGCTTACCACCATTACCAGTACATACATGTAATACGGGTTTACTGCTGGTAGACCCACAGTTTGTAGCTGTACCTGATTTTCCGGAAGGAATACGTAACGATGACCGAACGATATTCGCTAGCAAGTGGCAACTTTTACTTGAGCTCAAAAGCTTACACGATGTGGTTGAAAATGGTTTCTTCGATAAAGCTTCAGAAGTGTTCAGAAAGGACTTAAAAGCAGTTTTGGACAAATCATAAGAATCCACTTTCTTATAGAGATTAAGATTGATAAGTTTCTAAGCGTGCATGCAACGAGTGAGCAATATTAATTCAGTCATAAAAAAACGCACTCTCTTGATATTTCTTAGTACTTTTGACTTTTAAGAATGCTTATTAGATTGTATAGGCGTCTTATAGTTATGCCCTATGCTTAAGCACAATATTATATTCGAGCCGTTTTCAGATTGGCGATTCCAAATTGCTAAAGCAGAAGACAGTTATATTTGGGATACGGCAGGACAGAGAATGATTGATTTTACTTCAGGCTGGAATGTCACCAATCTTGGTTGGAATAATCCTGAGATCAAAGAGGCAGCGATTAAGCAACTTGAGAAAAACGCTTATGCTCCCATGTGGAGCCATGATCAAGTCCAAGCAGACTATGCCAATGCCTTAGTGGCTGCTTTGCCAGAGCATCTCTGCGCAATTGGCCGTGCCACTGGCGGTACCGAAGCAAATGAAGAAGCAATTAAAACAGCAAAGGCTTTTACTGGCAGAAGAAAGATTTTGAGTTTTCGCAAGACCTATCATGGCCAATCACAAACCACACTCGCCTTGGGTGATGACTCGACAGAAGCGAAAAGGAGAGGCTTTGTACATATTGACTTTCCTGCACTTGATGAGGGAAAAGATGCAGATACTTTGCTGAAAGACTTTGCTCATGCACTTGAGGAAGTGCTCTCTCCATCAGATATTGCCGCCATAGTCACTGAAGCAGGTATTATTACAGGATGGGGCTCAGCGAGAATTGCACCTCATGGTTTTCTCAAGACTATGCAATCCATTGCCCAAAAGTATGGCACATTAATCATACTTGATGAGGTCGGCACAGGCTTTTCAAGATGTGGCACACTTTTTGGACTGGAACAGGAAGACTTTGTGCCTGACATTGTCACTTTTGCAAAAGCGGCAACTAATGGTATGGGAGTACTGGGAAGCATGGTCACTACTCGTGAAATTGCGGAAAGAACTTTAGACAAAAGCAACTTAATCTCTACCTTTGGCTGGACCCCTGCCGCTTGTGCAGTGGCCTTGAAAACACTCGAAATTCATCAGCGCGATCGCACTTGGGAGATGAGTAAGGAACACGGTTTCTATTTGCTACAGACCCTGCAGCAACAACTGGCATCTCTGCCGGTGGTAACTAGCATTTCTGGTAAAGGATTACTGCTGGGCATGCATTTTGCATTTCAGGAGGAGAATACCATGATTAATGAGATAGTCCGTAAAGCACACCAGTCAGGATTGCATTTGGTGAGTGATAAGCAATCCACCATTCAGTTAATGCCCCCCATTACCACTACAAAAGAAGTTTTGGACGAAGGAATTGAGATATTAGTAGCGACGATTAAAGCGGTGAGCAATCTATGAATCCCCTAGTTTCAGTAGTCATTACCAATTTTAATTACGGCAAATATTTAAGCACCGCAATTCGTAGCATTGCCGAACAAAGCTATAGTCCGATTGAACTGATAGTCATTGACGATGCTAGCACTGATAATTCTCCCGCTATCATTGAGGAGCTAAAAGCAGTGTACAATAATCGTTTTGCTGCTTTTAAGTCTCATTATTTATTGCAGAACAAAAATATTAATGGCGCCTTGAATGAAGCTTCGGCATTTATTAGTGGAGATATTACCGTAATCTTTGATGCAGATGATATTTTGCAGCCAGCACATATTGAAACTTTAGTGGCTACTTTGCTGCAGGCAAATAAGCAGGATCCCATGATCACCTTTGCTTACTGTGATTGCAATCTGATCGATGAACAAGGAGCCTTTCTCCAGCGTGGTTTATCTAAACCCTTTAGTGCAGCACTTATTGAAAGTGAGAGTTTTTTGCCCAGACCAAGTCCAATTTTTACCAAAACCCTATTGGAACACTTTCCTCTGCCCGAAAATAGCAAACAAGACCCCAAGCACTTTTTATGGCAAAACATCTGCCGTGCTGAGAATACAGGTGTATACATTCCTGAGCCATTGTTTCAGTATAGAATACATAACAGAAATTACTCACAGATTGGTTTAAAAATAGCTGCTGCTCAGTTGTCTGGCCTGATTAATAAACCAATACAGCTTTCTGACTATTGGCCACATTGAGACAAAGTCGTGCAGGGTTGATCAGCTGAGCTTTTTGCATGTCCTCACACCCGTCAGTACTTGTAGGTGCCCTCTGGTGTATGTTAGTTTCTAAAAAGAATTTGCCTCCTCACTTTTTATGAAAGAGCCGACATCACATTCGAACCGTCTAGATCTCAGAGCTGATACCAAGCATTGGCCTATTCAAGTCGCAGACAAAGTTGTTGAGTTGTTTCCCAATGCACCGCAGTATACTTTGGCGGCCGGTACTAGTCCTTCTGGCACTGTCCATATCGGCAATCTGCGTGATGTGATGATTGTTGACGCTGTCGCGCGTGAGCTGACATTTCGTCGCCATGAGGTGCGTATAGTGTTTTCATGGGACAACTTTGACCGCTTCAGAAAAGTACCAGCAAATGTGCCTGCCAGTTGGCAAGAACATATCGGTAAACCACTGAGCAAGGTCCCTGACCCCAGTGGCATGTTTCCTTCTTACGCTGAGCGCTGGCAACAGGACTTCGAGCAGGCTTTGAAATGCCTTGATATCGTAGTTGATTATCGTTATCAAACTGCCCAGTATGAGGCTGGTGTGTATGATGTAGAAATTGTTCAGGCATTAGCATGTCGGAAGCAAATTGCTCAATTGTTGGTAAGCAAAATGTCAAAGAAGGCATTAGCTGAAAAGAAAATTGATCCAGAGCGTTTTGTTGATGAGTTTTCACCTTTAACCATTTACTCTCGATTTACCGGGAAGGATAACACCACTTACCTTGGTCACAGTGGCAGCAAGGTAACCTATCGTTGCAATGAAACAGGCAAAGAGGACACGGTTGATCTAACAATAGAGCACATCGCGAAACTTGGTTGGAAAATAGACTGGCCCATGCGCTGGAAACACGAGAAAGTGGTCTTCGAACCCGGCGGTAAAGATCATGCTGCACCAGGTGGCAGTTATGATGTGTCTAGCGAAATTGCTGCTCAAATCTATGGTATCCAAGCACCAGTATTTGTAGGATACGAATTTATTGGCGTACAAGGTCTTAAGGGGAAAATGTCTGGATCGGCAGGAAATGCAATTACACCTGGTCAATTGCTTGAAATTTACGAGCCAAACATGCTGCGTTGGCTATACAACAAAAGAGCTCCGGGTTCAGCTTTTAACTTTGCATTCGATTCAGACACCATTCGTCAATATGATGAATTTGATCGCCTCCACCCAGATAGAAAAGTGATACCATTTCGGCAGGCAGTTGCTTTAGGGCAAATCGTACAGTGGGACACCAAAAAACTGCAAGCTATTCTAGCCGGCACTGGGAATAGTTTTGATTCCACTGCCACTCACGAGCGCCTGGTGCACGCAAAAAACTGGTTAGAAGTTTACAACCCCGAAGAAGCAATACTAGTCAGAGACTCACTTCATGCTGACTATCTTGCACAGCTTTCACCTGCTGAAAAAGAGCAGATTAGAGCTTTGCATGATTTTCTTATCCAAAACCCCACAGCATCGATCGCTGATATAGAAGCAGCAGCCTATCAAATTCCCCGCACCACAAATACGTCAACAGCTGAGCTGGCTAAACAGCAACGCGCTTTCTTTAAAAATGTATACCAGCTTTTAATTTCACGTGATACCGGTCCTCGACTGGGCACGTTCTTGTATGTAATTGATCGCCAACGCACCCTACAACTACTCAATGTAGGCAGTGTATAAATAGCGCCATTCTTGGTATAATAAGCAGATAGCTTTGCGCTTATGAAGTATCGACAACGATTAGCGACTGACCACAAAGATGTGGGTATGTATGTCTTCACCGACATGGCCAAAAGCAAACAATATGAAGCTTGGGGAGAGAGGTATAGCTTGATTGCCCAGAAAGCCATAGCCGCCAAAAGAGGGAAAACACCACAAGAATTGCGGCAGCTTAAAGCCGAAGGGTATGGACTTAGCCAGGCGGAGCATCAAGAAATGAAGCGGCTATTTGCTTTGATGGCAGATTACAAACGCAAACAGCGAGCTGGATTTCAAAGCATTCTAAGCAGTAGCGATAGCGAGCACGGAGTTGGACATGGCAAAGACAATACCGTCCATGTAAGGGACCCTGGTCAGAGCACCTTTGTTGTGAAGTACTCTATACCTGCTCATGTACCTACACCAGAGACTATTGAGTACCTTCAGAAAAAGTACCTCATTCTGAGACGCTTTCTTGGTAAATGGATTCCTAAAACACGGTTTGTACTGGGCGAGCGGAGAAGAGAGTTCGATGCCAGAAAGGCCATTACTCCACAAGCCGATAATCGTCTCTGTGCCATTACCATACAGAAACGCGTGCGAGGCGAAACATTTCAACAAATGGTACAGGCTGAAAAGCTACAACCAGAAGTATTAGATGATCTCAAAGCCGCACATGAAAAGTACGTCGGATTAAAGCGCTTAATACAAGAAACGTGTAGAGAATTGGGCCTCCCTGAAAACACTTTAGATGTAAAGCTGGACATCGGCCATTTATCAAAACAAGAAACCCTGGATGAATTTGATACTGAACGCGTAAAGTTCTTTGTATCGCCCAATATTATGTATGATCGCATTGCCCAAAAAGTACAGTTTATCGACTTCGACATGAATGACTGGAATCCTGACAAGGAAAAGGTGTTTCAGGCTATTATGCAAAAGAGCCTGACTTAGCTTTAATCTCTAGTTAGGAACCAGGCCAAGTTGTGGTGATCAAAAAAGACTATCAATGCTTTACAATAGCTAGTGATGCCTTTTCTCCCTCTACCTTCAAACTCGCTATTCCACCAATGGGGAAAGTAATGCGCGGATCAGTATGACCGAAATCAGCATTTGCTACTATCGGCTTACCGGCAAGCTCACGCTTTGATTGAATAATAGCAGTAAGGTGCTCCTTTGAAATGCCGCTTTGTTCCTGAAACCTGCCAATTACCAGTCCTACAATATGACGGCTACTCATCGCTTGGAGCAAAGACTGCAAGTCCCGATCAAATAGTGCTGGTGTGGTGGTCGCTGTATCTTCTAGAAAGAGTAGCGTTGGGTAATTTGCTTGAGGGAAAAACTTTGTGCCTTGCAGTAAATTTAAACTACACAGATTGCCGCCCAATATTGTTCCGTGTCCTTCACCTGTCTGCAGAATCCACATGCCCGGGTTGGGTCTTTGGAATCTAGCATCTTGATTCAGATACCAGGGATCATCAGTCCAAAACTGACTGGGAAAGACAGTGAAACTATCCTTGGAGAACAAGCATTTGCGAAAGTACTCAAGTGTATATTCTAAATGTAGCTTTTGTCCTAAAGAAGAATAATGCGGTCCCGAATAGGTGACGAGACCTGTTTTTGCCCAAATAGCATTGTTGAGTACAGTAATATCTGAAAAGCCGCAAAAAATCTTGGGATTATGCTTAATAATATCCCAATCAATGTAGTTCAAAAGCTGATTACTATTGTAACCACCAATCACACTGACAATTCCTTTTACCCGTGTATCCCTAAAAGCATTATGCAAGTCCTGAACGCGATGAGCAATTGTTGTTGAGTCAAAGTCATCCCTTTCGGCAACGAATTCAGAAAAGCTCAAATGTAATCCCAGGTCGGCAAGAGTATTATTTGCTATCATTTGGCATTCTTGTGATATGAGAGCTAAGGAACGCGCTGGGGCGATGACCCTCACTTCATCACCGACTTGAAAACTTGCAGGATACATAGCGTGATAAAAGAGCAAATAAAGAGTTTCTTACTAGAGTCGTTAGTGAGACAAAACTTGCTGAATAGATTTAAATCGTGTTAACTGCTCACAGTATACTACAATTATGATGAGAGATGACTTACACAAGAAGCATATTCTAAATCTACTCACCAATCCTTATTACTCCCAGCTTATTCGGCTGAGGAGCCATATTGCCAGTGCCTGTGATCGCTTTTTTCAGAATTATCAGGCCCCAAAAGTGGATCTTTTCTTAATCTCGCAAGGAGTGTCTTCACCGATGGGAAAGGGTTCAGACTCTTCGCCAGTCGCATTTCAATTTGGCGAAGAAGATGTGTATCTAAGTGACTCCGCCCAATTTGGAATGGAACCTCTTGTACAAAAGGATTTCCAGATGGTGTATTGCTACTTGCCATCCTTCCGCAACGAAGACCCTGATGAATCTCATGTCAACCAGTTTTATCACTGTGAAGCTGAATTGCGAGGCAGCTATCAAGATGCCATGAAAGTTGCCGAAGCATTGGTTAAATTGCTGTTAAAGGAAGCGCTCATCATCGCCCAAGAACTTCAGTTTCAAGCGATTCTCACTAATCAAGCCAAGCTTGAGCTAATGACACAAGTTGATTTTCCCAGCATCTCATTCACTGAGGCAGCTGCATTGCTCAGACAGCATGGCTTAAAAGACTGCATTACTGTTCATGAGTATGGTCGCACTATGACACGCAAGGGTGAATTGGCTATCATTGAACTTTTAACGCAAAGTCAAACCCCCGTTTGGATTACTCACTATGATTGTGGCACTGTCCCCTTTTATCACAAGCCTGATCCCATTAATACCACAGCAGCACTCAATGCAGACTTGCTATTTCCCTCGCTCAATGGCGGTTTCGGTGGAGAAATATTAGGCTTGGGCCAAAGACAAGATAGTGCAGTAGAGCTTCTTAGCACGATGCAAAGCCAAGATATTGCTAATATTTCAGCTTATCAATGGTATATCGACTTGAGAAATCAGCCGGGTTACCAGACCACTTCTGGTTTTGGTCTAGGTATAGAGCGCTTTTTGGCTGCAATTCAGAGCAAGACAAATATTGCCGATGTGTGTCTATACCCAGTGCTTAAAAATAGTCATTTATATTTCTAAGGTGAAGCAATTTGCATACCCTTTTGTCGGGTTAGAGATCGTGGCTGATTTAAAAAACTGTCCGATAGAGCTGCTTACTACAATGAAGGCAAAAGACTGTATGCCAGCTTTGTCTGCTTTAATACAGCGTCACGGCCTTACGGAATTAGGAAAATTCACACATGACTTTGATATTGGATTTACAGGCATTATCGCTTTGGCAGAATCACACATCGCCGTCCATACCTGGCCCAATGAACAGTATGTTAGCCTCAATATTCACGTCTGTAATTATACTCAAGACAACTCTGCTCGAGCGCGTTCTCTTTTCAATGACATTCAATCCATATTTCAACCAGATCAGGTTGCTTACCAGGAAATTCAACGATCATTTACTTAATAACTATATTTTATGCCACTTACCGTTGAACAGATAAAAAACATGGACTATGTAGATTTTATGGCTACATTAAATGAGGTTAACCGTCCTCCAGGAGGCAAAGATTCAATCCGTATCTTAGTCCAAAACACTTTTTTAGATAGAGACAGCCAGGTACTGGATGTCGGTTGCAATACCGGCTTTTGCTCATTTGAAATAGCCAATCTAGCTAAATGTAAAGTAACAGGTATCGACTTGAATGAACGGATGATTGCTTCCGCACAGCACTACTTGAAAAGTGGTTATAGTTATTTAAGTGATACAGTACAGTTTAGAGTGGCTGATGGCAGAAAGTTGGCCTTTGAAGACAATCAATTTGATCTGGTGATGAGTGGCGGTTCTACGGCATTTATCTCAGACATTCCTGCCGCCATTCGTGAATACGCCCGGGTTACAAAACCGGCTGGCTTTATCGGCGATATTAACTTCTTCTACTATACGAAACCTCCACAGGAACTGCTCGATAAGCTTAACACTCTCATGGGCACCAATATTTTGCCTTGGGATATTGATTACTGGATGAATGAATACAAAAAAGCTGGCTTAGAATTCTATTACCAGCATACAGGCCGCATGGAAGAAGTCTCAGATAGCAAGGTTACTGAATATTGCCAAGCATTAGCGAAACAAAACCAGTGGGATGATGACCTATGTCAAGCAGCGATTGAAAAGCTATTACCCATAATGAAGCTTTTCAATGAAAATCATCGCTATCTGGCCTATGGCGTTTTCATTATGCGAAAGGCACCTGTGACTTTTCCCACTCTGTTTTAGTTGATTGATATGTCTCTAGAAATTGTTTCTCAGCCTGACATTGCGCAGCTCAAAGATGTAGAAATCGGCGTCGAAGCAAGCGTCCAAGGACGTATTGTCTCAATTCGTGAATCACGAAACTTTATCTTTGTAGACCTAGCTGACTGGTCAGGAAAAATTCAGCTGTGCTTTGATAAAACAACCTGTACCATCCCCGACACGCTGCTTTCACTAGGTAATGTTATTGCTGTTACAGGGAAAGTAGGCGTTAGTCGTAGTCAGGAAAAAACTATCTTTGTTGCCGACACAATACTGCGAGCGCGATGCGAGCTGCCTATAGGAAAAAAACAGATTGCATTACCCGACCTAGCTGATCGCCTTCGTAATAGAATAGTAGATGGCATTCAAAACCCAGAAACTCTTGCTTTTTTAGCTGCTATAGCCCGAACTAAACTTGCTCTGCGGACACAACTTGCCGCTGCCGGTTTTCTGGAATGTGACACTGGTATATTACATGATCGCTTTGATGCTGGCTTAGCACAACCTTTTACTACTTTTGGCAATGCGGTTGATCGTGAGCTCTATTTGCGCCTCACCGCTGAGTTGCGCTTAAAAATGCTGCTCATTGCCGGCTGTACAAAAGTCTTTGAACTAGGCCCATCTTTCCGTAATGAAGGCATGAATGCTCATTACAATCCAGAATTTACGTTATTAGAAGCATACACTACCGCTACTGATCTGGCCGGCTTACGAAAACACATGATGACCTGGACAGAGAACGCTGTGAGAAGTGTGTATGGCACAGCCACAACTGTAAATGATGAACACACGATTAATTTTGCTGGCCCCTGGCTAGAAGTGCCCTTTTTTCAAGTTTTATCTGATATTACCAATACCCAGCTAGATCAGCACACGCCTCACGCTAAACTAGTAGCTGCCTTAGCAGCACAAGAAGCGGGTGAGTATTCTACTGAAATGCCTCTGGCTACTTTGCTGTTAAAAGCTACCAATAAAATCATCGCACCACGTATTGCTCACCCTACCTACCTGACAGACATGCCAGCTAGCGCATGCTCACCCTTTGTTGCATCAGCAAAAGATGATCCACTCATTGCGCAAAGCTCATGGTTAGTGATAGATGGCATGGTTGTGGGCGACTTATATCAAGATGATAATGATCCAATGAGCCTGCGCGAAAAACTGACACGCCAAGCTACTATGACCGGTAGCTCGGTAAATGAGGATTTCTTGGAACAATTGCGATATGGCTTAGCCCCCAGTGTCGGTATGGGCATTGGGCTTAATCGCCTCTTTTTGGCTATGCGTCCGCGGAAGATACGCCGCGATATCAAAGAGACTTTACCCTTTCCGCTTTTGAAATGAGAACACCTACGATTGCCATTGTCAGTCCATCAGCGCCAATTAGCACAGATGAAGAAACAACTGCTTTAGTGGCAATAGCAGAACGACGATGCCAAGAAAATGGATTACAATTTGTCTATGGCACACATGCTCGCCACAAGGAAGCATTGACCAGTACGGTGATTAAACAAAAGATTGCCGATATTTACGCTGCTTATACGAGTACTGACACTGATATTGTAATGGCCAGTCAGGGTGGAGAAAAGTCAATCGAACTCCTGGAACAGTTAGACTTTGAGCTACTACGAAAACATCCCAAACCGTTGTTTGGACTAAGCGACATCACCGTCCTACTGAATGTGATTAGTTTAATGTGCCAGCAAACGACTTATCATGGCTTAGATTGGATTTGGGGCATTGGCAAAAATGCTGGTCGCTACACCCTAACCCAATTAAAACAGTTTTTGGCAGCACCAGAACAGGCAGTGTTACAGCCATTTGATCGGAGCAAGTGGGTAGTAGTTGAGCCCGGTATGGGCAGGGGCAAATTATTGGGAGGCTGTCTCTGCTCTTTCAACTTATTACTAGGCACGCGCTTTGATCCTCTCCATATGGTAGATGGTGACTATATCCTTTTCTTTGAAGATATTGGCGAAAACTTTTCGCGCTTAGCAGCTATGATGCGGCAGATTGCCTTGCATCCCAAGTTCTCTGCCTGTAAAGGCATTGTCTTGGGCAACTTTTTTCTATGCAAGAATGATATTCCAGACGCGAGCATCGAAGCCATTGCTCAGCAATGTTTTCATAATGCCCAAATTCCCCTGCTTAAAATCCCCGAAATTGGTCATGCTGTAGAAAATATGATTCTCCCGATAGGTAAAACCGTTGAACTTACTACTACCCCAACCCCAGGTCTTACGTTAGCGCTTTAATCTTTTGACTATGACATCTCCTAGTACCAGAGCATCCAACTTTGATCGTAGAAATGTTTGTAAGGCATGATCCGGAGTTTCTACAATAGGTTCATCTTTGAGATTAAATGAGGTGTTAATTAACACAGGCACTTTGGTATAGGCAAAAAATGCTTTCAATAAAGCATAAAAGTGTTGATTCGATTCTGCTGACACAATCTGCACGCGAGCTGAACCATCGACATGCACAGCGGCAGGAATACGCTCTTGCGCAAGAGGAGTTGCCATAGCAACCAAGGTCATCAGTTCGAAGGAACGCGAATGATGTAGGCCGAAGAAGTATTCAGTCGCATTTTCCTTAAGAATGGCAGGTGCTACCGGTCGATAGTTTTCCCTAAACTTCACTTCATTATTTAAATAGTCTTTCATGTCTGCCTGGATTGGACTTGCCAGAATGCTTCGATTTCCTAATGCTCTTGGCCCGAACTCCGATCCGGATTGAAACCAACCGACTACATTGCCTGCTGCTAATAGTTCTGCAGTCGCCTGATAAATATCGCTAGGTCTTTGCACTCCCAGTTCAGCTTTGTATTTAGCCAGTACGTGATCAATCTCAACAGCTGAGTAAGTCTTCCCCCAATACGCTAAGTTTTTTTGTTTGATACGTGGCGATTGATTGTGCTGATAGTATCCATACAGAGCAGCCCCCACTGCAATACCATTGTCACCCGGTGAAGATGGAACAAAAAAGTTCTTGAAAGCAGAATTTGCTACTAAAAAGCTATTGGTAATCGCATTGAGAAAACAGCCGCCAGCAACACATAAGTTTTCACTAGGATAGAGATTGTGCAGTTGCTTGCTGAGATCGAGAAACACTTCGTTAAACATCTCTTGGCACGACCGGGCAATATCTGCTTTGGATTGAAAAGAAAACTCAGGAAGTTCGGCGATGACTTTTTTTAGTGCTAAATAAATTGCTTGATTATCAATCTGCAAGGTGTCGTGAGCGCTAGCAATATACTGAATGAACAAATGCCGATAAATCGGTTGACCATACGACGCTAATCCCATCATCTTACCCTCACCCATATTGCCGCACCCAACTAGCGAAGCGATATTTTTATAAAGCGCTCCCATTGAGTTATACAAACCGATCAGCGAGTTATTGGGCTGATTGCAATAGTCTTTAATTTTTCCACTATATTTACGTAAAGGTATAATTTGCTTACCTAGGCCTTGGTAAAATGATATTGTCTCAAACTCATCATTAGAGAAATTGCCGCTGCCATCCGCAATCATGATCGCGGCTTTGGGATAATCACTAAGATAAAAAGTATTAGCGGCATGAGCTAGGTGATGGTTGATCAAAAGCATGCCCGTCTTACTGGGCAGCTGAGGATAAAGGTTGGCACAGACTACTACATCAAAGTCTTGCCATTGTAGATGCAATGCCTCCTCAATGTAGGCCAGCATGATATCAATCTTTTGATCCAACCAAGCGCTAGAAACCAGCAAGAAGTTCTGATCAAAGTATTCAGCATCTTGCTCTAGCGTATAATATTCTTCTTGATAGGTGAAGCCGTGCTTTTCACGCGTAATGCGTTCTTCCTCGATAGCGCATATCACTTCACCATCCTTTACGACGGCGATTGAGCGATCATGGGGAGAGAGGTTAATACCCAAGACAAGCATAACTTAGTTACCTAAATGATAGGTCTCAGGACGGCGATTCTTAAGCAAATTGAGGGCATTGAGATTGAACAGTCGTTCCTCCAAGAGAGCATCATGCAAATCGCATTGCGCGCTACCTACTTCATTTTCACTCCGTGCTATTGAGTGAATCATGCCATTGGGCAATATAGCTTTGCTTTCTCCCAGAAATTGCATCTGGAGATGATTACCGGACTGATTAGCAACAATGAAAAATACCTGATTTTCTACTGCTCGCGCTTGAGCATACAGTTGGAAGATCTCACTGCTTTTAGCGCGACCATTATTTTCTTTTTCATCAAAACCCCAAGCGGAAAGCAGAACAATAATTTGAGCACCAGCTAAAGCCAAAGTTCTTGCTGCCTCTGGAAAACAAATATCATAACAAATCAGAAAACCCATTTTGCCTATACTGGTGTCTATTACTTGAAATGCATTACCGGGATGAAAGATATAATGCTCATTGGTGGCTAGATGTACTTTGCGATAGACATGAAGCTTATGCTCAGGCTGGACTAATAGAGCACTGTTATAGAGTCTTTCCGGCATATCCGCGTCCTGCTCAATTACTCCCAGCACAATATTCACCTTATGCTGCGTAGCTACATCCAATAATTGACGAATCATTGGGTTTTCCTCAGTAATCACAATTGCATTTTGACTAAAGCTTTTGATTGACTTTTCATCTAAAAAGGGAAAATAGCCCTGCAAGGCTGCTTCCGGAAATATAATGCAATCACATTCAGCGCCTTGTTGCTCTACTATATTCATGATCGCCTTAAAATTAGCTTGAATATCATAGTGGGCTTGAAAGTTTACATACGCTATTTTCATGCTATTGATTAATGGGCTTGATCTTGCTTCTGTGGCAAGGGTACTAAATTTACAGATACAGCACAAATAGAAGACCTGTCACCTATAAACCAGTCGAGTTTCTTTGTCATTGGGGTTAAATTAACGGAAAGGTTGGGGGAAGTTATTATTTGAGCGTCTAAACT
>CAZEGN010000023.1:0-13448 GCA_964512325.1 uncultured Candidatus Peribacteria bacterium
CTTAATGAGTCGGAAAGATATGCAACAATGAGGGTAACCTCATTGCGAAGCTATGTTTAATCCAAATACAGTAGTAAAAAGATACAAAGAGTTAGGGAATGGTGCCTCAGTCGCTCGTGAGTTTGGTATTCATCGGTCAACAGTGAGTCGCTGGGTGTGGCGAGCAAAGAACATAAGTCTCACCAGCATACCTCGTCATACTGGCTTACAACGACTTTCTCGCAGACCACACCATCTTCGTGCCAGCACTTTAACTGCAGACGAACGTATAGCTATCTGCTACCTCAGAGAAGAGAAGCATTGGAGTGCGCGTCGTATTACTGGCTATCTCAAACGAAAAGAGCGTCTCCACCCCGACTGTGCCTTCTCTACCGTCCATAGATTTCTCAAAAAGAAAGGGTATATTCACAGTAAACGCCACCGGCGTCCTAAGTACCAAGATACCGTTCATATGCACCTCAAAAATGTCACGACACTGGGCAAGCTCCAAATGGATGTAAAGTACGTTACTCCAGAGTTGTCTGGATTACCCTCTACGGTGTTTCTGTATAGTGTTATAGATATCTTTTCGAGATGGAAAGCTGGAATCATCTTTCCTGTCTTAGATGCACAGCATGCAGCTAAAGCATTAGTGTACTGCCTAGACCAGCTACCGTTTAAAGCAGACTTTGTGCAGACAGATAATGGGTTAGAGTTTCAAGCGAAGTTTCGAGATCAGGTGGCAGACCTGGGACTACAGCATCACCATATTCATAAAAGCACGCCAAACGAGAATGCAGTGATTGAACGATCGTTCAGGACTGACGAGGAAGAATTCTTCTTTGAGTTGAAGCAGAGGCCAAGAAACATGGATGAATTACACCAGTTGTACCAACAGTATTTAGTCTATTACAATACCGACAGACCTCATCTGGGATTGGATTGCCTTTCCCCGATCCACATTGTTGCAAATGTATCGACTCATTAAGTTGCTATTGCTATTTATGAATAATGATGTATAGTATTCAGTTGTTTTGCATTTTTTATGTCTCAATCGCCTGACACTAGATCAACTGATCAGCCTCAAAGCAGTGTGTACTCATATCTCCGTGAATATAGATATGCTGTACTTGTACTTCTGGCTGGAATACCAACTGTGCATGGCTATTCTCATTATAAGATGCATCGAATTGATAATCATCTAGCGAGAATTCAGCGCGAAGCTCGTCAGGATAAGGCTCGTGCCGATGAGCAGGAGAGAATATACGGAGAGCGACGTTTGTCAGCTCCTAGCGCGCTGCGTAAGCAAGAGATAATAATTAGAGTACGAGCATTACAAGAAGCGGCATTGCAAAGAGTTTGTGACACTTTTCCTGTAGAAGCATTTTTAAATGTTGATTCAGTCGCTATGCTCGATAATATCAGGCAGCAGATAATTGAGGTTCAAAGCAAGGCGTCTGAAATGGCACCTTACAGAGCAGCTCTGGCTGTCCGTAGTGATTTTGCTCCTGATGCTACTTATATATCATATGGTATGTTAGCTGATTGGTTGCTAGCATATTGGGCAGACAGGTTAAGTGCTGAGCCCATTTCTGCTAGGCAAATGGTAGGACTAGCTAGTAATTATCGCTTTCTTGTTCCCCTCTTGGAATACGTTCCTGGTGCCGGAGAAATGTATATTCATCAGCTGATTCGTGATGGACAGAGAAATGGCACAGTGAATGAAAGACTAAGAATGCTTTGGGCCTCAGCTGCTAGCCTTCCTGCGCTTGCTGCTGGTGATAGACACATGCTCACCCAAGATTATATTCAAGCTTGTGCGCAGCGTTTGCCAGCTGCAGAAAGAGCTTTGTTTCAGCGTGTGCTGGCTACCTATGTCCCAGGGCAAGAGCAAATAGGGCTAAGTCAATAATAATTGGTTATGAAAATCTCTGAAAAGGTAGACAAGAAAATCAAGAATCTCCGTGAGAGTCGGGTAGGACGGTATATTGCCGCTACACGGTTATGCCGTGCTTTGGTGGCAAAAATAGTGAAGGAACCAAAAAGTAATTCTGAACCTACAAAAGCTGATAAGAATAGAGATTCTGGTTTTAGAAGTGGTGACCTAGATAGTCCTTTGGTTACTGGTAGAGAAAAGAAAAAGCCGCCACTTGCTCCTATCCTTTCAAAAGGAGATCTTAAGCATGCTGTGGCGGTAGGACTTGCAGTAGTAGTAGTGGCTGTTTTTGCGAAGGAAAAAGAAGAATATTCTCGACAAAGCGTGAGAGCAAAAATTGGTACTGTTTTTTCTCATCGTAAGCCATATTGTTATGATGTGGCCCCAGTACTGCATAATCAATACGAGAAAGAGGATAGAGATCTTGTTGATCAAAACTCTTTGCGAGATCCTTTTCGTGAGACTGAGGAGTGGGCTGTTGTGGTGGGGGGACGCTATCGACGCTATTTAGCACATCAAAGAGAGTGGTTTCGTCGCTGTACAGAAGCAGAAAGGCAAGATAGTAGCTTGACTCCCGAGTCGCCATTTCGTCTCCACGATGTAGTATTAGCTACGATTCGTGATGTAGGCATT
Source organism: uncultured Candidatus Peribacteria bacterium (assembly GCA_964512325.1). Taxonomy (GTDB): domain Bacteria; phylum Patescibacteriota; class Gracilibacteria; order RBG-16-42-10; family RBG-16-42-10; genus JACQZO01. The sequence continues at coordinate 2,549 of CAZEGN010000023.1, forward strand.
GCTCGTTTAGCTGAGGCAGAAAACCCGGTTGCGCTTATTTCCAATCTGGTTGCTGCTAGACATGATTTTGTTGTGGATACATATCTGCGTCAGTCAAATAGAAACAAAGAAGACTTTATCCGTGCTGTGTTTCGAGAAGTGGTAAATAGTGGTGGTCAGTTTGTTTTGTCAAACTATGGCAGAGATGCACTTGATCCGCCAAATGTGCGAGATACTATGCGTTTGGCTGATAGATTAGGGTATAGATTTTTTGCAGTATCAGGTTCAGGTGATGGTGACTCCGGCAGGTTTTTGTTGCCGGGAGATTTAGCGTACTTTGCTCCTTATCGTGCTGCTGATGTGCTGCGTGCTAGAGTACGAAGGAGTCCTGATATTGAGGATGTGGCTCAAGCAGTAGCGATAGCGCTCAATTATACCGACGTGCGGGCTTTAATGAGTCCGGCGTATCCTTCTTCAGCCAATAGCTATCCATTTCTTGGTCGGGCTGATCGGAACTTTATGCGAAGAAATATGTTAGGGGCAGTAGGTTTCGCTAGAGATTCTGGTGTAGATAATAATGATTGGCCACGTTGCTGTAATGTTCAGATTCAAAGCAGAAGCTGTGTTTGTAGAGTTTCAACGAGTGACCATCAGTGGCGAGATGCGCGAGATTTTTTTGCTCAAGCGCGATAATCGCAGGCTGCTAGCGATGGTGGAATATGACCAATTAGGTTGTTTTCTTTCGGTAGGGACTAATGCGCATAATTGCTACAACGCTAAGATTCGCCAGTGCCAGGTAGAAAGGATATATAAGTAAAGTCCAATTGTATTCCCCAACGGTGATTGTGCTTAATATTGCACTAATGCCAACCAGCAGCCAGGTGCTGAGTGTTTCTGATGAGGGGGTAAGATAAGTTTTTCTTAGGGTTGGTAGCATGCCGCAGCAGTGAATCAAAATGGTCATTACTAGGGCAATAGCAGGATTATTAAGCAAATACCATAGTCCTAAGCTTACTATGGCTGCCGCCAATGCAAAGTAGTCGAGCGCAGACCATTTGCGCTCTCCTCTGAACAAAGACACAATAAATACAATAAAACAGGTAATTAAATCCCCTATTGTTACAAATAGTGAAATGCTAGCGCCACTAGCTATTTGGCTGAATAGGGCGATGGTTAGCAGCAAAACAAAGATCAACCAAGATACCTGATTCGGTTTGGTGGTGCCTTTATAGATGTCATATAGGTAAGGAAACGTAGCGCTAATCGCTAAGACTCCTGAAATGATGCCTATGATATGCATGAGTAAGATCTAATACTGTCTGATACTGCAAATTCTTTGTACTAGAAAAGTGCTTCGCTGTGAATTGCTGTCAGCTTGTAATGGTGCTTTTCTGCTGGATTCTACTATGTGCGTTTTTTGACCCGAGGTGAGGTGATCAGCTTTATCAAAAAGCGATCCGCGATAACGCCCGTATTGGGGTAGGCAAGCTCCACCGCTATTCTGCCTTATTGATAAGCAAGCATAATTTATGCATGAAAAAGAAGAGAGTTGTAAGAAATGTCAAAAGCTTTTCTTTATTAATACTTTGGAGATAGAATTGTTGGATCAGCTTTCTCCTGTCTTTGAAGGTATAGTCTTCCCTCTTCCCTTACCCACACTTTGTCCGGCTTGTCGTGAACAACTACGGCTAACTTGGCGTAATGAACATGTGCTTTATAGCCGCAAGTGCGATTTTAGCGGCCAAGAAGTTGTCTCTGTTCACGCCTCGGATAAAACTTATCCTGTGTTTAGTGCTGAGGCTTGGTGGGGAGATGGCTGGAACGCGATGAGCTATGGTCGTGACTTTGACTTCAGGCGTACTTTTTTCTCCCAAATAGGAGATTTAATCAATCAAGTGCCTCGAGCGGCACTTTATAACGTTGCTGGAGACAATAGTGATTACAATCAGTCAACGGGACATTTAAAGAATTGCTATCTTCTTGCCGGTGCGAATCGTAATCATGATTGTTATTATGGTACCTACATTAATGATTCGCGAGACTGTGTTGATATGTATATGGCGAATCAGTGTGAGCTCTGCTACGAATGCATAGATGTCAAAAATTGTTATAATTGCGCTTTCGTGCAGAATAGTAGTAATTGTCGCAATTCACAGTTTTTGTTTGCATGCGATAACTGTCAGGATTGTTTTGGTTGTGTAAATTTGAAAAATAAGCAGTATTGTTATTTTAATAAACAACTTACAGCAACGGATTATTATCAACTAGTAAGAAACTATAATAGTGCTAGCTATCTCGAAGTGGAAAGGATGAAAGAAAAAATGGCATTACATATGCAGAACTTTCCTGTACGTTTTATGCTCGGAAAAAACAATGAGGCTGCGACTGGTAATGCGCTTGATCATAGTCGTGATTGTATGCACTGCTTTGATGCTGCGGACCTGGAGCGTTGTTGCTATTGTACATTTTTGTATCAGGCGAGAGATTGCATGGATATATTTGCTTGGGGCATGACGGCTGAGCTTTGTTATTATTCAATGGAGGTAGGAGCTGGTGCTTACCGTAATTTATTTTGCATCACTTGTTTTGGTAGTACCAATCTGCTGTATTGTTTTCAATGTCATAACTGCTCAGATTGTTTTGGCTGTTCCGGCCTTACTAATAAGCGTTACTGTATCTTTAATAAGCAATACACTGCGGCAACATACGAAGCTTTGGTGGCTGAAATTATTCGACATATGCAAGGCACTACTGAATGGGGCCAATTTTTTCCTTTTAATGCTTCTGGATTTGCTTATAATGAAACTATTGCGCAGCAATATTGGCCTGTCACAAAGGTACAAGTGCATGCGTTGGGTGGAGAATGGCGGGAAAAAAGTCAGGTCATAGCAAACAATGCTCTTACTCTAAGCGACACTGATGATCGTATGCCAGATGACCTGCTTAAAAGGTCACTGGTATGCCAACAATGTGGCGGAGTTTATAATATTATCAAGCAAGAGGGTTTTTTTTATCAGGGGAACCACCTTCCTCTGCCGCGACTGTGTTTTTCTTGTAGAAATACCAATCGCATTAATAAAAGAAACTCACATGTTTTACGATCAGTGGCGTGTGCCAAATGTCAGAAGCACATGCTGACAGCCTATTCTCTTCATGAAAGAAGACCTATTCTTTGTGAGGCTTGTTATTTAGCAGATTGTGATTCATGACGGTGATAAGACTTTTGACAGCAGCAATGGACTCGTTTAGTCTATCCCCTCATTAATAATTGTTTGTTACAGATATGAAAAGAGTGCCTGAAGAAAGAGCCATTTCATGGACAGGGCTGCAGCATCAATGGAGTTTGTTGAGAGATCGAGTACGAACTGGCTTGTTGGCGGTGGTGGTGAAGTTCGCTTTTAATGGAGTTCCTATAAAGTTATTATCTCCTCAGGTGACATTGGTTGCTGCCAAAGCTGATCAAGGTATAAATTTGCTTGAGAGCTTAGAGCGGCATATTAGACTGTCGCATCTCGATCATATTATGGTGCTGCTTGATACAATTGAAACTTTAATCAAGTTTAAAGGAGAGTTCTCTGGTGTAAATCAAATGCGCTTTATGGCTCTCCGTCTCGAAGCAAGGCAAGTGCTGTTTAGGGCTGCTTATGAGTCGTTTCATAACTATATACGGGCAGAACGGTTCGATTCAGCCCAAAAAGCATTAAATAGAATGTTGTCGCTTTTGGTATCGATACAGGTAGAGGATGCTGGAGTTGTACAAGATTTGTTGCCTTTGGCAGAAGAAGCGGAACTTACATTATGCTGGTCTCATGTTCCTTCTATGCTTGGCAAATTGAAACAAAAGTTAATGTGTGGACAGCAGATACATGAATCGGAGCTGACTAGCATTGAACAATCGCTTAGAAGAGCTTTGGCACTAAGAGTAAATGTATTTCCTTTTTATCAAGAGCTAAATGCTTTACGAAAACGGGCGCAAGGTATTGGTCCGATGGCAGTAAACAGTGCAAGTTAGTGCATGCAAAGAAACTAGAGAGGGCTTAATCTGATTGCGCGGTGAGCTGTTCAAAGAGCTTATTCGCTGTCGTTTTGAGCGTGATTGCCATTTGCTGACTTGTCATGTGCGCATCAATGGTGAATTGACCACTTTTGTACATTTCTATAGGCAATACTTGAGGAAATAAGTCATCGTTGCTTGTTCTTGTGCCAGTTGTATCTAATTGGAACAGGCACAGTTTCATGTTAGCCGGCGTAATCGTATGGCCTTGGTTATCTGTGAGCATTGGTGTTAACAAGTAAGTGCCCGGTAATGATATGGACAGCTGATTTACTTGCTCATCCCATACTGTTTTTTTTAGTAACATGGGACAACTTTCGGCCATAGCTTGCTTGAAAACAGACAGAGGCAAGCGTTCAAATTGTGGAACATGGTCTTCACGACAACCTAATGATTCGGTGTGCGCGAGACCAAAGGCTAGACTAATGGCGTCAATGTAGCCGTCTGATTGAATCATAGAGAATATTTATGAGTAAAAAGTTTCCCCTTTCAAGATACTGCTTTTTTAAAAGATAAGCCTGCAGTCTTTAATGCTGTGCGTAAAGCAGGCAAGCTAGCGGGACCAAAGCCATGCAGTGCTAATAAGTCTTGCTCTGCATGTTTAGCCAGCGTCGTAAGCGTGGTGATGTTATGATTCTCCAGTGCTCTTCTTGCGGGTGCACTGAGCAAGTGCAAAAAGCCTTTTGGTGTTTTTGACTTTTCACAAATGGGGCAAGTGGGACAGTCACTGCTTTTTGTAAATTGATGTCCTTGAGCACAAGTCTTTTTCGTTGCCTTGGATGGCTTTGTTATATTGGCAGCTTTTTTGTAGAAGCCAGCTTGAGTGATGAGGGTATTGGTCATCTGGGTTAAGAGCTTCTCAGGTATAGCAGTTTCCCAGGGAATATTGATTGCCGACTTGGTAGTTTTGAAAGTCTTTAGTTTTTTTTTGTATTGAGCCATGATTTGAGGAATGAAATAGACAGAGTAGTGCTTTTTCCAACCAGCGTACCATAGTGCTTTTTTGTCGAACTTAAAGGCTGGCATGCCATAACTAATCGTTTCGTCAGCATATTCAGGGAGTAGGGAGAGAAACAACTGACGCAAGGCTTGTAAAGTGTGTTTTTGCTTGGAGGAGAACTGCTGAAAATGTGCGGTGATCGGGGCTGGTATTGCCTTAGGCATACTGAAGATTAGTACAGTGTTAGTTTAATGAGAAATGTGAAATGTGAAAAGCGAATTAGCGGTGGCATTTTGATCACAAGGGGATAAAAAGTTGCTTTTAGGATAATGAATTGTGCATACTGTATTTGTAATTAAATCCTGCATATGAACAAGACACTGCATTTCTCGATTGCTATTCATGCCCCAAAGGAAAAGGTGTGGCAAAAGATGCTCGATAAGGAATCTTATGAGCAATGGACTGCTGCTTTTTCAGCAGGTTCAACGTATCAAGGCTCTTGGGAAAAAGGTGCTCAAATTAGATTTGTAGACCCTTCTGGTAATGGTATGCTTTCGGAAATTGCTGAGAATAGACCTTTTGAATTTGTTTCCATTCGTCACCTAGGATGGATTATGCAAGGAAAAGAAGACACCACTAGTCCTGCAATCACAAGCTGGGCACCAGCCTACGAGAATTATACTTTTAAGGAAGATAACGGCGTAACTACTTTAGAGATTTCAATCGACGTAACTGAAGCATTCGAAAAAGACATGCAAGATGCTTGGCCAAAAGCTTTGGATAAGCTAAAAGAGATTTGCGAATAGAGTGTGCAAATAATATAATCTGGAGTTTCTGACAAGGGGCGGATATAATCAGGGAGACAATGTGTCGTTTTCTCTAACCCAAGTCTTCTCATGCCCAGACCCAGTTTGTTCGCCAGTTTGGCAGAGCGTATAGGCAGCAGTCGACCACCACGAGCGGATCCTGCAGCTAAAGCTCGCGAGCACCATCGAGCCCGTTTGGCTAATAGCTGGCAGAGCAAGCCTGTCGATATTACATTATCTCCCAATGCCTTAGATATTGGGGCCGAAATTGGTGATTGGCGTATGCTGGAATTGGGACCAAATATGCGCAATTGGCCGATGAATATCATTATGCATGTTGAGCATGTGAGGACAGCGATGGCTGGTGTGCTTAAAATGCCAAGTCCAGCCTACTTAGCTAGAAACCCTCGTGCTCGCGCTAGGTTTGAGCATGAGCTCATTATCACTGGCAAAGCAAATCATCCGCATATAGTTGCTGTACTTGAAGCGAGCGAGATCGGCAATATGCCCTATTTTGTTTTGCCTCGCTATGCTGCTGATTTGAATGAGTGTACTACGCGAGAGCTGCTAACAAGACAAGAAATATGGGCTGTTTTAACCCAGATAGCATCAGGTTTAGCGTACTTGCATGAAGAGCATGGTGTGATACACGGTGATATTAAGCCCTACAATGTCATGGTTGAGGCTATCAATGATAGAAACAAGCAGGCTAAGATTATTGATCTTAATACTACACGCCCATTGGGAAGTGTGGATACTGAAGTGATACGTACGCCGGCTTATATGGCTCCCTGGAGTCTGCCGGAATTGCCAGCCACCACTGCCACGGACCTTTATGCTTTTGTGATTACTATTGGTGACTTATTGTATAGTAAGAGGATTTCACCTATTTTAGATGCCATTGGTGCTGAGGAAGAGCCAGAATTCGGACAAGTTTTGGCAAACAGCGCCTTACAAGATTGTTTGAGAAACGATGGTTCTTTGCAGTCTGAGTTAGTGGCGGCATTATTAGCCGTGTTAAGTAAACAGCAAATCGGATTGCCTAGTCTGAGAGAATTGGAAATGCTATTGCAAAAACAGGCAGAGCGTTAGTGCCATTTGTATTTTTGCCGATGGTTTACTATGCTCACTTCCTTAGCAATAATGTATGGCAATTGAGCGTTGGGGCGAGGTGGTGGAGGTGTATCGCACTGGTCATCAGGAAAAAGTCGCACAAGCACAGAAGGAGTTAGTGCTGAAAGTGGGCGGCGGAATTAGTGCCGATAAGCATGATGGTACAACGTTGAGCAAAGGAGATAGAGAGCGCTCTGCCTTTGGTTTGCCAAAGCCTCCTAAAGTGGCTGCTCCTGCACCTACGTCTCGTATTGTAACTGCTCGTTGGCGTGAAGCAACTATCGTAGCTGAAGATGAGATGACTGCTTTAGCATCAAAGCTTAATGTGCCTTTGGATGCTAAGGCAATGGCGCGATGTTTGTGTGCCAATATTTTAGTGCGCGGTGTGCAACGCTTTACGCAAGTGCCGTCCGGTTCTGCTCTACATTTTTATCAGAGTAGTACGGATGAACGCCCTGACTGCACGCTTGTGGTTACTGGGCCTAATCTGCCTTGTGAAGCCCCCGGACATACTATTAAACGCGCTTGCCCAGATTTTGATCCCACACTATTTGAAGATGCTGCTAAAGAGCGCAGAGGTTTGTTGGCCAATGTGTTTTGGACTAAAAGTGAGACTGCTTCTGTTAGAGCCAATAGCTCGGTTTTGGTCTGGCAAAAAGGAAGACTTGATCGAGAGAAACCTCTAGCCAAGCATGCAGCGCTGCAAAATGTAGGGATGTTATTACCGTCTGATAAAGCCAATGCTTCAGAGTCGCAGCGCCTTAAACAGGCGCAGGTTTTGCTGATGCTTGTTGATCGTTTTCAGCCTGAGCAAATCCAACACGTGATCACTCTTGTGCGCTTGTTAGGCCAATTGCATATTGCTCCAAGTGAAAAGCTCTTTTTGCAGTCAAAGGCTGTGGCTGTCGGTTTGCCTGTACATGTCGATGAACTCGGTAAAAACTGGCAAGACCTATTCCCCACATTAGCGCCAGCTGAATCCGCTCTGAGCGATGAAGCGCAATTAACGCTTTGGTATCAAGGGGTATTAAACTTGCTACAAGCCTTGGCGGTTCATGAACAAGACAATACTCTTATTCTAGATGCCGCTTTTCATGTCTACAATAAAACCATGCGTGCCGCTTAAGCGAGAGCGGAAAGCAATTCAGGTAATATGACAATATTATCAGCTGCGCCGAGATGTCCCCCTTGTGTGGTAATAATAGTGGCTTGTAACTTTTGTTCAAAAAGCTTTTTATTTTCTGCGTAAGGTACCAGAGAGTCGTCAGTGGACAGAATGGCACAAATGTTGTTCACATGAGCTTTAACCTGTGAAAAGTTAATTGGTCTGGTGAGCCATGGTTCAGCTAATGCTTGTTCTGCTGGATCTTCAATACCGCTCAACGTAAACCAGCCTGCCACAAAAATTGTCTGTTTGACCTTGCTGTTTGCTGGAAGGTGTTCTAGATAGCGCATAATTGTCTGACAGCCAATACTGTGGCCAATAAAAACTGTCTCTTCATCTGGCGTTGGAGCCAGCTGAAGTAAAGTGTTTACCCAGACATCAATAGTCGGCCTATCAGGGGTTGGCATTGCTGGTACTTGAACCTGATAGCCTTGTTTTTCTAATTCTTTTCTGGCCCAAGGAAACCACCCTTCTTCAGGAAACCCACTCCATCCATGAACAATGTATGCCTTTTTCATAGCGTGCTCATAAAATCAATGTGTCATAATCTTAGCTGGACTGGAGGCTAAAAGCTATTGATTTTGGTGTTCATTCTTTTTTGGTTATCTCTCTCGTTTTCTTCTTCCAATTTCTGCCTCCTGCTCCTATTTCTCTTCATCCCGACTTCCGTGGAGAGATCCTGCCCGGTGTAAGCCCTATGCTACGATACTAGTTCATGTCGTGTTGGACGGTAAACGGCAAGATCTTTCGGCGTCGCTCCGCTTTGCTCAAGATGACAAAGCGAGAAGAAGATGAATGGATGTTCACTTAAGTTGTGTCTCTCTGCTTCTCCTCTTGGTTTCCGTCTTTTCATTCCAAATCCTGTGGTGAGCTGGTCGAATCTATCCGCTCTCCGAGTTCCGGATTCAGAATGTCGTTTCACTCTGGTCGGGATGAAGAATAAAGGATTTTTTATATAGCTTCTATCAACTCTTTTTTGATTTTCTTTTGCTTGGCTTGAATGACGAGTGATGGGATGGCCATAGCTGCGATGCTGCCTAGTACGATATTGGTTGGAACGTAGTTGGTCGCTAGCATAAACAGTAGGTAGGCTGATTCAAAGTAGAATAATGGATGGTGCATATAGAATGCCATCCAGTCATTGCCATGTTTTTTCATATAGCGATTCATCATTCGTTGTGATGATTTGATAAAAAAGCCATGTAACCCTTTTTGAAAAGGAAAAAGGAGCGGCACTCCTCCCACCCAAACCATATCCATTAAAATGTGGCTAAAAACGCCGACACTTAAGAGTACTGTGATTTGGTACAGCAAAGTAAATTGGCCGAAGTGCGCAAGTGCAAGCAAAGGCATTAGCACGGCCATATAAAAAAGCGGCGCATGCATAATAGTTTGACGGTGATTAACAGCATCTGCCGTGAAAATAGTGTTTTTGCGTTTTTTGAATGCCATGTAATACAACAAATCAAAATCGGGAATAGCACCAGCAATGAAGCCCAGGGCAAAAAGCCATTTATTATTTGTATTCCAGCGATTGAGAAAGTAGGCAGTTGTAGCCGCGGTAGTTACTATATGTGTAGGAAGCATCATAAAATTAAAACATCAATGCTCAACATTACCGTAGCATAAATGAAGATCAGCGAATAGTTTACATCAAGCACTTTTGTTCTCTAGTATCTCGTCTACTGAAAAATGCAAATTATTGTTTTGCCAATACACTTCGTGACATTCCAAGAAGAAGGGTCTATTGGTGAAAGCCGTGCCATACAAAGGATCATTACAAAGTGGGTGACCAATAGCCTCCAAATGGACTCTAATTTGATGTCTGGCACCTTTTGTGATCATAACTTCTAACAAACTGCTGTCTTTTTTTTCTTCAATTACCCGATAGGCAGTGATGGCTTGACGCCACTCGCCTCTTTTGGCCTCACCACCATGTTTGCGTACTGTCATCCGACTTTTACTACGAGGATGATGAGCGATAGCGTAGGTAATTTCGCCTTCTTTATAGCGTAACTTTCCATCTACCTCAGTTCGATAGATTTTCTCAACTTCATCCCGTTGAGAGGCATCGATAAATGTTTTAAATGCTTTGTCTGTACATGCAAATAAAGCTACTCCTGAAGTAATCGTATCTAGACGATATAATAATCCACCTTCCCCCTCATTGAAGCACTTTACTTTTTTTTGCTCAGGGAATTCTTTGAGCACTTGCTCAACTAATGAGTTTGGTTCTTCGCCTGGTGTAGTTGGTACTCCTGCTGGCTTGTAGACCATGAGATAGTCTGATTTTCTCTTATATTGAAGCGACATGCTAAAATAGTAAACTGTTTCCAATTGAAAATAGCCTAGTGGTATGTTTTGAGCAAGATGAAATACCGCTCCACAAACTACCGTTGACTTCCTATACAACCTCTAACAACATGGCATGCCTGCGCGCTTACGCGACTTCCTCCTGCGCAAAGCCTTCGGAGGACACTGTCGGCAGCCTAGCACTGCGCTCACTCAGCGGAGAGCACAACATCAAATTAACACCCCTTAGCAAATGGTCTCCTTTCGCTGGCCCCGCCAGCCGAAGCTCTCCGAGCGCTAAGAAATAACTGCTCATACATTAAGTGCAGTCGTTTGTTTTCTCATTCATTCACATCGTGGCATACCTGCGCGCTATCGCGACTTCGCTAGCCTAGCACTGCGCTGGCTCAGCGGAGGGCCAAAACTCGAATAAACAAATATGTAAAAGTAACCCATCAGTGCTGGCCCCGCCAGCCGAAGCTCTCCGAGCGCAGGCTGGTGCTGTGGAGAGGACTTGAACCTCCACCCCCTTGCGAGGACCAGCCCCTCAA
>CAZEGN010000024.1:0-13174 GCA_964512325.1 uncultured Candidatus Peribacteria bacterium
CTAATCTACAACTTGTAAATTCCAAAACTTTTCGTAAAGACCTTTTTGCTTGAGTAAAGTATGATGACTGCCTGAACCAATGACTTTTCCTTTATCTAAGACATAAATTTGATCAGCTTTACGAGCTGTAGTCATTTTGTGCGTAATCAATAATATTGTACTCTTCTCTTTTATCTCCTCTAGTAAGCCTGTTACTAAACTTTCATGTTCAGCATCAAGCTGATTGGTGCCTTCATCAAATATTATGATCGGTCTGTGTTGTAAAAAGACTCTACCAACCATAAGTAATTGTGCTTGACCTCCAGATAAACGGATTTCATCACCAATCAACGACTCTAGACCTTTTGGTAAATTTTTGATCGTATTAGCTAGATCTAATCGTTCCAATAGTTTCCATATCTGGTCATCAGTTAAAGCTGTTTCAACCCCAAGTAATAAGTTGTCTCGAATAGAAAAGTCTTCCAATAGCAATGGTTCCTGGCTAATGATACTTACGTATTGACGAACATGATTTGGCGTGAAGTGAGTTAGCACTTGATCGCCTATAAGTACAGTACCTGACTCAGGATCATAATTGCGTACTAAGAGATGCGTTGCGGTAGTTTTACCACTACCATTTCTACCAATGAGGGCTGTGATTTCACCCTGTTTACACTCAAGGGTAATACCATTGAGAACTTGCGGCAATTCTTTTTCAGCATCAACCAGTAGATTTTCCCATTCCTGCATTTCGCTTTTGTCCCACTTGTTATGAAAGCTATTTTTACTCAAACGATTATTATTGTTCAATAAATACTGAAGGTATTTTTTTTCATCTTGATCCAAGTTAGGGTAGCGAAAAATAACCCTGTTAAACTTTATACTTCCATTTAAAGGTAAGGTTAATGATTGAGCTGGTAAGCTATAGCGTGGTTTTAGGTTCAGAAAAAAACCGATTTTGTTTAAATTTAAAGACACTCTCTGCCACTGATTCGATTTGTTTACAGCGGAGAAAAAAACTTGTGATAATTGGTCAGTGTACAGAGTTAAAGCTGTAAAATCACCAATACTAGCTCTGCCAATAAGCACTGTAGTACCAATAATCATCCTAGCTATCCAATAAGGGATCTGCGAAAATAGTGACTCGAACAATCCACGTTTATTGCTTCTTTTTGTACGCTCTATCTGCTGTTGTTGAGACGCTTGCATTAATTGTAGATATTCTTGGAGCACTTGAGTTTGCCCACCAATTGCGACCAGTTGATGAAACTTTGATAGTAGAGTGTAGCGCAACTCATACCGCCGAGCATCTAACTTTTCTGTAAATAGTCTCTCCTGGTTCTCAAGACGCATCTGTCTTCTTGAATATATCGCTTGCAAAATAGTTGCCACTAAAATTACAAAAAATATAGAAACATTAATCTGAGCGATAATAGGTAAAATACCTACAACGGCAATAATTTCACTGACAGTCTGAGACCAGAAGCTTAAGACATCTTCAGCTAAAAAGGTAATTTGAAATATACTTTGACTAATTCTACGGTTACGAGGGTTAGCTAAAAAACCGGCATCAAAGGTTTCATATTTTTCGTACAACTTTTTCTCTGAAGAAAATGCTAATTTCTGACCTAACTTCTCACGATGCACCTGTGCCCAACGATCAAACAACCTACTTAATAGCTGAAATAGTATTGTTACAGTAATTAAAAGTAAAAAGACATTGACAGGAGAGGTATAAACAATACTAAATAGATCATTGTACTGATGCTGTAATTGATCAATCTGTAGTTTCAAAAGATACGGACCGACTAACCCAATCAATGCACTGAGAAAAGAAAACAATAAGACTACTATCGCTGATTTTTTGTTTTCTTTTACTATATTAAAGAGAAAAACATATTCAGGCTTTGCGAGATGCTTTTTAATCATATTAATATCAATGATAGACAGTATTAAGCAATTCTAAAACACATCCTTGCTGTACTCTGAGATGTCGCAGAGTGAATGCTTTCTGCTGCAATCACAAAAGTCATTTCCTTACTAGTAAAAGATGTCTTAGCCCAAAATGCTATAGGCACCGAACTGTTTTTTGGAATATGATTTCCTAACAGGATTGTTGATGAACCGAATACAGTGGAAAAATTATCAAGTATTACATCAGGATAGAGTAACATTGAAAGCGTTATATAAGTATCAATATCCATAGCCTGTTCATCTTTATAAGCATCAGAAGAATCAATTATTTCTAGTAAACTCTCTGGCGTTACTCTTGTGGGGAGAGCCTTTCTACCATTTATTTCCGCAGGAAATCTCCAGCCAATTGAAACCAAAGGTTCAAATAATACCACCATCCATCCAGTTTGAGTAGCGTTTAGATATTCTTGCTTAGTTACTCCACCGGATTTTTTATCAAACTTGAGGGGAAAGTAGAGAAGGTCGTGACTCTGGGACCATGGACCAATCTTCTTGTCTTCTAGTAAAACAATATCTTTCTGTTCCTGCGCTATATCAGCATAAGCTTTTAACTTCTCAGCAATATCCACAGCAAAAGGTACCGGCAAAATTTCAGTGAGGCCTTGTGTGTACTTCTTTAAGACCTGAGCAGATTGGAGCTTTTCCCGAATCTCCTGCCATGTAGGAGCATAGTATTTCTGCCCATCAATGCCTTTACAAACAGTACTATGACCACTATCAGTTTGAACTAAACCAGATTTCACAAGCTGCTCAAGACGATGTTCATAGAGATACTCAAATCTTTCCAGCATTTCCTTTTTAATCTGGTCCATACTTTCTTTAGGCATATGACATGATTTGTTATTGGAATCTTATGCTGCAATTTAAACTACCCCAATAGTATGATTAATTCAACTAGTCTGCAACAGTAAGCAGTCGGCATAACAGCTTACAAAAGCCACAAGCCTACTTTTATTAAGTTTTTCCTTTTAAATTTTATCTTCTCAACTTTGCGCTCTCCTCACATTTTGAATCTTGAATTTTGAATTTTTAATTATTCCCTTCTTTGCTACAGTACTGCTACCTTATTCCTCTCCCCCATGGAACCATTAGCACATAAAAAAACCCGGGCGCAGGAAATAGTAAAAGTGTTGGCAGCTAAGTATCCTGAACCTAAAACGGCATTGAACTATAGCAATGACTTTGAGCTACTAATCGCTACTGTTTTATCCGCACAAACTACTGATAAACGAGTCAACTTAGTTACTCCTAGTTTTTTTCCAGAACATGGTAGCCCTGATAAGCTCTATGCCTTAGGTGAAGAAAAGTTAAAAGAATTGATAAAATCAATCAATCTCTTTCCAACCAAAGCAAAAAACGTTATTGCTCTCTGCAAAGTATTAATTGATCAGCATCAGAATCAAGTACCCCGAACCAGAGCAGAACTAGAAGCCTTGCCTGGTGTCGGTAGAAAAACAGCTAATGTAGTATTAGCTAATGCTTTCGGCATTCCCAGCTTTGCAGTCGATACCCATGTCTTTCGTGTTAGCAAGCGTCTTGGCTTAAGCAATGGCAAAAATGTATTGCAAGTAGAGCATGATTTAATGAAAGTCTTACCAGAGCAACAATGGATTGACGCTCATCATTACTTAATTTTTCATGGACGGGAAACTTGTCATGCTCGTAAACCGAATTGTCCAGCATGCCCGGTAAAAAAGCTATGCCCATTTCCAGATAAAACCCCTCCACAAGTTTTGAACAAGAACACAAAAGCTGCTCGAGAGAGAAGGAAATAAAGAAATGCACAATTTGCAGATTTACACAAAAGGCTAACAAAAGCAGAAAAGAAGGCAACAATAAAACAGTTCACTCACCTTTACCACCCTGTCAACAAAAAGTGGAAAACTTTTCATTGCTTTTAAATAGCGATTTTTCTAGAGTAGAACCGTGAGCTTAAGAGTTTTGCACAGAATAAAAAGTTTTGCACACATGGCTTCTTCCGAGCACATTCCAGTCCTAGCCTCTGAGCTCATTGACCTTTTACAGATCGAGTCGAAGCAAACAATTGTTGACCTCACACTAGGTCGTTCTGGTCATGCTAAAGCTGTAGTTTCAATGTTAGGTCCCCAAGGGCACTTTATTGGAGTCGATGCTGATCCAATGCAAATCAACTTTGCACAAGAAGTGTTGAAAGGTAAACCTAAGATTGATTTGGTTATAGACAATTTCGCTAATGTGCAAAAAGTTCTCAAAAATCTAAACTGCACTGAAGTGGACGCTATCTATGCCGATTTGGGTCTATCCACCATTCAACTTTTAGATCCAGAACGAGGCTTTTCATTCCAAAGTAATAGTGCATTAGATATGAGATTGAATATCCACACACAATCAGTCTCAGCCGCTGATGTCATTAATACCTGGACAGAAGAAGACTTAGCTAACTTGTTTTGGGAATTGGGAGAAGAACGCTTTAGTCGCCCAATTGCTAAAGCAATAGTCCAAGCTCGTAAAGCACATCCAATTACGACCGGACTTATGTTAGGAGATATTGTTGCCAGCGTGAAACGTTCCTCCAATAAACGCATTCACCCAGCAACACAAGTCTTTCAGGCCCTAAGAATGTACGTCAACGATGAATTAGGCACTCTGCAAACAATGCTCTCAGCCGCCCAGGCTGCACTCAAACCTAATGGCAAGTTAGCAATTATCACTTTTCACTCAATTGAAGATCGACTAGTCAAAAATACTTTCAAAGAGTGGAAAAGTTTGGGTACAGTGGAAATTATCACCAAGAAAGCAATCAAGCCCACCTGGCCAGAAATGAAAACCAATCCCCGCGCCCGCAGCGCCCACCTAAGAGCAATCAAAAGAATTCGCAATTCGCAAGTCGGAATGTGGAATGAGTGATTCATCCCGCTCTTCGCTCTCCGAATTCCGAATTATCCTCCCCTTCCTGCTTCGCCTCAAATCTATAATTTATAACTTATAATATATAATCCTTAACCCATGAACGTTTACGTCCTTCCCCGCACAAACAATCCTCAGTTAACACCTAGACGTAAACATACTGTGTCAGCAGAAGTAAAGATTGGTTTGGTGACGCTTAGCTTTACATTAATTGGACTAATCAGTCTACTCAGCTTTGCCTCGCTTAGTCACACCAGTCAAATTCAGGCGGCGGGGTATGAAATAAAAACACTAGAACAACAAAAATCAAGCCTCAGTAATACGCATAAAGCACTCACCATGGAAATAGCCCAAAAGCGCTCTCTGGCGACTCTTGAAAGTAGTCCCAAAGTAAAAAACATGGTTTTGGTCAGCAACCCTATTATTGTCGATACACATAGCAATCTTGCACTTAAATAGGTTTACTATGAATCACTGCCATACACTGCGTATTATCTTAGTAAGTTTAATGA
Organism: uncultured Candidatus Peribacteria bacterium; assembly: GCA_964512325.1. Taxonomy (GTDB): domain Bacteria; phylum Patescibacteriota; class Gracilibacteria; order RBG-16-42-10; family RBG-16-42-10; genus JACQZO01. The sequence continues at coordinate 5,352 of CAZEGN010000024.1, forward strand.
TAGTACTTGTATTACGCCTTGGCTTTTTACAGCTAATTGAAGGAAAATACTATCAAGCTTTAGCCGAACAACAGCATAAAGGTGTCATCACCCTACAAGCACGTCGTGGCAATGTATACCTTACTGACCGATCAGGCCAACCTGCTCTTTTAGCGGCTGATACTGCTTTGGACGTTGTGTTTGCTGATCCCAGTTTAATCACTGCTGATACTGAACAAGAAATAATCGACTTATTAGCACCCTTGCTTTTTGAAATGCCTACCGACCAAGAAGATAAAGAAGCATTATTGAGAGAAAATGATGTTTTTCTTGATGAACAAGGCACTCCTGTTGAAAGCATTGCTAATAGCTTTCCCGAAGCTGAACAGCCAAAAGTAAAAGTGGTGGAAAGTTATGATGTCTTGATGAAAGCGTATAAAGAAAAACTCTTAAAGAGCATTAGAAAAAAAGAGGTTACCCATCGCACTTTAATGGATACAAGCAATCCAAAGTTTGTAGAAAGCAAAGCCCAAATTGAAAGCATGCAGGTGCGAGGTATTTATACTGATGCTGATGAAATCTTTGCCGATCCAACAATTATTAGTGATCCGCAAAAGACAGCTGATACGATCAGCGCTGCTTTTGACTATCCCCGCCCCACGCTTACAAAAATGCTTACCCGCACACCAATTCGTTACGTACCATTAAAACACAAATTAAATCCTCAAATCTCTGAAAAAATTAAAAATCTACGCCTGAGTGATGGTAAGCGCTTACCTGGCATTGGTTTAGTGCCTGAGCAATGGCGCTACTATCCAGAGGGCACATTGGCAGCTCAGCTCATTGGCTTTCTAGGGTATGACAAAAAAGGCCAGTATGGCATTGAGAAAGCCTTTGAAGAAGAACAAAATGGCGTTCGCTTGGCTGGTGTGAATGGCAAGCTGCTGGTCGACCGAGATCCCCAAGGCAATCAAATTGTCGTTGGTGATAAAATCACTACGCCCGCGCAAGATGGAACAGATATTACGTTAACCATTGATCGCGTGGTACAGCAATATGTAGAGACCGAGCTGGAGAAACAAGTAAAAGCAACGCAAGCCGCAAGCGGCCAAGTAGTAGTCTTAAACCCACAAACAGGAGCTTTAATTGCAGTAGCGAATTATCCAACATTTAACCCTAATGAATATTGGAAAGCCTATGAAAAGTGGAAAGAAGGCGTACGTGCCGGCGAGTATAAAAATAAGATAGGCCCAGAAGTCTTCCTCAACAAAGCCTTTGTAAACATGTATGAACCAGGATCTGTGTTTAAGGTCATCACTATGGCCTCAGGTATCGACAGCGGCGAAATTACCCCCTTTACTATCAATTGTGAAAATTCTGATACGGTATATATCGATAACTTTCCGGTAAGAAACTCTACGCTCAGTGCCTATGGCTGTATCACTATGACTAAAGCCCTGGAAGTATCTAGCAACCTAACCACTCTTACTGTTGCCCAAAAATTAGGGCGCACACTTTTTTATCAATATATTCGTAACTTTGGATTTGGTGAGCCAAGCAAAGTTGAAATTGACAATCACGCCACCGGCTGGGTATCACCGCCTGATCGCTGGGCTGATATTGATTTAGCGGTGGCGGGCTTTGGACAGGGATTGGGTGCAACACCACTGCAAGTCACCGCTGCTATCGGAGCAATTGCCAATGAAGGGGTCCTGATGAAAACACACTTAATCAAAAGCTATACTGATCCCGACACCAAACGCACTACTGAGATCCTACCTCAAGAAGAACGCCGCGTAGTAAAAAAAGAAAGTGCAGATCAGGTGAAAGGCATGATGGTTTCAACAGCTAAAAAATCCTACTCAGGTACGATTAAAATCCCAGGCTATATTATTGCTGCCAAAACTGGAACAGCCCAAATTGCTTTAAGCAATGGGCTTGGTTATGAAAAAGGTCCCGGCAGCACTGAGGCCTCAATGGTTGGTTTCCCGGCAGAGCATCCTGAATTTGTGATCCTTACCAAAATTAGTCGCCCACTCAGTAGCCCCTGGGCAGAAGGCACAGCCGGACCACTATTCACCAAGATTTGTGATTATTTGTTAAAGTATTATGCTATTCCACAAGACCTACCAACCTAATGCATAATTTGTAATTTGTAATTTGTAATTCGTAACTCGTAATTTCTCCTCATGGGTTTTCTCGATCACATCAAAAAACTTGTCCATAGTGCACCAGCACGCAAATCAATGTCATATCCCGCTCGTAAAGCGCGTGGACAGTATGCAATTGCACTTGATATCGGTACCGAGTGGGTCAAGTGTATCGTTTTCAGCACGAAATATGATGTTCAAAAGAAGGCCAAGATTTTGGGTGTTGCTCATATTCAGCAAGAGTACGGGGACATGAATGGAGGAGCCATAGTAAATACCGACAAGGTAGCTGAAAAATGTAATCAAGCAGTAGAGGAAGCAATGATTATGGCCAATATCGAGCCTGATCAAATGATTGTGGGTATTGGCGGCGAGTTAGTAAAAGGCGCTACGACTACAATTGAATATGAACGGCCCAGACCACATGAAGCAATTAGTTTAAATGAGTTAAAAGAAATCGTGCATCGCGTACAATGGAAAGCATTTGACCGGGTGCGCAAGCAATTAGCGGCTGAAACCGGCTATCCCGAAATTGATGTCAAATTGATCAATGCTGCAATTACTGAAGTGACTGTCGACGGTTTTCAGGTAAGTAACCCCTTAGGCTTTCAGGGGAAATATATCACCATGAGCATATTTAATGCTTTTGCGCCTTTAATTCATTTTAGCGCCTTAAAGCATATTGCTGAGCAATTAGATTTTGACTTGTTAGCCATTACTGCTGAACCCTACAGTGTAGCCAAAGCTTTAAATGAAAGTCACAATAATACTTGGGATGGGATTATTGTGGACATTGGAGGAGGAACCACCGACGTCGCAGTTATTCGTAATGGCATTCTTGAAGGCACACAGATGTTCGCCTTGGGCGGCCAAGGCGTCACTAGAAGAATTGAGCAAATTTTAAACATCTCATTCGCTGAAGCAGAAAAAGTAAAACTCAATTTGCAAAACAAACCACTCCCTCGCGAACAGCTGCTCTCCTTACAACAACAATTGCTTGTCGATGCAAAAGTATGGCGTGAAGGATTAGTCTTGACCTTGCAAGAGTTCTGCCAAGAACAAAACTTACCAAGCACGATTTATCTGTGTGGTGGTGGTAGCTTACTGCCACAGATTAGCCTGGTGCTAGAAGAAGAAACATGGTTTAAAACTCTTCCCTTCTTATCGAAACCATCTATTATGCAGGTAGGCTGCAAAGATATCAGTTCTTTTATTGATGAAACTGGCAAACTAAAAGAGTTTCATGATGTAACAGTATTAAGCTTAGCTCATTTAGCTCTGGAGCTTGCCGGTGAAGAACGCCTTGTCGATCGCATCTTACGCAAAACTCTAAAAATGATGCGCAATTAATTTCTTTCTTTATCCTGTATGAGCAAAAAAATTCATCAAATGCTAATCGCCGCAGACGAAGAAGTGACCAGCATTTTAGAACGCCTAAAAAAACATAAGGAGCAAGAAGTAACATTAATCGTACCTCCTCAAGCCAAACTATTTCAAAGCCCAATTCACTTAAAGCTACTTTATAATGAAGCAGTAGCACTCAATAAAATCGCAACTATTGCTTCAAGCAATCAAGTGGGCCTAACCCTAGCAGCCAATACCGGTTTTCCAACGGAATTAGTAAAAGAACAAGAGTCAAAGCAGTCCGCTCAAAGCAAAAAACGCAATTTAAAAGTGAAAGAGACTATAGACAGCAGCACTTTTATGATGCCTTCACCTGGCAAAAGAGTGATCAATCTTTTCTTTGCTATTTCTGCCTTGGTGTTTATCATTATCGCCTACTTCGTTCTGCCCACAGTCACAATTGCGATCAGCCCTGAAGTAAAAATTGAAAGACCCATTGAGCGGGTCGTACTAGCTGACAGCAGTCGTAATAGCGCAGAAATTGCAGTTAGTAGTTCGCCCATGGTGGCAACTTCGCCAATTAGCACGGAAATTGAGCTCACAAAAACATATGTAACCTCAGGCGTTTCTTCTAAAGGAAGTAATGCTCAAGGAAGCATTGTTATCCACAATGATGGCGATCAGACTCAACTGCTCATTGCTAAGACCCGTTTCCGCTCACCGGATGGTTACATTTTCCGTATTCCAGCAGCAGTCAGTGTACCCGGCAAGGGCACAGTTACCACGCAGGTGGTAGCAGATCCGCTTGATGATAAAGGATTAGTAACTGGAGCGAAAGGCAATTTGCCTGCCGATACACGCTTTACCCTACCAGCATTAAAAGGAACATATAAAGATTTGATTTACGCTGTAAACCCACAACCATTTACAGGTGGCGTCACAGAAGCAATTAAAGTCTTAACTCAAGAAGACATAGACAAATCTGCCCTTGATATTATTAATGAGATTAACAAAGTAGCAATCCAAAAATTAGAGGAGCGGGTAGCACAACAAAATCAAAGCGCTAACACCCGTTTAATCTTGGTCAAAGACCCCAAAGTTGTACAAACAAAAGTCGAGTCAAACTCAGTGCAGGATGGAGCTAAGGTAAATGATGTTCGTGATAATTTCCAAGTGTATGCCAAGGTGAAGGTAAGCAGCGTTACTTTTGAGCGTAATGATATGATGAAAATTCTCGACCGCAAACTAAGCAGCCTGCTCAACCCTGATATGAAAATCGCTACAGTGGATTATAACGGCTTAGATTTACAATTTGTAGATTATGATGCCCGCACTCAAAAAATTCGCTTCAATGTTACCGTCCCCTATCGCCTCGAGTATATTTTGAAGCCTGACTATCTCGACAGTATCAAAACCCAAATTGTCGGTTTAAGTTTAGCTGAGTCTGAAAATTATCTAAACAAACTGGAGCCCATCGCTGAAGCGAGAGTTTCAAGCTGGCCTTTTTGGGTCAATAGCATACCGGGCATTAAGAGCAATATCAGTTTAACAATTCGGCATTAGGAATTCGGAAAGCGGAAACCGGGAGGAGAAGTGAGACTGGATTCAGAGGAACATCTATGCATCTTCTTCTCAGTGTCATGCTGTAAATACATGTCTGGTTGAACCCAGTCTCCATTCTTCCCTTCTCAGACCTCGGCCTTTTTAATTCCGAATCCCGCTTTCCGAATTCCGAATTCTCCCCTATAGTATGACCACACTGTTTACTGTTTTTGTACATGCGTGTTCTTGCTTTAGATTTTGGTTTAAGAAGCATTGGCGTTGCAATTAGCGATCCCAATAAAAAAATGGCGTTTGCGCGTGAGAGTCTAGCCAATGACTCCAGCATTTACACACTGTTGCCACGTCTCATTCAACAAGAAAATGTAGAAACCCTGGTGATCGGTCGCTCCACTAGCATTTACATTGCTGAACAAGCAGAAGCCTTTGCTCAGAAGCTAAAGACTAAAATCACTATCCCGATTGAATTCGTCGACGAAATGTTCACCACGAAACTAGCCCAAGAGATTCCGCTTGCCCTGGGTATGAAGAAAAAAGACCGCCAAAACTTTGATGATGATAGTGCAGCTGCCGCCTTCATCTTAGAGCTTTATTTAGAGCGACTCAATGCTCAAAAGAAAAGTGAAAGATGAAATTTGAAAAGTGAAGTCCAGCCGAGCTTCGTCGTATTGATTGCTGATTTGAGAAATAAGAGGTAAGAAATAATAGCAATCTCCTACTGCACTTAACATTTCTAACTAGTTTTAGCCGTCATGTTTTCTCGTAAAAAGCGTATTGATCGCACGCAAGAATTTCGCAGATCACAACTTCGTACAGTTGAAAAGAATTTACGAAATGCCGAGCCAGAAACAAGAAAAAAACGCCAGCACTGGTTAGCTTTAGGATTAGTGACAATTTCAATGCTCATTGCAATCTACACGCTTTTCTTTTCGCCAATATTTAAAGTAAAAGAAGTAATTGTAAACAATGAGAGCGCAGTTAACTCACTTGATGAGAAAATCGTGCATGATACTTTCCAATATCTACTGAATAAAAATATCTTTCTTAACTCTGCAGCATCAATCAATGCTTATGGCTTAAGAGCACTACCTCGTTTAAAAAATGTGCAAGTAGACATTGCCTATCCTGAGACTATTAAAGTCACCGTCAAAGAAAAGCAAATCGTCTTTGGCCTGCCTACGAAAGATCAATTTGCCTTGGTTAATGAAGACGGTGTCATTGTAAAATTTGATAACAGCATTAATGAAACCATTCTCAAAACATTGGTTATGGACCCCACTGATCAGCCCCTAGATGTTTTCTACTTAAATCAGCAACTTCTCTTGCCCGAACAGGTAAGCTATATCCTATACGGCAACTTAGAAATCACCCAACGCACTGGCTTTAAAATCACCAATGCAATTTGGTATCCTGCCCGCAAAGAAATCCACTATCAAACAGATAAGGGCTTTAGCATTTGGCTTGATTCGAGTTTAACCGTCGATTCTCAAGTCACAAAACTGATGGCCATCTATCCTCAAGTCCAAACCGACCAAGCCAAGATTAAGTACATCGACCTACGCATTCCCGAAAGAGCATTTGTAGGAAAGTAGAAAAGACGATCGGGAAGCGCCCTTTTTCATCCCACGGCTTCCTTGTTCCTCTCTGTTCCTTCTTTTCTGTCATCCCGATTGGAGCGGAGCGAAATAGAGGGATCCTGCCGGGGTAAGCTATGTGCAATGACAGAGGTTCATGTAACGTTGAAGTGCATCCGGCAAGATCTTTCGGCAAGCTCAAGATGACAAAGAGGAAAGAAAGTGAAGCGATGTTCACATGAGCACCATGTCTCTCTTCTTCGCCTTTCTAACATCGGCTCTTCAATTCCGAATCCTGTGGTCAGCTTGGCGAATCCATCCGCTTTCCGAATTCCTAATTCCGAATTGCCCTCCTCCCCTTTCTTCATCCCGACTTCCGAGGAGGGATCTCCTTACTCCTTATCCCTAATCCCTTCGCACCACCTCCACTCCATTCTTCATGCCTCCTTCGCATTTTGCATTTTGAATCTTGAATTTTGAATCAATTTGACATTTTGCACTTTATCCAGTGTTGTGCTAACATCAACAACCGCATTAGTAGTCATTGTCAAGCAGTGCTTTTTGCGGTAAAATTAGGAGATTATTTAATTTCTCCCCCCATGTCTTCCTCAGGCATTGATCAAATCTTAGATCCAAATTACATCGACACATTCGTACAAGCAGCCTTTATTAAAAAGGATATGGAAATGGCAGACCACCCAGAACTGGTCGCAGCTTTTACTAATTATCTTACGAATAAATTCGACGACTATATAGTAGATCACTTATCCGACCAGGATTTAATCACGCTAGTGGAAATGAAGAACAATCCCAATAATGCGCAAATCACCCAATTCCTCTTTCAGAAAATCCCTGACCTAGAAAATCAACTAAATGCAATTTTACATCAAGCGCTAACAGAACAACTAGCTTAATCCACTTCTTATGACACGCACTCCCCCATCAGGTACTCCACGTCGATCAGCAACCACCCAAACTTTTGCTAGTCCTGGTCCCAGTAGTACGCCCCCAACAATCGTTGTCGACCCAGCACTTACCGCTACTCCAGATTGGCGTAATGCGGTTAGCAAAAAGCTAGCACCGTTAAACAACGTAACATTTGATGACAGCGCCTTTATTAATGATGCTAATGAGCTTCACACTCATGGAATTCGTTTTTCAACAGAAGCAGCGCATGAACCAGAGGCCGTAATGATGGATTCTGGCCCTGAAGGTT
>CAZEGN010000025.1:0-12472 GCA_964512325.1 uncultured Candidatus Peribacteria bacterium
CAAGTCTACCAAAAGAAAGTAACCATCTCTTAGAAGACATTCCTTTTATATGAGCAAAGCGAAGCGGCTTAGCCTGCCCTGAGCCTGTCGAAGGGAAGGATCTTGCTGGATGCAGTCCAGTGCTCCATGAACCGCTATCGTTGCATAGGGCTTACACCGGCAGGATCCCTCCACGGAAGTCGGGATGAAAAAGGGCAGCCTATTGTGGCGATTTCTTTCTCTGTGCAAATGCAGTATAATTATATGAATCGGTAATTTTACTTGCTAATTTTACTCCATGCCTTTACCTGGAGACCGTGCTACGCAGAAACCGCTTGACCAAAAACTAGAAGAGATCAATCGGGCCTATGCTGAAAAAGAGGCTGTTGAAAAGGCGAAACGGTTGGGACTTTCATATGTTGAGGTTTCAAAGTTGCCAATTAATGTGGATTTGCTTTATCTCCTTTCAGAGGATGAGTGTCGAGCTGGTAAACTTGTTCCTTTTTTTCGGGTGGGAAAAAAGTTGCGCCTGGCGGTATTTGATCCGGAGCTGGCAGAAACTAAAGCCTTAATCGCTAAGCTCAAGGATCAAGGGTATGCGCTTAATTTAAACATCGCATCTGAACCTAGCATTTTATCTGCTCTTCATACTTATCATGTAGAGTTTTTTAAGCAAAAACAGGAAATTGAAAATGTGTATCAGGAAGAAGACTTAGGCAGTATGCTTGAAGAAATTCAGAACCTGACTACTTTAAAAGAAAAGTTAGCCCATTATTCTGGTGAGGAGAGTGCGAATGCTTTGCTTGTAGGTGCAATGCGAGCAGGATCTTCTGATATTCATATTGAGCCTTTTGAAAATCAAACCAAGGTGCGTTTCCGCATTGATGGTGTCTTGCAAGATGTTTTTACTGTTGCTAAAGAGCAATCAGCTCAAATGGTGAATCAGTTTAAGCACTTGGCACACATAAAGTTAAATATTACCAATCGTCCTCAGGATGGACGTTTTAGTTTTTATGTGAATCATAAAAAAGTGGATGTGCGTCTTTCTAGTTTGCCGACTATGTTCGGTGAAACTTTGGTAATGCGTCTTTTGACAAGTAATCCTCAGACCTTGAGCCTTACTGAGTTGGGATTAAGTGGCAATGCACTTCGTTTAGTGCAGGCAGCTGTCCAGAGACCGAATGGCTTGATTTTGGCTACTGGTCCGACTGGAAGTGGTAAGACGACAACCTTGTATGCCCTGTTGCATATTTTAAACAATTCAGAACGCAAAATTATTACTCTAGAAGATCCTGTGGAATACTATGTTCCAGGCTTAATTCAAAGTCAGATTAATCCAGATCTGGAGTATAATTTTGCAGCTGGGCTTAGAGCTATTTTGCGTCAAGATCCTAATACTATTATGGTCGGTGAAATTCGTGATCAAGAAACTGCTGAAATCGCTTGCCAGGCATCTCTGACGGGGCATATTGTGCTTTCAACTCTGCATACCAATGATGCGGTTGGGGCTATTCCTCGTCTAGTAAATATGGGGTTGCAGCCATTTGTGTTAGCGCCCTCCTTAGATACGGTGATTGCCCAAAGATTGGTAAGACGAATTTGCTTAGACTGTGCAGAGCCTTATAACCATTCTCCCCAAGAGCTAGAATTGCTTAAGGATTTGATTGGCTCCATTGAGAAGGTGCAAGAGATTCAGATTGATTTGCCGGAGCATTTTATGAAAGGTCGGGGGTGTGAAAAGTGTAGTTACACTGGCTATCGACACCAACTAGGTATTTATGAAGTGTTTACGGTAGATGCTGAGGTCGAAAAAATGATTTTGGCCGGTAGATTATCAGCTGATGTATTTGCTTATTTCAGAACGCAGCAAAAAATGCTCACATTGCGTGAAGATGGCGCTCTGCGGGTGTTACAGGGTGTTACGACGTTAAGTGAGGTTTTACGGGTTACTTCTGATCTATAGTAGCGTTATAGCCCAAGTTTAGGTCATTCCAGCTAAAATGTTTGCGAATTACTTCGCCTTTTGCTCCTAAGATAGTTGGATTACCACCGTTGAGAGCAATGGTGACGCCGCCGGCATTGCCTGCGATAAGATCGATGTTTTTGCCATTAATTGCTTCCGTATCCCCAGGTTTTAGGGTCTTTTGAATGGTCTCACCATCTGATTTGATACTGATCCAGCTAGTGTCGGTTACAGTTATTTCAAGGGTAAGATTGTCTTTGCTGAGATGATCGGGCAACTTTTCTGGTGCTGCTGGCGGATCTGCGTAGACAAGCAAATTCTCGCCTATTTTTTGACCATTGTTGCTAGTGGCTACAATAGCTATATGATTTTCACCAGCTGTTAAATTAACTGGTATATTGAAATTTCCCTCACTGTCAGTGCTAACCGTTTTGCCATTTAATTCGATTTTGCTGCCATTGCTGGTGCGACCTTTCACAAGAATATTGGCATTATTTGTGCTGACACCATTTGCTGGCTCAAATACAAGGAGGTCAGGAGGAGATGAGACATTAAAAAACTGGCTCGTGATATAGAATGCAACTAGGCTCAATACTGCTGCTGCAATACCAAGTGAGATTTTCTTTCCTGTAATTGGCTTGGTATGAGAGAGTATTTCACTTGATGTTGCTAGATTAGCTCTGTGTTTACGAAAATATTCCTTCTCCTCTTTCAAGCGGCTGATAATGTTTTTTTCATCAAGACCTAGATAGCGAGCATAGGTCTTGACTATAGGAAGCAGATAAATGTCGGCTGGTAGTTGATCAAAATCACGATTTTCTAGGGCTGAAATGTATTCAGGACGAATACCAGTATCACGTTCAATTTCAGCTAAGCTGATATTGAATTGAGTGCGTCTTGTTTGTAGATAGTCGCCGAGAAATTGGTGAGAAAATTCCATAGATATAGTCGTTCCTAAGCCTTAGATCTCTCCTTATAACGTTTCTCCGCTGCCTGTGGAAGGAGAGCTTTCAGGGCTACTATACCCTCGGCTTTCCATATCAGCAATATGCCAGTTGGCTTGATTGCGTACTAGCTTCACAATAAAAATTGTGTCTGCTGTCGTTACCTGAATCTGAGCGCTTGCATTAGCGCTGTCACTTTGAAGTACGAGCATTGGTGTATCCTTGTCCCAATTTTTGTTAAATGGTTGCTGTTTTGCCTCACGTCGCACGGTGTTTTTGAGTATTTCTTCCAGTGGCAAATCTGTTATTGGTACAAATTTGGTTGCGGTTAAGATAGGGATACCGTCAAGGCTAGTAGAATCAGTAGTGCCCACAACTGTTCCTGCTTGATCAATAAAGTTGCTCAGAGAAATATCTTTGCTCGTTAAATACGCAAGTAAGGTGCTGGTATCGTCATTAACAAGTAGATAGCTAGGCTGATCACTTAAATGAGATGGGTTTTCAATAATGGTGCCTTTCAGTTCTTTGGGTGGAAGTGGGGCATTGACTATACTTTTGCCACAGGCGGTGAGCGATAGCATGATGAGTATGAGTGGTATAAATGCTTTGAGGCGCATGGGATTTGAGAGAATAAAGTATTATTTGCAGAATAACGTGAAAGTTGTAATTACAATTTATTACTGATCGATAATCATTTCCATAATTTTACTAAAAATGGTAAAATAAAAGGAATATAAATACCAAATGGGGGGCATTTCATTCAAAAAAACAACACTTAGTATCGTATTCAGTGTGCTGTGCCTGACTGGCGGAGTGTATGTGGTGAATGCGAGTTCGAGTCCGGTTCTGAGTAAGCTGGAAGACAAAGAGGTTGTTGCTGGAGAGACGGTGAGAATCAGAGCGCTAGCGGTAGATGAAGATAATGATAGTTTGTCATTTTTCTGGGAGCAGATTGCGGGAGAAGAAGTAAAACTGCGTGGTGTAAATACTGATACACTAAGTTTTACTGCACCTGAGGTTACTAGGGAAAAAACACTGCAGTTTCAGCTGACTGTAAGTGATGGTGGGCATAATGTTGAGCAACAAGTTGAAGTTGTTGTCTCGGAGAAAATGAATGCCTTGCCAGTAGTAGATGCTGGTATTGACCAGCGTGTGATGGCGGGTGATACAGTTGTTCTGCAAGGCTCTGCTACTGATACTGATAGCTTGGCTTTAACTTTTCTATGGGAGCAGACAACTGGCCCTGTAGTTAACTTTACTAAGAATTTGGTAGCTACCTCTTTCATTGCACCGCAGGTTATGGAAGAGACTTTGCTGACGTTTAAGCTCACTGCTGATGATGGTTCGCAGGAGGCCAATGATACGGTGCAGGTGGTAATCCTGCCACACACTGAGCCTGCGCTTGAAGATGATACCTTGCCATCCTTAAACGAACCTGCTGCGTCAGAGCAGGAAGAGCAATCTCTCCTGAGTGAAAGCTTGTTGTTTATTGATGCCCCTGCAACTGCTTATCCAGGTGATAAGCTAACTTTAAGAGCACCGCTGGTTAGTCCAGATGCCACATACTTTTGGCGCGTGATTAATTTACCTCTAGAGGTGACCGATCTTTATACTCGTGAAACGACTCTGGTTGTGCCGTTAACTTATTCAGCCGGACAGGAGCTTGGCGTTGAGCTGACTATATTCTCTCAGGGCCAGGTACTAAAAAAACAGCATACCATCGTTGTTGTTGGTAATAACTCGAGAATGCCAAGTGCCTCTCCTGTAGCTACTGTGAGCCCTCTTCCACTTAAAAAACAGCCAGAGACTCCTAGTGCAACCAATAAATTGCCTCTCCTGGATGACTTTTTATCCCCAAAAGCTCAACCAGCTAAACTAGTATCTTCAATACCCACGTCGTCGACAGCGGCGGTGTATACAGCTTCGATAGTACAGCATAGTGGCACGCCTAAAATTGTTATTACTGCTATATTGTTATTAGCTGGTATAATGTGTTTAACGATAGGAGTCCTATTGAATAGGAGGAAAGTGGCATCGTTACCTGTAAAGAAAGCAAGCTCATCACATATTTATCTTTATGAACAACGAAAATAATTCCGTAGAACAAGTATCAGTCGATACTGAAGCACCAGCCGTTGATGATCAAGACTCTGAAGAAGTTTTTTATTCTTGGCAAAGTCAGGAGCGGACTTGGCTGCTTTCGGGCGCATCTTGGTATTTTTATGGAGCAATTATTGCTGCTTTGATTTTGTTATACGCTCTCTTAACTCAGGCTTGGACATTGGCAGTATTAACATCTTTGCTGGCGGGTACAATTTATCTGTACTCCCAAGAGCAAGCTCCTCAAATGCAGGCAGTTCTGACTACGAAGGGTTTGTATTTTGGCGATGAGTTTTATGATTATGCTTTGATTAAGAGTTGCTGGTTCTCATTTGAACCGCGAGGTACCTACTTGGTTTTAAGTCTGTTAAATATGCCTCAAGCTAGAGTTAGCTTTAGTATAAAGCCAGAAGACAAACCCCTGATTGATACAATTTTGCGAGAGCATACGGTGATTGATGATTATCACCAAGATACTTGGTGGGAGCGCATTGAGAAAATATTGTAGCTGGTTTGGCAGGTAGAATGTGAGTTGTAGCTGATTGCTGCTAGTACGAATGGTTGTGTCGAGGGTAATCATTCATTGTTGCCTTGATTTGACTTCAGAGCGATTTTCCCGTAAATTTTGCTCGCTTTTGTTTTATGTATGTCACGCAAGCCAATCACTTTTTACAAAATTACGCGCAGTGGACCTAAAAGTAATAAGAAGCCTGATAATGCTTTAAAAGCTCATGCTAAGCTTTTAAAACGCATCGAGGTTGAGGGTAAGACTAAATGGCTTATCAATGCTTTAGATGTCAATGTTCGTAAGCTTAAGAAATACGGTTTACTCAACAAAGTAGCTCAGTAAAGATCTCTTTAGCAAGTTTTGACAAAGTATCTTAATCGCGATATGCAGAAGATACTTTGTCTTTTTTGTATATGAAAACGACACTACAATTTGTATGTACAGAATGTGGTTATCAAACTAAGAAGTGGCAGGGCAGATGTACTAGTTGTGCCGCTTGGAACTCTTTAGTGGAACAAGTAACAACTATGGATACAATTCCCCTGAATAATGGGATTAGTGTTGAAGCAGTTGCACTGCGGGATATTGATACAAGTGCTGATAGTACGCAGCCTGTATTTAATCTTCGTTTAGCTGAGGCTGAGTGTGTAATTGGGAAAGCGTTGTTGCCTGGTAGTCTTATTTTAATTGGAGGGGAGCCTGGCATCGGCAAATCAACATTGGTTTTGCAATTTGCGCAATACTTAGGATCTCAACAAAAAATGCTTTATATCACCGGAGAAGAGAGTCTGTCACAGTTGCGTTTACGCGCGGAGCGCCTGCTGGTGGTAGATAAAGTGGATTGCTTGATGCTGGCTGATGTCGACATTATTGTTGACTATCTCAACCGTTTACCCAAGGGTAACTTAGATGTGGTTGTGATTGATTCATTGCACACTTTGTATTCAGCTCGTAGTGCTGGTGGTATTGGTGGTGTTGCGCAGATTAAATATGCGGTTGACTTATTGCGTCGCATCGCAAAAGAAAAAAATATTCTTCTACTAATTATTGGCCATATCACCAAAGAAGGGGACATTGCTGGTCCTAAGACGCTTGAACATATGGTGGATGCAGTATTTTATTTAGAGGGAGAGCGGGATAATCATATTCGATTTTTACGCTCAGTGAAAAATCGGTATGATGCTGTTAATACGATGGGGGTATTGGAAATGACAGAGCGTGGCTTTATTGATGTGTCGGATCCTAGTAGTTTATTTTGGACAAAGGGAGCGTTAGATATTGGTAGTGCCCTAGGAATGGTAAAGCAAGGTAAAAGAGTGTTTGTGTGTGAAGTACAAGCTTTAGTAGTGCCTACTGATTTTGGTTATCCTCGTCGCACTGCTGTTGGTATTGATTTAAACCGACTGCATTTAGTATTAGCCGTGTTACAGCGTCATTATAAATTGAAGTTTAATAATTTAGATGTGTACGTAAAGCTTAAGGGCGGATTATCAATTTCAGATCCAAATTTGGATGCTGCATTGGCCAAGGCTCTTATATCTGCTTATCAAAAACAGGTTGCCTCTGAGCAAGAGATTTATGTGGGTGAGATTGAATTAAATGGCAAAATCGCTTTACACGATAAGGCTTATCGGGCTGAGGCTAAAAAGCGAGGACTTGCCATAAATACACAATTGGTTTGATGTAAATCAATTTAGTACTTGGTAGCTTACTTCCTGAGTATACATTTTACCTGCCTGATCTTTTCCTGTTAAGCGCAAAATATATTTGCCTGGGACAAGTGGTAAATTGCATTTAGGCTGATTTTCTAAATTTTTCCCATTCAATGTTAAAGTGACATCTACTAATTGTTCGCTATTAATTCGGCAGGGGATGGCTTGATCTTGTAACGGAATTTCTGCATCGCGTTTGAAAATGTCATAGTTCTGGGGGGCGAGAATGACTAATCCGGTTGCTAGCTTTGTTGTCTCACTAAACTGTGCTTGCCAACTGCTTAATTCAGTGGGTAGATGTAAACCATCTGCCTTATACCAATTGTCTATTTGGGTAGGTCCTGTATTGGGCAGAAACAGTTCTTCTGTTGTGTGTGGACATAGTGCTGAAGGGAGGAGACCTGAAGGTAAACAAATGGTCACTGCTTGAATATTTGTTGCTGTTGCTAATGCTCTTTTTCCTGGCAAGTTATTCATAAGTCGATTAAAAATCGGTCCCGCGCCGGTAATGCCACTGACTTGTTGCATTGGTGTTCCATCTGCATTGCCAACCCAGACTCCCACTGTATAGTCACTGGAAAAACCAAGCGTCCAGTTGTCGTTAAAGTTGCGACTGGTGCCTGTTTTGGCTGCTACTGGAAAGATAAAGTTTAAATCATTGTAAGTTTCAAATGCGGCTTCACGTGCGCTGTTATCGCTTAAAATGTTAGTGATCATGCTAATAGCTGAAACTAAAGCTTGTTGTCCTACTGATTGGGGAGCAGTTGGAATATAGGGGGTGATGTGGCCATCGATATTTACTGTTTGTATTGTTTTGAGCGTAGAAAACTGGCCTTGTTGTGCTAAGGTTCGATAAGCGTTGCTCAGTTCCCACAAACTTACTTCACCACTGCCTAAGGCCAGGGATAGCCCATAATGATCATCTGGGGCGGTGAGAGAGGAAATGCCAAAGCTTTGTAATAAGCTTTTTGCTTTTGCAACACCGACAAACTCTAAGGCTTTGACTGCAGGTATATTATAAGAATTTGCCAAGGCGGTACGCATAGTGACGGGCCCGTGAAATTGGAGATCATAATTAAGTGGTGTGTAAGGAGTGTTGGAGGCGGTTAGAAAACGACTTGGAATATCGTAAATAATAGTTCCGGTACCCCATCCGTTGAGAATAGTGGCTAAATAAATAAAAGGTTTGAGCGCTGAGCCTGGTTGGCGCAAGCTCTGAATAATATCAACCTCTCCGGCATGTTGCGCATCGAAAAAGTTACTATTGCCGATATAGCTCATGACTTCACCGCTATCGTTGTTAATAATTATGCTGGCGCTATTATTAACGTTTTTCTTTGCTAGTTTTTCTAGCTCCTGTTGAGTGATACTACGACTGTGTTCGTAGAGACTTAAGTCTAGAGTGGTTATGATGCGGACATCATGGCCGTGCCAAAAGTCCTGGCCAAGTTGTTGTTCCAATTGGCTAAGTACGAAATATACAAAATGAGGGGCTTTAATGGTTTTCCCTCCAGTACTTACAAAAGTATGGTCTTGGTAGATCAAGGTGTGCTCTTCAGTAGAGATCAATTTATTGGCGAGCAGATTGTCAGCAATGTGCTTCTGCCTATTTTGCAATTGTTCTAAATTACGATAAGTCAAAAGCTGACTTGGATTTTTAACTAATGCTGCTAGTAACGTAGCTTGGGGCCAAGAAATCTCAGCACTGTTGTTATTAAAGTAATGTTCACTCGCGAGCTCAACGCCGAGCAAGGAATTGCCATAATCGGTATAAGTAAGGTAATGCTGGAGTATATCTTCTTTTGAAAATGCGCTTTCAATAAAAGTAGCTAAAAAAATATCTTCAGCTTTGTTGAACATATTACGAGGACGGTTGAGACCCAAGATAGAGCGGGCCACTTGCTGTGAAATTGTGCTACCGCCGCTGGATAATTGTTGCTCAGTGATAAGTTCTTTCGTCATGCGCCCAATTGCAAGGGGATCTATGCCATTGTGAATAAAAAAACGCTGATCCTCTGCGACTAATGTGCTGGCGATAATTGGTTTTGAGTGAATATACAGCTCAGCAGTCTGTCTGTTTTCTGTGAGGCGATATAGCTCTTTCCCGTAGCGGTCAAGAAATACAATCTGTCCACTAGTAGGTGCTTTTGTTAAAGACAAAGTAGAACCAATAAAAACTACAAGGAAGAGAGATAAAATCTTTCCTCTATTGGTGAGCCGCTGCCAGATGTTTGTAAGAGTGGGGCTAGACAAGGTATAATTATAAAGATTTGAAACAAAATAATCATAAATCTCATGTCTCAAAAATCAAAACTTGCTACCGTATATGAATTAGTTCGCTCTGCTGAAAGTGCGATTGCTTCAGCTAGAGAAATTTTAGCCTCTTTAGGAGGTGATACAGGGAATGGTGATCTTGCAGCAGCTGTTGCAACTCCAGTTGATGATGTTTTGGAACCACGAATGGAAGGCAATGTGAAAATTGTTGAAGGTGTATTTGATGGACAAAATATGGTTGGTCCTGATCAACGAGTTTATCCTGTTCCGGCTAATTATGCGAGTAAGTCAAAATTAATTCCTGGTGACCGTTTGAAGCTGACAATTGCTGAAAATGGCGCTTTTAAATACAAGCAGATTGGACCTGTTGCTCGTAAAGAAATTATTGGCATTGTAACCTACAATGATGGCCAATATCAGGTAATGGCTGAAAATAAGCTGTATAAAGTATTATTGGCAAGTATTACCTATTACAAAGCTGAGGTCGGTAGCAAGGTGACCATTATTATTCCTCAGGAATCTGAAAGCGACTGGTGTGCTATTGAGCATTTGTTGCCCAGTTAGTACTTCTGTGGTTGTAAAAAGCGAATTTGAAAATTTGCGGGCGTGCAAATAAGCGGGGTTTCTGCTTCCAGCAACTCACCATCAATTTGCATGACGAGGCTTTGCGGTTTTTGCAGAACGATATATTTGCTGGGAATATGACTCACACCTTGGAGTCCTTTGAATTCGCGAGTTTGTTTAATTTTTCGTGCTTCAGAAGAGGTTATGCTGCTGTCGAGTGTAACTAAATCAAGCTGTCGATCATGAGAAGAGATGGGAATCTTCGCCTCATGATAGAAGAAATTTGTGCTATTCACGATTTGTACATCATATGCCTGCAAATTGATGGTGTATTTTTTATCAATGACAATAGTGGTGCTGACTGGTTCTGGATTGCGGTAAAAACTAGATATGGTTTTCAAAAAAGAAGGCTTTTTGATCTTAATGGTGTTTTTGTCTTTTGTTTCTAATAGATTGTCTACGCATAAGCCAAAGCCAGCAGAGGTGAGAAAATAAAAGTTATTTATTTTACCAATATCAACAGCGGTTGCTCTGGGAATCGTAGCGTACTGCTCTAAGAGATTTTCCCAGGTGTATTTGTCACAATCTAAGCTACGTGCAAATAAATTGTGTTCACCGATAGGTATAATACCGATAGTAACAGGTGCGTCTTGAATGCCGTTTACAATTTCGAATACAGTACCATCACCACCAATGCACAAAAAATGAGAGTACCCCTTTTTGAGGCCCAATCGTGCTAAATGACCAGCATCGCCTGGACTAATGGTTTTTACCATTTCTCCTTCAATGCCTAGGCGGTCAAAAACTTGCTTTAGTTTGCTCTCAATCTGCCCTAGCCGACCGCGGCCCGCTACGGGATTGAGAATGGCATAATACCGCATTGGAAATGTTATTCATTAGCTGCTTCTTTCTTTTCACGACTTAATCCACGGCGTGAAGTGGTAGGCGCTTCTATTGTCCCATTGGAGTCAAATCCCATCACACACTTACCATTAATAATTCCTCCCTTGGTCACGACAAGCTTGCCATGAACTGTAATGTCTCCAGAAATTCTGCCCGTAGCACCAATTTCGAGATCTTCTTTAATAACTACATTGCCCTCAATGGTCCCATTTAACACTAATTTCTGTGCTTCAACTTCACCTTTTATATGAGCTTCTTGTCCTACTGTAAGGTGTCCACCAATACGGATAATGCCTTTCTCTAACACACCATCAAAAGTTAGATTGCCATCACTAGCTAATGTGCCAGTGATTTTCATCTGCTTGCCAATAGTAGTGGCATGTTGCACCGGTTCGTTTGATTGAAACATATAATGAATTAGAAATTAAAAGTGAAACGATAAAAGTAACTGTGATAACTAATCGTGAGAATATGAAATAAGAGATAATTGATAAAAAAAACAAAACAGAATTTAACGATTGCCAAGCTTTTTACCACCATGTACTGATAAATTTCTAGTCCGATTTTTCTTGGTGTTAATAAAGCTTTGATTGGATGCAGGTGACTATCTTCACTGCTGGCAGCGTGCTCATAGATAGTTATTTGAGGGATTAACGCTTTTAAGCTAATTAGCAAACTGCTGATAGGGGCGGTGAGAATCGCACCAAATAGCTGAGCTGTGCGTTTTTTGGGCAGTGCCCTTCGCCACCAATCTATACTAAAGTAGGCGCTAATACTCCATAATAGTATTGCTAATAATGCTGCCCAGATTGGTATTAGCGGTGTTGCGAGAGCTTGGTTTCGAATAATTAAGGCATAAGCCAGCTCTGCCATTTCACCCCGAGTTAAAGGCTTGTTTTGGTCAAATATAGGAGGAATAGTGGGCCATAACTTTGCTTTGGCTAAGTAATTGGCATAGGGGAAAAACCAATTGTCAGACTTTATGTCACTGTAACTTGCTTCTGCGCTCGCGGATGGTGTTATTTGAAATGCGTTGAATAGAATTTTTATACCTTCTGCTCTGGATACGACCTGATTAGGACGAAAGGTTTGATCTTCATATCCTTTTATCACCTGATGCTCCACGGCATAATTAATAAATGGAACAGCCCAATGATCCACGGGAATATCATTAAATGGAGTTGTAGCGTTACCTTCAGAAAGAGGATTAATGTTACCAGCTAATAATGATATCTTTAATGCCTCGGCTCTAGTTAATGCTGTGTCGGGCAAAAACTGATTGTTTTCATTGCCCTTAATAATATTGTTCTCTACTAAATATTGTACTGCTGGATAAGCAGTATGGGTGGGAGGAACATCAGAAAATTGTGTACTAGCAAATGCTAGAATAATAAGCCACATGGTGGATAAGTAACGCCTGCAGTTTAACAGAACTTGTGAATATTATAAATCCCAATCTCTTTAGGTCAGGGGTTAAATTAAACAATAGGTTGGGGAAAATAATTTTGAGAGAGTTAATTTGAAG
>CAZEGN010000026.1:0-7575 GCA_964512325.1 uncultured Candidatus Peribacteria bacterium
GGGGTTCGAGTCCCTATCCCCGAACCAGCCTGCGCTCGGAGAGCTTCGGCTGGCGGGGCCAGAGAAGGAGGATGTTTTTCAGTGCTCGAAGGATGAGGGGAAGGATAAGGATGGGGGGGGCTACTTCTGACCTCTGCTTGCTATTCTTTTCATTTCTTGGCAATGTCTGGGCGCATTTTATATTTGTATGGAAAAGCTTCTGCCTTTTACTCAAGATCAGGTTGTGCAATGGACCAATAAATATCCTACGCCGTTTTATGTCTATGATGAAAATGGTATCAGGAATGTTTGTAAACGTTTAAATAGTGCTTTTTCTTGGGCACCAGCTTTTAAAGAATACTTTGCGGTTAAGGCTTTACCTAATCCAGCTATTTTGACTGTCTTAAAGGAAGAAGGTTGTGGTGCTGACTGTAGTTCATTGGCAGAATTATTATTGGCAGAAAAGGTGGGGCTGCGTGGTGAAGATATTATGTTTACTGCCAATAATGTTCCGGCTGAAGAGTTTCAGTTAGCTCGTAAACTCGGGGCTATTATCAACCTTGATGACATTACTCATATTGAATTTTTAGAAAAAGTGGCAGGCTTACCTGAAGTGCTAAGTTTTCGCTATAACCCGGGTCCGTTACGCTCTGGCAATGTCTTTATTGGTAAGCCTGAAGAAGCTAAGTACGGACTTACAAAAGAGCAGTTGTTTGCTGCCTACAAAATTGCCCAAGAAAAAGGAGTGAAGCGCTTTGGGCTACACACAATGATAGCTACCAATGAGCTGAATTACCAATACTTTGTTGAAACAGCTGGGATGCTTTTTGATTTGCTACAAGAACTCTCTGAAACTTTAGGCATTGTTTTTGAATTTGTGAATATGGGGGGCGGGGTCGGTATTCCTTATCGTCCAGAGCAAAGTGCGGTTGATCTTAATAAAATAGGCAGTGGTGTTGAAAAGCTTTTCAATGAAAAGTTTGCTGGTACGGCTCATCAGAATTTAAGAATAATGATGGAGTGTGGTCGTGTAATCACTGGGCCTTATGGTTACTTAATAACTAAAGTAATTCATCAAAAAAACATCTACAAGCAGTATATTGGTGTTGATGCCTGTATGGCTAATTTAATGCGCCCAGGTATGTATGGTGCTTATCATCATATCACTGTCCTTGGCAAGGAAAATCGGGCTTTAGATCATGTATATGATATAACCGGCTCATTGTGTGAAAATAATGACAAATTTGCGATTGATCGTCAGCTACCAGAGTTGGAAATTGGCGATGTGCTAGTTATTCATGATGCCGGTGCTCATGGGCACGCAATGGGTTTTAATTATAATGGCAAATTGCGTTCCGCTGAGTTTCTGTTGCAACCAGATGGTTCAATCAGAATGATTCGTCGCGCGGAAACTCTCGCTGATCATTTCGCGACTCTCGCTGTTTAAATTGTTAATTGAGCTTTTCCAATACAACAAATTTGAGGTGGTCTGATTCTGACCATTGTGGATGAATGGGGAAGTCTTTGTCTGCCCCCGCTTTGTAAATGACCTTGAGTTTGTGCCCAAAACGGCTAGCAGTGTCGCTAATATGCATTTCAAACTCTGGTAATGACCATTGAGCAAAGTTGGTCGAGCAAACTAGTTGTCCCTGGCGGGGGAGCAGTGGTAAGGCTGCTATAACAAGCTCTTGATAGTCTTTTTGTACTGAGAAGTTGCCGCCTTTCTTTTTTGCAAATGTTGGTGGATCAAAAATGATTTGATCATATTTCACATTATTTCGACGACAAAAACTGAGATGTTCTAAGGTGTCGCTCACAATTACCTTGTGGTGGTCTGTATTAAGCTTGTTTGCAGCTATATTTTCGGAACACCATTGTGTATAGGGGGCTGACAAGTCAACACTAGTAGTGCTTTTAGCACCGCCCAGGGCGCAGGCTATGCTAAGTGCGCCTGTATAGCTGAATGTGTTGCAGATGTTCTTGTCTTTAGCGTTTTTGGCAAGCCATAATCTGTTTGCCCGTTGATCTAAAAATAAACCATTCATTAAACCGTCATTGAGCTTCACAAGATAAGATCCTGTTGCTTCAGTTATGCGGATGTTTTCTGGAGCACTAGCCCCACTGACATGCGTAAGCTTGTCTATGCCTGGCAGGCGATACTTATGATATATTCCTCGAGCTGTGATGGTATTTTGTAGTGCCGGTAGTATATCTGCTGTGTATCTTGCTATGCCTTCATTGTAATAAGTAATGACGGCAAATTCGTTAAATACTTCTATTGTTATGCCCGGCAAACCATCTGCTTCACTATGAATTAAACGATAAGCTTCAGGTAATACTTTAAAAGCCTGTACACGTTTAGCTAGCGCCTCCTTAAATATACGCTCAAATTCGGTTTTGCTAAATGGAGCGCTGATCATTGCGGCATGAGACTTGTGCTCTTTTCCAATATATCCGTAATGAGTTTCGTTCTCAGTCTTTACATAAAATTGCTGCCCTGCTTTTGGCAGCTGTTCAAAAAAGTCCTCCTTTGTGAGATAGGGAAGACCTTTTGCAATTTTTTGGATACCAGTTCGGGTGAGGGCTAGCTCAATCATTAGGCTTGCTCGCTAGCATCATCACTGTCCGCTTCAGTTTGAATAACTCCTTCCTCGATTGGCTTCTTTAAATAATATTCCTCGTAAAATGCTTTTGCTTTGCGCAAATTTTCCATGACCTTGGTTTTATCTCCTGCGCCCATGGCTTCAAGACTAAATTTGATACAAATAGGCTTAGTAAAGTTGTCACGACGTAGATGAGTCAAAAAGCTTTCAAGCGGAATTTCTCCTTCATCTAAAGGTTGGTTGGGAAGATTGTTGTGGA
Source organism: uncultured Candidatus Peribacteria bacterium (assembly GCA_964512325.1). GTDB lineage: Bacteria > Patescibacteriota > Gracilibacteria > RBG-16-42-10 > RBG-16-42-10 > JACQZO01. The sequence goes on from CAZEGN010000026.1 coordinate 2,842, forward strand.
AATTAGATATATATACAAATTCAAGTCGTTTACGAATGATTTTGTATACACGCAGTAAAGGAAGTTTTTGAGATGCTAAGTGGCACACATCAAGACACACATAGTCAAATCGTCGCAAGTCTTCAATGTTTCTTAAAGAGTATTGTGGTAAGAATAAACCCATATTTGCTGGTGGGTTTTCTACACATATTTTGACTTTTGTCTTTTTTTGCAGTTTGGGAATCTCATTTTTAAACCACTGCGCGTAGCGTAAATTGGTAAATAGTGGGGGGCGTGCATTAAGCAAAGGAATATTCGCTGTCTCAGCAATTTCCAGTGCAGCTTGGAACTTTTTAGGAGAAGCATCAGCGGGAAGTGATAGGCTCACAATGGGGAGCTTGAAAAACTCTTGTAGACGTAAAAGATAGTCGGGGTCTCGTGTGTCAAAAATGTCATTCAGAATAATATCTAAGCCATCATAGCCAGCCTCTTTTGTAAATTCAAAAATGCGATTTAAGCCGTATTTATAGAGACAACCTGTAGTAAGACACAGCATATTTTAGAAAGAGAAAGCTAATATACATTAATATTTTAGCATAAATGCATTTAAATATGATATACTTGTACGATACAAAAATAAAAAACTATGCACACTCACGTTTCGACTGTAAATAAAAACCTAAAAAGGATGTCATTGGTGCTTTTTGGTTTAATTGGTTTGCTTTGGTTTGGTATCTACGGGGTGATTATCACTGGGGCTTTTAGTCGTGCATTTTGGGCTAGCGCGCTGGCAATTGAGACGATGGCTAGATAATTCGCAATTGGCAGGTCGTAGGTAGCAATTAGCGGCTCGGAGGAGGGCTTGTAGCTCATCTCTAGCTCTTTAATATTGTGAATTGCTAATTGCGACCTGCTCATTGCGAATTGCTCATTATCTTGCTATATTGCGGCCGATTTATTAACCTCCATGCTTATGCCATATATTTGGTATGCGCTAACCGCTAGTGTTGTTGCTCTTATCGTTGCCGCTGTTTATATCTCAATGATCATGCGTGTTAAAGTTGCTGATCAGAAAATGAATGATATCTCGCTTGCGATTCGACAAGGTGCAGAAGCTTATCTTAGTCGTCAAACGAAGACGATTGGTGTATTTGCAGTAATTATCTTTTTAGTAATCGGTTGGGCTTTACACTGGTTGACTGCTTTTGGCTTTTTAGCAGGAGCAATTTCATCTTTACTCGCTGCTTATATTGGTATGAGTGTGTGTAGTCGTACTAACGTTCGCACCGCTTTTTTAGCTAAAAATGGTCTTAACCCAGCGTTAACCATTGCTTTTCGTGGTGGTTTGGTGACTGGTTTAGGTGTGGTTGGTCTCGCTCTTCTTGGTGTCAGTGGCTTTTACCTAATCTTGCAAGCATACGGCATTAATAACGCTGATATGCCTCAAATGCTGATTGGTTTTGGATTTGGAGCTTCTTTAGTAAGTCTTTTTGCACGTGTTGGTGGTGGTATTTTTACCAAAGCTGCTGATGTCGGTGCTGATCTTGTTGGTAAAGTAGAAAAAGACATTCCTGAAGATGATCCTCGTAACCCTGCTGTTATTGCTGACAATGTAGGTGACAATGTAGGTGATGTTGCGGGTATGGGGGCTGACTTGTTTGAAACATATGCAGTAACTTTGATTGCGGCGATTATTCTAGCGGCTTCAGTATTTGCTAATGGCAGTTTTGCTCAAATTGCGATTGAATATCCTCTCATGCTTGGTGCTGTTGCAATTTTTGCCTCAATTCTAGGATCTTTCTTTGTTCGTTTAGGAAAAGGCAAGAATATCATGGGGGCTCTCTATAAGGGCTTGGCTGCTAGCAGTGTGCTCTCTATTATCGGTTTTTATTTTGTCACCAACAGCATGTTGCCTAATGAAATGAATATTTTTTATGCAACATTAGTAGGTATTGCGCTTACAGTGCTGATGAATATCATTACAGAATATTACACTGCTACTGAGTACAAACCTGTTCGTGAAACCGCAAAGGCTGCTGAAACAGGTGCGGGAACAAATGTAATTATTGGTTTAGCTTATGGTTTGCGCAGTACTTTCTTGCCAATTATTGCCATTGTAATTGCAATTCTAATTGCTTATTGGTTAGGAGAGACTTCAAGTTTACAAAGTGGAGTATATGGTATTGCGATCGCAGCAGTGGCTATGCTCTCAACTACAGGAATGGTGATTGCAATGGATGCTTATGGTCCAATTACCGATAATGCAGGTGGTATTGCTGAAATGACCAATATGCCTGAGCATGTGCGTGAGGTAACTGACGCCCTTGATGCTGTGGGAAATACCACTAAGGCGGTAACTAAAGGCTATGCTATTGGTTCCGCTGCATTAGCAGCTTTAGTACTGTTTCAAGCTTATAATGAGGAGTTCTTTAAATTAGGTCAGGTCTTGGATTTGCGAATCGATGATCCTTATGTGTTGGTAGGTTTATTCATTGGTGCTTTATTACCAGCATATTTCTCTTCTTATTGTATGCAGGCTGTGGGACGTGCTGCTCATAAGGTTGTAGATGAGGTACGACGCCAATTCCGTGAAATTAAAGGAATTATGGAAGGAAAAGCAAAGCCTGATTATAAGGCTTGTGCTGATATTGTGACCAAAGCTGCTCTTAAAGAAATGGTTGTTCCTGGTTTGTTAGCAGTAATTGCACCGGTTGTCGTTGGCTTCTTGCTTGGAGCCAGCGCACTAGCTGGTTTACTAGCTGGTGTAATGGTTTCTGGTTTGGTTACTGCAATCTCAATGTGTACTGGTGGTGCAGCTTGGGATAATGCGAAAAAGTACATTGAAAAAGGCAATTTCGGAGGAAAAGGTTCGCCAACTCATAAGGCTGCGGTAGTAGGTGACACCGTGGGTGATCCTTATAAGGATACAGCTGGTCCAGCTATCAATGCTCTGATCAAGGTGATTAATACAATTGCGTTAATTTTGGCGCCAGTGATTGCTGCAATGATGCTACGTTAAAAGAATTAGTATTTTGAAAGGACATCAAAAGAGCTCTATCCACTGGATGGGGCTCTTTTTGTTTGCTGTTGGGCAAAAACAACAATTTTTGCTATAATTAAATGATAAGAATACTTGTGAGCAAAAAGTTTATAATTTTACTAGTCGTATTGGGATCATTGGTTGTGGAGTTGCTGGTTTTAGCAACCATTATTCCACCAACGACACGAGCATATCTGTACATTAGCCTTCTCTTGATTGTTGTCGGCTATTTAAATGTGCAAGTGATGCGCATGCTGCTGCAGAAACAGAAGAGAAAAACTAACACTGTAGTATCTCAGCCGACTGAGAAGCTTCTGACCAGTTTGGCGGTGGCTGAAAAAATTCAGAAATATCTTTTGCCTGCTAATGGCCTTAATTTGCCTGGAATTGAATTTTATGCACGCTCAAGGCCGTCTGAACATATCAGTGGAGATTTCTATCAGGTAATTGCCCTGGATGAAAGTAAAACGTTAATAGCAATTGGTGATGCTGCTGGCCATGGTTTGCCGTCAGCTTTGGTGAGTATTATGGTAGATACGCTGCTTCATGCATATGCACAAGAGAAAGATCTAGAACGGATGCTTAGTCAGGTAAATCACATTCTTTACCAGAGAATTGATCCCAGTCTTTTTTCAACTTTGTTAGTAATGGTTTGGGATAGTAAAAAAGAACAGATGACATTATGTTCTGCTGGTTTTGGACGCATTGCATGTTTTGATAGAGCTAAAAATGCTTTATCAACTATGAAAACTGGTGGCGTGGCATTGGGAATGATACCTCATATTGGGGGACATGTTGTCCAGCAAACATTCTCTTTGGCTCCTCAGGATGCTTTGATTCTGTCTACCGATGGTATTCTTGATATGCGTAATCCCTTAGGTGAACGCTTGGGCTATACACAGTGGACAAAAGTAATTGAAAAACATGTTACCAAAGAAAGTGCTGAGCAGATATTTAATGCGATTTCGGATGATTTGTTGGCATTTGCTGGGACAGCGAAGCAAGTGGACGACATAACATTGATGATTATTCGGCGCACATGCTAAAAACATCTAGGTTACAGCTTCACATTTCGCGTTCGTCATATAGCCCGCAAGAATTACGCCTGCAAATAGAGAGTTTTTTGGTCAAATGCTTGACAGACAATGTGTGGTTACATCGCATGCAAATGGTTGCTAGTGAAATAATTGCTAATAGCTGTGAGCATCGTTTTGACGATGATTATGTTGACTTTGTTATGACAACGACCTGCTTTAAAGATAAAGTGCGCATTCAAATACTTCTTGAAGATTACAGTAATCTGCTGATTATGCAGCGTTACAATAACTTGGTGGATGCTGTAAAAAAACACAAACTGGGAAAAAGCAATGCACGTGGAGTGCATGGTAGAGGACTACATATCATTTTAAACTGGACAGATAGAGTAGATTTTAGTAAAAAGCGTTCAGGTGGGCTTAAACTCAGGGCAGTTAAAACAATTGTTTTATGACGCCGTTTTCATTTCAAATTAGTGACTACATGATCAATGAGTCACCATGCAAACTAATTAAACTCAAAGGAGAGCTAGATGAGAGCAATGTCGATCATCATGCTGAGACTTTATATGAGTTGATTCGAGTTGTTCCTAAAGGCACCCACTTTGTGCTTGATGGTAAAGATTTGACCTATCTTAATAGCAAAGCGATTGGTTATTTAACTGATTGGTATAATAAGCT
>CAZEGN010000026.1:7675-9580 GCA_964512325.1 uncultured Candidatus Peribacteria bacterium
TGATTTATTGAGTAAAAGCGAGCTTAATGCCAGGTCCCATAGTTGTGGTTAAGGTGACGCTATTAATATAGGTTCCTTTAACTCCTGTAGGGCGAACTGCTTTAATTGCTTCAATTACTGTCTTAATGTTCTCAACTAATTTGTCAGCACCAAAAGACACTTTGCCGCCAATTACATGCAGATTGCCTTGAGGGTCATTGCGGAATTCCACACGCCCTTTTTTGATTTCAGCAATTGTGCCTGTGATATCAGTGGTTACTGTGCCTGCTTTTGGATTAGGCATGAGGCCCTTTGTACCAAGAACCTTACCAAGCTTAGCCATTTTTCTCATGGCTTCGGGAGTAGCAATTGCTACATCAAAGTCAACCCAGTTTTCTTTTGCTACCTTTTCAATCAAGTCATCCGCACCGGCAAAATCAGCGCCCGCTTGCTTTGCTTTTTCTACCTCGTCTTCTGACACGAAGGCAGCAATAACTTTGCTTTTTCCACTACCGTGCGGAAGACTAACTGTGCTTCGCACTTGCTGATCTGGATACTTAGGATCAATGTTGAGATTGAAATGTACTTCCACTGTGCTATCAAACTTGGTAATGCTAGTGCTGACTAATAGTGCACAAGCCTCTTCTAGAGAGTACTTTTGTGTGCGGTTTACTTTGGCAGCAGCATCACGATATTTCTTTGAACGAGTCATAAATTAATCAATTAATCTTCCACCGTAATTCCCATACTGCGCGCGGTACCTGCGATCATGCGAATTGCTTGATCGACAGAGGTGGTATTGAGGTCAGTCATTTTAGCCTCAGCGATTTTACGTAATTGCGCAGTTGTTATTTTGCCCACTTTAGTCTTGTTTGGTTCACCTGAACCTTTTTCTAACTTGATTTCTTTCAAAATCAAAACTGAAGCAGGTGGTGTTTTAAGAATAAAGTCGAATGAGCGATCAGCATAAATTGTGATAATTGCAGGAACGAGCACATCGCCCATTTCCCTGGTCTTTTCATTAAATTGCTGACAGAACTGTTGAATATTAATACCGTGGGGACCAAGAGCAGTTCCAATTGGAGGAGCAGGATTTGCCTTGCCAGCCTTCGCCTGGATTTTTACTCTGACCAAAACTTTTTTAGCCATAGAAAATTAATTATACTTTTTTAATTTGAGTGAACTCAAGTTCAACTGGAGTTTCACGATTGAAGATAGACACAAGAACTTTAATTTTGCCCTTATTTTCATCGATTTCACTGATTGTGCCTTGGTAACCCGCAAAAGGACCTTCGGTGATGGCGACAACTTCAGCAATGGCAAAGTTTGCCTTAAACTTAGGTTCCTTCATGCCCATACGCTTGCGAATGCGCTTAATCTCATCGTCACTGACAGCAACTGGAATGATTCCAGAACCAATAAAGCCAGTAACATTAGGAGTGTTGCGTACCACAAACCAAGACTCATCAGTAACAATCATATTTACCAAGACATATCCGGGAAACATTCGTTTTTCCACAAGTTTCTGTTCGCCTTTTTTTACTTCAATTTGAGTTTCCTTTGGTACGATCACATCGAAGATAAAATCTTGCATGTTCATTGTTTCGATACGCTGCCTTAACGCTTCCGCTACAGCATCCTCGTAGCCGGAATAAGTGTGAAGCACGTACCATTTGCGCCCTTGACTCTCTTGCTTTGCCATATTAGCGAGCGGTTAAAAAATTGGAGAGATAGTCGTAACCGTGTGAGAACAAGTAGTCTAAAGCAGTAATAAATACTAGCATTACTATGCTAATACCCAATACTAATAGAGTGCTGTTTATGGCTTGCGAACGAGTGGGCCACGCCACTTTTCGTAACTCCTCGATAGAATCACGAATGTAATTGCTAATACTACGAATCATACGGATTTTTAAAAAGGCCTGT
>CAZEGN010000027.1:0-9495 GCA_964512325.1 uncultured Candidatus Peribacteria bacterium
CCCCGAACCAGCCTGCGCTCGGAGAGCTTCGGCTGGCGCGGCCAGCGAGAGAAGGTTATTTGAGTATGAATCATTATTTGGAGAAGAGCTCTCCGCTGAGTGAGCGCAGTGCTAGGCTGCCGAAGTCATGCACCGCAGGCTTTGCCTCGGTGGATGCGTAGGTATGCCATGATGTAGGAGAATGTTTTGTTTTTTCAACAATAGTTAACATCTTATCCTCCTTAAGCCTTAATTCTTCAAGAAGGCTATTTTTCGTGCTCGAAGGATGAGGGTAAGGATAAGGATATAAAGCAAAATAAGTTCTAGGGTGAAATGGTTTTGTTTACACTTACTAAATTTTGCTAGTTGTATTTCATTAACGGGTTTGTTTTTCAAGCAAGTATAACGTATACAATAAGCAAGAACTGATATGTTTTTATGGAAGCAATTTGCAAAGTAACAGGGGAAAAGTTTGCAATATCTGAACAAGAGGCAAGGTATTGTCAGGAACGAGAGATTCCTCTCAGCACAACCGCGCCCTTAACCTTACTACGCTGGTTGCAGTCTTTCCGTAATCGTGTCCACTTATATAATGCTACTTGCGCCTCATCAGGCAAGCCTATTCTTAGCTGTTTCCCTCCCGATAAAGGCTATCAAGTTTATGAAAGCAGTATCTGGAATAGTGATGCATGGGAAGGCACGACCTATGCAAAAGATTATGATCCGACCAGACCTTTTTTTGTCCAGTTTAATGAGCTGCTACACACTGTACCTCTGCCTAACCTATATATTGTAAATACAGGCGAAGAAACAAATAGCCGTTACGTAAATGGCTCAAAAAACTTACGCAACTGTTATCTCTGTTTCACCACGCTCGATAGTGAAGACTGTATGTTTTGCTGGAATGTGTTTAACAGCAAAAACCTGCTCGATTGCGTCTATTGTCTATTTTGTGAGCTTTGCTATGACTCGATTGATTTAACCAACTGCTACAATGTCGCTTACTCTGAGAATTCAGTACACTGCGCAGACAGCCTATTTCTCTCCAATTGTCAGGCCTGCAAAAACTGTTATGGCTGCGTCAGTCTAAGCAACAAAGAATATTGTTGGTACAATGAGCAGCTTACGAAAGAAGAATACGAAAACAGAAAAGCACAGTTGAATCTTACTAGCTATGCCACAATTCAGGCTGAGAAAGAAAAGTTTAAAGCATTCAAGACCCAATTTCCGATTAAGTATTATAAAGGCAAGAACAACGAAAACAGCACCGGCTCTTATTTGCTCAACAATCAAAATTGCCGAAACTGTTTCCTAACCAACAACTCTCAAGATTTAGAAAACTGCGTTATCGCCTTGAAAAGCAAAGATTGTTTTGGTGTATTCTCGATTACTGAGACGCAACTTGGCTACCATACAATAACAGGCGCCAATTATAACAATCGCTTCTGTCTCGAGTGCATTCATAGCCAGAACTTAGAGTTTTGCATGTACTGTATTCAAAACTGCAGCGATTGTTTCGGTTGCATTGGGCTCAAAAAGAAACAATACTGCATTTTAAACAAACAGTATTCTAAGGAAGAATACGAGGCGCTCACCAAACAGATTAAGGCGCAAATGATTAGCAGTGGTGAATGGCAGGATTTCTTTCCACAAGAGCTATCACCCTTTTATTATAATCACTCTGATGCAGCAACCTTTTTCCCATTGAGCAAAGAAGAGGCCCTGAAAGCAGGCTTCAAATGGCTAGATGAGCCAATTAATACTAATGAAGCAACAGAATCTATTCCTGATGACAGCAGCCTGGTTAGCGCTGAGATCTGCCAAAAAACATTTTCCTGCACCCTGACACGCAAACCATTCCGTATTACTAAACAAGAACTCGATTTCTACCAACAACAAAAAATTCCCTTGCCTCAGATTGCGCCTATTGAACGAATTCTAGAACGAGCTAAAATTCTGGCAATCAAACCACTACAACATATTGCTTGTAGCCAGTGTAGTACACCACTTGAAAGCGTGTATGATCCTAGTGTCCAGCCAGTTTTGTGCGAATCTTGCTATCAACAGAGCCTCTAGTATGCCATCTTCTTTTTCTAACATTCTCTTCATATGGTAGAAGCTGTATGCAAAATTACTGGAAAAAAGTTTACTATATCTGAACGAGAAATTGCCTATTGCACGGAAAGAGGACTGCCTTTACCAACAGAGAGTCCTTTTGAACGTTTACGACATATTGCTGTCTTCCGAAATCGCATCAATCTTTATAACACTACCTGTGTTTTGTCAGGAAAACCTATTTTGAGTTGCTTTCCACTAGAGCGAAAACTTGCGGTGGCTGACATTGATGTCTGGGGTGGAGACAGTTGGGATGCAAGCTCCTATGCACAAGACTATGATGCTAACCGACCATTTTTTGATCAACTACAAGAGCTATTCCAAAAGACACCTATTCCGAATCTCAATGTGATTACCGGAGCAATGGAAAACAGCCACTATGTAAATGGCGCGATGAATCTAAAAAACTGCTATCTCTGCTTTAGCACCCTAGATAGCACCGACAGCTTATTTAACTGGGCAATATTTAATTCACATAATGTCGTAGATAGCATTTATTGCTCTTTTAGTGAGCTTTGTTATGAATGTCGCGATACTGAAAAATGTTACAATTGCAAATTTGTAGAGAGCTCACAGCATTGTAGCGATAGTATATTTCTTTTTAGCTGCCAGTCCTGTAAGCATTGTTATGGCTGTGTGAATCTAAGCAACAAAGAATACTGTTGGTACAATGAACAACTGACTAAAGAGGAGTACGAGACAAGACTAGCCAAAGTAAATCTTGGTAGCAGAAAAGTGTTAGCCGCAGAAAAACAGAAGTTTGCTCAATTTAAAAAGCAATTTCCCATCAAGTATTATCGTGGCAAAAGCATTGAGAACAGTACAGGGAACTACTTAAGCAATGTCAAAGACAGTCACAATAGCTATTTCTCAAGTGATTGTATTGACGTTGAGAACTGTTGGGTTATGCCTAAAGGCAAGGATTGTTTTGGTGTTATCTCTGCTAAGGCCTGTGAACTTACCTACAATTCGCAAAGCGGCATTAATTATAATTGTCAGTATTGCAATGAGTGTTTAGCCAACAACAAAAACTTGCAATGGTGCCTATTTGTAAATACCAGTAGTGACTGTTTTGGCTGCGTCAGCTTAAAAAAGAAACAGTATTGCATTTTGAACAAACAATATAGCAAAGAAGAGTATGAACGCTTAGTAGCGGAGATTAAGCAAGCCATGATAGCAAGAGGGGAATGGGAAGACTTTTTCCCTAAAAGAATGACTCCTTTCTACTACAACGAAAGTGATGCCCAGCTTTATTTTCCTTTAACGAAAGCGGAGGCAGTAGCGAAAGGATATTTTTGGAAAGACCATGACGACAGTATTGGAACAGATGACAACACCATTCCAGATGATATTCGCTTAGTAAATGACGCTATTCTCGATCAGACTTTCAGTTGCAAACAAACAGGAAAGAAGTATCGCATTACCAAGCAAGAATTAGATTTTTACCGCCGTATGAATGTGCCCTTGCCTGATATTGCCCCTTTAGTAAGAGTAGCCAATATGGCAAGCTCTTTCTTTCAGACCAATGAACTGCATACTATTTCCTGCGCCAACTGCAATAAACAAATCGAAAGTGTTTACGATGCCACAACACAAAAAGTGCTTTGTGAAGAGTGTTATCAGCAACAAATCTAGATCGTAAACAATTAGCATTTGTAATTTGTAATTCGTAATTATCTCTTATGATTCAGGCTATTTGTAAGGTTAGTGGTAAGCCATTCACGATTAGTGATAAAGAGGAGCAGTATTGTCGCAATGCAGGTATTCCTTTGCCAAAGCTCCATCCCCATGAACGAATAAAACTGCTGCTCAACTTTCGTAATCGAACATTTCTATTCAACACAACCTGTGCTTTTTCAAAAAAGCCAATCCTCACCTCAATTCCGCCAGAAAGGGGATATACAGTTTATGACAATGATGTCTGGAATAGTGATGCATGGGAGGCCCTCGATTATGGACAGGCGTATGATCCTAACCGCAACTTATTCGATCAAATCGATGAGCTGATCAAAAAAGTGCCGTTACCTAACCTTACCGTAGTACGAGCCGGCTTAGAGAATAGTGATTATTGCAATGGTGCAGTTAATTTGAAGAATTGCTATTTATGTTTTGCTTCTGTAGGCAATACTGACTGCATGTTCTGCTGGAATACATTTGATAGCAAAAATGTAGTTGATTGCATTTCGGCATTTGCCTCCGAGCGCTGTTATAATTGTCGGAATATCGAAAATTGCTACCAGGCATGCTACAGCGAGAGCTCAAATTACTGTTCTGAAAGCTATTTTCTTGATTCATGCCAATCATGCAAAAACTGTTTTGGCTGCGTCAATCTCTCTAACCGTGAATATTGCTGGTACAATGAGCAATTGACCAAAGAAGAATACGAGCAACGTTTGAGTCAATTTCCTTTAGGCAGCTTTGAGGCGATTGAAAAAGAAAAAGCGAAATTCACTGAATTCAAGAAAACTCAGCCTCGTAAAGCAATACAAGGTCGCAACAATGAAAACTCAACCGGCAATTATATCCAAAACTGTAAAGACTGTACTAGTGCTTTTAACTGTAATAGCTCTATTGATCTTGAATATTGTGTTGGCGTAAACAAGACAAAAGACACCTTCTGTACAGCGTTTACTACTAGTGGTGAACTGCTCTATAACTCACAAGCCGGTGTAAATAATTACAATCTCCAATTTTGTGCCGACTGCGTGCAGTGCAACAACTTGATGTACTGCCTCTCTTGTGTACAGGGTACAAGCGATTGTTTTGCTTGCGTGGGCCTTAAGAAGAAGCAGTACTGCATTTTAAATAAACAATATTCCAAGGAGGATTATGAACGGATCGTTGCTCAAATCAAAGCAAACTTAACCGCTCGTAATGAATGGGAAGAATTTTTCCCCGCCCGCTTATCACCAATGAGCTATAACTGTTCAGATGGCGCCGTAGTATTGCCTATTACTAAAGAGGAGGCAGTAGCGAAGGGCTTTCATTGGCGAGAAGAACCAGCACAGGAAGCATTTGAAGCTTACGCAATTCCAGATCATATCAAAGACGTCCAAGCTGATATTCTTCAAGGCACATTTAAATGCCAGCTGACCGGCAAGAAGTATCGTCTTTTAAAACAGGAATTAGAGTTCTATCGTGACCTAAATACTCCGATCCCCAGACTAGCGCCACTCGAACGAGTCCACACCAATGCCACAGTCTTCCGCATGCTAGAAACAAAAAAAACACACTGCAGCAATTGCCAAAAAGAAATCGAATCAGTATACGACCCTACAGAACGACCAGTATTCTGTGAAGACTGCTTTACGAAAACAATATATTAAGAAAGAGCTGGGAGGGGATAGAAAGGATGAGAACAATTCGAAATTCGCAGTTCGCAATTCGCAATTGAAAAGTCGAGACCAGAGGAGTAGAGAAAGAGAGACATAGCTCAAAGGAACATCCACTCACTTTCTCTCCTCTCCGTCATCCTGAGCAGAGCGAAGCGACGCCGAAGGATCTTGCCGGATGCAGTTGAACGTTCCACGAACCGATGTCGTTCCATATGGCTTATCCCGGCAGGATCCCTCCACGGAAGTCGGGATGAAGAAAAAAAAGAAGCAAAAGTAAACGCAGGCTTCTGTCAGCAGCCTCTCCTTTTACTTCTGTGTCAGCTTCTCAGCTTTTTACTATCTTCAGCTTCGGCCACTTTTTATCCCAACCTTTTTCATCCATACGCTGATTAAAAAGCTCCGGATTGCCAATGCAGAGAGGGTTTGCAGTCACCCTTAAATTTACCAAGTCATCAATACCATGCGGAGCGAGTAGCTCCAGACTGCCATCATCTTTTAGCTTTACCCCAATACAAGTAGCTATCTCTACCCATTTGGAGAGTCCATCAGCAGAATCTTTGTACGGTGCATCTCCTTTCTTCAGATGCATACGAGCTTGGTTACGAACCTGCCATTCAACACTGCTATTTAATTGGCGCAGCCGATCATCATATGCCCAATCAACCTCTGGACGAACCTCATTCTTATCAAAGTAAATAACATCAATATCAGGAATGGGGGTGCGTGTTGTGAAACCGTGCAAATGATCCCACACAGTACTACGCACAAATCCGGCCCCAATCCACCAATCAGGCAAATGTAAGGACTGTGCCGTACGCAGCAAATCCATCATCCATTGATCTTTTTTTATTAGATCAAGTATGTCCTGTTCAGTCATGTTTCATAAATAAATCGCCCCCAATATACCTCTGCTCACCCAGCCCACGTCAAATTATCCCAAACATTGACCACACGAAAATAAGATGTAATAATACGCATTCACTATACATTATGCAAAATTTCCTATCTGTCCCCTCAACTCCTCGAGTTCAGCAATCTAATCTTATTCGTCTTGCTTTTGCAGCAGCACTGATGAGTGCCTGTGCCGATCCTTTTCTGCAAGCACGAGTAGGCAATACGCCTGTTGGTGATATGAGTCTTACTCTCAGCCATAATGAAGGTGGATTACAGGTAACAGGTACCAGTACGGTCACCACCAGAGTAGATGGCGGTCTAAGTACTAGTGTGCCAGTAGATCTAACAACTGAGCAAATTTGCAATAGTGTTGACCGCATCACCTGCAATCGGGCTGAAGATGGTCACATTACTCGCATTTGTTTTGCACCAATTCCTAGTGATCAGATTATGTTTTTTGATAATCACGGAAGAGAATTTGGTACCAATTATCAAATCTGTCAGCCAGCACGTCGCCCTCCAAGCTGGATTTTTTGTACTCCACAAACTCGCCACAGTGGCCAGTTTATTTGCGCGCAAGAATAAGCTGCTCTAAAGCAGAGCAGTCTTTTTCCAAACCAGCTGTCAGGTTAAGTATACCCGTAGCGGTTTTGACAATATCATCTTCAATTCTAATGCCAATTCCGCGAAACTCCGCTGGCACAGATACATCATCAGCTGGAATATACAGTCCCGGCTCAACTGTCATCACCATGCCCGGCACAAGGGCAATATCTTCCCTTTGACCTTCAGCATTGGTAACAATCCCAACATCATGCACATCCAAGCCTAGAAAGTGTCCAGTGCCATGCATGTAATAGGGGAGATACAAGCGCTTACTCACAATTTCCTCCCGTGTTCCTTTAAGAATACCAGTTTGTACCAGACCTTCAACCAAACTTGCCACAGCAACATTGTGAAATGAACGCATAGTGGAACCAGCGCTTTCAATTTCAGCGATAGCTTTTTGTTGTGCCATTACTACAATTTCATAGAGCAATTTCTGTGCAGAAGAAAACATGCCGGAAAGAGGATAGACACGGGTAACATCAGCGGCGTAGCCATTTACTTCACAGCCCGCATCAATCAACATTAAGTCATCTCCTCGCAGTGCACTTCGCTGTGCAGTGTAATGCAAGACACAGGCATTGTTGCCACCGGCCACTATGGCCGGATAGGACCAGGCCAGTCCCTGTCGATCGAACTCATGATAGATTTCTGCCGCCACTTGATACTCATATAAAGACTTGCCAGAGCGCAAAGCCTGAACCGCAAATTGAAAAGCACGCTTATGAGCAGCAATTGCATAATCATTTGCTTGCTGTAATTGTTCAATTTCCCATGCATCTTTTATAACCCGCAATGGTCGAACCAAGGAGTACGTGGGCTGAATAGTGCCATGACCTAGAGAGGCACAAATGCTCTTTCTTAGTTCTTTAAAAGAATACCCATCCTTATCGAAGTAAAACAAATGAAGGTCTTTGCTTAAGCCATTCAAATCCTGTTCCAAATCAGGCCACAAACGAACGTCTTCCACACCACTAATAGCCCTTCCGCCCTCAACTCCAGCCAATACTCCGGTCCATACTTCCTTTTCTTTCATCTTAGGCTGTACATAGAGAATTTCCTCATATTTCCCCTCAGCATCTTTACGTATCAGCAACGCGGCATTAGGTTCCTCAAAACCGGTGAAATATAAAAAGCTGCTGTCCTGACGAAAAGGATACTCTACATCAGCATTGCGCAACAGTTGCTCACCAGCAAGCAAAACAAGCAATGAATTTGTTTCCATGTTAGCGACAACGCTCTTCCGTCTCTGACGAAGCAAATGGTGCGGTATCATTACAAACAGTTTTATATTTACCAACCAAATAATAGCATGCCCCAGATATAAGTATGTAGTTATATCTCCTTATCACCCGTCATAATTATGCTATTGATTCTACTTCGTACTTGCTGATTAATCATTACAACTCCTTCTAAAGCTTTTAACAAATTGCCTAAATCTTCGTTAGCATCCAACCAACGAGATTCAGCTAAAAGAGGATTATTGGAGTGGTCCAACTTCACCTTTAACGCAATACCATGAGCATCTTTACACTTTGCCTGGGTAAAGTCCTCCACATCACTGTGAGCGCAATACCAAGCCTGCAGTGCCGTTTTATCTCTAAAGCAAGGTGGGTATATCACATGTGTATGGTCGTATCCTCGTTTGGCAAACTGGTGACCTTTTACTGCAGGCAGCAGAGCCTCTAAGCATTGTTGTCTAGTTCTACCAGCAAAGTTTGTGGCACCTTGCACATTATACCTATCCATTAAGTTGCTTACATTAGCATGGGTATATTGATTATATAAAGCAACCGCTAACATCCATCTTTGCTCTACACTGAGACCAGCAAAAAGAACCGAGTCATTAAGTTGGCAACTAGCAATGGACGTATTATGTAATTGCTCAGCACCCACTGGTGTCTTACTCCAAGCTTCAACCAATTGATAGGCACGTGAACTCGGATCAGTACTAGCCGGTATCAGTGCAGCTTTCCTGCTCAGCACAGGACTAAAAATAATTCTTGCCCCTCTACGAACAAGCCCCTTTTTCCCTGCTTGTCGCAGCAAGATATTTAACTCGCTTCTTATGTAAGAGATATGATCCAAAGCTTGTCGAATTGTAGTCACTACCGGAGTTTTAATTTCTACCATATGTGCTAACTGTTCAGCACTCAACAAATTTGCTGCTTGTGGCTTCCAAGCCAACCATTGCTGCAGCAACCACTCAATCAATGGTTGGCTTTTTGCAGTTAATGAAACCGGCAAGCCCTCTTCAGTCACAACAAAACCTTCCATTTCCAATCCATATCCCACCTCTAATGTTTTATGTGTACGCATATAAAAAAGTTAATAACAAAAAAAGCCTCTGCTCCACGATGCAAAGGCTTTTAAGCTTATATTTTTTAAGCACTATCAGCCCTTCACCGTATCCGGCTTTCTAAAGAAGAAAAAGAAAGTGGCAAATGAAAGGTAATAAGTGCTTTTCATACGAAACCATTATAGTGCAAACTTACAGCTAAACTCAAGTCCAGGAGAATTCAAGGATTAAACGCGCCACCCAGTAAAACTTGGTGAGGAGTGAGGT
>CAZEGN010000028.1:0-8634 GCA_964512325.1 uncultured Candidatus Peribacteria bacterium
AAGTGTTCTTGTAAACTACTTATACCAGGTGGCGCGTTTAATTATAGAACTCTCCATGCTAGGCTCCATCCTTGCTAAAAAATTATTATGGCTAGAGAATCATGGGGAAAAGTTGAGTCGGTTTACGTTAATTTTCCAAAAACTAAAATTGCAGCGATACAGACAGCAGTCAGAGTTTCATTAGCTGGTATTGTGGATGATAAACACAGTGTACTAGTTAGAGATACTACAGGAGCGCGCGATGAAGAAATGTATGGTTTGCCGAAACGTCATGGTGTGCGAATAAATACCGCACCATGGAGACAAATCACTCTGGTCGATGCTAAAGAGATGGAAAATATCGCTCGACAATTGGATATTCCCCACGCTATTCCTGCTCAATTGGCATCCATGCTGGGTGCAAATATTTTGGTATCAGGTATTTGCGGCTTTAGTAAAATCCCATCAGGAAGTGCTGTGCACATTTATAATGATAAACAAGCTCACCCGGTGGGTACATTAAAGGTGGAACATGAAAACTTACCTTGTGATGGGCCGGGACATATTATTGCTCGTGAGTATGCTCAGGTTGATCCGTTAAGATTTAAGTTGGCAGCTTTAGGTCAACGCGGTTTAGTTGCGACTGTGCTATGGGCTGGAGATCAAGATGGATTCATCATTGAACCTGGTATGGATATAAAGGTGTGGCAAAGAGGCAACTTGGTGCTAGAAAATAAGAGAAATATTGATAGAGCAAGAACCGCAGTAGCAAAGAAGTTAGCTACTTTGAAGGAAATGGATGATAGGATTACCGATCAACAGTTTGTGTTGGATATGACAGCAATACTTATTGCCGTGCTAGACCGATATGATGTCTCTGCAGTAAATGCGGTGATAAGAATGCTGCGTTGTATTCAAACGACAGCAAGGAATACTGATGATGAAATTAACTGGCCATATTGTGAACATTTAGTGCATCATATGCTGCCAATTCCGGTCGCTGAATTGCCTGAGGATGTCCAGAGTTATCTTGAGGCGCAGACTCAAAAGCCGCCAATTGGGGTTAGAGTTAGACTAGTTCACTCTCAAGGAACAGCAAAATCTGCTTTGTCTGTAACAGCTAAAACTAGGAAAATTAATAATCAGTGGAAAGACTCTCTCCTGAAAGCTGTTGGCTTGCTGGTAAATCTCCCAGAAGGAGGACTAGAAGAAATTGTGCAGGCTTATAATTTGGCCATGAGCTCGTAGTTGCTTGTGTGGTTTTACTATTGACTTATTAGTAATAACACGTCTTTGGAAAGTCACAGAAAGCTCATTTATCCAGCTACACCAGAACAGGAACTCTATCGTAAGTTTTGCGAAGGAGTTCTCATTGGAGAACGGGGCTATATTGCATATACTAGCGATAATCTTTCTCCTCAATTGGTTTTTGGTAGTGATACATACCCTGAGGCGTTTGAAAGTTTACAAAGAAATTGTCGGAAGGTGTTTCGTGATAGGCTAAAACTGTACTTTTATCATCAGGGAGCGAATAATTTGTGCTTTGCTAACAATCCCAGAAAGCACGCTCATCCGGCGATTAGAATGTGGCAAGGTGATGGTTGTGCAGAAATACTAGCTACTGATGTCATTACTACTGGTGCTGGTGTGGTACGACCGCATAGAAGCTATGTAAGATCGCTTTTTGAGCGCGTCTTGTATGAAACATGTGATGATGGGACTGGACCTGATTTATATCCGCGTCTAGTGCCAATGGTACAATCAAAACAAGCATCTTCTTGGCCTCATTTGATTCAATATGAGCAGGAAATAGGTCAAAGACCTGAGCTGGTGAGTACTCAATACGATTCTACCAACTTAATTTATGGGGATGTGTATGGTGAACTTTTGCAGGTTTTTGCACGACGAGATGAAGGCCTGTTTTTAGAGAGATATCTCAATCATATTAAAACGACCTGGCAAGAAAGAATGGGTGAGATAATAGTTTCGGTTATCAATGGTTATCCCACTACAGCACTTGGTCGATGGGAGAAAATTACTGAGGCTTTTGGCGGAAAAGTAAGGATTTTGGATTCTCAGTCTGCAGGTATTGATGCTTTCGATGAAAGTCCTGATCACACGCGTCTTATATTTCGGGCTAATCCTTTGATTAATTATAGGAAGTCTGATTTAGACACCTGTGGATTTGCTTCATTGTTCACGATGCCATGTTTTTCTGATATCGGTTTTAGACCAAGAGGATTCCTCCTGTATGCTCAACACATGCATGATTATGGGATTTGGAGAAGACCACCAGAAAGTACTCGGGAATTAGTAGAAAGAGTGGAATATTTATTAAGCATTACAAAAGTAGATACTCAAGCGTTTTATAAATAGCTATATGGCGTTACAACCACCTGGGAAACTAGTGTATGAGGCAAGCATGATGAAGAACTCTTTCGGGCGATTACTAGAGATGCCGATCTTGACGAGTGTGATTTGTGCTAGTGGAATAAGTTTCTTGCGGATGCATTGTTTTTTAGTGGCAAAATGAAGGCTGGTGTTGATAGAGATTGTAGTCTATCTAGCAAGACATTAATGCGCAATGAGTTTTAAAGAGCGAAAACTCGACGCGATTTGAGTGTCTGTTTTGGTCGTTATGGCGGCATCAACTTGTGCCATACTGCGAATCCAATGGCCTACCAAAATAAGAAGCTTAATATTTGATGTCTCTTGGTTGAAAACTACTGTCCTACTAACTCTAATTTAAATTCTTCCAGGAAATCTTTTAAGAACTTGGTGCGGCGTTGGGCAATGGTTTTTGCAGTCTCAGTGTGCATTCTGTTTTGTACAACTAGTAAACGAGTAAAAAAAAGATCTAGAGCATACTTTAAGCTATCGGGTTCTCTATTAGCTGAAAATGGGTCTTCAATGTTATAAAAAGGGCGTTTCATGCTACCTGTAGAGCAAAAAGTGCGCATAATGGATATTGCACCAGTTGCTTCTAGACCATCAGCATCCTGTATAATTTTCGCTTCCAGAAATTCAGGGATGATGCCCTTAGAGAATGAACATGTTTGGATAGCACTATATACCTTATCGATCTTGTCTTGAGGATATTCAGGAATTGCGCTTAAGAGTTCTTTAGTAAGTGCAGCGCTTTCGTCACTTGCATATTTGCTGCGCGGATCATTTTTAGGATAATTTACTACGTCATGAAATAATGCGGCTGGTATAATAATGTCCATATCAGCATTTTCTATTTCTGCAATTCGTTCTGCATTTGTTAATACTCTATGCACGTGACTTATATCGTGTGCGGGATCGCTATTATCAATTTTGCTTTCTGCGATTGTAATAAGCTTACTTCGCAAATCAGGATTCATAGTGTTCTGTTAATTAGCTTGTTGATTAATTACCAAGTTTTTAGATCCAAAGGCAAGAGGTAGAAGTTCGCTAATTGTGGCTACCAGAATCTGCTTTTTGTTGGTAGTAGCCATGATTACTTTAATGTCATGGTTAGATAGTTCAGCTATTTCATTGATCATTTGTCGGCAAGCACCGCAAGGTGCTGTTATGGTCTCCGTTGGCTCATTTCCTTTGCGTGCAATTATTGCCAGACTAGTTATTTGTTTAATTCCCATTGTGTTTGCTCTAAGAATTGCTGCCTGTTCAGCGCAGAGAGAGGATCCATAACAGGTATTGGCAAAATTTGTCCCACTAACCAAATCACCTGTTGCTGAAATTAGGCATGCGCCCACATAAAAGTGCAGCATCGGCTCATAAGCATTGACTAATGCTTTTTCGGCCTCTGTAAAGGCACTTTTCTCTAATTCGCTTAGTTTGTCATAGGTTACAGATTTCATATTTCCCAGTAAAGCTTGAGGTGACTATAGCAGAATCATAGAGAAATCAATAGTTTGAAATCTGTTTGCTTTTAGAGCTTTGCGAGCCACACTTCAACCGGTTGCTGCGTAGTGACAAGGCAGCCCTTTCCTCCTAGTCGGTTTACTTGCTCACAGGTTGAAGATGAATTGTCGATGAGCCAAACCCTGCTCATCTCTGTTCTATGTTCTTTCGCTAAGCGTTGGAATAGTTCTCCTTCATTGTCCCTTTTCATCATGCCATGGTCTGCTGAATTGAGAATGTGATCAAAATGGGCATGCAATCTTAGTTCAGGCACGGTGAATCTGGTGAAGCAATCCATGTTGTCGGTGAGCAATATTGTCGTAAAGCGTGCTCTTAATGTGGCCAGGTGAGTCAGTGCGGCTTCGCTTACTCTCATTTTTTTGCAATCGTGGACAAATACTGCCCACAATTGCTCAAAAGAAGTGGGTATATTGTCAGCCAGCCAGCTGTTGATTTGCTCTGAGGTGAGCTGTCCGCGCATCCACTGCTCGAGTCGAGGGTTTTGAGGCGTGAAAAGCAATTCTTGAATACGGGCAAATAGTGCTGGTTCAAGCGTTTGCCAAAAGCGGTCGAAGCAGAGCGTGCCATCGTAATCAACTAATAAGAGCGGCTTCATAGCAGTGGGTGTAGACATTTGAGAATGTAGTATATTTGAGAAGAGTAGACTACTCACCTGCTAATTACGGGTGAGTAGGGAATTGGAAGAGAACTTTTATGTGCAAGAAGATGCGGATGTGTTAGGTTGTGAGTGCAAGTTTTTGCGTGTTTATATGTCAAACCACGATGCGGCGTTGCTAAAGAAAGTCTCTCAGTTAATCACCTTTTTTAAAGAAGGAAAGATTGAAGTTTTGGAAAAGCACGAAATGCATCCTGGCCTTGAAAAAGGAAGCCGAGAGAATTATTTGTATTTCACATTGGCACCCAGTTTGAACTTTCAGAGAAATTCCCCTGCTTTGTGGCAGGCAGCGTACAATACTTTTATTGATGCTGAAACGCATTGGGTGTTCTTGCCTGAATTAGTAGTTCAAAAGTCGATGGATGAACTACAAGGAGCATTGCTGAGATACAAATTAGCTTTGCAGAAAAATAAGCATACTGCTATTTGGAAAAATATTTCTACTACTTTCCATTTGCATTATAAAAGCGATCCACGCGTATTATTGGCCGCTCATGATTGGGATATACCCAAGATTCTTCATGCAGTGCAGATAGAGCATAAGAAGGCTTTTCCTTACTTGTCTGGACTTAAGCTGAGCAATTATTGGCTATTTATTCTGAGCCATTTTACGGATGCAAACTTTGCAAACCTGCATGAGCTTTCTATTATTCCTGATACGCATATTATGCAAAGCAGTGTGAAGTTGGGAGTGGTTGATCTGAAGGCGTCACCGACTGATGTCGATAGGGTTTGGAGACGGATTAATCAACTAGGCAACTTTTCTCCTGTAGAATTGCATAGTGTTTTGTGGAATTGGAGCCGATCAGGCTTTCTACCCAGTATTGAATAGCGTTTATATGCGTATCACTTTTATTACAGGAAACCCGGACAAAGCGGAGCAATTAAGTAGATACTTAGCTTATCCAATTGCCCATAGGAAACTAGATGTGCCTGAACTGCAATCATTAGATCCTGTTGAGGTGGTGAAGCATAAAGCGCTAGCGGCTTATAAGCAGATTCAAGGTCCGGTGTTAGTGGAAGATACGTCACTGACTTTTTATGCCTTAGGCAAATTGCCAGGCACGTTAATTAAGTGGTTTCTCACCGAGCTGGGTACAGCAGGACTTTGCAAAATCTTAAATAGCTTTGCCGATAGAAGTGCCTGTGCTCAGGTGCATTTTTGTCTTTACGATGGCAAAGAGCTGCGCCTTTTTGTAGGAAAGGTTGAGGGCCTGATTGCTAGTGAACCAAGGGGTGATCAGGATTTTGGCTGGGGACCTATTTTTATCCCTAATGGCTGTAAAAAGACCTGGGGAGAAATGAGCGCGGAGGAGCAAAATGCTACTGCGATGAGACGAATAGCGCTTGAGAAACTTGATGCTTATTTAAAAACAACTGAGTAAGTCCTATGTCTTTTTCTGAGAAAATGATACTTCCGCGTAGAGAGCCTGCAATTGTGATCATTCCTGGCTATGGTGTCCCAGCAAATGAGAAACAAGAACGGGAACTGGATTTGTATGTGCGGCAGATTCGTGAAACTCTGGGTGCTGTTACTTGTCCCATCCTCTTCTCTGGTGGAGCTACTGCTCTAGAGCCACCTTATGAGCGTACGGAAGCAGAAGCATTTCGTGCTGCTTGGGGTAGTACTAAAAACGAAGTTATTCTTGAGGAGCAAGCAATCTCTACTTTAGAAAACATCCTTTACTCAAGAGCAAAAATGCAAGAATCAGGTATTTTAAGTGGTCGTGTATGGGTATTTGTCGAGAATATTCGGCAAGAGAGAATGAGACTCATTACCGATATGCTTTTACCAGATTTTGAGGTAGATAGTATTCCGCTTGATTTAGGTCATCCCAATGATGCTTCAGCCAAGGAGGGGGAAAGAATTGCTATCGAATGGATTAAGTGGGCACTGGCTAAGCCGGAAAATATGAATTGGTATCACGATGTCTTCGCTGAAAAGATTCAAGCAGCTCGGGCGGTTCAAGAATCTGGAAAAAGTTTTAATGCGGTGGCTTGGTGGCAAAGCAAATGGGATGAGATTAAAGAGCGTCTGAGCAGAGATGGGTATAGGATATAATGTTGAGTTGTAAGCTTATCCTGAAACAAATACTTATTATCCCTCTACAAACTGGCTTCTATTTCTGGTAAAATAGAAGTATTAACAAATAAAAATGTATACTTTGCGCGATAAAGGTGATCGAGAGCCTGTTAAGCCAGCTGAACTTGCAAAAACTCTACCCGCTGCCGGACCGGATCGTAGTGGTGTGCGAAATATACTGAAAGAGCTGGAGCAACCTGAGCTTTCGCCTGAGCAGAGAGATTTGGCAGAAGTGGAGGCGCTTTTGCGTCGTGAACAGGACCTTTCGGGGCGAGGGTTCACTGCCGAAAATCTGCGTCTTTTGGGAGCGCAGCAAATGATTCAGTATTTTGGACTAACGAAGGTCACTGCCGCTCTTCAGCAACTTGCCAAGACGCAAGATATAAAGTGGCATAGTTTAGTCGGTTTGCTTGAGCCTGATCAAAAGAAACGCCAAGCTTTTTATGGAAAAATGGTGGCTCTCGCCAGAGAGTATTGGTCAGATGATGCTCGTAGAAAGAATCCTCAATTGGTGCAGTCTGTAGAATTGCATGCCAGCATTTTGCAAATGCGTGACAGACCTGTGCTTAGATTTGTAGAAGCTAAAATGCCAAAGGTATTAGGAGCTACTATAACTCCGGTGGAAGGTGCCACTCGCCTCTTGGCAGAAATTGATGTTAACGGACTCATTGCTGCTCTTGAGGCGGCAAATGGGGATTTTTTAAGCGCAGAGAAAAGCATTGATGCTGAAAGAGACAGCTTGTCTGTGGAGAGAAAAGCCAAAGCACAGGCATTGATGAAGAAGGTTAGTGCAGCGATTGAGGAAATTACGGCTAGCGAATTGTTACGAGTACAGGAAAAAGTAAATCCTTTATTGGAGCGTTTGCAAGCATCATTTGTGGATAGTGGCTATACAGAAAGTGATCCAATATTGATTGCTAATGCGAATGCCACTGAAGCTAGCATTGAACAGCTAAACGCTACTACTGCTGCGACGATTGCACAAAAAACAAAAGATTTACGGGCCGTTTTAGAGCGTGCAAGAGCTGTCTACAGTCATTCAGGTGTATCAAACCTTACCTTATAGTGCTAGGCACTATTTCTCTTTAAGAAGAGGTAGCGCTGAGTTTTAGATCTGATAAGGACTTGGTCTCGGTCAGAAAGTGTTGATAGAAGGCAATTTTAGCTTTGGTAATTTGCTGTATGCCTTTGATGAGAGAAGACAATTGTTCTGGTGGCATCTCTTTTAGTATAGCTTGAAGAAGGTCTGGGTAATGGGCATGTGCATCATGGACGATATGATCATCGAGATATCGCCTGGCTCGATACTTTCTGGCTTTGCTTGCGGCAGAGTCATCATTATTAATGATGAAAGTCTTAGGAAAAAGCTTGTCCCTGGCCTTTTGTATTCGTTGGAACTCAGCAGGGATCGTTGCTTCTAAGGCTAATAATGCGCCTACCATTTGCCAAAGCGAGTGAGACTGAATGATTGACAGCATCGCTAATTGGTAGCTTTTGCTACCTGCATTGGTTGCCTCTTTTTTAAGATCATTTAGGCAAATCCCTAATGCACTATAAAAGTCTTCACGCCAGGTACTGTGTGCCAATTCGTGATTTATGATGCCCTCCTCGGTAATGCCTTGCTCATCATTTAAGTTTCTTTGCACTGCTGCACTAATCTCAAGGAGTTGACTCTTTTGTGCCAGGAATAAAATGGCTTTTAATAACTCTTCAAAACCACTAGCGGCCTGATAACGTCCTTTGGCAAATGTGATGTACTCTTGAGGTGTAAGCAGATGCAAACTCTGGAGGAATGGATTAGCTCCGATGATTTCTTGTCTAGCCACGCTCAGCTGCTTTTGTATTGCTTCTTTTAACTCTATCATGGCAATTACTTACTGCGGAAATAGTAGCAAATCTCGCAATGGAGTTAAATTACTACTTTTAACTCTGCCAGCTAAGATTATGTTGCTACTTAATGAGTCGGAAAGATATGCAACAATGAGGGTAACCTCATTGCGAAGCTATG
>CAZEGN010000029.1:0-8551 GCA_964512325.1 uncultured Candidatus Peribacteria bacterium
CTCACTCCTCACCAAGTTTTACTGGGTGGCGCGTTTAATCCTTGAATTCTCCTACTACCAACACTCCTTACCGACAACCAATTTGACTTTCTCTTTTAACAAGCAGGATGAGGATAGGGTGGGTAGTGTGGTTATATTTTTGCTAGTATATTTAGGCATGAATCTACAAAAGTATGATTATTATTGTGATGGGGGTAGCAGGGACGGGGAAGAGCACCATTGGGAAGCTCTTAGCTCAGAGGCTTAACTGTGTATTTATTGATGCTGATGATTATCATCCCGCTGCTAACATTGAGAAAATGCGTGCAGGAATTCCTCTTACGGATGAAGATCGATTGCCTTGGCTACACACACTAGCAAGCACCTTAGCTCAAAAAGCACAAGCGCAAGAGTGTGTAGTGCTCGCCTGTTCTGCGCTTAAAGAGAGCTATCGACATATACTAACCCCAACCACTACAAAGCCATACTGGATATTCCTCAAGGGAGAGCCAGAGCTA
Organism: uncultured Candidatus Peribacteria bacterium; assembly: GCA_964512325.1. Classification (GTDB taxonomy): domain Bacteria; phylum Patescibacteriota; class Gracilibacteria; order RBG-16-42-10; family RBG-16-42-10; genus JACQZO01. The sequence continues at coordinate 498 of CAZEGN010000029.1, forward strand.
ATTCAGGAACGTCTGAGTACACGCAAAGGACACTTCATGGCTCCAGATTTGCTTGCTAGTCAGCTCGCTACACTTGAAGAGCCAACTAATGCTTTCATAGTGAACATTGCAGACAGTCCGGCAGAAATCGTCGAAGAGATTTTAGAGCGCATCACTTAAGTTCACATTCAGTTTCTTAGCTGCATGTATAAGGGCTTGTGCAGTAACAATTGCTTGCTGATTGCGCATATCAATATTGTTACCAAGCACTCCATCAAAATCTACATACACTTCTGCTCCAGCCAATAGACTAACTATCGGCTCTGTGGCAATGGCACTAAAACTTTCAATGGCGTTATAAGCTTTAGCATCGTTTAGAAACTGTCCTTCATCTTTTTTTCTAGCAGCAATACCTTCACGACTATATATAGACCATACTGGCACCACTTCCCCTTTATCGCCAAAGATTTCTTTTACCATCGCCTGCACCGCTTTTAAATTTTTCAATGAGTCTTCAATAACCGCGATCTTAACAGAGTCTTGCCCGGCAGTTTTTTTCTTAAGCAGGTCATCTCTTAAAGCCTGTAACTTATTACCATGCACAATATACTCGGTCGAACCAGCTTCTCTAATACTAGCTTTAGCTCTGTCATGGGACAGAGCTGCTCTCAAGAACATATTCACAATATTTGAAGCGGCGATTTTGCCATGCTGATATCCAGTCGCATCAGCATCGCCCGTTGACCATAAAGCGACTTTTTTCACATGAGCTTTCTCATATAAAGCCTTAATAATGTCTCCTGCCTTTTCAGCAATGTCAGGATAAATTATTTTCGCCATATCAATACGATGCAAACCTACAATTAAATCGGCCTCGAACGCCTCAAAAACAGCACCTTCTGGTGGCATGCCTAGTTTTAACTTGCCGATAGTATTTTTCCATAAACGCTGTGCATATTTATGGTAGTCCATTGGCCCCTCCTTTTCACACTCTCCCAGCAAATCAAAGAAACTTTTAAATAATGCCGGCGGAATATCATTTACACCTATTTGCGGCAGATTACTATCCATTGTTAATCGAGGCGCAAGCTGAGCCACTTTATGAGCTGCATCACGAGCTGCTCTTACATGTGACAATCCGTCGAATGCTCCTTTTAAGCCTACTGACATAGAAAATATAGATTTACATCTAACCTATTTTAACACAAAACAACAAAACGTCGACAATTGTATGCCCTGACATGATAAAATGCATCACAGTTGTAGAGAAGAATAAAACCAATTATAAATGGGACGTTCTAATTCATTTGCATGTTGAAGAAGGGTGCCATAATTGAGACAAAAGTTGAGAAGCTTGTATTTGGCGGCTTAGGCCTTAGTACGATTGACGGTCTCAAGTTATTTGTACCTGATGCTGTTCCCGGCGACATCGTCCAAATTCGTGTTACGAAGAAAAAACAAAACTTTGCAGAGGGCAGAATTGAAACCATCATTTCACCTTCCCCCCAGAGAATTGCCGCTAGATGTAAACACTTTGCTATTTGTGGCGGCTGTACCTGGCAATTTTTATCGTATCAAGATCAGCTGTTTTATAAACAACAGATTGTACAAGAAAGCCTAGAACACATTGGTGGCTTTAATAATATCATTGTTAATTCCATTTTTGGTTGCGAAAAACCTTGGAACTACCGCAATAAAATGGAGTTTAGCTCGGCCCTAGATAAAGAAGCCCAGGCGGATTTGGGCTTACATCCCAAAGGCTACCATTACGATGTATTTACTTTGACCGAATGCCACCTGTCCTCACCGCGCTATGCAGAAATCGTGCAGACACTACGGCATTGGCTTCGAGAGAACCAAGTTCTCCCCTATGAGCCCAAAACCAGCAACGGCTATTTGAAACATGTGATGATCAGGCACAATCGCCAAGGGCACCTCATGCTCAACTTCGTTACCGCTCCAGGCAATTTCCCTGAACTCGCGTCATTGCAACAAACTCTCACCGCTACAGACATTACAGCTGTATTGCACACTCAAGTCCAATCAGTTCGGGGAAAACCAACTACTCGCCAGCAGCAAACGCTCTGGGGGAGAGACTACCTTGAAGAAGAAATGAGCCTGCCTGAGCCTTGGGGAAAGCTAGAATTTCGTATTTACCCTGAAGCCTTCTTTCAGCCCAATCCAACCCAAGCACAAATCTTATACGCAACAGCTCTCAATCTAGCAGACATTCAAAGCGATGACATCTTTCTTGACCTTTACTGCGGCACCGGCACTTTGGGCTTATTTGCCAGCAAAAAGGCAAAACAGGTTTATGGCATTGATAATGTGGGTGATGCTATTAAAAGCGCTGAAGCCAATGCCCTGAAGAACAATGTAGCCAATGCAAAGTTCTTTGTTGGTGATGCTGCAGCCCTAATTAAACAACAAGATCTACAACCAACAGTAGCAATTATTGACCCACCACGCGCAGGCATGAATGCTGAAGCTATTGAAATTTTTGCCAAGCTTAAATTAAGAAAACTAGTTTATATTTCTTGCAATCCCACAACTCAAGCGCGCGACTTAAAACTTCTTTGTGAACGGGGGTATCAGCTCAAGCATGTTCAACCGGTCGATATGTTTCCGCACACCTATCACATTGAAAATATTGCAGTGTTGAGCAATAGCGGTGAAGAACTCTAAACTCTAGATTTGAAACTCTAAGACAGCGCAGAAGTGAATACTCACTTTCACCTCCCCGCACACGACATTCTTTATCTTTTTTCTGTCATGCCTGGCTGTGACCGGGCATCCAGAGTACAAAGATAACTGCTTATAAGTCAAATAAAGATTCACAGTCTTCTACTGTCCTGGATGCTCGATCAGGTCGAGCATGACAAAAAGAATCACTACTCTGTAACTTAACCAAGCAAATCTTGCCATTCAGGATTAGTACTTTCAATCATCATTATCTTCCATTTTCTTTTCCAATGTTTTAACTGTTTTTCTCTTTGAATTGCTTCATACACACTTGAGAAAAACTCATAATACACTAAACGCTGCACCACATATTTGGTAGTAAAGCTGTGCTTGTTTAGCTTTCCTCGGTGCTCTTGAATTCTTCTATAAAGATCATTGGTTATTCCAATATATATAGTCCCGTTTCTGCGAGAGGCTAATATATATACCCAGAATTCTCTTCTTATCATTTCTATTTCTTTAGTGTTTTTTACAACTTATAGAAAGAAAAATGAAAATATTCCTCAAAGAAGTGTATTGTCACATAACAATACACTTGTCTATTCATGTAAAGGGCTAGCTCCCTGCAAGCTGACAGAATGTGGTAAAAGGGAGTATACTTATATGACATCTAAAAACAAAAACCATGCTTGATTTCGTTGTTACTATTGGTCCGGCTACTCGTGATATTGCTGTATTAAAGCTGTTACTTGAAAAAGGAGCGACTATTTTCCGGCTTAACTTTTCGCACAATGTATACGGTTGGTATGATGAATTATTTAAAGATTTAACAACACTCAAAGCGGAGTTTCCCGATCTTAAAGTACTCGCTGACATTTCTGGCCCTTCATTACGTATCATTACTCCAGAGCAAAAAGAAATTGCTGCTGTTAAAGGTGAGACACTTACTTTTGAGGATAATTCCCCTACCTCCTGCCAATTTACTTTAGCTGGTGTCCTGCCCCAATTTCCTGCCAATTCAATCTTAATCTTTGGTGAAGGCTATGGGCGCGCCAAGATTCTGGAAAATACTGGCACCAAGATGGTGGTAGAGTTTTTAGAGGATTTTACCGTGAAGCATCGCATGCATCTCCATACAAGCATTCATCTTAAAACTGCAGCCATCACTGAAAAAGACTGGGCCGACTTACATTACCTTCTAGACAAACCAATTGATCTTATTGCTCTTTCATTTGTACAAGAGCGAAGCACTTTAGACGAAGTACGCAGTTTTCTTACCAAAGAGGGCAAATTAGTACCTATCGTTAGCAAAATTGAAACACAAGCAGCATTGGATAATCTAGATGAGCTTGCTCAAGCGAGTGACTGGCTAATGGTAGCTCGTGGTGATTTAGCACTCGAAGCAGAACTGATTGATCTGCCCAAAAACCAGGCAAAAATTATCGCCGCTGGTCAAAAAGCGGGAAAGCCGGTTATTGTAGCTACCCAGATGCTGTACTCAATGGTCCACAACCCTATGCCCAGCCGCGCAGAGATCAACGATATCTTTCATGCAGTCCGCGGTGGCGCTAATGGCTTAATGCTTTCTGATGAAACCACAGTAGGCAAATTCCCTATTCAGGCCCTCAGCTACCTCAAACAAATCGGAGAAAACGCCCTAGCATAAGGTTGCAAATTACAAATTACGAATTACAAATTACAAATCCTCCACCTCATTTGTAACTTGTAATTTGTAACTTGTAATTTTCCTCTTGGGGTTTACAATCCGCGCCAGCTTGATTATAGTTTCCGCGCAAAAACCGCTATATGGGGCTATCGTCTAGTGGTTAGGACGCCAGGTTTTCATCCTGGCAACGGGGGTTCGATTCCCCCTAGCCCTACCAGCAACACAGTTGCTGGTTATTCTAGTACTCACTCTTGCTCTCATCTTGGCTGTTATTTACCAATAGAGCTGCTTTTCGCATTGCTGGTAAGCAATAAGCATACGCCAAGAGACTGAGATTAGACTCCATGTTGCTGCCCAAAATGAAAGCGCAGGCGGACACAAGTACGCAAATCAGAATAGCCTTCTGGCTGGAGAGCAGCTAATGCATCCCAGTCTGCTGAGGCAGGTAATAAATATACAACAGGTCCGTAAGGGCTACTCGTAATAGTTGATCGTAGACCGTTGCTAACCGCCAAATGAGTCACTATATCTTCAGGAACTAAACCTAACATATTGAAAACAAAAAGTTTCTGATCAGCTTGGAGTATTGCTTGAGCAGAGGTGAAGTCTTGTCTTTGTTGTAGATTTGTTTCTATCCACACACGGCAAGCAGCAGCTAACATTTCTTCTCGCTTAGCAGTCTGAGTTCTTAAGTCGGGATGAAAAGGTTCTAATCTTAATGGTCGCAACTCATCTTGCTTTAGCCTTTCATTCGTGACTTGTAACAATAAATCGAGAAATTCTGGCCCCGAGATATCAACTCCCAGATACACAAAGAACACACCACTTTTCGCAAAGGAAAGAGCTCTGGCCAAGCGGGTAAAGTTTTCTTGTTCTACTTCAGCCAGGTCAGTGATTGCTAGTTTTTTTGAAGGTAACTTATCCACAGAGCATAGTAAATGACACTGAATAATAGCCCAAAATGTGACATCTGTCACTGATCGAATGCTGACCAGAAAACACCTATACTTGTCCCTACCGCTCTAAAAAGTGTTGGCTAATTTGGTGTGCAATCCGGCGGTTAGCTACCTGATGAGCGCCGTCATTGAGCATAAATTCAATCATTTCTTTAGAGGCACCGACAAATACATCTTTAGCTTCAGTTGCTCCCCAAGACCTATCTGAAACATACCACTTTAAAAGCTGATCAAGCGCAGTACCTGCGCCCATAAGGCCATAATCTAAAGCACCGGGAATTCTTTCTGGAACTTTTTGGCAAGCGCATTGGATCGCAAAAACTTCTTTTGCAAGTTCTTCTACAAACTTAGTTTCTGCAGCTTCATCACTTTCAGTCTTTTTTACCCAATCTTCAATAATACCGAAACTGACATCACAACAGGCTGAATCCTGAAAGATAGCGTGTAGCTCTGGCACATATAAAGCTAAGCCGGTAACGACACGCACAACAGATGCCGCTTTCTGTACTGCCGAAACACGCTCTACGCCCTTTTTATTTCTGCAACCTCTTATCATTGAGCGAAAAGCAGTCTCTAATTGCTGAAGAGCTAAGTGTTCCGCTTTCGGTTTGTGCAAAACCAAATACCTATTAGAGCTCTTCTCTCCCTCGATGCCGGAGCAATCAGGCACCAGTAACGGGACAGTGTCCATAGCTAGTATTAGCTTTTGACGTGCTCCCACTGTAGCTACTGCCCATCGGGCCTTGGCAGTAGCGATTTCATGGACACGCCCCAAGTTCCCCACTCTACACGCATCAGCCGCTTCTAGTCGTTGCCATAAGTTTCTTTCTACTTCATCTGGAACTTCTAAAGCAGTAACATTTTCAGTACGAAAAACTTCTACCAAGGCATTGCGCCTGGTCACAGAACTAGAAGCAATGACAACACCTTTCCTGCGCCAATTTTCCTGTATTGCGTGTTCCATCACAATAAATTTAGACACGTGAGTTTAGCATATTCGTTGGAGCACAACAAACGCACCTATTCACTGTGCGTATCATGCCTATTTGTCTTCGAAAAGAGCTCAGTGAGGAAAACCTTTATTTGGTTGTAACAACACTTTTAAGCAAGAAAAACAGACCGAGTTATTTATTAGTAGCACTTAGCCAATCTTACGTTTTCTTACGACCAGATACTTTTTTCTATTTCTCCCGACATACTGATGATAATAAAAATGCCGATGCTCGTGATGGCCTTCACTACTGAGACGCGACAAGTTTCCATCAGGCAAATAGAGACAAAACAAGCCGAGCAGTAGACCAGCAAGCGCACTCAATGTGGGATGGGCTGGTATTAAAAACTCATCAGTTAAATGCCATATTCCTCTCCATACCAACACAACTCCAATCACAATGAGAATATCACTAACAAATCCCTTTCTTAATTTGAATGAGATACTTCGTTTGTGTGATATTTCTTTTCTTTTTAGCTTCACGCCGATTAAGTTACATATCACTACAGTATAACACAACTGCGCCCCTTATTTCTATTTCACCTCACAAAAGACCCAATAATATTCCTAACTTCGTCAAACGAGCTCAGTTTCATTTCTCACACTAGAGTGCTAATAATGAATCACTTGAAATATTTTTGTGAATTTTATTACTCAAATTACCCAGTGGCTCTTTAATTTAGCTGACAAGGTGCCATTAGAGATATTTGTTGGTTTTGGCGCATTTTTGGAAGAAGTAATAGCACCGATCCCCTCACCGTCACTTTTAACCCTGGCAGGCTCTATTGCTGAGACACAAAAACTGCCACTACTTACCTTATTATGGCTGGCCGTTTTAGGAGCCGTAGGAAAAGTGTTTGGCTCATGGATACTCTATTACCTGGGAGATAAAGGTGAGGATATTATTTTGAAAAAGTGGGGACGTTTTTTTGGCGTAAGCCACAAGCATGTTGAAAGTTTTGGGAAAAGATTTCACAAAGGCCACAAGGACATTTTGGTATTAACAACCATTCGAGCCCTCCCTATTATTCCCAGCGCTCCAGTATCTATCGTTTGTGGCGTTATCAAATTGAACTTAAAAGTCTATTTGCTTGGTACATTTTTGGGCAATATTCCCCGCAATCTTATCTTTATGTACTTTGGCTATAGTGGGGTACAAGTATTTACCAATCTCATTAACAACATCGATCAAACGGAATCCCTAGTCCAAATCGCTATCTTTCTGGCCCTTGGTTTGCTTATTGTTTGGACTTACTGGAAGCGCCGAAAAATGAATCATAACGATTAACGAGATTCAAAACCGATCTCAACTTCATCGTAAGTATTGCCACGATTATCATGAGCAGTGCCAGACACATAGTGCAGATGCAATTCTCCTTGTTCTTCGCGTTCCATGGCACGGACAACTGAATCTGGAAGCTGATACTCATAAGTTCCTCTCGGCAAGATCATAAATGTCCATTGATTGGCAATACAACCCCGTACAACTTCAGTAGTGAGAACGGAACGCCAAGGCATTAGTGGAGCGCAGCTATAATTAATGGCGCAAAAGTTGCCGTTAAAATCACAATTCATGCGGTTCGCTGTATGTGCAAACGGTCCAGAACCAGTATTAGGGTCAATGTCGGTAATATTGATATAAGCCGGGTAGGGACTGTGATTTGCGAAAACCACCTGCCTGTTTCCAACTGAAAGAGTACGGGTAGAAACAGTTACATTCGGTACAGGGAGAATTCAAGGATTAAACGCGCCACCCAGTAAAACTTGGTGAGGAGTGAGG
>CAZEGN010000030.1:0-4862 GCA_964512325.1 uncultured Candidatus Peribacteria bacterium
ACCTCACTCCTCACCAAGTTTTACTGGGTGGCGCGTTTAATCCTTGAATTCTCCAAGAAACAGTGCCTCTTGTCATATCGCATAATATCGATTAGTCTTCGCTTCGCAAACCAAATGGAGAGGTACTCAAGTGGTTGAAGAGGCGGGTTTGCTAAACCTGTAGGTCGGCGATAGTCGGCGCGGGGGTTCGAATCCCCCCCTCTCCGCCACGAGCATTTATGCTCGTGCTTATTCTTCGTCTTATTCTCATTCTTCAGTGGAACAAGGCTGTTTTGATCGTGACGGAGAAGGATAAGAATAAGGATGAGAAAGGAGTGAGGAATAAGGTGGAGAGATTAAGAGATCGGGGATTTATTGCTGTTATTGGGTGAGGTGATATACTGGTTTTGCTTAAAAATTTATCCATGTCTTTTGTGATTCCGTATGTGATTGAGAAATCAAATCATGGCGAGAGAAGTTATGATATCTACTCTCGTTTATTGAAGGAGAGAATTGTGTTTTTGGGATCTGGAGTAAATGATGATGTTGCTAATAGCATTATTGCGCAATTGCTATTTTTGGAGAAAGAGGACTCAAGCAAGGATATTATGTTTTACATTAATTCTCCGGGTGGATCGGTGTCTGCTGGGCTCGCTATTTATGACACTATGCAGCATATCAAAGCTCCAGTATCGACAGTCTGTATTGGTTTAGCGGCTTCAATGGGATCTGTGCTTCTGGCTGCTGGTGAAAAAGGCAAGCGTTTTATTTTGCCAAATAGTGAGGTGATGATTCATCAGGTGCTTGGTGGTGCTGAAGGGCAGGCTAGTGATATTGAAATTGCTGCTCGGCATATTTTACGTACCAAAAAGAAGCTTGATGCTATTTTGGCACTGCATACTGGTCAAGATGAAACTAAGATTCACAAAGATACAGACCGTGATAATTGGATGACCGCTGAAGAGGCAATTAAATACGGTTTGGTCGACAAAATTATCAAGCCTACTAAATGGTTAAAGAAATAATATATGAATACAGCTGAAATTGGTGTGATCGGGTTGGGCACAATGGGGGCAAATGTGGCACGCAATTTTGCGAATCACAAGATTTCCACGGTTGTCTATAATCGTTCCTACGATAAGACTGCCGATTTAATTGCCGCTCATGGTAGTGAACACCTTTTTGGCACAGAAACATTGGCTGATTTTGTTAGCAAATTGGCTATGCCCCGGAAAGTTTTGCTTATGGTGACCGCGGGACCTGCTGTTGATGCTGTGATTGAAGAGTTACTTCCCCTGCTGTCCGATAATGACATCATTATTGATGGTGGAAATTCTCTGTTTTCTGACACACAAAAGCGCACTAATTACTTATCAAGCAAACGAATTCAATATCTTGGTATGGGAATTTCTGGTGGCGAAGAAGGTGCTCTTCATGGTCCAAGCATGATGGCTGGTTTGCCTTCATCTGAGTTGAAGCCATTGTTACAGCCGATTTTTGAGCAAATCACGGCGCGTGATTTTCAAGGAAATGGTTGCGTTGGCTGGTTTACGGGGCCCGGTAGCGGACACTATGTGAAAATGATTCATAATGGCATTGAGTATGCGATTATGCAGCTTATTGCTGAAACGTATCAACTGTTGCGTAAAGGCAAAGGTTTGGATGCAGATCGTATTGCTGAAATATTCGCACAATGGCAAAAGGGCAAACTGAACTCATATTTAATTGACATCACCGCACAAGTCTTGGCCAAGAAAGATGATGATGGCAAGACATTGGTGGATAAAATTAAAGACAGGGCCGGTCAAAAGGGGACTGGGCAATGGACAGTGCAAGATGCATTTGAACGTGGTGTGCCTGTACCAAGCATCGCTACTGCCGTTGAAGCTCGCCAAATCTCATCCTTTTTTGATACCCGAATGGAGTTAGCAAAGATGTACCAATGGGATTTGCCAACAAATATAAATCTGGATGTGAATGTCCTAGAAAATGCTTTGTATGTAGCGATTATTGGTTGTTATATCCAGGGGCTTACACTTATTCAAACTGCAGCTAAAGAGCAGGGCTGGAAAATCAACTTGGCTGAGGTTGTTACTATTTGGCAGGGAGGATGTATTATTCGAGCTGAACTCTTAAAGGATCTTGTTCGCTGGGTGCAAGATGTTGGTGAAAAACACTTGCTAACCATTCCTGCCATTCAGACAGTTGTAAAATCTCATGTGAATGATTGGCGAGCCACCTTGATTGTAGGTTTACAAGCCAATGCTTCATTAAGCTGTTTCCACGCAACATATCAATACCTATTGGCGATGACCGAAGCCCATGGTTCAGCAAACTTAATTCAAGGTTTGCGCGATTATTTCGGCGCTCATACCTATGAGCGTTTAGATAAAGAGGGTGTTTTCCATTCACAGTGGCAGTAATTTAGCAGTATACACGATATGAATTTAAGAAAAATTGATTCTGCTTTCACATTTATTGTTGTTGGGGCTTCCGGTGATTTAGCCCAACTTAAAATCTTTCCAGCTCTCTATAGTTTGGCTGAGCAAAAGCGGTTGCCATTAGATTTCAGTATCATCGGCTTTGCTCGTACTACTTATACAGAGTCGGAGTTTCGAGATCTTTTTGCTCTTAGTATTCGTCAAAACTTTAAGGGTGAGGTTAATGAAGCAATCTTAGAAAAATTGTTGGGCCATGTGACTTACATAGCAGGGTCTTATGACGACCCTGCTTCTTATCAAAAGATTGATGAGTATTTGCTTACAAAGAATGCTCAGTCTTGGCAGAAGGTTGCTTACTTAGCAGTTCCACCTCAGCTTTTTGCCAGTGTGGCGCAAAACATTGCCGCGCTCAAGCAGGCTCAGGAAGAAATAAAGCTTATCCTGGAAAAACCTTTTGGCATTGATTCTGAATCTGCCACCGCATTGTTTCACGCTATTAGCAAATACTTTTCTGAGGAAGAAATATATTTGCTCGATCACTATTTAGGCAAGGAAGGAATACAAAGCATACTGTCATTGCGCTATGCTAATCGTATGCTGAATTATCTGCTCAGTGGTCAGGAAATTGCTAATATACAGCTTACAGCATTTGAGGAGCTAAGTGTGGGTAAAAGATTGGGCTATTTTGATGGTGTGGGAATTATCAAAGACATGATTCAATCACATTTATTACAGATCTTAGCTTTGGTAGCCATGACAATTCCGGTAAAAGAGGCGCCAGAAAGCTTTCAAAGGGAAAAGTTAGGGATCCTTTCTGCTTTGCATTTTGCTAAAGAGGATAAAACACCACTTGTGGTGGGACAGTATGCCTCCTATCGTTCTCAAGATATGCAAGTTGCCAATTCTGTTACTGAAACTTTTGCCGCCTGTACACTGTTTATTGATAAATTAGATTGGTATAAGGTTCCTGTATTCATTCGTACTGGCAAGCGACTTAGTAAACGGCGGACAGAGATTGTGATTGAGTTTAAAAAATTGCCATTTCAGAAACAAGATTTGGAACCAAACCGCTTAGTGATAAATATTCAACCTGAGGAGCGAATAGATATTCAGCTATTAAGCAAAGTTGGCGGTAGCAATAAACACTTCCGTTCACTTACAACTAGCGACTCGATTGCTTGTTTTGGTGATGATTGCTTGCCTGAGCATGGCAGGTTGCTCATGGACGCTTTACAGGGAGATAGAATGTTTTTCTTGAGTTTCGGCGAGGTGTTAGCTGCGTGGAAGTTAGTAGATGAAATATTGGCTTATCGGAAAAACAACAATCTTCCACTAGTAACATATGCTGATGGAACAGATATTGTTGCTGAAGCTGCGGTTCTGCCTGAACAATATGGTTTTAAGTGGTATTAGTACTACTCAAAAGTCGTACGCAATAAATCAACTGTATTCTTTATGGATTTACAAACATTTCCGAGCCGTACAGAGTGGCAGCGGTCAATAAATGATTTCATTGATGCTAAGCTACAACAGTTGGCACACACCAATGCTGTGACTCGTATCTTGCTCAGTGGTGGCAGTACCCCTAGAGATACCTATGCCCGCTTAGGGCAAGGCTCTTTGCCCTTTGAAAAACTTGCCCTTTTTCAAGCTGATGAGCGCTATGTTCCGCCAACCAGTGCAGACCTCAATGCAAATATGCTTAAGTCGACACTTTTAAATAACAATCAACACTTTGCCGAAGTGCACTTTTTTGATACTTCATTGCCTCAGGCAGAAGCTGTGGCTGTTTATGAGCAAATATTGCGTAACCTGCCTAAGCCGCTATTTCATCTTTCTATATTAGGTGTTGGTCCAGATGGCCACACCGCGTCGCTTTTCCCCCATTCAAGCGCTCTACATGAAAAAACGTTGGTTGCAAGCTCAACTACCGATACTTTTGCAGGCAGAGATAGGCTTACATTGACGCCAACAGCACTATGCAGTTCTGAGCACATTTTAATCTTAGCTACAGGACCTGATAAGCTTTCCATTATGGATCGTTTTAGGGCCAATACAGAGACAGTTGATGAGTTGCCAATACTTTGTGTGAGAAATCATCCAAATGTCACCCTGATGTATTCTGAAGAAAAATAGACTATTGTCTCAAAGCACACTCATCCCTAGCCCTTCATTCTCAACACTTTCTTCGTCTCTGCCTTCATCTTTCACGAGCAACGCTAAGTAACCTTTGCCTGTCGATGATTAAGATACATCCACTGATTTCACTCTTTTCCCTTTTCTTCGTCTTCGTCTTGTCCTCCGTCTTCGAGCACGCTAAATAAGCTCAAACTGTAAGGAATGAGATAATATGAAGAGGTAGACGTAGACTCGCACTACGTGCTCGTGGTGGGTCTGTCCAGATTCGAACTGGAGACCTCTACAATGTCAATGTAGCGCTCT
>CAZEGN010000031.1:0-4296 GCA_964512325.1 uncultured Candidatus Peribacteria bacterium
TCTTCAAATTAACTCTCTCAAAATTATTTTCCCCAACCTATTGTTTAATTTAACCTTCATAACAGCGTTACGTGGTAAGTATGTCTTGTGATGGATACTCAAGACATACAAAAAATCCAGGGCACTAGCTACTAATAGTAGTACTTCTGTTTAATACATTTCCACTTCGTGGATCAACACAATCAATCCGCACCCGACCAGACATACCAGCAGATGGTCTAACCTCAGGATTGCCAGTGGGAATTCTAAAACTAATTCGACTGTCACCACCAGCCACACGCATACTGTAAACATCCATTAAACAACTGTATCTGGCTGTGGTTAAGCTGCTATTCATTGCTACTCCACAAACTTGATTATACGTATTTGAATTGCTTGAAAAGCTATCACATGGTGCTAAGTATGTAGAACATGATGTTTCGCTTCCCTGCATAAACCAAGGTGTTCCACTATTTGTTAAATATCTAACTGAGCAATCTAGTGACACACTTGAGGGCAAATTCGAGGTCACATCCATGTTTGTAAATCCTACAGCAGGAATACTGTATACGGATCTAAAATTCACTGAAGGAGCAAAAGTGTAAACACTCGTCATTCCACTAACAACAGTCACACCACCTCTTACGACATTAACCCTGACAACTTTACCATCCAAATTAGAAAACCGGGCTAAATTCAGCTGAGCGTTCACACTTGTAGTTGTTGGAAGCACGCTTCCCATCGCCAACACCTGACTATTATCTTCAATAAGAGTTTGTACACCAGCATCTGTACCTGTGGCATCAATGGTAGCAATTTGTAACGGCAAACTCAGTCCATTGAACACGTCACAACCAGTACCACTAAGTCCAACACGAACAGGAACATTTGACAATGAGCCATTAAGATTTACTGGTCTGCCTTGATTAATTGATAATGATGTCAGGGTACATCCCATTCCACTATCTGGTGTTGTCATGCCTGAATCAACTCCGGTGTCAGGACTTGTCATGCCACTGTCACTCCCTGTATCAACACCTGCATCGGTTATGATCACGACACTGTCAGGACCAGTGTCGCCCCCCCTGTCTGTCATACCCGCGTCTACCACATCGGTACCCATCATGCTGCCACTGTCTACCCCACTGTCTACTACCATGCCATTGTCATTTGTCATACCATTGTCACCCATCATTTGCATATCAATCGGCATACTTGCATCAGTCACATCTGACACTGTCATGACATCAGTTGGTGGCAATGACCCATCAGCAACATCGGCACGATTCACAACATCTGCACCTACCGCTCCATCAGCAGAAGTAAGACGCTGAACCTTTAAAGCATCTAAGCTATCTACATCGGCACATCCAGCCATTAGCACCATAGCCATGGCTACACGAGAGCCCGTTTTGTAAAGAGGAGATGTTTCTAATCGAGTACGCATGATTTCTTAAGTTAAACTTTTAAAAAAGAAATTATAATAACACTACCAGCAAATTTGTCAATTTAAATACTACACCACAAATATAGCATACGGGGAGAATTTATAAATTATCGATGATCGATTATAGATTTGATGACTTACGCAAAAGCCCTAGCAATTTATAATCTATAATTTGTAATCCACCGTCCACTACCCCCCTTTCCCTGTCATTCTCGCCTCCCCTATGCTATCATTCCGCCGCTTTAGTACTTATTTACGTTTGCATTATGTCCCAAGATGAGAACCTCTTAAGTCCAATGGAAAATGGAAGAATAGAACGTCGAGAGATTTCAACTGAAATGCAGGATAGTTACCTCCAGTACGCGATGTCCGTGATCATCTCACGTGCCTTGCCTGACGCTCGTGATGGCTTAAAACCTGTGCAAAGAAGAATTGTATACGCCATGCACGACATGGGGCTGACTGCTGGTAGCAAATACCGCAAATCAGCAAAGATTGTCGGTGAAGTAATGGCCAAATTTCACCCACATGGTGACATGTCCATTTATGGCACCGTGGTTCGCATGGCTCAACCATTCTCCATGCGCTACCCCATGGTAGATGGACAAGGTAACTTTGGCTCTATCGATGGTGATTCCGCTGCGGCACAGCGTTATACAGAAGCAAAGATGACCGCATTTGCAGAGCATATGGGCTCTGATATCGAAAAAGATACTGTTGATTTCAGACCAAACTACGACGCGACTGAAGAAGAACCAGTTGTCCTCCCCACACGGGTACCCAATCTGCTGCTCAATGGCACTGAAGGTATCGCCGTTGGTCTGGCTACTAAAATCCCACCACACAACCTCAATGAAGTAATCGATGGCCTTACCTATGTCATCGACAATCCTGAATGCACGATCGAAGAAATAATGGAAAAAATTCCAGGTCCAGACTTCCCCACCGCTGGCATTGTGTATGGCGGAGAAAGCTTGAAAGAAGCCTACATGACTGGGCGGGGCAAATTTACTATTCGTGGCGTAGCCGAGATTGAAGAAAAGAAATCTGGCCGTTTTGACATCATCATTACTGAAATTCCCTACCAGGTAAACAAAGCCCTTCTCATCGAGAAGATCGCTGAATTGGTTAATGATAAAAAAATCGTTGGTATCTCTGACTTGCGCGATGAGTCTGCGGAAGATATCCGTGTTGTGATTGAACTCAAAAGAGACGCTTTTCCTAAAAAGATACTCAATCAGCTATTCCAATACACCGCCCTCCAAAGTGACTTTCATATGAATATGATTGCGTTAGTGGATGGCAACAAGCCTCGCCTCATGACCTTAAAAGCCATGCTGGAGACATTTATTAGCCATCGCCGCGTCATTGTAACACGCCGCACGCAGTACGAATTGCGTATTGCAAAAGACCGGGCGCACATTTTGGAAGGATTAAATATTGCCCTTGATCATATTGATGAGATCATTGCCACCATTAAAGAGGCACCCACCAAAGAGGAGGCAAGCCTTACCTTGCAACAACGATTCAAATTGAGTGAACGCCAATCGCAAGCAATTCTCGAAATGCGCTTGCAACAACTGGCTGGTCTTGAGAGAAAGAAAATTCAAGATGAGTACCAGAAAAAGCTTGCACTTATCGCCGAGCTTGAAGGAATTCTCGCTAGCCAAGAGAAAATTACTGCAATTGTGAAGCAAGAATTAGTCGAGATTAAAGAAAAATATGGTGACGAGCGCCGCACAAAACTCATGAAACGCTCATTAAAAGACTTCTCTGAAGAAGATCTCATTCCAGATGAGCCCATGGTCGTTACCTTGACTAAGAGCAACTACATTAAACGTTTGCCACCATCAACCTATCGCTCACAGCATCGAGGTGGTAAAGGAGTTTCAGGTATCACGACCAAAGAGGAGGACAGTGTCGAGCATATTCTGACTACTACCAGCCACACCGAGCTCTTCTTCTTCACTTCAATGGGACGTGTATTCCGCCTTAAAACTTGGGAAATCCCCCAAGCTTCTCGCACTGCTAAAGGCCAAGCGATCGTAAACCTGCTGCAATTGCGTCCTGATGAACGCATCACTGCCATGTTCCCTGTTGAAAAAGACAAGAGTGAAACTAAGTACTATTTCATGGCAACTACCGGGGGCACAGTAAAGAAAACACCAGTTGAAGATTTTACCAATGTGCGCAGCTCAGGTTTAATTGCCATCAAACTCAAAGAAAATGAGCAATTAGCTTGGGTAGAGCCTACCAGTGGCCAAAATCAAATGATGCTTGTTTCTGCTCAAGGCCAAAGTGTCCTTTTCTTAGAGTCTGATGTACGACCTATGGGAAGAGCCAGCCAGGGAGTACGAGGCATTAAGTTAAAGGGTGAAGATAAGGTGGTGCAACTCTTACGAGTACCTGCGGAATCCGACGGAGCCATTCTTGTTTTGAGCCGTAATGGTTATGGCAAAATGACCAAACAGAAAGAGTTTAGTGCTCAAAAGCGTGGTGGTAGTGGCGTACGAATCGCTAAAGTAACAACAAAGACTGGCAATATCGTCGGTGCAAGGTACTTGCCCCTGCCAATTGATGAATCAAACGACATTATGGTGACCTCAACTCAAGGGCAAATCATCCGCCTACCTGTAAAGAGCATTCCGACCATTGGTCGCTCAACCCAGGGAGTCATAGTCATGCGCCTTGATAGTAACGATCACGTTGTATCTTTCACTCTCTTTAAAGATGATGGTAGTGGGGAAGGGACAGCTGAGGTTGAGGAAGCGAGTTTAATAGTTAGCAACTAGCAGGTCGCAATTCGCAATTGGGAAAGGATGTGAGAGGAACTAGAAAGATGAGGCGTTGCCTGGTGGCAACGCCTTTTG
>CAZEGN010000032.1:0-3911 GCA_964512325.1 uncultured Candidatus Peribacteria bacterium
CTTCAAATTAACTCTCTCAAAATTATTTTCCCCAACCTATTGTTTAATTTAACCCAAAATTCAAAATGCAGAGAGTGAAAAGTGGCTCAAGACGCAGACTTGTGTTGGGGTATGAGGGATAATTCGGAATTCGGAGAGCGGGATTCGGAATTGAAAAGGAACAGATGGGAGAAGGACGAAGATGTAACGCAAGGGAACATCTGTTCATTTTCCTCTCAGTGTCATTTCGAGCAAAGCGGAGCGACGAAGCCTGCCCTGAGCACTGTCGAATGGGAGAAATCTTGCCGGTTGCCGTCTATCACGACATGAACCCGTATCGTTGCACATGGCTTACACCGGCAGGATCCCTCCACGGAAGTCGGGATGAATAAGTGGGAGTTTTCTTTTTTAGTTCTTGCCTACTATTTTTCTTCCAAGCTGTCTTAAGCGTGTATCAAATGTGACTAGGCGATCATAAATAGTTCGCTTTTCGCTTTGAGTGGCTATGGCGGTGGTGACGATGCGTTTAGTGTCGGGGGAGGTTGCTGTGCCAACGACGATTGCTTGCCAAGGAGCAAGGTCTGTCTCGGACTGAATACGATTGTTAGTAAAGGCATCAATCAATGTTTGTACTTGTTGAGTTAGGCCTTTGCTTTCAAGTTGCGTTTTTAACTGGTTTACTTGGGTTTCTATGGTGAACTTTGACTGCAATTGTTCCATTTGCTGCGTACTCACAATTTGTCCTTGGCTGTACATTTCAAAAAGGTGTCGTGCTAAAGCGATTTCATTTTTCTTTACCAAGTAATCCATGAAATCATAGAGTTTGCTGCTGATCTGACGACGTCGCATTTCTTCAACGCGCAAGAAAAAGCCTTGAAGCAATGCATTTTTTTCATGACTTAATGTATCCAATGCAGAATTGAGGCTTTCTTTGGTAGAAGCGCTTTCAAAAATCTTTACAAAGAGACTGGCAGTGTCTTGTGCACTGGCTGGCTCTACACGCCCAGCATTCATGTTGTCTATCAAGAAGTGCTCAAAGTGCTTGGCTAGTTGCTTGCGCACATCTACGGCCGAGCTTCTTTCCCAATCAAGGCTAGCTAGGTTCGATGGCCCTTCTGGTTGTAGTGTTTGATTTTGGGTTTCGTCCATACACTAATTATGACAAATTGCTAAAGTCGACATCCCCAATACGTGCTAAGATTTCTGGACCAACGAATTTCACATCACGGCCATAGCGCAAGCGAGACATTTCAGTTGCTACCTGTGCAATTTCTTTATTGCCTTTCTCAAAATCTTTGACTGTATTTAAGCTAAAAGGAGGGGTAATAATGTTATCAACTGACATTTTAATACAAGCGTTAAATCCACGGAGATTGATTAAGTCATTAGCAGCGAAAACAGGACCCATTTCTTTTTCCATATACTCAGCATCTTGGGCGCCAATTTTGAAGTTGAGCATGGTACCCACATTACCAAAAACAGCATTTTTGACTTTGTCGTTATTGTCTTTTACTAATTGTGAAATGTACTGATGAGCGACAATGAGTCCAAGCTTATATTTACGTGCCTCAGAGAGAATGCTTTCAAAGGCATCTGTCACAAAGTTTTGAAACTCATCTACATATAAAAAGAAAGGTTGGCGTTGGTCTTTGGGCATGCTGGCTCTACGCATTGCTGCTACTTGAATTTTGTTTACCACGATCATACCAAGCAGGTTGGCATTGATATCTCCGATCAGACCTTTTGCTAGCTTCACGAAAATAATCTTTTTGCTATTCATCGCCTCACTAAAGTCAAAACTGGAATGAGTTTGGCCTACAATATTGCGCATTGTGGTATTAGTCACGAATGCACCAAACTTGGCGGCCAAGAAAGGAATCATTTCCTCTTTTTCACGTGCTCCCGTCGCTGCCATTTGTTTCGTCCAGAAAGACTTGACGATGGGGTTTTTTACTTTGCTGACTTTATACTGTTGCCACTTTTCATCTGTAAAGAGACGTACAATGTCAGTTAAGGCACCACCTTCTTCTTCATCGTCCATCAACGTAAGACAACCGTTACGGAAGTAATCTTGGATACGAGGCCCGAAAATTTCCGGCCCGAATAAACCAATCATCATATTCATTGCATCTAAGGCAATGAAATCTTTTTCTTCAGCAGTTTTTGCTTCCAGCATGTTAATACCGACTGGGTACTTTGTGTCAGATGGGTCAAATATAATGACATCCTTCATGCGTTCTGCAGGAATGAACTCCATACAGTCATCAACCAGCTCTCCATGAGGATCAACTACGCATACCCCATGGCCTGCCGCCATATCCTGTTTGATCAGCGACTTTTGCAGTACAGATTTACCCATACCGGTTTGACCGATAATGTAAAAGTGACGAAAGCGGTCGGTAAAATTCATACGTACTTCACGACTAATGCCTCGGTACACATTGTGTCCTAATAAGACCCCTTCTTTTGGTAATACTGCAGGTGCTGCTGCAATGCGAAAGTTTTGCCAATGAATGCTTGGGGTGGTGTTAATGTGACTGTTAGGAAAATGGAAAATACTAGCAATTTCTTCTGTGTTCAGTACAGCCAATTTGCTGGCATTACCAATAGCAAGTGTTTGGTAGCCTTTAATTGTTTTCTCAGAGGTTAGCTTTTCAATTGGTACAAGTTCATTAAGCGCGGGATCAGAATATTGTCCAAAGGAGCTCACTAAGGTTTCAACGTGACTTTGCGCTTTTGCTTCATTGCTGCTTGAGGCCACAATTCTCAGTGCGCAATGAAAACCAACTTTTCGCGCCTTTTCATTGATCATTTTCATTTGCTCCTGTTCGACATCGGTAGGTGTGTGCTTGTCTTTCTCGCCATCTTTCCAAAAGAGATGAATAAAGTCGCCAATCTTTGTCAAAACTTTATTAGCATCCAACTTTTTGCCATCACGAATTTTTCCTACCGCTTTTAAACTTTTGTTAGTCCACTTTTTATTAGCAGGCATCAGCAGAAGCTGAATAGCGCTACCTTCATCTAGATCAAGTTGAGCGAGTGGATTAATTAAGCTATTTACCGGGTCGGCACTCAAGTTCTTAAAAGTAC
Source organism: uncultured Candidatus Peribacteria bacterium (assembly GCA_964512325.1). Lineage (GTDB taxonomy): Bacteria > Patescibacteriota > Gracilibacteria > RBG-16-42-10 > RBG-16-42-10 > JACQZO01. The sequence goes on from CAZEGN010000032.1 coordinate 3,070, forward strand.
GTAAAGGAAATATCCAGCTTTTGTTGAGTTTTAAAGTTTTGCCAAAATGCTCTTTCTCTGGTGCAAAAATAGATTGCTCTTTGCGCTCGACCAGTTGAATATTGGCATCAGGATAAAAGGCTGTCACTTGTTTTTGAATCAAGCTCAAATATTCTGGCAAAGCAATGATAAAGAAATCTATTTGGCAGCCATCAGGATTATCACGAAAGTTCTTGGCGCATATTTCAAAGCCGAAATAATCCGCATCATTGAAATAGGCATTAAATGGACCAGGCAAAGTTTTGTTTAGTGCTGTCAAAACTTGTTCCATGACGGCAATGACCTCCTTATGATCACCTGGTTTATTATTGGGGTCTGCTTTTGGAATGGTGACCAAATAATATTGCATCCGTGCTGCTCGCTGCCCATTTTTTTTATCCCGTAAACTTTCAATAAACCACTTCCATAGTGCTTTCGCTATCACTATGGCCACAATTCCAAGCAAAAGTGCTGGTAAAAGGCTTTTCATTGGGTGTTTATTTTTGAGTAATCACTTAATTTTACCACAAAAACCACGAAATAAGAAGGCAAAAACAGTAGAGATTCGATCATAGGGATTAGATGCAAATGAAGCAGAAGCAGCCTTTTTGCGTTTTCCGGCTTTTTTCATCCCACTCTGCTTTTTGCTTCTTCTCTCCTTTCTTTTTCTTCATCCTGACTTCCGTAGAGGGGGCCTGTAGTGGTAAGCCCTATGCGACGATAGCGGTTCATGGAACGTTCAACGGCAAACGGCAAGATCCTTCGGCAAGCTCATATAAAAGGAATGTCTTCTAAGAGATGGTTACTTTCTTTTGGTAGACTTG
>CAZEGN010000033.1:0-3561 GCA_964512325.1 uncultured Candidatus Peribacteria bacterium
AGTGTTCTTGTAAACTACTTATACCAGGTGGCGCGTTTAATTATAGAACTCTCCGCACTTCAGTCGAAAATTGACAGTTGTAATTGCTAACAGTATTTTTGCCACTCAAGTAAAATTTATGGCTTTTAATGTTCTTAATCCCAGTATTGCCGTAGTCAAGTTTGGAGGTACCTCAGTAGTAAAACCGGCTGATGTGCTGAAAACTTTAGATACATATCAAGATAGAGGTAGAATCGCGGTAGTTTCTGCATTAGCAGGAGTTACCGACAAGCTCTTGGCAATTGCCGATAATGTAGAGACAAGAGAACAACTCTGGCGAGAAATTGTACAGCAACATCTGGATCTTGTGAGAGAATATATTGGCGACGACGCAGTAGATAGTGTGTGTGCAGCTGTGGAACAGTTTTTGCAAGAAAAGAAAGGTGAAGTCATTGCAAAAAATAATGAGCAGCATGGAGTGAGTCGAGAAAAAGCAATTGATAATTGGTTATATTTGGGTGAGCTTTTTTCTGCTTTTGTTTTAGAAAAAGTATTAAATCACCTTAGTCGTAGTGAAATTTATCATGCTATTACAAAGCCTCTTACAAAAACAGATATGCATGGTGGTGCTACCCATGAGGAGATGTATCTCGGTTTAAGAGAAAACTTTCGTGAACAAGTAAGAAGACTGGTGACGAGCAACCTGGTGGCAATTGTGCCTGGTCACCCGGGTCCTTTTCCAGATGGGGGTATTCTGGAGCATACTGATAGAGGTTATAGTGACTGGATGGCAGTGCAAGCAGCTATTGCTTGTAATGATTGGGGACAGGTACAGCTTATTATTGCAAAAGAGATAGATAGTCTTTTTTCAGCTGACCCCAAAAAATGTGCCGCTGCCAAGGCCCGAGCGGAAATTACGATTACCGAATTAGCGGAGCTGGCAGAGGGTGCAGGAATTAAAGCTATTAATCCGAGTGCAGCAGCGTTATTGGTGTTTGCATTAAAACATGGTTGTCAAATTGATTTGTGGATAAAGAATACTCTCAATACTAGTGCGCAGGGAACACAGTTGGTGACTGAGCTTAGAAAGCCAGAAACTCAAAATGGCATTAGATTTGTCAGTGGCAAGCGCAATCAGATTCTGATTACGGTGCGCAACTCAGCTATGAGTGCCCAAAAAGGCTGGCTTGAAAAAATAGCACAAGCTGCAGCTTCTGCTAATATCTCGATTGGACCAATCAATGGTGCCAATACTTCGGTGACCTTCACTATCGATGAGGGAAGCTCGAGATTCGATGAGTTTGTTTTGCAATTGCGAGAGATTGCCGGTCTTGAGGGATCGGTTAATGTGCAAAGAGACTTGGCTGTAATCTATTGCGTTGGGCACCAGCTGCAGAATGACGCTAAAGTGTATAGTGCTATCGGTGCTGCATTATTGAGCGCTGAAATATATGCGCGACCATTAAGCAATGATGACTTTAATGCAATTTATGCTGTGCCGAATTCAGCATATGACCGAGCGGTAAACATTGTAAATAAATTGGTTGTAGAGTAAATCAGCATCCTTTTTGGAAACTGTCGAGGGCGGAGCAATAAGGATGAAGAATGAGTTTGCTATACTGCTATTGTAATTAGTATCCTTATGGCTGATACACAGGCAATAGCACAATTGTTACGATATTATAGCTTACTCTCCACCACAAAGGCGGGCTCAGGTCACCCTACATCCTCTCTGTCGGCCGCTGACTTAATGGCGGTCTTGATTGGTGCGGGTTTTTTCTACTACGACATTTCACAACCGCGTGCAATAAACCATGATCGCCTGATTTTTTCCAAGGGGCACGCTTCACCCTTATTCTACGCACTATGGACTATAGTGGGGGGCATTGAAGATGATGAGTTGCTCAGTCTAAGAAAGTTTGGCAGTCGTTTAGAGGGCCACCCAACCAAAGAGTTTCCTTTTACGGATGTGCCAACAGGTTCTTTAGGGCAAGGTTTGAGTGTGGGTTTTGGTATGGCACTAAATGCCAAGTATTTGGACAAAACTCTCGCTAAAACCTTTGTACTATTGGGGGATAGTGAGTTAGCAGAAGGATCCGTGTGGGAAGCATTTGCGGAGGCTAGTCATTATCAATTGCATAATTTAATTGCATTGATTGATATGAATCGACTTGGCCAAAGAGGGGAGACCATGTTGGGACGAGACAGTGACACTTTGTCTGAGCGAATCAAGAGTTTTGGCTGGGAGGTAATAACAATTGACGGCCATGATCATGAGCAGATTCGTGCGGCTTATCAGCGTGCAATTAGCTCAACGCATAAGCCGGTGGCAATTATTGCGAACACGATAAAAGGCAAGGGGGTATCATTTCTGGAAGATAAAGAAGGCTGGCATGGCAAGGTTCTTAATGAAGAGCAATTGCAATTGGCATTGCGCGAGCTAGGCAACGTTGATACGAGTGTGAGAGTAAAACTGGAGAAGAGGGAGGGAGGAGAGAATAAGGATGAGGATAAGGATAAGGGTGAGGGTGAGGATAAGAATGAGGATGAAGGGGGGGGAGAGAAATGGACAGGGGAGGTGGCTACGCGGCGAGCTTATGGGGTAGCATTAGTGAATATTGCTGCGCGTAATCACAGAGTGGTAGCATTGGATGCGGAGGTGAGCAATTCTACTTTTGCTGAAGAGCTTAAGAAAAAGTTTCCTGAGCGTTTTTTTGAAATGTATATTGCTGAACAGCATATGGTTTCAGCGGCAATGGGCTTGGCGGAAAGGGGGAAGATTCCATTTGTGTCTACTTTTGCGGCATTTTTTACGCGGGCAGCTGATCAGATTCGAATGGCAGGATTAGCACGCTCAAATGTAAAGTTTGTAGGCTCACATGCTGGTGTATCAATTGGCGAAGATGGTGCATCGCAAATGGGCTTAGAAGATATTGCCCTTTTTCGCGCCATGTTCGGTAGCACAGTGTTTTACCCTAGCGATGCAGTCTCAACTGCTAAATTAGTACAGCTTGCGGCAGCGATTGATGGGCCGGTGTATATGAGGACTACTAGAAAGGATACGCCAGTGCTCTATAAGACAAGCGAGGATTTTGTAGTGAGCGGACTTAAAGTTCTGCGTCAATCAGAAGATGATATTTGTACGATTATTGCTGCGGGGATCACAGTGCATGAAGCACTTAAGGCCTATGATGTTTTGCGCGAAGAGGGAATATTCGTAAGAGTGATCGATTTGTATTGTATTAAGCCTCTGGATAAGTCCACTGTACTCAATGCTTTGCAAGATACTGAAGAGTGCCTAGTGGTTGAAGATCACTATCAAGCAGGTGGTATTGGTGAGGCTATCAGCGCCTTATTAAGTGAAGAAAACTATAAAGTCTACAGTTTAGCTGTGCAGAATCTGCCACGTAGCGGAATGCCGGACGAGCTATTGGACTATGAAGGAATCTCAGCACGCGCAATAGTCAAAAAAGTTAAAGCAATTTTATGATAACGAAACTGTTTTTAGATAGTGCCGATCCTGCCGAGGTTAAATTAAACAATAGGTTGGGGAAAATAATTTTGAGAGAGTTAAGGTAAAGA
>CAZEGN010000034.1:0-2961 GCA_964512325.1 uncultured Candidatus Peribacteria bacterium
ACCGTGTGGTTCTAAGAGGGCGGTATACCGCTGTAAATCGTTTAAATTTTGCTCGGTATAATCCTCAGCTTGCAATTCAAATAGCGGTTGTTGATCTGGGGACCAATAACGAGGTTCATTCGCTAAATCGCTTAAATACGTGGTTAAACTGGGTGTGGCTGCTTTAGGCATAGGTTTACCCTTTATTATTAGATTATTAATAATGGTAGCATTTTTATGGGCAAAGCTGTAGGGTTTGTGGCCCAAAGATAGCGGTCGTAGGGTGCCTTGGTCATAAACGGTGTCAAGGCAATTTAGAAATGTCACCTATTCCAGCAAGATAGAAATGTCACCTCAGACTTCCTTGCTGCATAGCAGTTATCCATGAGGCCGGAGACCTTCCGCTAACCTCAAGCGCCTTGTGGGTAACTGCTTCCACTAAGCTGAGCTAGCTTTTTATCGAGGGTGAGTTGGTAGTTTCGCCAGGGATGAGAGGCGCCCGGTTTTCTTTGTTTGGCTTTGTCTTTAATTGCATTCATTTTCTTTTCTAAGCCTTTGCTATCAATGATTTCTGGCGCTTTTTGTGTTTTATCAAATTCTTTAAAGGGTAGCGGTTTCCCATCGAGTAACAGATGCATGTTCTCCTGCATATCGATGGCCACGGTTACTTGCTTATGCTGTAAACGATAGCCTTTACCTTCCACTTGTACCTGAAGTTTTCGTTTTTCATAACTGCACTCCAGTTGCTTCGATAAGGTGCGGGTGTATTGTAAACTGAAGATCAAATCCAGCACGTTTGAAGCCGGTAACTCTTTACGATGCTCATCAAAAGCTTCTTTGGGTAGTTGCGCAAAACGTTGGTTATGATCCGCTATAAACTCCGGCAAATAAGCGTTGGCTTCTTCAATGCTACAGATATTCCTTAAGCGTAACTCTTTCACCAATCGATCTTGCAAGGTGGCATTGACTCGCTCTACTCGGCCCTTCGCTTGGGGTGAATGTGCGCACAGCAAGTCAATATCCAACTCCCTTACAACACGGCCAAATTGCGTTTCTTTTTCTTCCTGGTCTTGTTGATTGACACGAAAAACACCGAACTTATCGCTGTAGTAAGCCAGCGGTCTGCCATAGGTCTCAATCGTGGCGCGACACAACGCAAAATAGCCCACGGTGGTTTCTTTTTCCTCAAAACGTAAGCCAACCAGACGGCTGGTCGCATCATCAATAAACACCAGCAAACAACACGAGTCACGACGGCCTTCAAACCAGTCATGGTGGGATCCATCAATTTGAATCAGCTCACCAAAACACGATCGGCGACTTCGGCTCTGTTGTAACTTCATCACTTTTTTCGGCTTGCTTCTCCAAAATCCCCACTCATTCATCCATTGCCGCAAGGTCTCTTTATTGAGCTTGATGTTATGCAGCTCAAACAATTTCTCTGAGGCAAACGTCGGCCCAAAATCCGGATAGTGGCGTTGTACCAAGCCTTTAATGGTTAACTTAAATTCCACTGTATGAGCGCGATTGCTGCGTTGGCCTCGCCGCTTTGACAGCAAGGCCACGTCACCATGCTGAACGACCTCTTTCACTAACCGAATCAGCTGTCGTTTGCTTAAACCTAACTCTTGAGCCGCTGCTTGCTGCTTGCACTTCTTGTCAATTACCTGCCGGATTACCTGAATTCTCTTTAGCTCTTGTTTACTCATCGTCAGTAGCTCACCTAGCATGATGCACCATCGTTAATTCAAATAAGCAAAATCTTACTGAAACGAACACCTAAAAGGTGACATCTCTAAATTGCTCACAGGTGACATTACTAAATTGCTCTGACAACTAAGACAAAATACTTGAGAAAACCAAAAAAAACTGTTAGCTTCTTGGAGTTGCCCCCTAAAACCGGACCGGTTTATACAGCCAGTTTTTGCTGAGCCATATACTGCCTAGGTGAAAGCATTTTCAAACCTTTATGCGGAGCTTGAGAATTATAAGCTTCAAACCATTGCGGTAATTGATGGAATACCGCTTCGGCCGAAGATAAATCTCCTAGCCATACATAGTCCCGCTTAAAAGTTTTGACAAAGGCTTCAGCCATGCCATTGCTTTCAGGACTATAGGGACGTGTCGTGCAAATATCCAAGCCTAAAGAGCGGCCAAACAATACGGTTTTGCGGGCAACATAGCACGGCCCGTTATCACTTAACCATTGCACCTTATGCGGTAAGGCATCCACTTGGCCAAAGCGATAGTGCATCGTTTCTGTCATTAAGTCACGAATCATTTCCCCATCTATACCCCGAGTAGAGGCCACATAACGCATGGCTTCTCTATCACAGGTATCCAACGAAAAGGCGACTTGAACACGCTCGCCATTATCACACGGGATAAAAAAACTATCAGAGCACCAACGCGTATTAGAATGCAACGTGATAATCTTACCCTCATGTACGCGTATGGGTTTTGAGGCATAACGGGATAATAACAAGTGATGCTTCTTCATCAGGCGATAGATGCGCTTATGGTTTACTGTGGGCCGTTTCTGCTGTTGATAACGCGCCTTTAACACCGCGGTTACCCGCCGATACCCATAAGTCGGCTTTACGGTGAGCAAGGCTTTAATATCGTTAATTACATGCTCTTCTTTCATCACCTCATAAGGAGGGATATCGGCTAAGTTGTTAGTCATAGGGGTTGCGTCCTTTAATTGATCGATTAAGTGAGATCGAGATATGTTCAATGCCGTAGCAATCAGTCTTTGGCTATATCGTCCACGCCTGGCAAGGGTTGCCGAGATATAAGTTTTTTTTCGCGACCAATCTCAATCGCTTCTTGCAGACATTCGATCATTAAGGATTTTTTCCCTACCAGTTGCTCAAGTTGTTTAATTTGTTGTTTGAGCTTTTTTACTTCACTAACAGGAACTAGCTCATCATCACGGTTAATCGTCATTAGACTGCCCTCCATTGAGCGTTTTCGCCATTT
>CAZEGN010000035.1:0-2774 GCA_964512325.1 uncultured Candidatus Peribacteria bacterium
CTTTACCTTAACTCTCTCAAAATTATTTTCCCCAACCTATTGTTTAATTTAACCGCATGACTCTATGGTGAGCAGGCAAGCATTCTCAGAGAAACTGAGATATGATACGTTCTTGGTAGTGATCAAAAATCAAATAAATGGAATATAGTTTTCATCTAAGTTCTGCCGACTTGGATCCTCAGCTAAGCAGTATGCTTGCACAGCTTATCATATGGCTACCTGCAATGTGGTTGGTAGTGAAGATTGTTCTGAGGAAATATCGTTTGCAAAGAGAAAAGGCTCTTTTAAGTAAACGCACACAAGTTGCCCAATACACACCATTGGCAGGATTTTCAGTGTGGGAAATAGGACTTGCCTATAGTCATGGCAATTTTGATGGGGGAATTGTGGGCGGAACTCTTATTGATTTGGCCAATAGAGGCATAATAAAGTTGACCCCCCAGTATAATCAGATGGGCAAGGTACAAGATTATCAACTTGAACTCATAAACGCAGAGCATGCAATGTCGGATAGCTTTGAAAAAGCTTTAATAGATCTTCTCTTTGTACACAAAAAAACTGTTTCATTAACTAATCTGGCCTTTTTATTTACCCCAGAGAGTTGGGAAGGACTAGTAAGGACTGCTTATTTGCAGCTCCAACAAAAAGAAATATTCACTAGTAGCAGCATCAAGCCATTGCTTAAGATAAATATGCGTCGTAGCGCAATGATGATAGTAGCTTTTGGGCCATTATTCTTCTTAGCACTTTTATTTAGTTTCACTTTTCCTGCCATTCCAATTACAGTTCTCTTACTTGCCTATAATCACCTGCAGTCTTATAAAAATAAACTTGTATACACAAATAATGGCTTAGACGTCACTTGGTACGCAAGAGGACTATATGCCTATTTGCATCAAGCAGAGCGTTATCGCCATCGTTTCTTTGAGCAGGAAAATATTAATGACTCTTTGCTGCCTTACTCAGTGGCTTTAGGTATTACTCCAATTTGGGATCAAAGATTTGACCGTTTAATTGGTGCCGGTTTTAGCGCATCATTAGCGGGCAAATTCCCCCCAAAGCAATCGCAGTCTGCATAATATTGTGCTTTTCATTTTCACTAGTTCAGAATCCTGTGGTGAGCTTGTCGAATCCATCCGAATTCGGAGGTGCTATCTGCTTTTCCCATCAAATTCAGTGATATGCACCCTGCTCAGATCAAAGTTGTCTAAGCAACGCAAATTGATTGCATAGGTTTGATGACCTTCTTTGTCTGTGCCTGTGCCGAAAGGCAGAATGCCGCAAGTTGAGCAAAAGCGATGGTGAATGGTCTTGGATCCAAATTGATAATCACTTAAATTGTTTTCACCGACAATTGAAACCATGGCAATTTCAGGCACAAAAGCTAAAACACTACCGCGTCGATGACAAATTGAACAGTTGCAGGTGATTGCATCAGCAAAATCAGCTTCGACTTCAAATCTTACTTTCTGGCAATGACAACTTCCTGAATATTTCATGCGAATCGAATTACGAATTACGAATTACAAATTACAAGTTACAAATTACAAATTACACTCAGTAGGTGATTGGCTGTCAGTTTTGATCTCCAAAAGTACTCTTTGAGGGAATCTGGAATAATCACTGTGTTACTCTTTTTTCTGACTAAAGTTGAGCATCCAATTAATGCCAAACTTGTCGGTGAGTTGACCAAAAGTGTCTCCCCAGAATTCAGTTTTTAGCGGCATGCTTACTTTTCCGCCGGCTGATAGTTTGGTGAAGAAAGTATTAATATCTTCTTCACTGCCACAGTTAATGCACAGGCTTACTTGGTTGCCAGTTTGAATTGCCATATTCATGCAGTTATCTGAAGCCATAATAGCAATAGCGTCACTCTTGAGCTGACTATGAATAATTTGATTCTGCATTTCAGGAGCCATGTGAGAGGCCATGGGTGTTTCTGCTACTGTTTGCAGGATTAATTCGCCACCAAAGCAATCTTTGTAAAAGTTCATTGCTTCACGGCATTGGTTGTTGAATAAGAGATAGGGAGTGATGTGGGAGGACATGGGATAGATTTCAATTATAGATTGTCGGGAGGGATAATGGCGTAATTGTGCTCAATAGACAAGTGCTTGATAGCAAGCTTCGCAGTAGATTACTTCGGGTCTTTCGGGGGCAAAGCTGGTGGTGATAGCGGCTTGGCATTTGTGACAATTTCTGTGCCAGAACTTGGGTGGGGTGCAGAGGGCGAGGCGCTCTGCATGTCGAGTGTCTGGATGAAGTGAAGGTGTTGGCAGGTGCTTCTTGGCATAGAAATCAAGTTCCTGTTTTATTGTGTTAAATTTCTTTTCAGTAGCTTGCTCTACTTGTTGAGGGAAGTATTCAGCGGCAGTGGTCTCTTCATATCTAAAGGGAGAGATTTCGGTGGGGAAAAATTGTCCCCATTCGCCCGTGCGCTGCATATGCTCAATAATTTGAGGTACTAGGCGCTCATACTCTTCCTTGCTGTATTGCTTGTTGAGAATGCAGTATTCTGCTTTTCGCATATTGCTGCAGCCAAAACAGTTTTTAGAGCTGAACATGTAAGAGCAGTAAAGCAGGTCACTGCTACCTACCAGGCAAAGATAGCCGAATTGGATATTGTAGAGATTCGCTCCTGAGCCCATACATTCGTAAAGTAGCGTTGCATCTTCACCAGAGTAACTACAGCTATGGCTATCCTTTAAATTGGGGAAGCCGGAGAGTTCTATAATTAAACGCGCCACCTGGTATAAGTAGTTTACAAGAACACT
>CAZEGN010000036.1:0-2505 GCA_964512325.1 uncultured Candidatus Peribacteria bacterium
ACCTCACTCCTCACCAAGTTTTACTGGGTGGCGCGTTTAATCCTTGAATTCTCCGGGGACAATTCGGAATTCGCAGTTCGCATGGATTCGACAAGCTCACCACAGGATTCGCAATTGAAAGAGGAGGAAGGGAAATGGACACGCACCTTGGTTCATCCCATTCCATTATTCATCCTAAGCCTAACCCCGCCCTGAGTACTGTCGAATGGGCCTAGCCCAATTCCTCTTTTTCATCCTGAGCCTGCCGAAGGATCTTGCCGGATGCCGTCCAACGCTGTATGAATCGCTATCTTTGCATGTGACTTACCCCAGCAGGATCCCTCCACGGAAGTCGGGATGAAGAAAGAGCAGAGGGATGAAAAATGGAGAAAGGGGAAAAGAGCGAGGCAAGCTTCCTATCCGTTTAGTGTCTGCGCATTGAGTCACTTTTTCCTCAATTTTCAGTTTTTAAACTCAATGTATGTTCCTGCAGCAATATTTTTGGCATTGGCAAAGTCACCAGGTTTTATATCCTTAATTAGAGCAAAGTTCACGAAACTGGCCTTGGCAATCCAGCTTTCCAATGGCAAGTCATTAGGATTTTTATCAGTTAAGTAGAAATAAATGTAAATAATATTGGTCGGATTGTTATTGCGCTCAGCTTGAACCAATTCTTTCGCCTGACGTGTAATCACCTCTCTATCACTAGTATGCACCTGCACACGCATTTCTTTGACAATATGTCCGCGCACACTTTTGCTCGCCTTCTCAAATACATCGTAAGCGGTTTGCAAATTAGTTTGCAAAGTGGTTACTGAGGACAACAACTGCGTACCATCCCGTTCACGAAAGCCATATAGAATCATTGCGACCATAATCAAAACAAAGGCCCATTGAAAAGTTTTCCAAGAAAGATGGTTTTTGCCAACAGATTTTTTATATTCAAATTCTTTATTACAATGAGGACAAGTAATCATACGGGTTCAGTCAACTTTTGTGGCTTCTTGCGTAAGCAAACGACATAAACTTCTCGACTGCGATCACGAGACGCTTCTGGTTTTACTACTTTCACAGACTCAAAGGTTGCTCCTAATTCCTTAATAAATGCTGGAAACTCACGACCATCAAATACTTTTAACAACACATTGCCCCCATTGCGCAAGACAGTTTTCGCCACTTCCACGATAGCACGATTTAAATCAATTGACCGACCATGGTCAACATCCTTAATTCCTGATGTATTCGGTGCAATATCACTCACAATTACATCAGCCATTTCAAACTTCTGACGAATTAGGCTCACCACATCGTCCTCTAACACATTGGCTACAAAAGTAGCAATATTGGGTTTACCTAAATGAGCAACCGGCTTAATATCAAAGCCAACCAAATTACCACGCGGACCTACAATCGTAGCAGCATATTGTAAAAAACTACCCGGAGCGCACCCCACATCAACGACATTTTGCCCAGGCTTTAACAAGCGAAAACGCTGCTGCAGTTCTTCTAATTTAAAGGCAGAGCGGGCACGAAAACCCTGTGCTTTTGCTTTTTTAAAATAGAAGTCTTGAGGATGAAAGGCTTTTGACACAAAAAAATAGTGATAAGGACAGTTCTCATCACTATTTTATCTTGCTCTGTACAAATTGGCTATATCTTATGAACCAGGGAAAGCAGCAAATGGTCCAAACCAGCCGGGCTGAACATTAGTGCCTTGACGAATATAAATATAAAAAGTGTTCTCTTCTGTAGTACTGCGGAAGATGTCATAAGTCATACTACCATCAGAACTTACCTGACGACTTTTGTATACAGCAATACCGTCTGGCTGCGCCGCCTTATGTTGTCCAGATTTGATCTCATTTAAATATGAATTAATCATACCAACCTCATCTTCCGTAGTCATTTTCCCATCGGAAAGTGAATCGTCATCAAACATCACCTGATCATCACCTCGCAAATCTTGGTCACTAGGTGCACTATCATTAGGTAACACCCCAGTCATACCTCCCAAACTAAATCCCCCCTCCGAATCATCGCGGTTATCGGGCACTAGAGTAGGCATCACTGTTGGCAAAGCAGAAACTTGTGTTCGTAAATCCTGCACCGCACTCTGCAATACATTTACCTGATCAGTCCACTGCTTTAAATTGTCTTGGTACGCCTTGATCGCGACTTCATGTCCACTCAGAGTATTTTGTTGTGCATATACCATATAACCAATACCACCAGTACCTAATAAGACAATAATTAACAAGACCCAGACCAATATCGGCACATGCGTTTTGGTAGGGGCAGGTGTGTGAATTAATGAACTAGCTGAAGGAGATGAGGCAAGTGGAGCAACAGGTGTGGACGGCAAATCCTGGTTTTCTGGCATCGAATTTGTACTATTTGTGTCCATTGATATTTATTAATTCATTTAATTCTATCATAAAAACACCCGCAAGGAAAAGACTGATTCCTGACCTGGTTAAATTAACGGAAAGGTTGGGGGAAGTTATTATTTGAGCGTCTAAACTCAAT
>CAZEGN010000037.1:0-2270 GCA_964512325.1 uncultured Candidatus Peribacteria bacterium
ACCCGACCCCATTCGTCCGCTTAATTTGCATATCTACCAGCATAAGCCTGAGAATGTAAAAAAACGCGTAGACAAGTCCGTACTTTATGAAACATATACCGCTACCGCAGACACTCGCAGCAATCTTAGCGCGACGCTGTGTGGAAATGATATTTTAAGCAGCGTTCAAGACACAGCAGAGCCTTATCGTGGCTATCGTCAAGCAGCACACAAAGACATTCGTCAGCTACCCACTGCCAGTGCAGTGAGAGGAGAAAGAATTATAAACGCACAAGCTGCACATGGTGACAAACCAATAAGTGACATCGATGCGAAGGAAAATAGAGAGCTCGAGGACTACCTATTAGATCATTTAGTAAAACTAAGCAATTTGCCTGAAGGCATTAGCAACTGGGTCAAGCATAAATTACCAATAAAAAAAGAAAATGGGGCAATTAAAAACGCTGTGTTCGGCACAGCACAAGTCATAGGTGAAGCAGTGGCTATTGCCAGCGTGCCTGTAGCCCTTGCTTATACAGCGACCACACCAGTAGTATGCGCACTCAAGACGGGCGCAATGACCATAGGAGGAGTTTTAGAAACATTTGGTGCAATTTGGAGCAGCGAAAATCAAAAGAAAGAACGTCTTGCTAAGCTTGAAAAAGTATATAAAGGGCATTTCGATCATCGTACTGAAGCTTACTATGACAAGCTTGATCCTCAAGAAAAACGCAATTTGCTGCGCGCGCTTAATGATACCAATAAAGAAGCCTACCGCTCAGCCTATGCTGCAAAGCTGCATCAGCCCCATTACGATTTGGTAGATGAGACAGAATTTAATACAGCACGTCGTCTTGACAAACTAGCATCGTTCTTAAGCTACTTTCCAGGTCTAAAACAGATGTTTACTCGAGAGATTGTCCAGGTAAATGCAGCCGGTACTGCCGACAAAGATGACCATGGAAATGTCAAACGCAAAGCAAGATTTCAAATCACACCAAACATTGCCCATGCCATGGTCGACCTTTTAAAAGAAACTGATGCTTGGGTCAGTCCGTTCCGTGTCATCATGAAAGTGGACCAGGGCAAGGCAGTGTGTGTATTAGGCAAAGAGCAGCTGAACAAAAAGGTCCGCCATATTGTTGAGCAGTTTGAAATTGAAAAAGTGCTTGCAGATAAAGAAAGGAATGCTGGTCGATATGCCGGAAACATAGCCGACAAAACTACTAGTATAAAAGAAAAGCTAGCTACACATACTACGAGACATCCAATAATTATGAGTCTCTTCGAACATGTTGAAATTACTTGTATTGATCTGCTAAAAAACTTTATCAGAGCATTTTGTCACGTCCTTGATACTAAAAAACAACTTACACCTGATGAATTTTTAGACGCGAAACAACAACTTCTAAATAAATTAACTACTGATTTAGATAATTGTTTTGAACTTACTTACAATCAAGTAGTAGCCAAATGTGGTGATGATAAAATCGTAAAAGCACATTTCACCAACCTAACACGCACCTATATAGCTGCAGCAGAAAAACTGACAACAAGTCGTGACCGTGTTGCTGATACACATGATCGTACCGAAGTAGTGGGCCGAGAAATTGAAGTAATCGAAAACACTGGTATTCCTGCTTTAGCAAAACTCTTCAAGCAGCGTCTCGTCCTCAGTTTTAGTAGAGGAATTGGAGCAAAGATGACCACTTCCGGCAATGCAATTGCTGCTGCAGCAGCTTTTGGTAGCCAACTCGCTCGTCGCATGTCTGAGGCTCAGGTGCATGAGGGTGTGAGAAAAATATTCTTCGGACCAGAAGGCATGACCAGTTTTGCACAAATTCGTCTCCTGCTTCAAAGTGAACCAAATGGCTCCTTCTTGGGAGTAGTGGTGCCCACTGAATGCAAAACTGATGATGCCAAGTTCGACAAATGGTTCTCTTCAGTCTTATCGACAGTCACTGACAACTACGGTGTCGAGCGGGTTTCTGATGAACTATATGCTTTAGCTCAACCTCTCACTAGCAATTATACCGTTGATGATGATAACTATAAAAAAATAGAGGCGGTAACCAGACTCTTGTCAGGTCTGACAGCAGCAGTACAAAGCAATACTATTGCCGTAAAAGAAGACTTGGGCGGTACTATGGCTACCCGCGCTGTAGGTTCAGAGACAATTGATCATTTGCATGAACACTTACAAGCCTTGAGTATGCATCTTAAAGCAAATACTGCGTTTGCATTAAGAAATGCTCGCGTAGCACAAAGACCAAGTGTAAAAAACTATGTAT
>CAZEGN010000038.1:0-2147 GCA_964512325.1 uncultured Candidatus Peribacteria bacterium
GTGTTCTTGTAAACTACTTATACCAGGTGGCGCGTTTAATTATAGAACTCTCCCTCTGCAAAGCTCATCTTTGCAAAACCAAAGAATCATCATATAGTGCCAAAAAAACATTTTCACCATGAAGTCTGTTGTTGTCTGTGGTAGCAGAAAGTTTAAGCAAGATATAGCTCACTTTGTTTCCGAGTTAGAGAAGCTAGGAGTATTGGTATATGCTCCAAGCATTAATGTTGATCACAGTGAGTGGGACAAAATCAGCCAAGATTACCAGCATTGTGTGGCTATGGGGCTAACTTATGACCATATGCAAAAGATACGCATGGCTGATGTTGTTTTTATCTATAACAAGGGTGGTTATGCTGGTGTGAGTGTTACCTTAGAAATGGGATTTGCTATCGCTTTAGGAAAGCCCATCTATGCCTTAATTGCTGATCCAGAAGTGTGCCGCCATGTTTTGTTGCAAGGCGTGGTAGAATCAGCTGAAAAGTTAGTACCTAAGTTAAGTTAGTTAGCAAGCAGTAATAACATTTGTCTTATGGACAAGGCAAGAAAAGAAAAAGTGCTGGTTTACTGCATCCAAGAGCAAAAGCTATTAGTATTTAAACATGTAGACTATTCAATGGAAGAAGTCGGCATTCAAGTACCTGCAGGCAGTATTCGCAAGGGTGAAACACCCACAGAAGCAGCGTTGCGAGAACTAGAAGAAGAAACAGGCCAGCAAGGTTTTATAATTGAACGATGTTTAGGCACTGCTGAATATGATATGACGCCGTATCGTTATGAAATTCAAGAGCGTTACTTTTTCTTAGCATGTCCACAGAAACCTTTACCAGTGCGTTGGCAAAGTGCAGAGCTGCATGATGGTAAACAAGAGCCCACCAGACTAGAGTGCTTCTGGATACCTCTACGTGCCGCACACGTTTTGCAGTCAGGGCAAGGAGCAATGTTAGGAAAACTGTTCCCCTAGCACTCAAGTAAATGTATTTTTAAGCGATTATTGAGTTATAATAGCCAGCATAATTGCTCGTACGAGCTTGCCAAATCGTTCTTCGACCAAACGGGCATTTGCTTCTACTTCAGTGTGTGCTGGAAATGTGTCCGGACCGTCTTTTCCTAAACCAGCAGCATAATTGGTAGCCACACTCAATGCTAGCCGATGCTGGCGAAATGCGGGATAGCGATTAGCTTGTGAAGCATGCTGCGCCACGCGTAATTCATAGGTAGTCGACATGCCGACAACGCCTACCGGTTTGCCAACAAAATCTGTTTCATTTGTTTGTGCCGCAGCAGTTTCAAAAAGATTTTTCAAGAGACCTCTACAGTGATATACTATGGTTCTTGATTCGTAATGGGGACCTTTTGTCCGTAGAAGAATTCCTTGCTTTAAATCAACACCTGCATTATCTGCGATCTTTGCTGCCAAAGCCCGCGTGTCAGCAGGATACATATCTCCCATGTGTGGGAATCGTGGTCCCCAGTCTTCATCATTGCTACCCAAAAGAGGGTTATAGTTTTCATCGAGATCAATGTCGCCCATGACCATCATGAGGGCTGGAATATCTAACGTGTCTGGCGTAACAATCCCAGCTGCATTGGAAGTAATGAGATTTTGCACACCAAATGCCTGCATGAGTCGTAGCCAAAAAGTAGCTCTGCGTGGTGAAATATCTTCATAAGGATGCTCGCGTCCGCTTTGCACAACAACAAGCTTATCTGCCGGCCCATTTTTCAATGACCCAATGATGAGTTTGCGCGCATGCCCAGATACTTTACCGCTATGCTCTGCAATACCAAGCTGGTTAAAGACATCACGAAAAGGTATTTCCACTCTATCTTCAGCCAGATGCTGGTTGGGATATTCCCCTAGACCAGAACCGGCAATCATGCCACATACCAGTTTTTCTGGATCTAATCCCGCTTCCGTAAGCTTTTGGGCTACATAGTCTCTGCCTTGTAAGACAAGCGAGCTATTTACCACAGCGGCGCCTTCAAATGTATTCATGCGATAAAGTAAGGGTATTACTATAAATAGCCTCATGCTTGTTTGGCAAGAACCTTCAGATCGTAAATAAGACAGCAATACTGCACGTATACAGGAGAGTTCTATAATTAAACGCGCCACCTGGTATAAGTAGTTTACAAGAACACTT
>CAZEGN010000039.1:0-1738 GCA_964512325.1 uncultured Candidatus Peribacteria bacterium
TGTTCTTGTAAACTACTTATACCAGGTGGCGCGTTTAATTATAGAACTCTCCGTAGAAATCAGAAAGCTCAGAATGTAGAAAGAGAATGAGTCGATAAGTGGATTACTACTTATACTGAATTTGTGCAGACATTTTGAATTCTCTTTTTATTTGCACTAGACTATCAGCACTCAATGAATAGTCATTTTTATTAAAAAACTATGTATCAGAAAACAGAATTGCCTAATGGTTTACGTATTATCAGTGGTTTATTGCCTCAAACAGAAGTCGCAACAGTGTTGGTTTTAGTCGGCACTGGTTCTCGCTTTGAAACACGAGAGATTAATGGTGTTTCTCATTTCCTAGAACATTTATTTTTTAAGGGCGCCAAAAAGTATCCAGATACGCGAGCAGTATCTGAAGCAATTGATGGTGTAGGCGGTGAATTTAATGCCTTCACCGGAAAAGACTATACCGGTTATTATGTTCGTGCGGCTAAAGAACATGCTGAGCTTGCTTGTGATGTGCTTTCTGACATGTTGTTGCATGCTACTTTTAAGGAGGAAGAAATTGAACGGGAACGTGGTGTTATTCTAGAAGAGATTAATATGTATGAAGATGATCCTCGTTCTAAAATTGCTGAGTCTTTTGAAGAGCAGCTTTTTGGCGACCAACCTTTGGGCTGGAATATTGCTGGTCCAAAGGATGTTATTCGCAAAGTGCAACGTGAGCAGATTATTGCTTACCGTGAACGAACGTATGTGCCTCAAAATATTGTCGTAGCTATTACTGGTCCAATAGAGCATGAAAAAGTTGTGGCTTTAGTAGAGAAGTATTTTGCTTTTACTAATAGCGGACCTTTGCCTGTAGCTGAGGGCTTTAAGCCTTATAAGCCTGCGCGTAAGTTAATTGTTCATCGCAAAACTGAACAGGCTAGCTTTTGGCTGGGCACGCAGGCCTATCATCGTAATCATCCTGATCGTCATGCTTTGCGGGTTATGAAGACAATATTGGGGGGAGGAATGAGTTCGCGCTTGTTTTTATCTGTGCGGGAAAGACAGGGGCTTTGTTACTATGTATTTGCTAGTGCTGATGATTATGCTGATACAGGCAATTTTGCTGCCTCAGCAGGAGTGGATCTGCTCCGTGTAAATCAAGCGTTAAGAGCAATTGAAGAAGAATTTAGACTTATTGCAGAACAGGAGGTGGGGGAGGCGGAACTGCATAAAGCAAAGTCTTACATTAAGGGCAAGATGGTGATGGGGTTGGAAGATTCAGAGAATGTGGCCAATATGATTGCCAGCCAGCAACTTTTCTATAATCGTTTTTATACGCTCGATGAGCAAAAAGCTCTCATTGATAATGTAACTGCTGCCGATATCCAACGTGTGGCTAAGGATTTATTAAAACCAGAAAACTTATCTTTAGCTCTTATTGGTCCATTTGAGGAGAAAGATATTGAGTTTTAAGAGCGTAGTTTATCTGCCAATCGTATAAAAAACTCTGTCTTAATAGGTAGCTTTATGCGGTAAGATCTCTCACAGAAGTTGGGAGGAAGAAGAGAAATTGGCAATTAGGAATTCGCAGTTCGTATGGATTCGACAAGCTCACCACAGGATTCGGAATTGAAAGATAGAAACCAGAGAGGAGAGATGTCGCTCAAGGGAACAGGTATGCATGATCTCTCATTTCCATCCTCTGTGTCATCCTGCTTGTTAAAAGAGAAAGTCAAATTGGTTGTCGGTAAGGAGTGTTGGT
>CAZEGN010000040.1:0-1701 GCA_964512325.1 uncultured Candidatus Peribacteria bacterium
GACTCAGACGGAACGCTGATTTTTATCAAGTCCCAATCTGTAGGTGAAGGAACACAGTTGACAATTGACGAAGCGTTACGTTTGAATAAACCTTTATTTATAGTTGATCTTTCTATGCCAAGTGATATACGGGAAATTAGCCAATGGCTAAGTGATAATAATATTACTATGCTAAATGTAGCTGGGCCTAGAGAGTCTCAAAATCCTGGTATATATAATGATGTTTGTTCGTGGTTCCGTGAGCTTTTGATTTTTATTACGAAACCAAGTTGTAAACCATGATCTTAAGAGATCAGGGTAAGTCTGTTTAGTATTTATAGAGGCGTTGTTGCATAAATAGTCACGGATAAAAGCACTGGTGTTTGCAATAGCAGCAATAGCCATTAGAATCTTAAGTTCTCAAGCAAAAGAATTTAAGGCAAAGCAGTATGGCGAAAAAACAACAGTACCGTATCCGTAACTGGTCTCAGTATAACAAATCTCTGGTGAAACGAGGCCACTTAACCTTGTGGTTGGAGGAGGAATCCATTCAACATTGGCATCAAAAACCGAAGACGCATGGTCGGCGTGGCCGTCCAACCCACTATTCGGACATGGCTATTCAGTGCATGCTCACCATCAAGATGCTGTTTCACTTACCTCTAAGAGCGGCACAGGGTTTTGTGGCTTCTGTGATCGACTTATTAAAGCTGCCGATCCAAGCCGCGGATTATTCCACGGTGTGTCGTCGCCAAAAAATGTTAGAGCCTACCTTGCAGGTCAAGCCCAGATCTGCTGAGCCGCGCCATGTGGTCATCGATTCGACAGGGTTGAAAGTTTTTGGTGAGGGAGAATGGAAAGTGCGCCAGCACGGGCACAGTAAGCGGCGTACGTGGAGAAAGTTGCATTTAGCGATCGATGAAAAAACCGGAGAGATCCTGTCAGCGGCTTTAACCAGCCATAACGTGGGTGACAGTGAAATGCTGCCGGATTTGTTAGAGCCAATTGACGGGCCTATTGATCAAGTATCCGCTGATGGGGCCTATGACAGTCATGCGAATTATGCGTTGCTGCAAAAGCTCGGCATAAAAGCCATTATTCCACCGCGAGAGACGGCGAAGATCAAACAGCATGGCAACTACAAGGAGTCTGCTTTGCAAAGAGATGAAAATATAAGGGAGATCCGCAAAGTTGGCAAAGCCCCTTGGAAAAAGGCTAGGGGTTATCATCGACGCAGCTTAGCGGAAACCGCGATGTTTCGTTTCAAAACCCTTCTGGACAGAGAGTTAGCGGCACGGACATTTGCGAATCAGTGCACAGAAGCGTTTATCAAGTGCAATATCATGAATAAAATGACACACTTAGGTATGCCTGAGAGTTATGCAGTAGCATAGTATTGTGCCACCAAGCAAGTTTGCTGACCGAAAAACTATTTATGCAACAACGCCTATTAATACCCACTAAAGAAGCCGCACATCTTGCTGTTGTGCCTGCCACAAAATGTTCAATTAATTTCTCTTGCTTTACCTTGCTTAATCGACTTTTTCTCATTTGCACCATCGTAACACTTTATGCTGTTATCTGGTACAGCCCCTAAATTTTAATTACTGTGGTGAGCTTCTAGTTCTGGAATGCTTTTTTATAGTGTTTTTGTTGATAACGATTATTTGCTAAATATAAACAATTATCCAATTTAACTCCTCATAGTATTAGCATAGATTT
>CAZEGN010000041.1:0-1506 GCA_964512325.1 uncultured Candidatus Peribacteria bacterium
TGCGGACATTCTCTTTGACACTAGCTTTGCGGCTAGCAGAGAAGCAGAATTCCTGGAGGTCGGTGGTTTCATCTGCGTGTTTGCCACCTTCGATGGCGACGACCATGGGCTGAGGGAGGGTCTTTAAGTCAACTCCAGTTTGGAAGGTGTCGATGATGTGTCGATAGAGCTCGACCTTTTTGCTACTGGCAGCAGCGTTGGCGACGGCGATACTGAGTGAGAGGATTGCGTTACCACCGAGCTTTGCTTTGTTTGGAGTACCATCTAGATCCAGCATGAGCTGATCGATGGCTCTTTGATCATAGGCATCTTGGCCAATGAGTGCGGGAGCGAGAACAGTATTAATGTTACTTATAGCCTTTTGCATACCCTTACCATTCCAGCGACTAGTATCCTCATCCATCATGACGGTTGCTTCGTGTGAGCCAGCGGACGCTCCATATGGGACGCTAGCTGTGGCATGGCTACCATCTTCTAGTTCGACATAGGCCTCGATCGTGGGGTAGCCACCTGAGGCTAAGATTTCGTAGGCACTGATTTTGGTTATTTTCATAAACACCCTTCCTGTTTTTATATAAATTTACTATACACACAAACGACCACATTATGTGCCTGGTAACATACTGGGTCAAGACTACAGTGAGAGCGTATTTGGTGATACAATAAAAAGTTACAACATCTCGAGTTACTAGGACACATTGCGGGTATAGTTCATCGGTAGAATGATTCCTTCCCAAGGAATAGAGAGGGGTTCGATTCCCCTTACCCGCTCATAAAGTGACAGAAACAAACACCAATTTACATTAACTAATACAAACTATATCAATAACAATCATAATATTGGAAATTCATTTGACAGTTACACAGAAATCAAAGTGATATAATGTGTAACAAAGTACACAGGCGAGGTGCCTGCGGAACAGCATGAATTTGCCAACCCCAAAGAACTTCGCAAGAAGTTCTTCTTTTGTATTATGGCAAGTATTCGGTTAATACCCAAAGTACCACAACAAATCAAAGAGGCTGCAAAACGCGAGGACTTGGTGGTTTTCTTTGGTGCTGGTGTCTCAAGAATAATTGGTTGCCCCGATTGGTACGGCTTTGCTAAAGCCTATGTTGACCATCTACTCGAACACGACCTAATAAATCATTTCGAGAAAGAGCAATTGCTCAAAAAAGATCCACGTATGACCTTGACAATCTGTCAAAAAATTATTGATGAAACTGGAATTTCCCCGCCTGATTCATCAGAAATCTTAAAAGGTGATGAGGAAAAAATAAAACAACTGAAAATTTATGATGAACTATATAAAATGGGTGCCATTTTTGTTACTACAAACTTTGACAAGCACATGGATGACGTAATTAATAAGAACCAACCTATTCAACCGTCACAGCCAGAAGCGGCCGATTTATCTGATGCTGAAAATGCAACCTATAGAATATCTACTCCAAAAATGATTTTTCATGCCGAAGAAGACATCTTAATCACAACACTTAAAAAAG